>JBLFWX010000003.1:0-146676 GCA_047611805.1 Gammaproteobacteria bacterium
TTCCGGATCTCGCATCAATCTTGTTGAAATCTTGATAGAGACTCCTAGGATCCCAGCTCCTGGCGAACCTAGAATCCACCCTGCTTCTGACTGATCAGAAAATTAACTAAGCCACACACATCGGCCGCATCCAGACGTCCAAGTGGACCGTCCGAATATGTCGATTGAACAATGCTGCCGTCACGGCGTAGCAAAAACTGCGTGGGTTGAATAATTCCACGGCGATCTTCCCACCAGGCGCCTAACGAATCGGCAATTTCCCGGCTAACGCCTTGGCCGAGGGGGTAGCTCAATTCGGCGGCAACTTCACTCGCCTTTTCTCCCGTATCTACGCTTGCAGCGTAGATCGACACACCCAGTTTTTCGAGCTCTGCCTTACTTGCTTCGAAGCCAGCTA
Organism: Gammaproteobacteria bacterium; assembly: GCA_047611805.1. Lineage (GTDB taxonomy): Bacteria > Pseudomonadota > Gammaproteobacteria > UBA11873. The sequence goes on from JBLFWX010000003.1 coordinate 398, forward strand.
ACTGCCGGCGACAGAACGATCACCAATGTCCTCGATAAAATAGTACGACGGCGAAATCAGTCGATAGTCCGCCAGGCAGCGTGACATCCCCTCCTCCAACTAAATCCAAGACGATAGACGGAAGCTTGTCTCCCGACTTAAGTTTTTCACCCATGATGGGTCTCCTATAAAACTCGTGTGTAGAACATTATGGGATCCTTAGTTGTAATTTGATACTGACCAGTCTGGTTGGCTTAAATTTTTACTCATCTACTTCTATGCGAGGATAAAGCACCGTGGCGTTCGCGACATTCTCGGGCCAGACAATGTACTTCTGCCCGCCTTGCCATTGAGTAACAAGCATCTGATGTCCGAGTTGCCGCCCAGTTGACGCATCAATCCTGAAAGCGCCGTATAGAGTTGCGCACTGCACATTATTGGCCGCTTCCCTCAATGCCGGTTGCTCCAAAGTACCGCTCATTTCGATGCAGCGTTGCGCGATCAGACAGCCGGCGTAGCCTTGCACTGCAGGATAATCGAGTGGTTCGGACGTTCGACTTCGATAGGCGATAGTGAAAGCCTGAGCACTTGGACCATAGTCGGCGATCGATGCTGCGTCCGGTTCCCATTGGCTCGGCGCCAAGAATCCGGTCGCAGCATTGCCAAGCTCTGCCCTAAATTGATCGATCGCTGCGACGACCAAAGCAATCGACTTTATCGGGATAGTGGACGCACACAATTTACGCGCTAACTGCAAGTCGTCTTCGACGCGGCCGACGCACAATAGGCAGTCAGGGCGTTCACGATCCAGATCGCGAAGGATCGATGCGAAATCCGTCGCGCCGGATGGATATCGCTGGTGCGATTGCACGATAAAGCCGAGCTCCTCGGCGGCTCTGCGTGCGCCGTTCGCTACCTCATCGGCAAAGCCGGTTTGCGCGCTAACGATCGCAATTCGTTGCGCAAGCGGATCACGGCGCTTCACCAACTCAAGTACGCCACGTAAATAATTTGATGCGGGCGAAATGATCCCAACGAGCCAGCGAAACCCTTGAGTGAAGATCTTGTCCGCCGAACCACTATGGTTCCACATAACAACATTCGCCGATTCGGCGACCTTGGCAGCAGCCAAACTCGGACCACTTCCGTAGGGTCCCATCAGAAGATCGACCTGATCACGATCAATTAATCGGCCGACCAAATCGGCACACCGATTCGTATCGCTTTGGTCATCGTAGGCAATGAGTTCGACCAGACGTTTAGGATCGGCGCCCACCGACATTCCGCCAATGTGATTCACGTCCGCCACGTAACACTCGATCCCTGCCAACACCTGACGCCCAAGCAGTGCATAGCGGCCGGTCATCGACACGCTGATCCCTATTTTCAATGACGTCTCGACCATTGCGACTCCGACTCTGTTTAAGGGAGGGTACTGGTCCCAGTGTTGGGCCTAAGCGCAGAGCGCCCGTGTTGTTAAGCGGCGCGATGCTAGAACACGCCAAGAAGCGGTATAGTAGCGCTCTAATTCACACACTGACGGAGAACATTTTTATGAGTGACCCGATTCTCGAAGCGAGCGAAAGCGGCTGGATTGCACAACACCGTGAGCTGTATCGAAAAGACCCTGAAAAGGGCCACATGTGGGATTCCACAGTGGGCGGAGGACCTGGTCCGTTGCCGACTCTATTGTTAACGACCACTGGGCGAAAATCCGGCAAAGAGAGCGTCATGCCATTGCTCTACGGCAAAGTTGACGGTGGCTACGCCATCATCGCCTCAAAAGGAGGCGCGCCAAAACACCCCGGGTGGTATCACAATATCAAAGCCCAAGGCAAAGTCGGCACGCAAGTCGCCGCCGACATTTTCCAGGCGAATACACGCGTCGCAGCAGGCGCAGAACGAGCAAAAATTTGGGATCAAATGGTCGCCATGTATCCCCCTTTTGCGGATTACAAAACGGCAGCCGGCGACCGCGAAATTCCTGTCGTCGTGTTAGAGCCGATTCGCTAAACCGATGCGCGCGATGCGCGCCTAAATTCGATTCGGTCTATGAACACGGAGACGACGAGAGATATTGCAGTAAGTCGTTTACCGCAATATTTCCGGAAACTCCGTGTTCTTGGCGGAAATCCACTGGACTACGAACCAGGCGTCCTCGGCAGCGCAATGTTGCCAAACAGGTAATTATCCATTCGCCGCTCGAACCTCGATCGGTAAACCGCATACGGTTCGATGTTGCAGTAAACATCAAATGCAGCAACTGCGCTCATCCCTCACCGTCGTTCAACATACCCACCCATTGTTCCATTGAAATAACGCCGCCAGCCGCCTCTGGACGCCCCGCGTCTTTTTCAGGCAGCACGTCTTGAACCGCGTCGATACGCTTCCAACCAGCCAACGGCGTTTGTGCGGCTGGATCAGGGACGTAGCGCGATGCTTCTATTCTTTTAAACTTAGGTATGTAGCGCGGGCAGTTGATCCACATCTTCGATAAGTTCACACGGACAACTAATTCGGCCTCATGAAATTGCGGCAACAGCGGATCGCCAAGATCGATCGTCGCCTGGCCATGAAAACGAATGCGGTGCGGGTTCTCGAAGTCAATAAACAAAATGCCGATTTCTGGTTTAGCTTTGAGGTTCCCCATGGAATAGAACATACCGTTACCATCGAAACTCGGAAACGCTATCGTGTTCTCATCGACCACTTTCACAAACCCGCGCGGGCCACCTTTAAACGAGACAGTGGGTTGACCGCTTGGGTCGACGGTCGAAAGGAAAAAGAACTCACGTGATTCGATAAATAATTTGTCCTGATCGCCAATTTTATCGGCGATAATCATTTCTTCGAGGCGATCGGCCAAGCGACGAGTATCGAATTGATCTTGTAACGTGCGGTGATGCTCGCCGTATATGTCGCTCATCTCGTGTTCTCCTTAGTCCGTCTCAATTGCTGATAGTTTGATGCCCTAGTAGCGCCGCAATTGGCACCTGTAGATTGCCTAGAGTAGCAAGCCAGTGATTAATCCAACAGCGTCGGTAGTTCTTCATGCAATGCAGTCGCAGCGCTCGCGTCCCCAAAATGGAGCGAATTGTACTTTTTTTAAGCCTTTACGCCTCGGCCGATCTGAGTACACTTAGCGCTAAAGGCTTGGAGTACAGTGCGATGGAAGGACAACGATTCGCAGTCGTTTTTTCGGGACGCATCGTTGACGGTGCAGATCCGCAACAAGTGCGTGAAAATTTAGCTGGCTTATTTAAAGTCGGCGCGGCGAAAGTCGATTTAATGTTTTCGGGCAAGCCAGTACTGATCAAGAAGGACATCGACGAGGCAAAAGCACGGAGCTATCAAGCCGCGTTGTGGAAGGCGGGTGCGGTTGTTGAACTCGTCGCGGCGCCCGCGAAATCCGCATCTGATTCTGACAAATCGGCTAGTAACCAAGCCGGGGCTGCGGAACCGATGCCGGCGCCTGCACAGACGGGCCCGCCCGCGGCGGCTGCCCCCCCTGTAGCGCCAGATCTGACAATTGCCGAAGTCGGTACAACGTTGGTCGAACCGAAAGTCGTGGCGCCGGTCGACTTCGATACGACCCAGTTCGACCTCGCCGAGGTGGGTTCAACGTTGGTCGAATACGAGACGGTGCCAACACCTGATTTTGATACCACAGGGCTGGAACTCGCGCCGCCGGGTGTGCAACTCGTCGAACCCACGCAAGTTCCCCGTGCTGAATTCGATACCAGTAGTTTGTCGTTGGTTGATAAACCGTAGCCCACGCGATAGATTTATGGAGCCAACAAGGAAAAATTTATGGAACTACCGAATGGTTACATCGCGGTCGTCAAACGCGACTGTCCTACATGTTTGCTCGTCGAGCCAGCCTTACAATCGATTGAAAATTCCGGGCGTCCACTAACGGTCTATACGCAAGACGATCCAAATTTTCCCGCCGTCAAAGGACGCATCGACGATACCGAATTAGAGCATTCTTATCGGCTGGCCATAGAAACAGTGCCGACATTGATACACGTCGCTAACGGCGCCGAAGAAAAGCGCATTACCGGTTGGGAAAGAGACGAATGGGCAAACTTCACCGGCATCGCTTCGATCGGCGAAGGGTTACCGGTTTATCGTCCAGGTTGCGGATCTAAATCGGTAGAACCCAACATCGCCGAGAAACTGGCGATTCGACACGGCGGATTCAAAACCAACGCGCGTATGCTCGACGTCCCCGAGCTCGAGGACGACATCGAGTATTGCTTCGAACGGGGTTGGAGTGACGGCTTGCCGGTTGTGCCACCTACCCGACAAAGGGTCTACCGAATGTTGACTGGAACGACCCTCAGCGCAGACCATGCCCTGGGACTCGTGCCGCCTAATTTGGTACCTCTAACTATTGAGAAGATCGCCATTAATGCTGTGATGGCCGGCTGCAAGCCCGAATACATGCCCGTGGTTATTGCGGCCGTAGAAGCGGCACTTGATCCGGCATTTTGTTTACACGGACTACTTGCAACAACCTGGCATTGTGGCCCGATGATCGTGGTCAACGGACCCATTCGCGAAGCGATCGGCATGAACTGGAAAGGGAATGTTCTCGGCCAAGGTAATCGGGCAAATTCTACGATCGGTCGGGCCTTGCAGTTAATCGTTCGAAATGTGGGTGGCGGCCATCCGCAGTTCGCCGATCAGTCGACATTCGGGCATCCAGGGAAACTTAGTTTCTGCTTTGCAGAAGATGAATCAACGCCCTGGCAAACGCTTGGTGATCAATGCGGCATCGAAGCTGGACGTTCTAGCGTGACCTTGTTCTCGGCGGACGGTGTACAAGGTGTTGTGGATCAAAATTCCCGCGACCCCCAACCGCTGATTTCATCTATTGCTGGAACATTACGAGCGGTAAACCATGTCGACATTTCAAATGCATCTGATGCGGTCGTCGTCGTAGGTCCAGAACACGGTCGGGTGTTCGATAACGCCGGCTGGACTAAAGCACAGGCGACGGCGGCGCTGCATGAGGCGTTGTTAGTCGCAGCCAAAGACTTAGGCATGGGTACTGACGACAGCGACGGCGCCAAGCCACTAGGCTCGACGAATGGTCTGGTTCCGAAATTTCGCCCAGGGGGATTGCAGCTGATCCGCGCCGGGGGAGACGCGGGAATGTTTTCTGCCATTATTCCTGGCTGGTTAATGAAAGGATCGTTAGGCACCGATCCCGTTACAAAGGAGATAAGATAATGCACCAAGTATTGCTCGATCCGACGGCGGAACTCGACCCCGCCGAACGCGAACCGCTTCCGAAACTAAAATCGCTGGAAGGATTAACCATCGGCCTGCTCGATATCTCGAAATCGCGCGGCGATATTTTCCTCGATCGCATCGACTCATTGATGCAACAGCGCGGTCTAAAGACACTGCGTTTCAAAAAACCGACTTTTACCCGCGCCGCACCAACTGAGCTACTGCAACAGATGGCTCAACAATGCGACGTTGTTGTCGAAGGTCTCGCCGATTGAGGTTCGTGTACGTCGTGCAGTTTGCAGGACATTAAGAACCTTGACAGCCGCGGAATTCCGGGCGGATTCATTGCCTCGGAAGTATTTATCAACGCTGCGCACGCGCAGGCCGACGCGCTAGGTTTTCAGCCGCGCGGGCTATTCGTCGCGCACCCAATCCAAGATCGAACAGACGACGAGATGCGCGCCTTAGCAGAGGCGGCCTTCGCCGATGTTTGTGCCTTAGTGTGCGAGAGCGCCGTCTAACTTATCCGCATGATCGCGGATAAGTTTGCGCAAGTGATTTTTGAGCGCAAGGCCGCGAAATTAAGCGGCCACTCGCACCGGTAACATTGAAAACCCCGACACATGCGTATTCGCGATTCGCCGCCCGCCTCCGGCCAGCTCGAGTTTCGGCAGGATCGGTAGCAAGGCCTTTAATGCAGAGCGTAGTTCCGCTTTGGCGAGATTCGTACCGACGCAAAAATGCGCGCCGTAACCAAACGCAATATGGGGATTCGGGTCGCGTGTAATATCAAATCGGTACGGATCGTCGAATATCCTCTCATCGCGATTGGCCGAGGGGTAGAAAACCCCAACCGTTTCTCCAGCCCGGATCTTGGTACCGCTTAAATCGTAATCTTCCGTGCAAGTACGCAAAAAACTGATCACCGGTGAGGTCCAACGGAGAATCTCACCTGCCGCAGACTCCAGTAAGTCCGGGTTCTTACAGAGCAGATCGCGCTGCTCCGGATGTTCTAACAGCGCCACCAATCCGCCCGTTGTTGCGTTACGCGTCGTATCATTGCCAGCACCAATCAAAACGAATAAGTAGCCGATCAATTGTTGATCACTTAGCGGTTTTCCTTGCACTTCGTGGTGCACTAAATGATCGATAAATCCACCACGCTCGGCACCATTTGCACGACTTTCGTGAACCAACACTTCGAGATATGCGCGGAACTCGTTCATGTTTCGTTCTGCCGCCTGCGGTAGCGTTTCCCCGGGCAGGATATGCTCCGGTTCGACTTCGCCCAGTAAGGCATTCGACCATATTAATATCTGTTTCCAGTCGTCATTGGCGAGCCCAATAATTTCGCCGACCGCAGCTAGCGGCAACTTGGCAGATAATTCGTGCACAAAATCGCACGTTTGCCCGGTCTTCGCCGTGGCCTCTAAAGCGGCAACGAATTCTCGGGTAAACCCTTCGGCTAGCTCATCGAAATGCGATGCCATCGTGCGCATGCAGCCCTGAGTAAAAGCCCAACTCGATAGTTTTCGCATGTGCCGATGCCGCGGATTGTCCATAAAAATGAAATCCGGCGGTTCTTGCGGATCCCATCCTCTCGATTCACCAAACTTATCGAGCCCCCCGCGCAACAACTCGGGTTCGCCTTTTAACGCGAGCCGCAGGCGCGGGCCGCCGTTAATGAAGACCTTTTGATTATCCGAAATCTCCATTACGTCCTCGTAACGAGTGACCGCCCAGAATGGTTCTATGTCCTCGCGTTCGTACCAAAATATGGGTGCGTCGCGACGCATTTGATCCCACTCTGCCCACGGGAATCCTTGTTCTGCGTAACGTTGCGGGCGGTGAATATCAATTTTCTCAAGGTCGAAATTCATGTTTAAATTTACCTTAATCGGATTTAGAGGCCCGGCAAGCGTAGCAATTCAGCCGCCTAGATGGAAGTCGGTGCCGAACGCAGATGACGACAACTGTTTAGGGGTTTAATTTGTAGGTAACCGTTGCGATCGCAACTTCTTGTTCGGCGGCGTTCGTTACCGAAACGTCACCGACGCATATACTCCCGCCACGACGTCGTACTCGCGCGCTTGCCCATAAATCCTCCGCAACAACTAATTGAAGAAAATTTATCGCGAAGCCAATGGTCGCCCCGCGTGAACTCGAACCGACATTCGGGTGCGACCAGAACGCGCAGGTAGCCGCCGTGTCGACCAAGGAACTGATAGCTCCCCCATTTACTCTTTCAATGCCAAGATGTGCGCCGTAGGGGAGTTTCAAAACCGCATGGTCAGTTTCGGTGCTCACTAGTTGAAACCCCAAGGTTTGCGAAAAGCGTTGCCGTTCTGCAATTTCAGTCACCTGCACCGACATACTGTTTCTCCAGATTCAATAGAATATTCAATTTATGCGCTCGATTGCGCAGAGCACGTTGACCGCATCGTGTTGAGCCTTGTGCGCGAGTCGCACACAAATCGGGCAAAAAAAAGGGCTGCCTAAAGCAGCCCTCTAAAGATATCACGAAGATATCAAACGTCGATTAACGTCCTTCGGTAAGATAGTTAACGTCGTGTGTACGCTTAACTTTCTTAAACGCAGTGTTCGGGAAACTGTTTCCACGACACGGCACCAAGGTTCCACGCTTGTTTTGCAGATCGATCACATTAATGCTCTGGAATGAAGCCTTTCGAACCCCTTCGTTCGTCGGCGGTGCGCCAAACTTAACTTGGTGTTCCTTGTAGTGAGGATCTTCTGACCACACTTTTTGGATCTGCCAGATTTTCCAAATTTGACCGCTTTGATCGAACGAATTCGCATACGGGGCTTCGCCTGATTCGCGATCCACGTAAATGAATTTTTCCGAATAAGGATGTGCAGAGCTCTTCGGAATTTGGCGCATGATATCGACCGTTCGAAGCGCCCAATCGTCTAATGGCGCCCAACCGTTCGGTCCATAGAAAACCGTGTCGGTATTGCGCGAGCGTATTACGGCAAGAATTTTTGCGACGCCGACGTATTCCCAGTCGTGTTCCATCACACGGCCGTTAAATCCATAGAAATCCTCTAAGGTATGGTCAGTGCCTAACAATGAATCCGATTTCACTTCAACAGAAATACGGCGCACGCGACGCAAGCTTGGGATGTATGCCCAAGAATCGTCTGTTTTGCGTGCGTCGTTGTAACGCAAAATCAAAAACGCCGTGCCTGCAATATCAAACGGCGAGGTAAACCCTGTGTATTCGCGGAAAGCCGTGTTCTTAGCAAATCCCTGACCGCCATTTAGCATATAACCCTGATCGGGTAGATCGGTTCGCGCTGACATCATGACCCGTTGATAAGGGCCCGCGAGAACACGCTCGAACGTGCCGCCACCAAGGTAATACTCAGCGTATTTGCCACCACCTGAGGTCATGACCTCGTGGTTACTGTGGTCACCACCTTCGCGTACCCACACCCAGTGGACTTCTTCGATTTTGAGCCCCTCGTTTTCCCAACGCCAGGTCCAGTTCCAAGCCATCTTAGAACCATCTTCGACACTTCCTGGTGTAAACGTTGCAGGGTCGAACGGTCGCCCGGCAGTGTAGTTTTCTAGTGCCCCGTCAGCGGCTAATGAAGCCTGCCCGGCAAATTTTTGAGTCGCCGTCTTATAGGAATCTGACGGCGTCAGATCACCGGCATCTTTGATTGTCATTTCCATGCCGTCGAAAATCAGCGAGTTTTGCTGTTCAACCGGGATGAATGGCCGAATGAGATCGGCATTAGCGATAGTGATCGTATCGCCATCAACGAATTGGGGGGTCGCATCTTGGTTCGCCTTAATCCAGGCGCGGTGGTCTGCAGGTGTCAGCGCGTTCGCCATGAGCGACTGCGTGGCAATCGCTGCGGCTAGCGCGTATTTCAATGGTGTATACATACGTCAATCCTAAAAATAGTTCCTAAATACCCAGAATACCTTTCGATACTTACTCAAGGGGAAATTTCGGACAACAAATTGTCTAAACAGCGCTATCGGGTCGACGAAGTTGCTTCGTACCACCGCTATCACCGGCTTATTGCGTGCGGCCACCATGAAATCAGGCGGCACGCGCACGACGGGGATTATATACAAACGCTAGTGAAGAAAGCGTGAAGATCATCAGATACCTTACCCGTACGGCGTCGCCTGTCGATATTCAGATCACGTAAGGAAATCGACCGTCGGTAGAGGTCACCAACCGTTAGTCGTGCGACCCCCGGTTCTGGACGAGCACCCAAGGCTTCACAACGACGGCCCATAACATTGCTTGTTCAATGTGCCAGGCGCTAGCCTGCTCGTCCGTGACTGGAAATACCTCGTTTGAACCTAGCCATAACGCAAGCTGGGATTTGTTATCCTTCGCGAATTCAAACGCGACATCAACTAAATCTAGCCGAGGACTCACTGAAATTAGACGGCCGCTCGCGAAATGGCGTTCGAGTTCGCCCCAGGCGACTGTCCCCGTTTCCAGGTTTAGTTTGTGCCGCTCTAGTTCGTCGAACTGATGCTCTGTACTCATGACTGCGAAGCCGCTGACTCGCCTGTCCGAAGCTGAAAGGTTTTGGCACGCTCGACTGTCCAGGCTCGAGGCTTCAGATTTATGCGCCACACGATCACAAATCGAATGACTTAATGATATCGATTAATCACGGTATCGGCGAAATAGCGCATTTGACCAACTGGATCGTCGGTTACCTGAAACGCAAAATGACTAAGCCCAGCCTTCTCCAGCGCTCGTATTCGCTCAATCATGTCATCCGGTTCTGCGACCATGGCTACTGCTCGCGCCAGGTCTGCGTTGAGGAACTCCCTTTCATCATTGCGCGCGTAGACCAGATGCCCTTCGTGCAACACGAGGTGTCGGTGTTTTTCTGGAATCGACTGGGCTTGTTTCCGATAGCGAGAAATAACGTCCGCCAATTCCGGCGACGGCGGTAACAATTTATCGTCCCACTCAACTTGGACGTGCAAGAAATTCGTGATGAACGGCGCCAAACTATTGATCACTCTGGTGCTCGAAGATGCCTCGCCGGGTCGCAGGACGGCCAGCGGGTAGATTCCTTTCGATGGAATTGAATCCACGCTTCGGCCAGTGGTCGCGGCGCCGAGCGCGATCTGCTCGCGCGCACTAGTAAGCGCCTCCGGAGAGGCCGCCCAGGTTAGATGAGCATCGCATTCAGCACCGCAATAGGCCAAGGTTTTCGGTCCAAACGCGGAGAGCGTGATCGGAATTTCCTCGGCCAAATTCACGAAACCGCCTTGCCTATGCAATAACTGGACAGGATGCACTTGCCCCTCAAAATCGTGGTCGGTGATCTCACCAGCTAGTAGCGCACGGATGGCTCTTATCTCTTGTTTCATTCGACGCAACGGCACGGGTTGTAATCCCATGGTAAGCCGTGCGGTGTTGCCGTTACCGACGCCGAGTTCGACTCTTCCGGGGGCTAACTCCGCTATCGAAGCAATTGAATGGGCAATGACCGGGGCAATTCTGGTGGTTGGAACGGCGACACCAGTCGCTAATCGGATACGACGTGTTTCGCGTGCAGCGACTGCCATGGTGGCGTAGACATCCGAATAGAGCATTTGCGAATCGAAAAACCAAGCTTGGTCGAAGCCTAATGATTCAGCCATGGCAACTAAATCGAAATCGCCAATGCGCGGTGTAAAAGCTACTCCAAACTCCATTCCATGCTCCTCTGGTTTTCGTCCGCTCGCGCACGAGCGAGGACGCCTACTTACTATTATTGTTTGTGATCGACGAGTCATCACCACCTGATCGGGTTCGGATGCGCACCCGAGCGTGATTATGTTTTAGGGAACCAGGGCGCCCTAGTAGAATATTGCGTCACCTCTAACGACCAGGCCCGGCGTTCGCCGCAGGATTCACTTGCGGCATCTGCCCTTCAAGGTCGTCTAATTGATCATCGAGTTTGCTGCCTAACTGAGCGAGCTCAGCGTGAATTTTCTGAACTAGATGCAATTTTTCGCTTATTTGTCGACGCGCAACATAGATCGCAGCCTTTTGTCGCGCGACCTTGTTCGCAAAAACCCTGAGGTTTTTGTAGTGCTCACGCAGACGCTGCTCTTTGTCGAATGCGATCTTCTGTGATTGTTCGCGCTGCTGCGCTAATACGCGCCGCAGCTGCTCTTCGGCCATTCTTTTCAGACGTTCGGCATGGCCCTGAAGTTGCGCTTCGTAGCGTTCGCGCTCGCGCAATTTGACTTTGTCCACGTAGCGGCGGAATTTGATTTCAAGCTCACGCGTAAACTGGCCAATCTCGTCATTGCGCTTCGGCACGTAATTCGATTCGCTAAGCTCCAAGTTCGGCTCCTCAGGGGCGGCATCAATCTCCGTGAGCACGGTTTGCGCCGATTCGGACAACTCGCTTAGCGAAACGCTAATATCTTCCCCGCTAAGCGTGACATCAGCATTGGCTTCAGTTGCTCCAGACGCCGCGCCTTGAACGAAATCGTTCGCGGTGTTGATTTGTTCAACAAGTTCTGCCAGCTGCTGCCCCGAGTAGGTTTCAGCGTATGCCGCTTTGGGTACGGGATTTGGATCATCGAAATTCGTAGCCGGCAGCGCCGAACCCGGAACACGGAGAACTTCCGCTTCTGAGGTAGCAAGAATCGTATGTAATTTCAAACCAGGGCGATCGAGCGGTAGTAGCGCTACAGATTGGTTTGCGGTCACCGTCGTTCGCTCTGCATCCTCAGATTCGAGGACCACCGCACCGGCAAGAAGATAGTGCACGTGCGCGTCCTTGTCGCCAGCGAACTGCAAAGTCTCACCCAGGGCGATACTTAGAACGCGTCCGGACTCGAGCAATTCAGCTTGTTCTGCCGGTGAGTAGTGCCGGAACGGATCTCGTTGCAGGATCCGATCTTTACCCAGCCGCGATCCCGACGCGGAACCACTGGCCTGTGCCCGTCCCGCATTCCCTGCTGCTGCTTCACGTTGTTCGCGAGCTTTTTCGAGCGCTTCTTTAATCCGTTCCATGATAGCCACCACCTGTGTTCGCACATAGTACGGCACACGCCCCTATCCGTTAAGGAATTTATACCGGATTGTGCCCATCGCGCGCGCGCTATTCATCGACCGCGCGGTTCTCACATGCAACCCAGTAACGCCATTGCCTGCGCAACAAAACCGCACGAGATTCTGAGAGGTCAAAATGACGAAGGCGTCTGAAACCAAGGCATTGAAACCAAGGCATTTGGGATCGCCATACTGGTACAATCTCCCGCAGCATGGCGAAATCGAGCATGGATTTTGCAACTAGCGATTGGATTTACTGACGATTAGACGAGGTCTGCGACATGATCACAAAAGGTATCAAAGAACTCTGTGCCGAAGCCGAGCAAGAAATTGAAACATTGTCGGTCGCCGAGGTGATGGCGGTAAAAGATGCAGATGACGTGCAACTCGTTGATATTCGTGACGTCCGCGAATTATGGCGCGAAGGCGCCATCCCTGGAGCAACTCACGCACCGCGTGGCATGCTCGAATTTTGGGTCGACCCCGCAAGCCCTTACCATCGCGAAGATTTCGCCTCGGGTAAAAAATTCATCTTTTTTTGTGCCGGAGGAATGCGTTCTGCACTAGCCGCCCAGTCATTGCATCGCATGGGGCTCGCGCCGGTTGCGCACATGGCGGGCGGCTATAAAGCGTGGGTTGAGGCGAATGGTCCGACCGAGCCGAAGGAAGCAAAGCTGCCAAAAGCGAAATAGACTCGCCTAGATTCTTCGACCACCATCAGTTCGTGGAACCAACGAGTTGAGCTCTACAGTGCAAGCCCTCTCCCGCCCCAGACGGAGCTTTCTGTTCGTCCCGGGCACTGGGCTTGGCATGTTTCCAAAGGCCTTGGCTGCTGGCCCGGATATTGTTTGCGTCGACCTCGAAGATGCCATCGCGCCACCAGCCAAATTGGCTGGCGGACCTCGACCTTAGAACTATTTAAACAACTTCCAGACAACCCCGCAGATTGCGAACTGCTGGTCCGGATCAATTCACTGCGCACCGCTGACGGACTTGCCGACGTGCTCGCCATTTTAGAGTCTGAATGTCCGCCACCTGGATTGATGTTGCCAAAAGTCAAATCGCCAGACGAAGTTCGTCTACTCGATGAGCTTCTCGATAGCATCAAGCTTCCAATTCGCCTGCAATTGATAATCGAAACAAATGAAGGTCTCAGGGCCTGTCACGAAATCGCCTGTGCAAGTACTCGCATCGATGCGATTCTGTTCGGCGGCGCCGATATGGCCGCCGAACTGAGAGTGGAGCCCACGTGGGCGGCGCTGCTACATGCTCGTGCAAGCTTGGTGCACGCCGCGGCGGGTGCCGAAATCGATTTGATTGACGTGCCCTACCTAGACCTCGACGATCTCGACGGGCTTGATCATGAAGCCAAGCTGTGTGCGGAGCTTGGTATGACCGGCAAAGGCGCGATTCATCCGAAACAACTCCCAATCATCGAACGTCGTTTCAGTCCGAGCAACGAACAAATCGCGCAAGCCAGACGTATCACCGAGGCATTTGAGAAGGCAAATGCTGGCCTGCTGGTGGTCGACGGAAAGCTAATTGAAAAGCCCGTACTGCGCTCGCAATATAGAATCTTGGCAATCGCGGCACGCTTAAGCAACTAAACCGCCGAAGGGCGCACTATCTTGCCAGTTTAACGGCGCCACCGTCTTCCGCCGGCACGGTTAGATCTACCGCGAACCTAACCGGCATTAACTGCACATCGCAAACCGCGAATGTTCCAGCAATCGGATAGCTCGGCGTTAGCGCGACATCGCCGAATTGCACGGCATCGAAAACCGGCGCCGCGAGCGAACCTCGCAAGACGCGCTTAAATGTATAGCCAACTTCAAGTTGCGCAAATAAGGGACGGTTGTCCACTAAACATAAATTCAGCGGCGGCGAGTATTTAACCGAGCCACCGCCACCGACAATGGGCACACAATCCGTCGTGGTGATGTCGAGCAGCGTTTTCCCGTCGATCACCACTTCCCCTCGGATGCGCTCATACGATTCGCCGCAACGAATTTCAGCAAGCTTGCAATCGAATCCGTAGTTTGCCCCCAGGTAACCCGCAGCCAGCGGATTGTCACACCAAGCACGCGTGACCATGTGCCGCGGCTTAATTCCTGTGCGACAAGCTGGACCAACGTAGGCGAACGTGAATGGACCGAAGGGACTTTCCGTCACGTTCCAAAAATTGGTGCACAGCACGGCCGGAATACTCGGATGCAAGCTCGCGGGTAGCGCGCGCAGAACATCGTTCATCGGGGTCTCGAACAGGGAGTAGAAAATTTCCACATTGTCTAACGCAAGCGCTTTAGTCGCGGCGTAATCGAGTTTTGATTTCGGGGGCGCAAAATCAGAACTCGCACGCTCACCGTAAAGGAGTTTCGGTTTACTCATGCTTTCATCCCCCTTTCTGCCGAGCGCTCATCCGCGAAATGAGGCATCACATCCCGAGCAAAAAGCCTAAGACTCGCCAATACGTCCTGCTGCGGCAACTGCTCGCGTGCTTGCAACATAAAGATGATCTGATCGACCCCAGCAGCCTCCCACCGTCGAATAGTCCCGATTAAATGTTTAGGATCGCCGAAGCAAAGGCCGCTCGCCGGCGGTTTTTTGCCTTCATCCGGAGCGTTCGGATCGGGTCTCAGCGACCCTAGTAAGCCGAGGGCGGTGTAGTTATTCGCTGGGTAGGCTTCAGATACCTCAACGGTTTGGCCGGCCATGTAACCAAAGGTAGAAATTAACTCGTTACCTTTCTGTGTTGCGTAGTCGCCGTCTTCGTGACAATACATCCAATTCGCGATCGCTACTTGGTCATTGACGAACGCACCAACCGGTTCGCAGGTAGCTATTCGCTTGCGGTATTCGGCGATCCGTGGCGCGACTCTTTCCACATCGGAGATGCTCAAAATTATCGCGCCCATGCCGCGATCTGCCGCGTCGAGTTCCGTACCAGGTGCCGTCACAGCCACCCACAAGGGCGGGTGCGGCTTCTGTACGGGTTTCGGCAAAATGCACCTCTCCGGCATGCTGAAATTCGTACCTTGATGTGAAAACCGTTCTTCAGTCCACATTTTTGGTATCACGCGGCAGAACTCATCCCAGGTTCGTTTCGTCTCGTCAATGTTAGCCTCGAACCCGCCCAGTTCGTTCCAGGTCGACGAACGGCCAGTGCCGAATTCGGCACGACCGTTAGACAGCATATCCAGGAACGCCGCTTTTTCGGCCCACCGGATCGGAGAGTGCATTTCCGGCACACAGGTACCAATCCCGAACCCGAGGCGCATCTGCTTCGTTTCACGCGCCAGCGCGGCGAGAAACATATCCGGACAGCTCGAGTGGCTATATTCTTCGAGGAAGTGATGCTCGACGCACCATGCGCTGCTAAACCCCAATTCGTCTGCGAGGACTGTTTGCTCGATTGCATTCTCATAGACGGCACGCTGGTTCTCGGGCGTGAACGGGCGCGGTGTTGAGAGTTCGAAAAATAGACCGAATTTCATGGACGGAGCGCTCCTGGTTGCAGTGCGCGGTATTCTAGCGATGTACAAGCCAGGCGGATACTCGTCGCCGGCATCAACTGTTTACGATCCCAGGTCTGCGCCTACACGCGAGTTCCGTGATAAATTGCGACCCAAAACCACACGAGACACACCACTATGAAGATCGAAGAGAACAAAGTTGTTTCATTTCACTACGCCTTGAGTGAAGTCGATGGGGAACAACTCGAAACGTCAGATCCTAGCGAACCCATGACTTACCTATACGGGCACGGGAATATTCTTGCGGCACTTGAAACGGCCATGCGAGACAAGCAAGCAGGTGATAAATTCGAAGTGAGCTTGTCACCTGCCGAAGCATACGGGGCGCGTCAAGAGAATGCGGAACAACGGATCGCGATAAAGCACATCCTCACCGACGGCAAGAAGAAGCCGGTGCTGCGACCAGGGATGGCGGTAAAAGTGAATACCGAAAAAGGCCCACGCGATGTGCGCGTGATCAAGGTAGGAAAATTCAATGTCGATGTCGATACGAACCATCCGCTCGCAGGCCGCAGTCTTAGTTTCAAATTAGAAGTTGTCGACGTTCGTGATGCGACACAAGAAGAGATCGCCCATCGTCACGTTCATGGAACCGGCGGACATCACCACTAAACCATTGATTACGATTCCGGTTTCGGCACGGCACGCGATTCTTGCCAAGCGTTCGCCCGATTTGGCCGGAGCATCATCGTTACGCAGCCGAAGACGATGAGCGCGCCTCCCGCAACCGAAAACCAATCTGGCAGCTCGTCCCAGTAAAGCCACCCGACTAGGCCGCCGAGAACGACCGTAAGATAGCTAAATGGTGCTACCCGCGCCGCGCGATTGTGAGTGAACGCGTAGGTAAGCAGAGTCTGTCCGACGGTACCAAACGCCGCGGCGACCATCATATGAAGTACCGCATAGCTTGTCGGTGTTTCCCAAAACCAAATCAAAGGGATCGCACTGAATAATGACGAGTAAACACCAAAATAGAAAACGGTGCGCAACACGGGTTCCGTGTCAGCCATTTGGCGGATAAATATTTTTGCAAGCGCGACAAATATTGCTGAGCACGCGCCGATCGCGGCGCTTAATTGAAAGACATCTGTGCCTGGCTTAAGTAATAAAACGACGCCGCAGAAGCCCAGCAACAATGCGAAAATTGCGTGGCGTTCGAGCTGCTCACCCAACATAAAGATCGCGAAGATGCCGATGAACAACGGCGAGCTCGCGTTTAATAATATCGCTTCTGCGAGTCCGATCCGCGCGACCGCAAAATAGAAACAGGACAATGCAGCAATACTAGTCAAGGCTCGCAGTACATGAGTTTTTGTTCGTGGTGTCGCGAGAAAACCGCGTCCGCGGCGGAGCGCGAATGGCGCCACGATGAGTAAACCAAAAATGGAGCGGAGAAAAACCAACACTTGTGAGGCAGCATCGACGGACGCGAGCTTGACCAATGTCGCCATTCCAGCAAAGCAGCATGCCGCACCCAATGCGGGGATCACTCCGTGTATTAAATAACGGCGATCCATTAGCAATTGTTGCTCAATATTTTGCCTGGAATATTTGTCTCAGCAGCCAACGTCGTTTGCCGTGACCCGCCTGAGCTACCCCTAGGTCCTATCGGTGGGGATAGCCTTGCAGCAGATGGTACGGTGGCTCAGCTAGTGAGCGCGATGGTCTTTGGGCGAGTATTTTGCACCGCTCAATTCACCGAAAAACTCTAGGATTTGTGGATGTCGTACTGGCTCACCAGAGGTGTCCTCAAGCAAATTTTGCTCAGAGACGTAGGCCTCGTAAGTCGTTTCGGCGTTCTCAGCGAGTAAATGATAGTACGGCTGATCTTTGCGCGGCCGCACATCCTCGGGTATCGACAACCACCATTCTTCAGTGTTGTTGAACGTCGGATCAACATCGAATATGACGCCTCGAAACGGAAATAACCGGTGGCGGACGACTTGCCCAATCGAGAATTTAGCGTTCCTGTGTATTAAATCCATGTTCGGCCAATCTTATCCATGTGTAGTTAAGAACTTCGGACATGATAATCTTATTTGAAGCACAATAGTTCGGCATAATTACCGAAGGTCCACTCCCGGAACCGAATTGTAGAGGTATTCACTGATGTCACAGCCACTGTACACCGTCCGGCAACTCGCCTATGTCGTGCGAGATATGGATGCCGCACTCAAATATTGGACCGAAGTTATGAAAGTGGGTCCGTTTTTCATGTTCGAACATTGTCCATTGGATAATCAGCGATACCGTGGCCAACCCGCAAACGCCGACGTTAATCTCGCGCTAGGCAATAGCGGCGCGCTACAGATAGAACTCATCTACCAGAACAATGACGCGCCGTCCGTCTATAAGGAGTTCCTAGATGCGGGCCGCGAAGGTGTTCACCACTTTGGCATGATGCCGGTTGATTATGCGGCGACCTGCGCTCAGTACGAGGCACTGGGACATGAAGCGGCCTTCCAATGCGATATTGGCGGCGCTGAATTAACTTATTACGACACGGTGGACAAAGTCGGACATTTCATCGAACTGTGGGATAACAACAACATTTATAAGGATTTGTTCGCGCTCGTTGAAGACGCCGCGCTCGGCTGGGATGGCAAGGATCCCGTGCGACCGGGACCACTGTAATTTCAACCCGGATGGATTGGGTCTTGATCGGATAACGCGGCTGCGTTCGGCAGCGGACTCTTAGCGTTAATGCGATCAATGACCCCATCGAGTCCGACCTGTTTCAACTCCGCCTCTATCGTTAAGTGGTAAGTCTTTATCAAGCTGATCCCAAATATTCCAACGTCATAAACCTTCCACCCATTGGCCGATTGGTAGAAACGATAATCGACCGTCACTTCCGAGAATCCGGGTCTACTAACCTGGGTCCGAACGATTGCACGTGAATTTTCCTTGCCACGATATTCCGTCGGCGAATAGGTGATCTCGGCGCTCCCGAAGTTGCTAATATGGACCGCGAAAACCCTAAGTAGAAGACGCGTCAAACCGTCAACAAATGCGTCTCGCTGGAGATCCGTCGCGCCATCCCAATGTCTGCCGAGTACGAGACGACCGGACAGGCGCATATCAACGTGCGGGGAAACGAGCGTATCAACGAGTTCAACCGCATGCCGCGCATCCTTCGCAATCAATTCTTCGTCGCGTAAGACGCGCTCACGTAAGCTGCCGATCGTGGTCGCAAGCAGGACTTGGGGGTCTGGATCCTGCGATGCCGAAGGCTGGACAAGTGCTAGCAGCAAAAATACAGCAACAACCCACGACTTTGTGCACACACGCATAAACAATTTCATATTCATCACGTAAATTTCGGCACCAGCTAATGAAACCTGCAACTTAGCGGTCCTCTAAAATGACAGACCAGTGCCTTCGCTAAATTGCTTCATGCAAAAATAATCTCGCCACGCGGTAATTTTCCCGTCCGTTACTTCGAATGCGCCGGCAACAGGGAGTGCAAATGCCTTCCCTGTTGGCGGGTTGAAATAATCAAGACGTTCGTTTAGCACGAGACTACCCGTCGCAACCTGTTTGATGACCTCGATCCGAACGTGCCCAGTCACCTGAAAGAAACTTTCAAGCGTGTCGCGCACGCCTTGTGGCCCGATAACTGGCTCGAACGGCATATTCTGATAAACGCAATTATCGGCGATGAACGCTAACGATTCATCGAGATCGCGGTTCAACGCAGTACAAAATCGATTTACAACCTCTTCCGCAGTCATAGCTATCTCCTGTGTCAGATATCCGGTCGGGATATTAACCCGCAATCAGTGCAAAGGCGGTTAATTTCTCGTTAATTTCGTGATCCGAAAAACGACCAACTGAAGGCTCACGAGCGTTTTTCGATTGGCTTGCGCTTGCCGCAACCGTTTATCTTCCAATAGACTCGGCGGCGCAACCCTATTCGAATTCCGTAAAACTTCCAATATCGATAGAGTCTAATCCATGCTAGGCATCATCACGAAAATGAAAACGCGTCTGGAAGACGTCGTCCAGTACTCCCTGCCAATTGGCGATCAAGAGTTGGCGTTAAACCCGCTGATTGGGCAGACGCTATCACTGCGCTACACGGGGAATATCGTTTGCGACTCCTGCGGCCGCAAAACAAAAAAGAGCTTCGCCCAAGGTCATTGTTTCCCGTGTATGCAAAAACTTGCGTCGTGTGACATGTGCATAATGAAACCGGAAACGTGCCACTACCACCTTGGAACCTGCCGTGAACCGTCCTGGGGCGATGCTCATTGCATGGTCGATCATGTCGTCTATTTGGCGAACACCTCCGGAATGAAAGTGGGCATAACCCGCGCAACACAAATTCCTACTCGCTGGATGGACCAAGGCGCGACCCAAGCCCTACCCATATTCAAAGTCCAGACCCGTCAAATTTCAGGGCTGGTCGAAGTCGCCCTCGCGAAGAATATGGCTGACAAGACCAACTGGCGGGCCATGCTAAAAGGTGACAATGACAAGATGGATTTAGCCAGCAGAGCACAAAACGCAATCCCTCGCTTAGGAGAAACCTTGGCCGCGCTTGAGGAACGGTTTGGTAGCGACGCGGTAGAACAACTCAAGGCGTCGACTGTCGAAATTAATTACCCCGTCACACAATATCCAACAAAAATCGTGTCGTTTAACTTTGACAAGAACCCGCTCGTCGAAGGGACTTTAATGGGCATTAAGGGTCAATATTTGATGTTCGATACTGGCGTGATTAATCTTCGGAAATTCACGAGTTACGAGCTTGAAGTCAATCATTAGTACGCAGGCAACGATAGACCAAACCCACTGAGAGACGCAATTGGGTCTCACCTGCGCCCGGCCATGACGATAGTGAAACTTCAACCCTCAGTCCAAATTATTTCATTCCAGTGTTTCCAACGCCGGCATGCCGAGTTCGGCGCGAAACGTGTTATGAAAATGATGCAAGGCAGGCTCGTTGCGCCCGAATATTAAGTGCGGCAACAATCCAGCCTCAATGTTTCGTTGCGTACGTTCGCCCATCATGTAATCTTCTTTCTCGAGCGTGCTATTAACGATTTCCATGGCGGCTTGGGGCGCGATAACAGCATTACCGTCGCGCGCACTAGGGTCGTAGACGTTGTTCGCCGCGATCACCGTTTTCGTTCCCGCCGAGATGTGCTCTAAAGCTTCGGCACTAAAATAATGACTCACCACAGTACGCGAACGGCCATGGTGGCCAGGCACTGGGTAGATTCGAAATAGCGCAATTTGGCGCTCCGCAATGGTAATTTGAATATTAGGAAACAAGTAATACAAGATCGTGGTGACGCCTTCTGTACTCCATTGTGATTCGGGTTTCTTCCGTAGGGAACCGATGCCTTTCGAGGGAAATACGAAACGATGGTTGCGTCCAAAAGCATCGTAGCAAAGCGCATCGCTATGGAAAATATTGCTCAACGTATTTCGATGGAGTCTCGCAAAATGATACGTTTCACCAAACGTATCGTTCGCAAGCTTCCAATTCATCCCTTTATCAAGCGTCGTTGCACCGCTAAAAACTCGGTCTCCGACATGCCATTCGCGTAACTCTTCGGCGAGCCCACCCAGCATCGCATCGAGATCAATTTCACCATCTGGTTGAGGATGAACCCACAAAAATCCGTCTCGCTCTACCGCCGGCAATTCAATTAGAGATAAACAACTTCGCTCAATCTTGCCGAAGTCTTCGGCTTGCGTAATTCCATGAAGTTGGCCGTTGGCGCGATAAGTCCAGCCGTGGAACGGGCAGGTAAAACGCTTTGCTGTCCCTCGGGTTTCTTCAACCAGTGTCGTACCGCGATGTCGACAGGCATTCAGAAAAGCGCGAAACACGCCCTCGCCATCACGAGTTGCCAAAATCGGCACACCAAAATCGTCTAGCGTTAGATAGCTCTCGGGTTTCGGGAGATCGCCACTTAAGCCAATGAGCTGGGGTTGCTCGCGAAAAAACAACTGCCATTCGCGTGCTGCCTGATCTGGGCAAACATACGATTCCGTCGGATTTTTCAACAACATTCCAGCATCGACGTTAACGCCCTGCTCGACCTGGCGCAGCAGCTCTTTCAAGATCCGTGTTTTTTCGGGTTGTTTCACTAGTCTTCCTCATCGGCGAAATTAACGTCAAAGCAGTCCAGCCCTAGTGCTGAATAACCATCCATTACGGTGTTTGAGTCTAAGCTTAAACGCTATCAGTGCGTGATCAAACGAGCCGAGCGTACAAACCACGCCGCCTCACTACGTGTTGCGTTGCAGCAATGCGATTCGAAAGACCACAATAACCGATAACTGTTTTTTAGCGTGCCGCGCTCAATTAGACTCGCAGGCTGCATCAAACTTAAACTGCCACGACAAACACACAATTTCGGAGCACTACATGGATCAGAAAAAGTATCGCATCGTTATCATCGGCGCCGGTTCCGCAGGTATTTGCACCGCGGCCAATTTGAATAAAGCGGGGATCGACGATTATCGAATTCTGGAAAGAGGTGATGGCGTGGGCGGTACCTGGTTTTGGAATCAGTATCCTGGCGCCGAATGCGACGTCCAGTCGCATCTCTATTCTTTTAGTTTCGAGCAGAAGAACGACTGGTCCCAACCGTTCGCCGGGCAAGCCGAGATCTTGCAGTATTTGAACCATATAACGGATAAGTATGGCGTCCGCTCGCATATCCAGTACAACACGACAGTCGAAAGTTTGGTCTGGAGCGATGAGGAATCGCTTTGGACAGTGACCACCGCTGACGGCGAAATCATCCAAGCTCAAATCGTCGTCAGCGCGATCGGGATGTTTAATAACCTCGTGTGGCCATCCATTCCAGGCATTGAAGACTTCAAGGGCGACTATTGGCATTCAGCACGCTGGGATCAGTCCGTTGATCTTGCCGGTAAGAAAATCGGCGTCATTGGCATCGCGGCAAGTGCCATTCAATTTTGTCCGCGGCTCGCGCCAATTGCCGGCGAATTGAAAATGTTTCAACGCACTGCGAATTGGGTTGTCCCAAAGCCCAATGACCCGTACGACGAAACGCAATTAAACTATTATCGCGAGAACCCTGAAGCCGTCCTCGAAAACCGCAACCAGATTTACAACGTGTGGAACACGCTGGCCACCTTTGGCGACAAGCAAGTCCTCGCCGACATTGAGACTTCGGGATTAGCGATGATCGAAGAGGTCAGAGATCCTGAGACACGGCGCAAGCTAACACCGCACCACCCATTCGGCTGTAAGCGCCCGCTGTTTTCCGATCTCTACTACCCGATTTTTAATCGCGATAGCGTTAATCTTGTCACCGATGACATCGAACGCATCACTGAGAATTCCATCGTCACTGCTGATGGCACGTCGCACGAAGTCGACTGCATTGTGTACTCCACCGGGTTTTCTACTACCTCCTATCTCACTGCGTTAAATGTCACTGGCCGATCCGGTTTGAAATTACGCGATGCATGGAGCGATGGGGCTCAAGCTTACCTAGGTATGAATACGGCGGGATTCCCTAACCTGTTCATGCTTTACGGTCCAAACACGAACCAAGGTTCGATTCTCTTCATGCTTGAACGACAAGTTGATTACGTGATGCGACAAATTCGCCGCATGGACGACGAAAATCTTGCGTGGATAGACATCAAAAACGAGGTCATGACGAAGTTTAACGACAAGCTGCAAAAAGATATCGCGAATGTCGAGGTCTGGCAGGCAGAGTGCGGGAATGAGTTTTACTATCGCTCAAAATCTGGCCGCCTAGTCACCCAATGGCCTCACTCAATGGATGAATTCACGGCGCAAACGACCCGAGATAACCGCGAAGAATTTGAAGTGCAAGCTCATAGCTAATCGGCATCGATTAAATGCTTAGTTATCAGGCTCCGGTCTGATAACTAAGCTAATGCCGAGGCACACTAACAGCCCACCGATAATATGATAGGCCTGTAAGGATTCCCCGAGCAGGGTCACCGCGAGCGCCGTGCCAAAAACGGGCAACAGATTCGTAAACGCAGTCGCGCGATTCGGCCCAACCACACCAACGCTAATATTCCACATCGTGGTCGCGATCAGGGTTGGTACAATCGCCATATATAAAACGGCACCGGCCACCGTCCACGACAGGGTCATTTGCCCGAACATCGTTGCCTCCGCCAAATAAAATGGTAGCAATATGATGGCCCCTCCTGCGGCGGTCAGAAACATCACTAGCACCGGACCAACCTGACCAATCCACCGATGCAGATTCACGGCATACAACGCGTAGAAACTAACCGACAACAACATTCCTGAGTCACCAGGATTGAATGACAAGGTGCGGAGGATATCGATGTCGAGTCGCGCGATCATGGCAACGATGCCGATCGTCGCTGCAGCAATCCCGACGAATTGCCGGCCACTTAGACGCTCGCGTAAAACGAACCAGGCGACCAACGCCGTAATTAACGGTTGGGTCGCACTGACTAATGCGACATTGGTCGCGGTGGTGTAGCGCACGGCCACGATAATCATCGTGCTACCACCGGCAATGAACAATCCAAGCAAGGCAATGTGCAATAGTTGAGTGCGCAGAAACGTCCCGTGTATCGTCAATCGCGGCCAGGCCAGCGGAGCCAGTATTAATGCCGCGACGAGCCAGCGCCAAAATGAAAACGCGACCGGGACGACTGCTTCGTGGACACCACGGGCCACAATAATTCCGCTCGACCAAAGCAACATGACGACCACCAGCATCAAGTAGGCCGAGCGCTTCGGGAAGGTGCTAGGACTGTCCGCCATGCAAAGGTCTCCTGTGGTGTTTTTCTACGTTACGAGCAGCATCAGAAATCGAAAAGAACAAGTGTGTGCCACCTTTTCGGAATATTCAGTTCCAATCGAATCGATTACAATTCCGAGCATCACTACTAGGGGGTTTTTTCATATGGCCAAATCAGACGAGCAGCGAATCGACTTCTACTTCGACTACATTTCGCATAACGCCTATCTTGTTTGGCATCTGCTACCTGATTTAGCGAACCAATATGGCTACGAACTCCGCGCCATCCCGGTTTTATTTGCCGGTTTTCTGAAGGAATACGGCCAACTAGGACCAGCCGAAGTCGCACCGAAATTAGACTGGATGAACCGTAACAATTTACGCAAGGCCCGACTGCTCGGCATTCCGTTCAATCCGCCGAAAATGCATCCATTTAACCCCTTGTTGCTACTACGCCTTAGCGCTCAAGAAATGCCGGAATCGCAACGCTCGGCGCTAACGGGTTGCTTGCTACGCGGGGTCTGGGTCGACTCACTAGACCCAACCGACAGCGACGCGGTTGGCGCCTACCTAACCGATAATGGCATCGATGCTGCACCGTTAATCGCCGGTGCCTCGAGCACCCATGCGAAAGCACAACTGCGCGATAATTGCGATACGGCCGTCGCGCGTGGCAGTTTCGGCGTGCCGACTATGATAGTCGGAAATGACGTGTTTTGGGGCTACGACGATCTGACGTATCTCGAGACTTTACTAGCCGGCAAGGACCCGCTCGCGCAGGCTGACATCACTGGATACCTGAAAGGTTGGGAAGTCGCACGGGCCGCCGGCCAGCATCGCTAGTAGTCTTCGATATATTGCCATCCGTTTTTGAGCATTCGTAGCCGGTGCCTAGGTCCCGGCGCATCTAGGTTCAAGGACTCATATCCGGCGTCTTCGTCGTAAAGCGAACAGCGACCACCATCGAGTTCTACAATCCTGGGACAAAACCGCTCTGCGCCGCGGTCCTCTACGTAATCCAGCACGTCCCGTGAATGTCCGAACCTTCTGATTTTTAGTAATGACACATAGGCCGGCGGCGGTAAGATGATCTCGTCTCGGTGGCGCTGGGCAAGGGCCTCATCAATCCCGATCCAGCGGTGATCCACAATCTCTGATCCGTCGACAACGACCTGACTGTCATACGGGACCAAGCCGATAAAGAACCACGCTGCGAAACGCTTCGGTTGGTTTTCGGGGGTCGTCCAATGGGAAAACGGCAGTAGACTTGCGCCATCGATTTGCAATCCTGCCTCTTCGTGCACTTCCCGGACACCGGCGCGTCGTGCGATTTCTAATTCGTCGTCTTTTGTATCTCCCGATGCGTCTTCGGGATCGACCTTACCGCCCGGGAATACCCATGCGCCTCCGTGGAATACGATTTTGCTATTGCGTTTAACAAGTAGGATCTCAGGCGATCCCGATCGCTCGCGCATCATAATAACAGACGAGGACGGTAGAGCTGGGGCAATGGTCATGGTTTGCGCGATTCCTTGGTCGTGGATGCCGCGTATATTAACACTCGCAAGATGGGCACGACGTGTTGGATAGCCATCGGAAATTCTTGGAGCGTTTATTAACGTTCTGTTTAGGCGCCAATTTTAGTAATTTTAGTCAGTAAGTCGAAATCCATGCAATCATTCGGCTTGATTCGACTGAACGGGTCACAGCCACTAACTGACCCCGTGACAAAAGCTAAAACGTGACGGAGCGATTTTTCCACACAATGCCAATCAACCGCATGGACGAACTCCAATTACGAAACCGCACGTCGCTTTGCACATTGTCGACATTAATGGCGGTAATCTTATTGTGCGCGTGCGCGCAAGAGCCAACTCCGATACCAACCCCAACCGATACTTGGTATCGGCCGGTTGATCACCAACGTCACACGTTTGTTCCCCTCCCGCCCTTCCTCCACTCGCCCGTGAAGGCGGAGCACCTGGACGAAGCGATTGCCGCAATGGGAGACGGCCCATTGTTGCAGTTGAGTACCAGTGAAGCAGTGCGCTATTCGGACGACCGCTTAAGAACCATGCGTGAATTGCGACCTTTCCTAATTCACGGTTTGTATCGCAACAAGCGACAATTCAATATTTCCATCGCGGATCGCGCGCTGTGGGTCGATAGCCTCGACGATCCGGAGGATTCAACACCCGCACGTCGCCAGCCGATCGTGCTTTACATGGATGAAGTACCGCCGGATGTCTACGTTACGGTCGGTTGGCAGCTGGCCGAAGATACGATCAAAGGGATGGCAACCGCAGATTCTGAATAAACGGATCGCACCGGGAGGCTATACTTCGGCGCGAGTCACTAGCCCCGCGTGCGCCTCGAGAACAGGACAATAGCTCCCGCTTGGACGCTGGTCGGCATCGGTAATTGCCGCGCGCATGTTCGGAAAACGCACCAAAAATAACAAGGTTCGGAACAAGGTCCTGGTTCTCGATGAGCTGAAATCAAGCGCTCTCCTTTTCCGGCGGGCCTCGAGAATCAAATAGTACATCGGAGCGTCGCGCCTTGATGTCGCTACCGAGGAAGCAGTCTTGCTGGGCGATTTCCAATATCAGTAATGGCGAGCAATGGAGCGTCGTATCGACCGCGCTGGCTTCCTTGCCAGAAGGGGGCGGCAACAGGCTTGCATTCGTGCGTAGTGTGTTCCGGATTAGCCTCGCAGTCGCCGTCATCTTCGTCGCAGATAGAGGCCGATTGAGGATTCAATTTGGTCAGCTTTATCGATGTGCAAGGGACATTTTTGAGTCGATCCCGCTTGTTCTCCTACCTCACCTGCATGCCCGTTTTCGAGCTAATAACGGCCTGTCGACGTCCAGGGAACGACTTCGAAATTCGGCAAACTTCGGTCATCCCAATCGCAAAATAAATCCCCTAAGCGGGTACTTCTCACTGGCAATTTGCCTTCTTGATTATTCTTCGTTTTCTTCCAGTGTGCGGAAATGGATGGATCCATCTTTACATACGAAACAGATCTGTCTCCTATCCATTGCGCCAGACCGGACTCAAACTCGCAAGCTGGCAGCGCGTGCCCGCGCTTTAGCCGGCAGAAAGAACCAGGCATAGATCCCCAGACCGATCGAAAGTGGACCCGAAATTAGGTAGGGCGCGTTGGGGCCCAAGTGCTCAAGGGCCATCCCGGCCCACAAGTGAGAAAGCACTGCGCCGATACTCATTACGGCCCCCAAGACCGCCTGGCCGGTCGCGCGTAAGCGATCCGGAACCTCCCCTTCGACGTAGAGCTGCATGCCGATGATGAGCCCTACCACCACAACACCGTGGAGGAGTTGGATACCGAAGATCCAAAAAAGGCTCGGCGCCAGAGCGGATAGCAACCAACGCGCACCGTCGCAGGCGATGCCCGCCGCAATCAGCCCGCGCGCGCCCACCCGACGCAGACCGGCGCCCGCGTAGTAGATGAGAGGGATCTCGAGGAGAAGCATCGGAATCCATAAACGGCTCACGGTTTCGATGCTGCCTCCTCGCTCGACGACGAACACCGGGAACAAGACGATCGGGCCCGACAGCAATCCGAAAGCGAAGAAGGCCAACACGAGCAGCCGCACATAAGACGACTGCCGTAGAAGCACGGCCAGATCTTCGCGCTTGGCACGCACGGAGATCGCTTCGGAAGATGGCACCCAAAACAACACCACCGCCGCGCTGAGGCACAACATCGCTGCGACGGGGAAGATTAATTCCAGTCCACGAGTGCTTCCGACGGCCGAGGCATCCCCTCCCATCCACGCGAGCAGGCCCGGAAAGGCGACTATCATCATCAGATAACCTACGGTGCCCCACACCCGCAAGCGTCCAAAGCGCGACGCGCCTCCCTTGCCCAACACAGCGAACGAAAGCGACGACGCTATCGCCATGGCCGGTGCCGCGAAGGCTGACAAAAAGGCCAAACACAACAGTAACACCGGAAAGCTCGAAGCATGCGGGACGAAGAAGTATCCCAGCGCTGAACCCGAAGCCAGTAGAAACAGGGCGCCGCGACGTCGCCCGTTTCTGTCGGCCCATTGCCCCCAGAAAGGCAAAGCAACGATCCCCATCAACGGGTGCATGGCCAGTGCGAGGCCCAACTGGGTACCACTCAAACCGGCGTTCTCTTGGAAGTAGAGACTCAAGTAGGGAAAAATAACCCCGAGCCCTGCCATGTAGAGGAACCAGAAGACCGCGATGGGGACGACGCCGGGGCTCATGGAACGGCGATCATCGAGCATATTCTTAACGAAACGCGCAAGGTCACTCGAATACGCCTGGGCGATAATCCGGTCCCTTGCGGCCATTCTCTCGGACCGGGGAATCTTTTGAGCGGGAATCTTTTAAGGACACCCACCTTAATTTTGTATGATATCTAATTCGATGATTTCTTGGGTGTCCTTAAGATTCACTTAAGATTCCGTTCGCCTATAAAATGACGTCGGCCTTGGCGTCACTTAATGAGGGCGGCCTAAGTAACGGCCGCAGCGGTCAGCCGGTGCCTATTTACCGGCGGCCTTCCAAGCATTGCCTGCGCTGAGATCATAAAGCCCGACGCAGTCGTAGGTTTGACCGAACCCTGCGTGCCCGTCGCATCGCCAATCGACAAGCGCGTTGAAGCCGATCACATCGGGCCATATGGTTTGCGGAAACGAAGTCTTTGCAGTGCCTTTAAGGGACCAATTACGGCCATTGCCGTCGTGCACGTCGAGCGCGATCTCGCGCGGAAACCAGTCGTCGTTGCGCTGGACTGTACCGCTGCCACCCGCTAAACCGATCACTTTGCCATTGTCGAGCACGTAGCCATGGCCGAAACGAAGTTCGCGCCCGCCACTGTAGGGATCGAAGTCGCAGATTGCATGAACGACGAAATTTTCCGAGAAATGCGCATTGATCCAACACAGACTTGAGCGCAGGCGCTCGGGCCGCGGTCCCCAGCTATGATCCATGGTGCTCACTGTGCGGAACGGCATGCGCCGCCCATGGAGAATAATTTCACCCTCGTAGACGCCACTTTGATCGAAATGGCCCTTGGCGTAGGCGCCGCCCCAATCGTAGCCTTCGCCGGCCTCCGCTGCTGCTGCCATGGGGTCCATCACGGGATCGGCGATGTCGAATGGCGCCATCAACGCGCGATAGTTGAAATGAATCTGACAGTGTTCGCCGTCGTCGTAATCGACGTCCCACTCCATGTTCGGTTCGATAGTTTTGATGTGCAGACCATTATCTAGACGATATTCGAGGAGATCGAAATCCTTGCCCATCGGCAAATGCGCCTGTAAATCGCAGTAATCCGCCTCCCAGTGTTTTTGCGACCAGCCCGAGTTGAGATGAACGGAAGCCCAAACGATGCCATGTTGCGCACGAACAAGCACATAGATCGCGCCGTGCAGGTTGTATTCTGGCAATTGAAAGCTAAACCAATTGGTCTCAGCCCATAATGGATCTTTGGGCTCGTGTAGTGAAGCGTCGGCTACAGTGATCACGGTGTTTCTCCTTGGTGAATTGCATTGCAGCAGACGCCGCGGTGTTCTCGGCGCGCCGCCTAATATTGTCCGTCGACCGCCGCCGGCATTATGTGGCGAGCCTCTCGCCGCCAGCAAGCACCGGATTAGCCTTTACCGCACGCACGTCATCGCAATTGCATCCACGTCTATCGTTACAGGGCCTGCTCATCGCGCCTCGATCTGTAGTGGGTCGAGGCCGGTCTGCCGTTCTCGTTGCGCAAGCGTCTGAAATCAAAGTCGGGCCGACGGTCACAACCGTCTCCAGAGAATGCGTATTCTCGGCGAACTACGTCCAATCAAAGATGCGCAAGACAACAACACGCACCACTAGTGCCGATTCAATCGAGTCGGACCCTACGAGTATATTCCGGGAACGGCGTCGCGATTCATTTATTCAGTTAATTATTTTCTCGAAGAAATTTGAGACACTGCTCCATCGCAGTATCGCGAGCCCGGCCTTCCTTCCAGGATTCGACAAAGGTCACATTCGGTGCAGTTTCTGCGAGCATGCGTGAGGTGGACTGAGGGTGATATAGATCGTTACCCATCAACACCAGTAGCGGGGTTGTGCACGCGGCAACAAAGGCTTCGTCGACATTGAACAGCACGTTGTCATCGCCAACCATATTTCCCCGAAAACTTGACCATGCTTGTAAGCTCACGTCGGGCATCTTAGGTTCGAGCGCACTCGCCCAATCGTCGAACATGGCGTAGAACGCATCGCGGTTGTTATCGCGTCCAATCGACTGAAATAAGGTCGCGGATACAACGCGATCGGGCACCGCCTCGATCAGGCCCAGGCAATAGGGGCCACCGATACACATCCCGGCGACGTGAAACCGCTGAACGCCTAGGTGATTCATCAAACCAACGTGATCTGCCGTATAGGTATGCCAACCGTCCTGCGCGGACACTGGCGCGGTCGAACGGCCCGCGTTGCGTTGATCCATTGCGATCACGCGAAATTGGCCCCGAAGGTGCTCGCGAGGATCCCAAGGCGTGTTTTCCCAAAAACCAATTGCGGATTTCATCCCGCCCGGAGCGATGAGCAGAATGGCCGGCAAATCTTCGCCGGAATCCTCGTAGTAAATAGACGCGGCGTCGCGTTCGTAGATGGGCATAGCGTTGATCCAGGTTGCGTCGTTAAGTTTCGGATTGAAAGTGCACGGTATCGCTTTCCAGCGGCTTGGTCATTTAGCACCGTTCGAGTGTGTCTTCAGTACGCGCGCGAACTTTCGAGCCGCAGCACGTGAACCATTTTTCCGGAGTCATTTCGAGGGTAATGCGCCAGATTCTTAATCTATTCGCATTCTCACTATTCAAATAAACGCTCTCTGATCCGCATCCACAATCCGTGACTGAACCATTACGTCGTCAACCAGAAACCGTTGCACAAGATCAGGCGCTGTATCCCTTCTCATTTGCCGGTAGGCAAGAAAAACTTCTTCGCTTTCCCAGGCACTAACGACGACCAATTGATTTTCTCTATCGATGGCTTCAAACGCCGAGACAATGATATTTCCAGGATACGACACCGACGAAGGAAGACCTGGTTCTACTCCCCAAAACGCGTTGACCTCATCTCGCAACGCGACGTCGTCAAATTGCCAGATGTGAAAATTGCAGACGCTGCCGGTCGGCGCACCATACAAGGGCGCTTGGGTGCTATTTATTGTTGGACTAGAGTCTAGCTCGCGTAATCGCAGAATATGCTGCGGTTCCACCATCGGTCGGAACCAGTCGGGAGATATTTTTATTCTGTGCTGCGAATAGGTATCCCAAGCGTCCTCACTTTCCCAGCGACTGAACATATACGTCGTGTGCTCGTTATGACAGGCATCGTATGGACTGACGAACATGTTCCCAGCTGCGCCACGCGCCACAGGTAGTCCATCGGGCGTCTTTGCGTACTCGTGAAACTGACTGCGCCCAACGGGCGATGCAGCGAAGTTAAGTGTATGAACGACCGCGATCTCACCGCCGGGCTTTGTTATTAACATATTGTTCTCCTGTTGTTGGTCCGAGGCGCATCATTGCGACGTGAAGATTCAAGAGGACGCCTTAGGGTTTTCTAGTTGCTCTAAGTCGCTGCCTACGGAATCGGACTATCGAGATCTGACGTAATTATGAAACGCTCTTACTAATCGCGCAGCACTCGGCGCCGATCCAATCACCGCCGCGATTGTTTCTAAGTTCGCAGGGCCTTTAGGCACTGCCACGCATCTCATCTGCACATTTAAGCCGAAACAGTTCGGTTTTCAGCCCAGCCTCGCAGTCGCTCGATATCCTCCGATCGAACAACCGATAACGGTTTTGTCTTGAGTAACTCGTCAATAACAAGCTCCGTCGTGGCCGTCGTATCCATAGCCGTGGCTGCATAGCGGGCCGCCACGACGGCTTGTTCGATCTCGGCGCCGGTAAAACCGTCACTATTCAACGCTAACGCGTCTAGATCAAAACGCTCGGGATCGAGTTGTCGCTTGCCTAGGTGAATGGAAAAAATCTCTTGGCGGACGGGTGACGTCGGTAGATCGATGAAGAATATCTCATCCAAACGACCTTTACGCATGAGTTCAGGCGGCAACGCGGTCACATCATTCGCGGTTGCGACAATGAACACCGGTTTTTGATTCTCCGCCATCCAGGTCAGTAAGGTCCCGAGTAGGCGTTTCGATGTCCCGCTGTCGTAGTCGCCCGTGGCGATGCCTTTTTCAATTTCATCGCACCATAGGACACATGGCGCCATGGATTCTGCCGTACGTAGCGCCTCACGCAAATTTCGCTCCGTTTCGCCGAAAAACTTGTTGTACAACACCCCAAAATCGAGGCGCAGCAACGGCACCTGCCAGATCCCGGCAATGGCTTTTGCGGCCAAACTCTTGCCACCCCCTTGAACACCCAGCAGCATTGCTCCCTTCGGGCGGTCTCCGTCAGATTTCGAGTTGCTGAACTGAGTTCTTCGGCGTTCCAACCAATCCTTTAGATTATCGAACCCACCCACATCGGCCATATGCGCCGTGTCGAATTCGAATGACAAAAGGCCGCCCTGGTCGACTAAACTGCGTTTCGCAGCGACGAGTTCTGGAATGTCTTCGCCTGAGATAGCGCCGTCGTCATAGATCGCATTGCGCACTAGGCGTCTTGCGTCAGAATCCGTGAGTCCCGCTAGATTCGTTACCAAGGCATTCACGGCTTCACGATCGACTCTTATTCTTTCCCCCACTTTCCGATTCGCCCAAATCGCGGCCTCCTCGTTGATGATTCGACCAATCTCTCGCGGCGTTGGTAATTTAAGTTCGAAGCTCGCCGAGAAACGTTCGACCTCACGCGGGAGACTAATGTCGTGACTTATGAAGACCAATTTTTGTTGGCGGACGTCGTGGTCTTGCGCAATTTCTTTGATCAGTCGAGTGATGACGGGTTCGTTCAAAAACGGATGGAAGTCGAGTAGTAGAATTATTCCGGCCTGCTTCGCGTCGCGAACGACGCGCAAGGCATACTCTGGATCAGTCGTCGATTTCGCGCCCGCCTCAATATGAGAATCGTCCATGAGACGAAGTTCATTCCGGTTGAACGTTGCATCGCCAATCAGTGCGTCTAAACCATCGGTCACAGTCCAGCGGCTTAGCGGCATGCCCAAGTTGGGCGTAATCAATTTAATGAGATCGACGATCCGCATTTCTTCGTGAGTGCATACGGTAATTAGCGCCACGTGGGAGCGTAAAATTATTTCTAGATCATCGCGATCAGACATGGCTTAGGCCTCGACAGTCGTTCCTTTAACCGCTCGAATTGCGGCCGCAAATCACGCGCTCGGCGAGCATTTTTACTTTGCCGAATGACAACTAGGTACCGTTGCCCGATTACTGAGAATCAACATTAATT
Source organism: Gammaproteobacteria bacterium (assembly GCA_047611805.1). Classification (GTDB taxonomy): domain Bacteria; phylum Pseudomonadota; class Gammaproteobacteria; genus UBA11873. The sequence goes on from JBLFWX010000003.1 coordinate 34,387, forward strand.
TACACTATTTATTATATATAGAATAACAGTTTACGTGGATTATTTAATTCTGATTATAGATCAAGCCGTCGGCAATATGTGGGCCCAGTAGAGGCGCATGGCACCGACGTAGGCGGAATAGCAACACCTCAGTCGCAGAATGCTGGCGGATCGGCCGCGCTAGTTTGCAGATCGCAATAAACCCAAGGGGTCGACTCGTTCACGTAACACCCGAAGTTCCTCATCCGTGGGGAGCGCTGTAACTGGCACTTTATCTGGAATAACGAGATCGAATCCTGTCTGGTCACAAATCTCCTCTACGCTCACTCCGGGATGAACCGATCTTAAACGCAGACGCTTCGGGTTTTCGCAAAAATCCATGACGCACAACGGCGTCACACAGTAGCGCGGACCGCCGCCCGGCAAGCCAAGTTTTGCGCGAGCATTTGGATCCCCGTCACCCCAGCCAAACGTACTAACGAAATCGCACTTGGGGACAAACGTTCGCGCCGTGTGGGTATTTAAAACAATGTAATAGCGGCCAACGTGCGTGGTTAACGTTGGCGTGCCGACCGAACCGGGACCACGAAACTTGAGCCGACGATGGTCTTCACCAATCCCGATCAAATTTGTATTGCCGTGCGGATCCACTTGTATACCACCCACAAAAAACACGCGCTTGGTCCAATCTTTCACATGGTCAAATCGATGGCCAGTGTCGCTATAGGATTCGGCCCACCGGACAACCCTGCGATCCCAGCCAAATGCCGGCAGCGGAATTGAGTCGAGGTGCGCGACATTCATCCGCGCGCCAAGGAAAATCAACTCCATGTTGGGCCCGTGCATTAGGTGCGCTAGTCGCACAGCCGCTTCGGGTACTGGCAAGCCGACGCCGACTTGTAATTGCTCTCCATCGCAGAGATCGCGAGCCAAAAAAACCGCCATGATTTCCTGCGCAGAACAAGACTCGGCTAGTTCGTCCCGGACCTCAGTATTCATAAAGCTCTAACAGACGCTTAATTCCGATGACCGATAAGTAGTCGGCGTGGGACTCTGGTTCTCGACAGTAAGTGTCGAGGTAACGCTCGAGCTCGGAACCACCGGCCTTAGCAGCGCTAAAGTATTCAGTCACAAGAGACTTATCCTGGACGTAATACCCACGGCTATAGAACGGGTGTGCTCCGTAGGGCATCCGGCAAATATCGACACCGGAGCTAATCGTCGTCGCCCACGGGTTCGATCGGATCTCTTCATTGGACACGACTTTCTCAACTTGCACGATCGTCCGCAGCGCCGCGCGGTGTAGAAACAGATCAATCCAACCGGGGCCGCCGCAGTGGCGGACGTTGCCGTAGGGGTCTGATTGTGCGGCGTGCAGGATGGTAACGTCAGGGGTAATCGCAGGTACCGCAATAACGGTTTCGCCGTTTATCGGGTCACTCATGACTTTCAGGTCCGGGTTCACTTCCGGTAACGATGTCCCCACGCCACCGCGCCACGGCAGAAACGGCAAGCCTTTAGCGGCCGCCTCTAGACCACTGGTCAGGATCCCCTCCTCGCATTCCCACACTTCAATTAATCCCGCCTCTGCCGCCCTTCGAAACGCCGGCGCAACTGGAACGCCGTAACCGCCGCCCGCGTAGTAGGAAATAACCTTTCGCACGCAGCCTGCGGCGATAAGAATATCGAGCGCCAATCCACTACCAATGACCGTTAAATTTCGGATCCCTCGTCGGATGATGTGCCGGACCAAGGCCATCGGATGCGGTTCACCAATCGCAATTGTCATCCCATCGGCAATGCAATCGGCCGCATCATGCTCCGAGATGATGCGCTCGCGCCGCGCTGGGGTAAGCATTTAGTGAGATGCGACCGGTAGAATCGAATTCAATCGAGGAGTCGTAACGGACTTGCGTCGTTCACGTAACCGAGCAGGTTGTTAACGACCCAATAGCCAATCAATTTTTGGATATTACGCGGCAGTGTCTTAGCGATTTCGACGGGTACGCCAAGGAATTGATTTTCTTGTTGACGGAGCCAAGCACGGCAATAGATAGCAGAGATCCCTAAGCGTCGAGAGTCAGTACAATTCGCGCCACCCGCGTGGAACAAGGATCCGTCCCACATTAATACGGATCCGGCAGACATTTTTGCAGTCACTATTTCGGCGTTGTTTGCTGGTTCCTCATCGGCCGTTAAGTGCGAACGCGGGATCAGTACGGTTCCGCCGTTTTCGCCAGTGAAATCGTCGATAGCCAAAATGGCATTAACGCTCAGCGGCATATGCGGTCTGTCCATCGGATAATAGCTGTCGTCGCGATGAAACGGTTGCTGGGTCTCTCCGGGGCCGAGATCGATGGTGCTCGCGATCGATAATTGAATCTGGTCCTCAAGATGAGCTTCCACAATCGCCAGGATTTTGGGATGTAGATAGAGCTCATCAAGAATTCGGGTACGCGCGACAAGGTTGTACATGCGGCGTGTCTTAAACCCGGCGAATTCCGTATCGCATTCGTGATCGTTGGTGTGCAATCGGGTGAATTCAGCCGCAATCGCCCGGACGTTTTCGCGATCGATACAGTCCGGAACAATAATAAATCCCTCCGATCTCAGTCGCCCCACGGCCTCACCGGCATCGTTCAATTGCGCCGGACTAGAAAATCGTTTCGTCTCCTCTGTCGCACGCGCGGCAGCGGTGAACGGATTCATTTGTACTTCGATTGCTTCTCTGGCCATTGCTGGTGCTCGTTATGCTTGTGTTGCTAGCATTCTAACTAAGCTGCTGATGTTCCGCCACGCACTCGGGTCGGTCCCTGTAACCCATTACCCAAGCGTTCGAACTAGGTACTGAGTGCCTGGATAGGATGCCGGAAGTAGCGAATAACGGCGGGTGCAGTCCCGTATCCCGGATCCTCGGGCTTGGCTTGCAATAAATTCGTCAGCATCGATAACGCGGGACCCACCGAGCACCGTCACCCCTCGCTGAAATAGAGGATCCGGGAAAAAGCTCGCACTCGGACCGATCATCGCAACCTGATCCGCATGTCTGCAATATCCCAACATCTCGTCGAGTGAGCCGTTAATCAACGTTGAGGCAGTACAAATAATCTTGTTACATGACGACAGCGACTTGGGATCATCCGATATGCAAATTCCAGCCTGCTCGCCAAACATATGGGATTTTCTCTCCACCACGATCACTGGCACTGCGCACGCGCGTGCTTGCCGTACTAAGGACGGAAAGTGACCGATCATCCCGAGGCGATCGCTGGGAAGTAAATCTAATCCTCCCATTGAATTCTGGGAATCGCTGAGAACGACATTCGAGCGCACAAATAAATGCTGGGCCATCGCATTAATTGCCGCGAGGCCGATAGAACGCGCCATGTCATCCGGGCCAGAAATATAACGTGCGAGCGTGATGGCTTTTACGCCGATAAATTCGTCGGCGGCGAAGCGATGACTGATGCCTTTCTGCGAATCCCCGAGCCACGCGTAAAATAGACCACACGAACCATCGTCGAGTTCGATCAAGCCGAAGTCCGGGTCTTTTTCGGCAGTGACGCTCGGTTCAGGTAGATAGACCCGCTTTACATTAGGTAGCTCGGCACTGTCGTTAAGCGATTCGGCTAGCGCTAGTAGTTCTGCAGACACTGACATCAGCGCCGCTTAGCCCTAGAAGTGACTCGCGTCGGACAACGCGCCGCCTTTGGCGATCGGGTTCCAAACACAACCAATTTCAAAGGTTTGAGAGCCGGCGCCACCCGCTACGGCCTAGTCGCCGTAAACCGGATTTGGGCTAGCCTTTTAAGAAAGTCCCTATTCTCCCAAGTTCGAATCCTCGCCAATGACACGCCTACGGTTCGTCTAGTTCAGCGGAGCCGCGTTTTGGCGTTTTCGCCGATAATTCGCGCTTCATGACGATAGCAACAGTCTCCGTGTTTGCATCGAACAGAATCGCCGCGTCACCGCGACGTAATTGTTCTATGACGTGGGCCACTTTTTGATCAAGCGTGTAATCATACTCACCGTATTCGGTACCTTCGCGAAGAACAAAAGCTTCTGCGATACCGCGCAAGGCTTCGTTCGACAATTCCTCAAACGGAATTTCGATCGCGACCGCATTAGGTTCGTTCGTAGGAGATTCTGGAGAACTCATCGCTCGTAGATACTATTGGAGGTTCAATGCCACTGATAATAGCCGAGATAGAGCGACGTGTTCGAATGCAACGGCTTAATGCGTTTGTGGTTCTTAAATAGTCGCCCGTCTTTTAAATCGAACGCGCTGCGACACGTTCGAAAGGAACCCGACTTTGGTGTAGCCCACCACGAGCAAGCTTGCAAATATTGCGATGCCGATTAAAGCGACGACGATATTAGTCATGCCGCAGCCGCGTTGATGAATTGATTCGTGGCGGCGTTTGATTTTCGGATCCGCAATCGAACATAGTTATAAACCGACAGGCGCTTGAAGGCAGTGACCGTCGCCATACGACCCGTGCTGATGTTCCACGTCGCGGTCGGACCGCCATCGAGTGCCGCGAAATGCCAATCGATGCATCGATTGGCATTATTTGATTTTACGCTTGCTGTGAATAAATAACGCTTTTACAGCAGCTATTCATCCGAAACGCTCGAACGGTTATTTCAATCGAACCGGGGTTGATAAGGTAGCTAACGTCAATTCGATAATAAATGTGTCAACAATCTTTACAACACCAACCTAAGCAGGTGTCAACGACAAACACTTGATAACGTTATGTAATAAAAATCTACATGCTTTATTACCATTCGGTATTTTCTAATTATTCATATTATTTCTTAGTTTTTAACCATAAATTCTTACAAACTTTACACTTTTGGGTCTTTTTTGCGCGGCGTGCGGAGATGTTGTCGCCATGCCCTTGATAATTCGCAAGAAACTATTTATGGCGCGATTCCTGCATAGATAATTCAGCAGTAACAGGTCCCCTAGAACATGACCCCTTCAGGAAGACCTTTATCAAAAACGTGCCCATCCCCCGAGCACCATTGTCGGAGGGGGAACCACCTCTGGCTTGTCGCAGCTAAAACGACGAGAACACACCCTATCAAGGAAAGCCGTATGCCAACCCTCCGCACAGCGCTCGCCGTTTTATTCACTAGTTTGTTCGTTGCTTCTTTTAATGCTCAGGCGGCTCTAGTCGATAACGGTGCGTTCACGACCGACACGGTAAATCAATTGGATTGGTTGGATTTGACGGAAACTGCCAATGAATCATTCGATACGGTCGCTGGCAGAATAGCGCCGTTAGGCGACCTGTTCGGGTGGTCCTTCGCAACACAGACGCAGGTTACCGGTCTATTCGATAGCGCGGGCGGGGCTGGCTCATACCCGCAAACCGGATCTTCGGCGAATGCCCCTGCAACCCTCCTGCTCGGCCTATGGGGCACACTTTCCAACAACACCGAATTCAATACACAACAGTCCCTTTTCTTAACCGAGGAATCTTCAGGCGTTGGCCTGCATAGTCTCGGCTTCATCGAGGCCTTCGATAACGCCTTCGGACCAGGAGGGTCACTGGATAGCTCCGTGTCAGTCGCGGGAGATTTTACATCCCAACCCTTTATAGGTTCTGCCCTAGTGCGGCCCTCGATCGTCCCTATCCCCGCGGCCGTGTGGCTATTCGGCTCGGCGTTGGGGTTACTCGGCTGGCGGCATCGAAAGGCGGCTTAGTGCTTTAAATGTAACGACACTTGGAACCCGCCCCGGCGGGTTTCTTTTTATCTCACCTTCCTAAAATGTCCCGCGAACACCCCGTTTGTGGCCGACAATACCCTGTCTCTCGGATCGCTCAGCGCGTCGGCGATATCGCAGATCCGTGAATAATCCATGTCCAACGATGCGCCGGTTGCGAACAAAGCTTTGCCGGTCTGCGACGGTCTCTCTTGCTGACGACCCAATCCGGGCGCACTCATATCGATCTACTGAGTAATTCTGTTAGTCTCCATGCCCGATCTGTTATCGGACAAGCCGACCATCAGTAGACTTAATAGGTGTCCGAAGTCGTAAGTGCTGTGCAGAGACACCCAGCATCCTCGACGAATTGAATCGCTCGGCAAAGCGTACTAGATGGTCACAACAAGAGTTATTAACGAAAGTTCTCGAGAAAAAATGACGAAATCGAAAGAAGAGCTAGTTCGGCCATTCCGCGGACTGAGACCTGCCAACGGGCGCGCGCCGGATATCGCCGCGCCGCCCTATGATGTGATTAATACTGCAGAGGCACGCGCGTTAGCGAAAGATAAACCGCACTCGTTTCTGCATGTTTCAAGAGCGGAAATTGATCTGCCGCCGACGACGGATCCCTATGCCGATGAGGTCTACGCAAAGGCCGATGAGAATCTCCGCGCTTTGGTCTCTCAAGGCTTGCTGGTCCGCGATCAGGCCGATCAGTTTTACGTATACCGAATGTCCGTTGGTAATGCAGTGCAAACAGGCGTTGCGGTATCCGCCTCTGTAGAAGCTTATCTACAAAATAGAATCCGAAAACATGAACTTACGCGTCCGTCGAAAGAGAACGATCGCGTGCGGCAAATCGAGAGCGTTAACGCCATGACGGGTCCGGTACTGCTCGTTTACCGATCGGACACCCTACTCACTGAAACGCTACAGAAAATTGCGGCACACAATGCGGATTCAGTTGTTTCTAACCTGCAAGGCGTACGCCATGAAGTGTGGGCCGTTCGCGATTCGGCACAAATAGCGTTGATTGCCCAGCGGCTGAACCAGATGGATGCCCTGTACATCGCCGATGGGCATCATCGATCGGCAGCGGCCACAAGGGTCACTGCGGCGCGACGTGCCAGCCGTGATCTCGACGACGGTTTCGACGGATTCTTAGCGGTCGCCTTTCCGGATGACGAGGTTACGATCCTCGACTACAACCGCTTAGTACGTGATTTGAACGGACATACAACAGCCGGGTTTCTCGCAGAGCTTGCCAAGCAGTTTGAAGTCCTGCCCGTGGATAGTGCGGTTCGACCACAAAAACCTTTGAGCTTCGGGATGTATTTGGATCACCAATGGTATTCCGTCGACACGAAAACGTTGCCGCAGATTGACGATCCCGTTGAGCGTCTCGACGTCCGCGTACTCGATCGCTTAGTTCTCGAACCACTGCTTGGCATCGCTGATCCGAGAACGGATTCTCGGATTGATTTCGTTGGTGGTTCGAGGGGACCTGAAGCCTTAGCCGAGCGGATCGATTCAGGCGAAATGGCGGTAGGCTTCATGCTCTTCCCCACTTCCTTGAACGATTTAATGACAGTCGCTGATGCGGGGAAAATTATGCCGCCGAAATCAACTTGGTTTGAACCGAAACTAGCGGATGGATTGATATCTCAATTGCTCGATTGAATTCAAAGTACTCAAACCGACGCCTCTGCGGCTTCAAAGTTAATACAAATCTTATCGAGCTCTTGTTCCGTCAAGACCTGCTCCGCCTGTGCGCATCGATAGCTATCCGCGCGACCTGAACGGCGCTCGCATCGCAGGTACTGGCAATCGTCACAAAAACCAAATATCGCGCCCCCTCTTTTGCGCACCAAATGCGCCAACATGTTGCTGAGCCCAAGTGCTGTCGCGTCGCGCTGCGACTCTTCGAGCATAGACGCTGCCGCCACCAAGGAGCCAATGGGATCGGCCTCAGTGAGTCTCTGCGCTTTGGTCGTTAACGTCAGATGGTGTCGCCGTTTATCCGCGGTGTCACAGGTACGCTTCAACAATCTCTGTTTGACAAGTCCGCCTATCGTTTGCGACGCGGCCCCGGCGGTTATTCCTTGGTATCGAGCAAACGCGGAGGTCGTTTTAGAGAAACGGTTGGCGTTCGCAAAGTAGCGTAGCGCCGACCACTGTGCGGGTTTTAGGCCGTCACTATTGGCATCGTCGTAAGTACCGTGAATCAGTCTCTCGACAAGCTCGGCGACGCTACGGGGATCGCGCATAACGGTCCTTCATGTGATGATTGATTAGCCAGCACCCTAACTGTAATGGTATCGAAACTAAACTAATATTGAAAACGGCTTTTCTGCATGTTAGTTTAGACGCTTAACTAATGGATCGGAAGTCTTAATTGACTTTCATCGGGTCCGTATTCCACCAGCCAAGGAAACCAACCATGCCGCTCAACGAAGAAACCCGCTCGCGTATAGACGACCTACTCACCACCAACGACGTGGTTTTATTTATGAAAGGCACACCGCAGCAACCGCAATGCGGCTTCTCGGCGACGGTGATCGGCATCCTTGGGGGTATCGTCCCGAATTACGCGACAGTCAATGTGTTAGAGGATCCGGAAATTCGCGACGGGATAAAGGAATATTCGCAATGGCCAACCATTCCGCAGCTCTACATTCGCAACGAATTCGTCGGCGGCTGCGATGTAATTCAGCAGATGTACGCAACCGGCGACCTGCATAGCTCGCTCGGCATTGAAGTCGGTGAAGATGTCACGCCAAGCATTTCGATCAGCAAAAGCGCGGCCGAAGCCATCGAGAACGTTGCCAAACAGAACCCAGGCTCCGGGGTCCACCTGAAAATTACGGCGAACTGGAATCACGAATTTAGTATGAGTCCCGCGAAAGGCCATGAAGTTGTGGTGAGTTCAAATGGTATTGATGTCTTACTCGACCGGGATTCGGCACGCCGGGCCGACGGTCTCGAAATCGATATGACCGAGGGCCCGCAGGGCGGCGGGTTTAGCATTAGCAACCCGAATGCACCGGCGCCAGTAAAGCAAATGGAAGTAGAAGACTTAAAAGCCAAACTCGATGCTGGCGAATCGTTCCAACTTTTAGATGTTCGCGGCGCTGACGAACGTGACCGCGCCGTCATCGAAGGGTCGAAAATCCTCGATGGGACGACTGCCACCGAAATAGAAAAACTCCCCAAAGACACTGAATTGGTGTTTTATTGCCATTCGGGCGTGCGTAGCCAGTCTGCTGCAGAACATTTTCGTGGACTTGGGTTTATTAACGTGTCGAACGTGGTTGGCGGAATCGACGCATGGTCCGAACGTATCGATTCGTCGGTGCCGCGTTACTAACTGACGCTCCATTAGAGATTCGATCCGTTCGACAATGACGAGCCGGCTGTGCCTCTAGAGGGTTAGTCAGGCGGCTCGTCAATTCATTTGATGGTCGACGACGGGGCGATAATCAATCGCTGATTAGTTTACAGCGTCTCGCATTGCCAACGAGTTCGCCGAGCGCAGCTTTTGCGCAGCGCCCCTGCCCTAGGCTCGACCTGCGCCTGGACCAGAGTGACATTTTGCAGCGCTCGAGCATCTGTCAAACTGATCAGATGCGCCTTAAGAGCCCACCATTCGAGAGAGTTCTCAGTCGACCAAAACCTTCTGGTACTCATGTTCGCTGAAACCAACAACGACGGTCTTTCCGCTACGCAGAGTGGGCGCCCGTAAGTTCCCCGTGGGGCCTAACATCGCCTCTATGACATCGTCAGCAGGGTTGCCTTTCGGCGAAAAACTAACAACCTTTTTGCCTTTCGCGACGATAACCGTGGTGGCATTACTAGCCAACTCGGCCGCATGATCGCGCCCTAACTTTCGCGACGCGGGTATTGTCTCTTTGGGCTCTAGCCCGTTGGCCTCCAAAAACTTGGCTGCTCGAGTACAGCTAGTTCAGCCCTTGCGAAAGTAATACCAATTGATCTGTTTACTCACATTATTCCTCAAAATATTTATATAACCATTTCTGCACGAAACCGTTCCGCGCCCTGCACAGCCAAAGTCGCATCGATACGGTCTCTTACAATAATGTATCGAGTTGCGCTGCGATATCTTCGGGCGATGTTTTCGGGTCGAAACGTTTAACGACTTTGCCGTTCTTATCCACTAAGAATTTCGTGAAATTCCAGGTGATGTCTTCGCTACCGTCGGCATTCGCTTGAGCGGGCTTCAAAAGCTGATAGAGCTCGCAAGCGCCTTCACCGTTGACTTCGACTTTGGAAAACATTGGAAAATTAACGTCGTATTTTGACGTCGCGAACGCGAGAATTTCTTCATCCGTACCAGGTTCCTGCGCACCGAATTGGTTGCACGGAAATCCTAAGACTTGTAAATCGCTACGATTTTCTTGAATGGCACGCAGACCTGCGTACTGACCAGTGAGTCCTCACTGGCTAGCGAGATTTACGACAAGTAACGCTTGGTCCCGATAACGGGACAATTCAACCGACTCTCCCGTTATCGATTTCATTTTGAGATCGTATAGTGTCGTCATGGATGCTCCTAAACCGTATGAGTATTAATTTCCTAATTACGGCCCGATCAAGATCGGGTCCGGGCTATTCTAGCAGGCTAATCGACCGCCACTTCATTCTACGAGCTTCCTCAGCCGCAAATTATTCTTCTGCCGTTTTTAGTTAACTCCGCCATATTCGCGCGTGCGTAAATCCACACGTCGAATTTTGCCGCTGACAGTCTTCGGCAGCGCGTCGACGAATTCAATTTTTCGTGGATATTTGTACGGTGCGGTGACCCGTTTAACGTAATCTTGGATCTCGACGATTAAGGCATCGCTAGCGGTATGACCCGGAGCCAGGACGACAAATGCTTTAACGACCGCCCCTCGGGTGTCGTCCGGGCTCGCGACGACCGCGGACTCTGCAACAGCTGGGTGCTCGATTAGGGCGCTTTCGACTTCAAATGGGCCGATCCGATAACCGGCCGACAGGATCACATCGTCCGCACGGCTCATGAACCAAAAGTAGCCATCTGCATCAGTTTTGGCACGATCCCCGGTTAAATACCAATCGCCGTTAAAGCATGCAGCGGTTCGCTCGGCGTCGCCCCGATACTCTTTAAATAAACCTGGCGGCCAGTTCGGTTTTATTCGTACTGCGATGTCACCTTCTTCGTCCGGACCCAGTTCGCGTCCGGCATCGTCTACGATGGCCAGATCAATCCCTGGAGAAGGTTTCCCCATTGACCCGAAGCGAGCTTCAATGCAGGGGAAACTACCGCACAGTAAGACCGACTCAGTCTGGCCGTAGCCGTCTCGAATAGTCAGCCCGGTCGCCTTGCGCCAGGTCTCTATGACCTCGGGATTTAACGGTTCGCCAGCGCCGACACAATGTCGAAGGCTGGCAAATTTATACTTCGATAGATCCTGAAGCACAAACATTCGATAAATCGTCGGCGCCCCACACAAAGTCGTGATCGGATACTGTGCCGCCAGTTCTAGCGATCGAACGGCGTCGAATGCCTCTGTGTGATGTACGAACAAGGTCGCACCACAATTCCATGGCCCGAAAAAACTACTCCATGCGGCTTTCGCCCAACCTGTATCACTGATATTCCAATGTAGATCGTCGACCGTTAGATCCAACCAGTAACGCCCGGTGATTTCGTGTGCAAGTCCGTAGCTATGTGGCTGGATAGCCATTTTCGGATAGCCCGTCGTACCTGATGTGAAATAACATAGGGCGTCTTCATCCCCAAGCGTGTCGGCACATTCGAACTCAGTGCTTGCGCCGGCCATCGCGTCGTCGTAACTCGTCCAACCGTCGCGCCCTGCGCCGATGATAATTCGCCCTTTGAGTTTTTCCGCTGATAAAGCAGCTTCGAGCTTCGGCGCATTCGCCCCGTCGGTCACAAAACAAGCCGCACTTGCGGCATCAATCCGGTAACCAATATCCTTCGGGGACAATTGCGTGGTACCGGGGGAGCAAACCGCACCTAGACGGAGACACGCGGTGAGAATTTCCCACCATTCAATGTTTCGGCCGAGCATCACGATAACTGTGTCGCCGCGCTTAATCCCCAGATCCGATAGCACGTTACAAAGTTGCCGCGAGCGCTCTGCTAGCTGCGCAAACGTCAGTTTTATTTCGGTTCCATGATCGTCGATCCACCATAACGCCACGTTGGATGAATCTTGCGTCGCCCATTCATCGATCACATCACGTGCGAAATTGAATTTGGCGGGCGCGCTCCACGAATATTTTTCGCGTTCTGCGTCGTAGTTAATCATGTTAGGCATTAGTCGATAGTCTCCGATAGTTGGCGCGAAAATTGTTGGACGAACGTTGTCACTATAAAACGGAAAGCCGGCTCGGCCACGTGCCGAGATGTAGTGAATGAACTCATTGCTATGGTACTAAAACCAACTATCCTGCATGCTCGAACACGTGTCGTCGCGAGACGCAAGTAGTGCTAGGCGTTCAGGTACCTTGTTCAATTCGTAACGATAAAAATACTGGCAAGCGCGTAATTTGCCTTGGTAGAACTCCCGGTCAGTCGGACTTGCATCGCTCAATCGCCGGGCCGCTTCAATCGATTGTTTCAACCACATCCAGGCAATCGTGACGTGGCCGAATGTATCGAGGTAAATGCTTGCGTTAGCCAAGAATAAAGTCACTTCGCCGATGTCTCGAATTTTAATTAGTTCATCGGTCGTCCATTCGAGCTCGCGTAGAATTTCTTCGAGCAGCTCCGCGTATTCGCTCAGCAATTCAATCGGGCGCGCCTGTGCGATAGTTTTTTTAACTTCCAAAATAAACGCGCGAAACGCGGCACCTTCGCCCATCGTAACCTTGCGTCCCAGCAAGTCTATGCCATGGATGCCATGTGCCCCTTCGTGAATCGGATTGAGTCGATTATCCCGATAGAACCGTTCGACGGGATAGTCTTTCGTGTAGCCGGCGCCACCCAGGATCTGGATCGCATGCTTGTTCGCTTCGAGGCAATATTCACCGGGCCAAGATTTCACAATGGGTGTTAGCAAATCGAGTAGCAAGCCGAGTCGAGTCAGCTCCGCCGGATCTGACTCCGTGCGCTGGAGATCGAGTAATGTCGAGCTGTACAGCACCAACGCCATAGCCCCTTCAGCTGCGGCCTTTTGGGCAAGAAGCAGACGCTTAATATCGGCATGCTCGACTATCGGGACTTGTTCGCTGTTTGGATTTTTATCTTGCGGGTGGCGCCCTTGGGGACGTTGCCGCGCATACTCAAGCGAGTGTAAGTAACCCGTATAGCCCAACGCAGCGCCGCCAAGACCGACCCCTATTCGCGCCTCGTTCATCATTTTGAACATGTACGAAAGGCCCTGATGCTCTTGCCCAACTAAGTAACCCCGGCATTCACCGCCCTCACCGAAATTGAGTACCGTATTTACCGTACCGCGATAGCCCATCTTATGGTTTACGCCGACACAGCTGACATTATTGAACTCGCCCTGCGTTCCATCTTCATTGAGACGGTACTTCGGCACTAACATCAAAGAAATGCCTTTTACCCCTGGAGGTCCACCCGGAATTTTAGTGAGTACCAAATGAATAATGTTCTCAGACAAATCGTGTTCTGCGGCAGAAATCCACATCTTGTTGCCGGTGATGAGGTAATGACCGTCAGATGTCGCCGTCGCCTTGGTGCGAATGTCAGACAACGACGAACCGGCCTGTGGTTCGGATAGCGCCATCGTGCCGAAAAACTTACCTTCGACCATCGGCCGCAAGTAGCGAGTCTTCTGTTCCACGGAGCCAAAGGCGGCGAGAACATTCGTCGCAGCAACGGTGATAAACGGATAAGCCATCGTGGACAGGTTGGCTGCATTGAAGTATGCGTTACATGCCTGCACGACGACCCACGGTAGTTGCATTCCACCGTGCTCGAAATCCATTGCGGCACCCATAAAACCGCCTTCAGAAAAAGCGTCGAGCGCTTCTTTTACCGCAGGTATTATCGATACTTTGCCGTTCTCAAGGGTCGGCTCATTCAGGTCGAGCTCCGCCGCGTGAGGCTCGAAGTGATCAATCGCTAATTTTTGCGCCGCATTAATGACGGCGTCGAACGTCTCGCGGTCGTGCTCACAGTAGCGCTCGCGCCGCGTCAAACTCTCTATCGCGAGTACCTCGTACAAGAGGAAATCAATATCGCGTCGGCTTATTAGCTGGTCCATGGTTTTGCGATCGATGTGGGTTGTTGTACGGCCAACGATTTTAGCTGATTGACGCCTAGATAAGGAGCCTAGATGCGGTCGAATACGTTATCGGGCCCGGATGTTGAACGTCGAATGCGAAGTCAATACAGATTTCAAGGTGACCAAGGCACATGGATCGGACATCAGCATCAAACTTCGACTAGCATGAGGTAGTCGCGGTACGACAGCATTCGCCAAATTATCGAGCCCACAATTGATTAAGTCGGCTTCATTGCGTCCACAATCTGGTCCAGCTCAGCGTTTCAAACCGCGCGGGCAATTAGTTACCATCCGGGCCCTGGTCTGAATGATCCTGCGCGGCACTCCGGCACACGGATTTGATCGGCCCGCCAGATTATAGAGGCGCAGCCCAACCCTTAAGGGAAACATAATGAAGAAAAACCATTCTGCAATATCGAGTCTCTACTTAGCAGCATTATTGCTTACTGGTGCATCCTCGCACGCTCATGCGGATGTCCTCGATGACGTCCTGGCCACGCAATCGATCGAAGTACGAGCGCGCTACGAGGCACGGCATCCAAAAGAAACGCTGTCGTTATTTGGCATCGAGCCTGGCATGATAGTCATCGAAGCGTTCCCTGGCGGTGGCTGGTACACGGATATTTTGCTCCCTTTGATCGGACCGCAAGGGCAGCTAATCGGGGCTGACTACGCTTTCGATATGTATCCGAAATTTAATTTTTATGCCGCAGATTACTTAGCGGCGAAAAAAACCTGGGCGAAGACTTGGACAGAATCCGCCATCGGTCGGCACGGTCATTGCGGCGCGAAAGTCGGGGCGTTCGCATTTGGCTCAATGACGGGCGACGTCGACGGCAAAGTCGATGCAGTACTATTGGTCCGAGCATTGCACAACCTCGCACGATTTGAAGATGACGGTGGGTACTTATCGACGGCATTGAAGGAGATCCACCGGGCATTGAAACCCCGTGGCGTCGTCGGAATCGTCCAGCATATTGCGCCCGAAGAAGCGCCGGATTCATGGGCCGACGGCAGCAATGGCTACCTCAAAAAAAGCTTCGTGGTGTCCACCATGATCAGCGCAGGATTCGAGTTAGTCAGTGACAGCGACGTTAATTTGAACCCAGCCGATCAACCGCAAGAAGGCGAGGTCGTGTGGCGCTTATCACCCTCATTCGCGACAAGCCGTAACGACGAAAACCTGCGTAGTAAACTTAGTGCGATCGGCGAGAGCACGCGGATGACATTGCTCTTTCGGAAATTGAATTAACGGCGTAAATTACAACTGGACATAGGCGGTCTTGGGTCGGTGCTGCAGTCGCCCCGTTTTAGTCGAGGTGCAGCTGGCTTAAGCGACTTATCGCCGAAGAAAAGTAACTTGCGCTGTGGACTAGGGGTAAAGATTGCCCTTAGTCCAACGTTCGCCCTCACGCTTATAGGTTGTCCGCTCATGTAGGCGGAACGGTCTCTTATCCCAGAATTCGAAGCTCTCTGGAATGAGCCGGTATCCCGACCAGAAATCTGGACGCGGGATCACAACACCGGCGAATTTGTCGTTAAAGTCGCTGAAACGGCGCTCCAGCAGTTCTCGATTTTCGAGTTCTGCAGACTGCTTGGACGCCCACGCCCCAACCTGTGATTCAACGGGACGCGAACTGAAATACACATCGGCGTTGTGATCGTCAACTAGCTCGACCGAGCCTTCTATTCGGATCTGTCGCGCGGTCGATTTCCAATGGAAACACATTGAAGCAAGTGGATTAGTCGCGAAATCCTGCGCTTTGCGGCTGTGAAGATTGGTATAAAAAACGAAGCCCTTCGAGTCAGCAGAGCGCATCAATACCATACGGATTGATGGCTGGCCCTTTGCATTAACGCTGGCGAGTGCGACGGCGTCGTGGTCACACGGCTCGTTCTCTTGCGCTTGCTGGAACCAAATCTCAAATTCTTTGAAGGGATCGGGGTTCATCGCGAATCAGATGCAAGTGCCTCAATCGCCGAATGGGTGCCTAATGACGATGGTGTCTGCGCGGTCGGGTCCGGTTGAAATCATGTCTACCGGGGTATCGCATATCTGTGCGATCCGCTCCAGATACTTGCGCGCATTCAACGGCAAGGATTCGTAGTCGCGGATACCGACTGTGGATTCACTCCAACCTTCGTGGTCTTCGTAGATAGGTTCAACTTCGTCCAGTGCGTCGGCTCCGGGTGGGGCTAACGTCACGGTGCCGTCTGGCGTGCGATACCCGACACAGATCCGGATTTCGTCTAAGCCGTCGAGTACATCAAGTTTCGTGACACACAGCCCCGATAAACTGTTAACGATTCGCGCGCGGCGCAGCGCCACCGCATCGAACCAACCACAACGTCTTGGACGTCCAGTCGTTGCGCCAAATTCGTGACCGCGGCTCGCCAGATGATCACCCATTTCGTCGAACAGCTCAGTTGGGAAAGGCCCCGATCCAACGCGCGTCGTGTACGCCTTCGTAATGCCAAGAACGTAATCCATCCAGCGCGGGCCGCTGCCTGTTCCGGTGCTACCAAAGCCGGCCGTGGTGTTAGAAGAAGTGACATACGGATACGTTCCGTGATCAATATCCAGCAACGTGCCCTGTGCGCCTTCAAAGAGAAGTTTCGCGTTACTTTCGTGCAGGCCGTAAATTATCTCGGCTATGTCGGCGATCATGGGGCGCATGATTTCGGCAAACCCCATTTGTTCATCAAGGATCTGCTGAAAATCTAGGCGCTCAGCGCGGTAATAATTAGCCAACACGAAGTTATGGTAGTCGAGTACTTCGCCCAATTTTGCGGCAAAACGCTCGCGATGAAGTAAATCACCGACGCGCAGTGCTCGACGGGCAGCCTTATCTTCGTAAGCCGGACCAATGCCGCGTCCTGTCGTCCCAATAGCATGTGCGCCGCGAGCCTTTTCGCGCGCCAGATCCAGCGACACGTGATAGGGCAAAATCAGCGGGCACGCCGCGCTCATCAACAGCCGTTCTCGTGCAGGGACGCCCTTGGCCTCGAGCATCTCGATCTCTTCAATGAGCGCCGCTGGTGAAACGACGACGCCATTGCCTATCAAACAGCGCACGTTCGCACGCAAGATCCCAGAGGGGACCAAGTGCAGCACAGTTTTTTCGCCGTCGATTACCACGGTGTGGCCTGCGTTGTGCCCGCCCTGAAAACGAATCACCGCGTCGACCCGGTCGGTTAGCATGTCGACCACTTTGCCTTTGCCCTCGTCACCCCATTGGGTGCCGATAATTATTACGGACCTGCCCACTCGTATGTCCTCGTTAATCGCTCAAGTCTTCAATTATCCACTCGCCGTCGCGTCGCACGAGTGCGCCGCTGCAGCCCAAATCATCCGCGCTGCCAACCTGACCCGCAAGCTCTTGAATCACTACAGTACCCTGATTCCTGAGTTGCGAAATCGCGGTAAGTAAATCGTTCTGGTTACCTTCGGGCGCAAAAATCTTGGTTCGTTTTGAAGGCCGATCGCCCCTTACTCCGACTAAGTTTTTTAGATCCGTACTGAAACCGGTCGCCGCTCTCGGACGGCCAAATTGTTGTCCTATGTTGTCGTAGCGTCCGCCCCATGCAATTGGGCGCCCTTCACCTGGCAGATAGGCCGCGAATATCACGCCAGTGTGATAGCGATAGCCACGTAATTCCGCAAGATCGACATGCAAAGCGATTTCCGGGATTCTGATGGCTAATTGCGCAATGAGCGCCTCGATTGCATCCAGAGCGCTAAGTACGGATGGTGGCGCGCCGGCCAAAATGCGGCGTGCTTCGCCGACGACACCCACGCCACCATTGAGATGTAATAGTCCCACGATGTGTGCAGCACCCGCTCCACTGACATCGTTTTCCGTGAGACATTCTTCGACTTCGACTTCCGCTTTCCGTAATAGGGCGTCAAGCAACTTATCGGTCCCATCTTCGTCAAGCGCCGCCGCCTCGATCAAGGCTTTAAATAGCCCCATGTGTCCAAGCTCAATCGTCACCCGTTCGAGGTTGGCCTTGCTCAAAACGTCGGCCAACAAGCAAACGACTTCGGCGTCACTTTCTATTCCAGCATGCCCGAACAGTTCGGCGCCAATTTGCAGGGGATTTCGCGAGCCTGCAAATTTATCTGCACGCGCGTGTAGGACAGGTCCGACGTAACAAAGCCGTTGCAAAGAGTTGGTCGCCAGACGATGAGCATCTATTCGAGCGGCCTGCGGTGTTATGTCGGCACGTATCCCCATTAGACGTCCGGTCAGTTGATCAGTGATTTTAAATGTTTGTAGATCTAAATCTTGTCCGTTCCCAGATTGAAGCGATTCGAGGAACTCAACCAGCGGCGGCAAAACGAGCTCGTAGCCCCAGCTGCTAAAGACATCGAGAATATCCCGTCGAAGTTGTTCTAGCGGCTCCGCGAAAGGCGGTAGAACTTCGTCTACCCCGTCGGGCAATAGCCATCTTTCGCCGAGCTTCATGCTTATGATCTCACCAGATACAGCACGATGACACCGGCAGACATACTCGCTAAGCCTATCGAACGCATCGTCTTGTCTTTCATTTGTGCTGCCAACGCTAAGGTTTCGCGATACCGTGATGGGCTAAGAAATGGCAGGATGCCTTCGAAGACCAGAACTAGCGCAACCCCTACCAGAAAATCTTGCCACATTGGCTAAAAGTCATGTGAGGTTTTATTGAGGGTCCGATCGCTTAGCGGACGCCAGGGTTCGTAAAATATTTGAAAAACTCAGATTCTGGGTCGAGTAGAAACACGTCCCCGCCGCTACGGAAACTGCTCTTGTAAGCATTCAAGCTGCGATAAAAATCGTAGAACTCTCGATTTTTGTTATACGCATTGGCGTAAATTTTGGCCGCACCTGCATCACCCGTGCCACGTAAAGTTTCGGAATCTCGATAGGCGTTTGCGGCGACCACGGTTCGCGAACGGTCAGCGTCTGCTTTGATGGTAATCGCTGTTTTCTCACCTCGGGCACGGAACTCTCGGGCAACCCTGGCACGTTCGGAGCGCATCCGCTCGTAGACGTTCTGGCTCACCTCTGCCGGTAAGTCGATCCGCTTCAGCCGCACATCAACGATTTCCATGCCTAATTCTTCGCCCCGATCGTCAGCCGTCTTTGTCACGATTGCCATGATCGCACCGCGTTCGCCGCCGACCACTTCCTGAACCGTACGCTTGCCGAATTCACTGCGTAGCCCATCGTTAATTTTCTGATACAACAATATTCCGGCGCGGCGCGCGTCGCCGCCAGTCGACGTATAGTATTTCTCGATATCGTTCACTCTGTAGCGCACAAAGGAATCGACAATCACGTCTTTTTTCTCGCCCGTAAGGAAACGCTGAGGTTCGGAATCCAGGGTTTGCAAACGAATATCAAATTTTTCTATGTTCTGATAAACGGGGACTTTAAAATACAAACCCGGAGTGAAATCAGAACGCTGAATTTTGCCGAGCTGAAACAAGATGACCCGTTCCTGTTCGTACACCCGAAACATACTGACGGATGCAAGCCCTATTATTATCGCTAGTGCTATAACAATTCTCGGTAACATCTAGCGTGCCCCCCGCATCCGACGGTCTGTTCGATCGCGGCTAATAGATTCTGAGCTACGTGCCGCAGGTGCCGTATCGCGCAAGACACCTGGCTCGGCCGAGGCCGGCACCTCGCTTGCGCGTTGAATTAACTTATCGATCGGCAGGTACATCATGCTGTTCCCACCCTTATTATCCATTACGACTTTTGGATTTTGCGCTAGCACCTCCTCAATTGTGTCGAGGTAGAGCCGCGAACGGGTAACTTCCGGCGCCTTCTCGTACTCAACTAAGAGTTGTTCGAATCGCCGCGCCTCACCGGTTGCTTCTGCGACAACTTGCTCCTCGTACGCTTGCGCTTGAAGTAATATTCGCGCGGCCTCGCCTTGTGCCTTCTCGTCAATCTCATTGCGATATGCCTCGGCCTCATTGATGCGTCGCTGTTCATCTTCACGAGCCTTAATCGCATCATCGAACGACGCCTTCACCTGTTCTGGCGGCTTCGCGGGCTGCATATTCACACTCGTTACTTCAATTCCAGATTCGTAGTTATCCAGAATTTGCTGAATCAGTTCGGTAGCGTCAGTGCCAATCTCGGCGCGGCCTTCAGTAATAACAAAATCCAAAGTACTCTGCCCGATAATGTCGCGAATGGCGCTCTCAGTCACCCGCTGAACCGTCGTATCTGGATCAGCGATCTTAAATAAATAGTCCTTCACGTCATTGATTCGATACTGTACCGCCATCTCAACATCGACAATATTTTCGTCACCGGTGAGCATCGTGGCATTCACTGTGAACGGCCTAATTTGCTCGACGTTAACGGTAATTACTTCGTCTATTGGTCGCGGAAGTTGAAAACTCGGCCCTGGCTGTAGGGTACGAACGTACTTGCCAAAGCGCATCACGACGCCCCGTTCGGCAGGTTCGATACGCCAGAAAGTCGCTAAAAAAAGCAGTACCGCCAAACCGATGGCGAGCCCGATCCAAACAAACGGGGATGTTTCACCGCTGCCGGACCCAGGTGTCGACGGGCGCCCACCGCCGCCGAAAAACCCGCCAAGTTTATCCTGCATTTTTCGAACGATTTCGTCCAAATCGGGCGGGCCATCATTGCCTTTACGGCCGCCCCACGGATCGGGGTCTTTATCGTCAGAATCATTCCACGCCATTAATATTTCTCGAACTTGGTAATCGGTAGGCTGAGCGCAGGGATTGTACGGGGCGTGGCTCGCTTGTTCAATGAAGCGCAGTCAATAAACCAGCTTGAAAATGTCGACGAACCACCGTTCGAGCACCCCGGTTCGCCTATCGTTGTAACTTTAAATTGCCGATATCTGCTGCCGGAGTCGTATCGATGTCGTCGATTCGTCATCGTCGACACTAACGAAATCCTTGAGCTCCGGTGCAATCTTCTCCAGTAACGTCTCCCACCGTGTCTCGGCCAAGGTTATTTCTATCGCCCATTCACCAGTCTCCAGCACGGACTCGTCAACAACGGCTCCAAGCGCGAAAAGCTTTGCGCGTAGGCGCCCCGCCTGCGGCGGCAAAATAATGCGTCGTTGGACCTTCGATACGTTAAGGCGCTCGGCAATTGCTTCGAGTAAAAGATGCGTGCCAGCACCGGTTGCTGCTGACATCCACACTCTCGTGACTTGGCCTTCCGGACCGCGTTCGACATGCGGCGCGATGTCCGAATGCAAATCGATTTTATTAAACACTTCGACCACCGGCGTATCACGAGCCCCAAGCCTCTCCAGCACGCGATGAACCTCAGCGATATTGTCATTCGCCTCAGCCGAGCTACTGTCTACCACGTGTAATAGGAGCGACGCGTCTGCCGTCTCTTCCAGCGTCGCTTGAAATGCAGCAATTAATTCTGGAGGCAAGTCGCGAATGAATCCCACGGTATCGCTCAGCAATGCAGGGTGCTCGCCAGTTACGTCGAAGCGACGCAAGGTCGTATCTAAAGTCGCGAATAGTTGATCGGCGGCGAAAACGTCACTGCCCGTTAAGCGATTAAATAGCGTAGATTTTCCGGCGTTGGTGTAACCAACAATGGATACCGTCGATAGCAACGCACGTTTGCGCGAGCGCGCGCTTTGCTGGCGTTGCGTGCGCACGCGGGAGAGTCGCGCATTGATTTGCTTGATACGTAGGCCGAGCATCCGCCGATCGGACTCCAGTTGCGTTTCACCTGGGCCGCGTAAGCCGATACCCCCTTTTTGTCTTTCCAGATGCGTCCAGCCACGCACTAAACGCGTCGATAGGTGCTTGAGTTGCGCTAGCTCGACCTGCAATTTCCCTTCGAAGGAACGCGCGCGCTGCGCAAAGATATCCAAGATCAATCGAGTTCGATCGATTACTCGGCATTCGAGCAATCCTTCCAGATTGCGTTCCTGCGCCGGCGTGAGATCATTGTTCACAAGGACCACGTCCGCTTGCGAATCACTAACGAGCGCCTTTAGTGTGTCGGCCTTTCCAGTGCCGATAAAATATCGAGGATCCGGTCTATCACGAGTCGCGGTAACCGTCTCAATCGCCCTCGCGCCAGCTGATGTTACCAGTTCAAGAAATTCGTCGAGATCCGGGCTACGCCCAAAGTGTTTGAAGGTAACGTGTACGACTATCGCCGCCTCACCAGCTTCCGGACGCTCAAACAAGTGTTATCACCGCGTATTCAATCTTCTGAATCCCCGTCTTCATCTTCATCGTCATCTTCACCGTCCGCGCGAGGCAACTTCACATTCCGACTCGGAACCACGGTCGATATCGCGTGTTTGTACACCATCTGGCTCACTGAGTTTTTGAGTAAGATGACAAATTGGTCGAATGACTCGATTTGACCTTGCAGTTTGATCCCGTTGACCAAATAAATTGACACGGGAATTCGTTCCTTCCTTAGTGCGTTGAGGTAGGGTTCCTGGAGGGACTGCCCTTTGCTCATCCGATCTTCTCCTTATTTTATTGTTTTTATCTCTAGAAGCGCCTGCTCCGGGTACGCTTCGAACGTGTCTATCCGCCTTGAGCCCGTCTGTACCCGATTCTATCCATTATATTGAAGATGAGGTTTTAGCGCTACGGCCAACTGCTCGTGGGAATCAGATGCCATGGAGTCTACCCACTGCGCGTCTACCTGCCGACGGAACCAAGTGAATTGCCGCTTCGCGAGCTGCCGAGTTGCGACTATTCCATGGCTCACCATCTCGTCATAGGTGCATTCGCCGCTCAAATACCGCCAGATCGCGCGGTATCCAACCGCGCGCAATGCCGGATTGGCGAGGCTGAGATCGGGGTTGGACCGCAATGCAGCGACCTCATTGATAAATCCCGCAGCCAGCATGGCGCGGAAACGGCAGGCAATGCGATCGTGCAACCAATGCCGATCGGCCGGTGCCAGCACAAATTTGCAACTTGAAAATCCGTGTTCAGGGCGGTGTGACGCTTCTAGCAATTCAGACATCGTCGTACCGCATAGCGTGACTATCTCGAGCGCGCGCAAGATCCGCTGCGGATCATTCGGGTGAATACGTGCTGCACTTCGCGGATCAACGGCCGCTAGGCGTGCATGCATTGCTCCGAGGCTGGTCGCAGCCCTCTCTTTGTCGAGACTTTCACGAACGGCCGCATCGGGACCTGGTAGGTCCGCGATGCCGCTTTCGAGCACCTGAAAATACAAACCCGTCCCGCCCACCAGCAAAGGAATATTTCCTCGCTGCTGAATTTCCGCGATTGCCAGCATCGCATCGGCACGGAACTCACCCGCCGAATAACTCACCGTTGGTTCGTATAGGTCGATCAATTGATGTGGGTATTTCATAAGCACCGCTGGACTCGGTTTCGCTGTACCGATATCGAGTCCCCGATAAACTAAAGCGGAATCTACGCTCACTATTTCACAAGCAAATCTGTCGACGAGCCAACAAGCGGCGGCAGTTTTGCCGCTCGCTGTCGGCCCCATCAGAAAAATAACAGGCGGCTGCGCAATCGAATTCGACATTGTTGCTATGGTCGTTCAAACAAGTTACTTAATTGCACCATGCCGAGGGGCACACCGTAATCTTCTGGTGCTTGCTCGAATTCTTGCAGTAATTGTGCGAGCACGCCATACCATCGGCGACACTCGGCAAGGCTGCGCGGGCTCCGAAATGCATGGCTTGCAGCTTGTGCTAAAAGATTTGGAATTTCTTGGCCGTCGGCAAGATGCTCGATCACATTGGTGCCGAATTCCCGAGCGTCAATTTCTCCGATCACAACGGGTACCGTACGCAATGCAATCGAGTCTGACCCCAACGGAGTAACGTCGACCCCGTACTGGCCGAGGTTTGCCATATCGGCGTCAGCCAGCGCTACCTTATAGGCTTCCGGAATTATTAATGGGCGGGCCTCTAATTCGCCACGGGACAAACGTTTCGCGACAACGCGTTCAATCGCCCGGTGCACATCGATAACTAACACCTGAGCATCCCGATTTATTATCGCAAAACGGTTTTCAACGATGACTAACAACTCATCCGCGCTTGCTGTTGGCGGCGGCACCGGACGACCGAATTTTCGGCCTAAGCTGCGACCTGCATGTTGGTAGCCAGCTAACGGGGCGTTCACCATTTGTTGGCTAACTTGCGTCGCGAGCAAGTCCGGGTAGCTCGTTTGTAAACCTTCTACCTCAACGTCGCCCTGCAGTGCGCGTTTTACACAAGCGTAGACAATATCGTGAATTGTACGCGGGTCGCTAAAGCGGACTTCGGCCTTACCGGGATGGACGTTGACATCGACGTCACGGCTAGGCAGCTCGATCCGCAGCGCATATGCCGCGTGGCGACCATCTGCGATTGCGCTCTCGTACGCCATGCGTATCGCGTGGGCGATATGTCTATCGCGAACGACCCGGCGATTAATCGCAATATATTGCAGATCCGAATTTTGCCGGCTGTAACTCGGCTGGCCTACCCAGCCACTTATTGCGACTCCATCAACGTCCACTTCGATCGGAACACAAGATTCCACGAACTCAGCGCCAAAAAGCGTGCGCCACCGTCGCTGTGTCGCCGCCTGGTCGTCCACCGGAGATAGTTTCAAACTTTGTCGTTCGTCGTGAACGAGCACAATCCCAACATCTGGATAGCAGAATCCGGCGCGCCTAAGGAATTGCTGAATGTGGAGCAGTTCGGTACGCGGTTGCTTCAGAAATCTGCGCCGTGCAGGCGTGTTGGCGAATAGCGCGCGCACTTCGATTGTCGTCCCAAGAGGATGCGCTTGTGGAACAGGTCGTGATTCCGAACTGTCCGGGCGACCGTCAACTCGCCAACCGTGAGTGTCGTCAGCCGTTCGTGAGGTAATGCTGAGCTCTGTAACTGCACCGATACTCGCCAGCGCTTCACCACGAAATCCGAGTGAGCAGATCGTCTGCAAATCCGCGGCGCTAACTAACTTGCTGGTGCAGTGCCGGGACAAGGCGCCTCGGAGTTGCATCGGTGGGATGCCGCATCCATTGTCGCGCACGAGGATCCGATCGATACCGCCGGCCACCAATTCAATCGAAATTCGCTTAGCTCCAGCATCAAGGCTGTTTTCAACCAATTCCTTAATGATCGATGCCGGACGTTCTACCACTTCGCCGGCGGCGATTTGATTTATTACATCGCTGGATAGCGCTCGAATGACGTGTTCTTCGGACATGCGACATAGTTTAGCAGTGTGTCGATTACGGAAGCACAGGAGCTTATCGGACTTAAGGGTCCGTCATGAAGGAAAATCCCATTTGAGTTATTTCGAATGCACTTTTGAGGCGAGTAGTCATTAAATTTACCGAGAAAGCGCAAGGAAAACTGCCGAATCCGGCTTTTCCGCAGCGATGCCAGTGATGTGGCTCCGTAAGCGGGGAACTAGAACTGAGTCGGGAATGGAAATCGGGGAGCAATGTAGGGGTAGTTACCGACGACCCCACGGATGGGGGAGTTAGCGCGAAGCAGGATGCCCGAGCCGACGACCCCACGGATGGGGGAGTTAGCGCGAAGCAGGATGCCCGAGCCGAGCAGCACGCCGAAAGTGCGGCGGGCTCCTAATGTTTAAGGAATTTTAAGGACGGTACCGAGTTGCACGCCGTCGGTCGCTAAGTTGTTGGCAAATTTAATGCTTTCCATGCTCACGTCGTAACGATTCGCAATCATCGAGAGCGAATCTCCGTCGCTTACGCGATGCTGGCGCAGTCTTGCATAACGCTCAGCTAGTGGCGTATTTTCGCCGAAATAGGCGCGAATGCCGCTGAATATGGATTCCGCTAAGCGTTGCTGATATCCCTTGGTTCGCAGGCGGTTCTCTTCGGCGGGATTCGATATAAACGCGGTCTCGACGAGAAGCGACGGAATATCTGGAGATTTAAGCACCATAAATCCCGCGTGCTGCACTTCGTTTTTGTGCACGGGACCTATCTGTTTGAGTGCCCTGAGCACCGCGTTAGCAGCGTCAATGCTGGCATCAAGCGATGCGGTTTGGGACAGATCCAATAATACGGATTTCAAAACATCGTCTTTATCGTGCAAGCGGACACCGCCGATCAGATCGGATGCATTCTCATTCTCGGCCAACCAAAGTGCGGCTTCACTGCTTGCGCCACGTTGCGATAATACGTAAACCGAGGAGCCCTTGACGCGCGGATCGCGGAAGGCATCAGCATGCACAGAGATAAATAAATCGGCCTTGGCGTCACGGGCCACATCCATCCGTTCTCGTAGCGCTAAGTACCGATCACCGTCGCGAACGAGTACGCCACGCATACCCTTTTCACTATTGATCCTTTTGACCAACTTACGAGACACCGCTAGCGCAAGATCTTTTTCATAGGAGCCACCGGGACCAATGGCGCCGACATCCTGGCCACCATGTCCTGCATCGATTGCGATCACGATATCTCGATCGCCGCCGGACCGGTTGTAGACAAAAGGTTTTTGGCTCGGCGACGATTTCTTAGCCGCCGTTGACGCAACCAACGCTGGCTTAGTCACAGGCGAGGTTCTAACGGGTGCAGGCTTCGACTTAGATACGACAGGTGAGGCGATAGTTGGACCTGCAGCAGGCGCCAGATTTAGCACGAGGCGGTCACCGTATTCGTTACGTGCCGCAATGAGCAAATCCTTATGGGTCAACGGCTTTGATAAGTCCAATACGATCCTTAAATCGGAACCGCCGCGACGGGCGTAACGCAGACCGAGAACAGGCGCCTCGGATATCTTGGGGAGAACGAGGTCCTGCGGCGCGTCAACGTGCTGAAAATCAATGACCAGCCGGTCTGGATGACGAAATTTTGAGATTCGATAGCGCAGCGGCTCACTCAGATCAAACACCACTGCCGTACGTTGCGTGTCATGAGACATGCGCACGCTTTTGATCTCCGCAGATAAGGCGGAAGAACCAAAGCAAATTGACAGCAGAAATACGATGCCACGCATACGGATACGAGCGATTACTAAAGGGTGTTGTGTCGTATTTTCCGCCTTATGCAAATAAATTCAAGTAATATATATGTGTTGAATATAACCTTATGATTTACAATATGCTTTTTCAATCTCATGGACGAGATTCTTACCGTAATCGCTACCTGCTCGCAGTTGCACGTCGCGAAACATTCCGACAACAACTAAGTTCAGTTCGAGATCGGCCATAGGTAACACCCCTCGTCCACGGATCGGCCACTCGACGAGACAGTCCGCTGCGTCATCAAAATATTCGTCTAGCCCGATATATTCGAGCTCTTCTGCATCGGTGAGCCGATATAGATCGAAATGGTGGACCTGGTGGTTCTCGAGGTCATAGCTTTCTACGAGCGTAAAAGTTGGGCTCTTGACGGCCCCTTGGTGACCCCGAGCACGAACAAACCCTCGCGCGAAGGTGGTCTTCCCTGCCGCCAAATCGCCGGACAAATAAATCCTCACGACCTGGTTTGCTGCCTTCGCAACAGCCCCCCCAAGGTCCTCCATTTCGACATCAGAACGCACCGTGATCGTTGTCATCCAATCCTCTTTTCAATTTCATTCACTAACGTGCGGATGTGCGGCAGTAAATCCGAGGCCAGCATGCCTCGTTCACCATCCAGTGCGGCGCGGTCTCCAGCAGCCGCGTGAACACAAGCCCCCAGTCGCGCGGCTTCCAGGACCGAGCATCCTTGTGCAATTAGCGCCGCAATAATTCCGGTCAAAACATCGCCCATTCCGCCACTCCCCATGCCTGGGTTGCCACCGCTCAAGACATCCGGGGCGCCACCGCCCGTGACAATTGAGCCAGCTCCTTTGAGCACCACGTCGCCCCCGTATTTGTCACACAGTTGTGCCGCTGCAGCGAATCGATCGGCGTGTATTTGATGGGTCGTTACGTCGAGGAGGCGGGAAGCTTCACCAGGATGTGGCGTTAGCACCCAGTTCTCGCGCCGAATCGGTTCTTCGGCCAATAGGTTAAGTGCATCAGCATCCACAACCAAGGGTAATTTCGCACTCACGACCCGCGCGAATAAATCGATTGCCCACTGCGAACGTCCGAGGCCGGGACCGATCGCAACGCAATCGACCTTCTGCAACAGTCCTGCTATATCGTCTGGGCTTGTTGTCGCGTGGACCATCAATTCCGGATATCCAACGTTGACGTAGTTGGCGACCTCGGGGTGCGCGGCAACACTAACCAATCCGCTGCCGCTACGCGCCGCCGCTTCGCTAGCGAGGCGAATCGCACCGACGTAACCTGGCGCACCGCCCACCAGCAGCACATGCCCATGGTCGCCCTTGTGCGCTGTTCGCTTGCGCGCGCGGATATTTCTTTTGATGTACGACTCACCAATCAATGTCGCCGTGGCCGGGACTTTTGTTAGTAGAGTGCTGCCCACGCCGAGATCATCCAGCACGACGTCACCTGCATAGGCAGGTCCGTCAGCGGTATAAAGCCCTTGTTTCAGTCCGATGAAGGTAACGGTCAATGTCGCCTGCACGGTACAACCGAGGCTGAAGCCAGTGGACGCCTGAAGGCCGGACGGAATATCTAGGCTGACGACCGGCGCCAAGGCGCGGTTGATGTGCTCGACAGCCGTTCGAAATGCGCCATCGATTTCTCTATTCAAGCCAATACCGAATAATGCATCGACGATCACGTCAGCTGATGCGATTGCATCAAGCTCTTCTTGCGGGTTGAGATCGGCCGCACGCATCTTCTCGTAACACGCTCGGGCGTGTGCGCTTAATCGCTCTGTCGACCCTACTTGGATGACTGTCACATCCATCCCTGTCGCGCGCGCTTCGTGCGCAAGCACGTAACCGTCGCCCGCGTTATTACCTTGCCCACACACAACGCTAAGCCGCCGACACTGCGGCCAGCGATCCTTTAGTTCGCGCAAGCCTGCCAGTCCGGCAGCTGCCATCAGAGTTAGACCAGACGACCCTTCGCGCGCCATCGCGAGCCTATCGAGCTCGCGAATCGCCTTAATGTCGTACAAGCAATCCACGCGTCTATTCGGATCCGAACTTTATAAAATTTTGCCGGTAATAACTAAGTTCACCAATGGACTCTCGGATATCAGCCATCGCCAAGTGCGCGCCGCTCTTTTTAAATTTCGCGAGATCAGGCGACCACCGATTGGCGAGTTCTTTCAGCGTGCTAACGTCTAGATTGCGATAGTGAAAATATTCGACTAATTTCGGCATGTATTTGTATAAAAAGCGGCGGTCCTGGCAGACACTATTTCCACACATCGGTGAACTTCCGCGCGGCACCCATTGGGTGAGAAATTCCAGTGTTTCGCGCTCCGCCATCTCGGCAGAGATTTGGCTCTCACGAACCCGTTGGGTGAGTCCTGATTTACCATGGTGCGAGGTATTCCATTCGTCCATTTCGTTCAGCAAATCATCGCTTTGATGGATAACCAAACTCGGACCTTCGATCGATTCTTTTAAGTCCTGATCCGTTACGATCGTGGCAATTTCGATTATGCGATCCGAGTCCGGTTCAAGCCCTGTCATTTCGAGATCGATCCAAATCAGGTTTGATGCGGAATGTTTCATGCGGGGGTCTCCAAGTGAACAGGTAGTTTTATATGCCTGTGCGCACCGAATAATGTTCGGCGCCAAGGCGTCACTGTGACGCTAGGATCGGATCCGGACGTCTAAAATCAATAGGCCCGACGGGCAGCAATCGCGTGCGACAAGGTTGATCCGTCCACGTATTCGAGGTCGCCCCCCATCGGCACGCCGTAAGCAATACGTGTCGCGACAACCGAAACGCTTTCGGCCAGGTCTTTCAGATAATGCGCGGTCGCCTCACCTTCCATTGTGGTTCCTGTTGCGACAATTAATTCTTTCACGTCACCTGCCAAGAGGCGCTGTTCAAGTACGTGGAGACCGAGCGATTCAGGCGTAATTCCATCGATCGGGGAGAGATGTCCCATTAAGACGAAATATTTTCCACGATAGCCTGCCGCTTGTTCGATTGACGCTACGTCCATCGGGCTTTCCACGACACATAAAATCGAATTGTCGCGCGCCGGTGAGGCGCAGGTCTGACACAGATCGCTTTCCGTGAATGTACGACAAGAACCACATTGACCAATTTTCGTGAGCGCTTCAGCGAGCACGCGTGCAAGCTTTAAACCCCGATCGCGGTCTCGCTCCAAAAGCTGAAATGCGATCCGTTGTGCAGATTTCGGCCCGATACCTGGCTGCGTTTGTAAGGCGTCGATTAATTGAGCTAGTAAGGGTTGAGTATTCAAATTACAAATTTCCGCAACGTCGTTTGGGTATTACGCGCGAGGTCTTTCGCGTCGCCGTGTCGAACGACAAGCCACTTTGTATTAAGGTCGATATCTAAGCTGCGGGGCAACGCCGGCGAAGCCTCGCCTAAAATGGTAGCTTAAACCCTGCAGGAAGATTCAAGCCGGCTGTCATTCCAGACATTTTTTCTTTACTCACCGCCTCAACTTTCCGGTTCGCGTCGTTGAGCGCGGCCGCGACAAGATCTTCCAGCATCCCGATATCGTCGCCGACTAATATCGGATCAATCTTTACTGACTTGACGTCGCGGTTACCCAACATTTTTACCGTTACCATACCGCCGCCTGATTCGCCGACCACTTCCATCGCGGCTAATTCCGTTTGCGCACGCTCCATATCTTCTTGCATACGTTGCGCTTGCTTCATGATGTTTCCGAGCGGACCCTTCATAGCAATAATTCACCCACTAGATACTTGTTGATTTCGAGTTGCACATGCTCACCCGTGCATATTTCCGTGTGGCTCAACTTTTTCGACGGTTGCGCCGAACACGTCCCGTAACGATTTTACAGTCGGATCGTCGTCAATACTCGATTCTGCGTCTTGTTGACGCTGCAGTTGCGCTTTGGTCATACGCTGTGACGGTGTATCTAAAGATTGAGCACCATCAAATGAAAGACGGATGCGGACATCTGAATAGAATTGTTCCTTGAGCGCTAATTCCAGCCCGCTAACCAATCGTTCGGCGCGTAAATTCTCGTGTTGCGGTGCCAACACAAGATCGATGACCTTACCGTCGTAAGCTTTTAACGCCGTATTTCGCGCCAACTCACGAACCAGTCCTTGCAAGGTCAGTTGCGCAACAATCTCGTTCCAATCTAGCTCACCGTTGGCCGCAAGCGCAGGCCCTTTCGCGTTGCCCTCAGGTGCTACTTCGGGTTCCAAGGTAACGCCCCCCTCGGGCAGCAAGTCCGGATCGAAAGTCTCGGTAGCACTTGCGGATGACACGGGCAGCGCGGCGTCCACATTGGATACGGGCGCCGTGCTCGCCGCTTCTGGGTTAGGGGTCGCCTTAACTGCGGCGCGCGATGCACTGCTCTCGCCTGATGGAGCCACTGATGGAGCCACTGTTGGAGCCACTGTTGGAGCCACTGATGGAGCCACTGTTGGAGCCACTGTTGGAGCCACTGTTGGAGCTGCCGATGGCTTAATCGGAACTGCCGATCCGGCGGAGCGTCGCGTCGGATTGCGCGTTTGTGCAGCATCACGATCGGCTGGCCGAAAGGCCAACATCCGTAATAACACCATCTCGAACCCTGATTGAGGATCCGGTGCCAAGGATAGATCGCGGCGACCAATCAGCCCGATCTGATAGAACAACTGGCAATCTTGTGGCGTTATTTGTTCGGCTAGCGAAACCACCTCAGCGCTTTCATCGAGTGTCCCACCCTCCTCTCCAAGCGATTGCAGTACTGCCACTCTTCTGACCAAAGACAGCAACTCGCCAAGCACGTGATGATAATCTGGGGCGCTTTGCGCGAGTTCCCGCGCAAGTTTAATCAAGCCCGGGCCATCATCCGCACATAAGAATTCGAGCATAGCGGCGACATCAGCAGACGCGATCGTCCCTAACATGGCGGCCACATCAGGTTGGTTCAACTCGCCATTACCGTATGCGATCGCCTGATCGAGCAAGCTAAGCGAATCTCTCACACTACCGTCTGCGGCACTAGCAATAAGCGCCAGAGACGCATCATCGGCGGTCACGTTTTCGGCGGTCACGATCATGCGTAAATGCGTCAGTAACTGGTCAGGAGGGATTCTTTTAAGATTAAATTGCAGACACCGCGACAAGATAGTCACAGGTAGTTTTTTCGGATCGGTTGTAGCGAGCAGGAATTTTACGTGCGGCGGCGGTTCTTCCAAGGTTTTCAACAACGCGTTGAACGAGTGCGTCGAAAACATGTGCACCTCGTCTATTAAGTACACCTTATATCGACCACGAGTGGGCGCGTACTGAACGTTGTCTAGAAGCTCCCGCGTTTCGTCGACTTTAGTCCGCGAGGCGGCATCAACTTCGATTAAATCGACGCAACGCCCCTCGTCGACCTCGATACAACTAGAGCAGGTGCCACATGGCGTGCTGCTGACGCCGACTTCACAATTGAGCGCTTTAGCGAAGACCCGAGCTACCGACGTCTTACCAACGCCGCGTGTGCCAGTGAACAGGTAGGCGTGGTGCAGTCGATCGGAATCTAGCGCGTTTACCAGCGCACGCAGCACGTGACTTTGCCCAACCATTTCATCAAAGCCGTGTGGCCGCCACTTTCGCGCAAGAACCTGGTAACTCATATTGTCTGATTTGGCCTTGTGACTACTACTACAGACAATTCGCCACGATCGTGAGGAACTGCCACTGTTAGGCGTTTTCCCGGTTGCAAGCAACGTCAAAATTAGGGCGGCGGCCGTACCAGCCACACCTCGGCGCCCGCGCCACTACTACCGTTGCTCCCTTCCAGGCCTGGCGGGATTCGCAGTTTAGCGTCGCGAGGGGACCGGCACGGCCACCATAGAATGGCCTATTGTAATGGGTTCGGCTGGCCGTAGATATATGTGAGAATGCCACCGACGCTACAATTGAGTTTTAGAAGGCGTGGGAACCATTGCATGACAGCACAGAACCGTTATATCGAATTCCAGGGTAGTCGAAATTTTCGCGACATGGGCGGCATCGCAACTGCCACTGGTGTCACGCGCCGAGGCATTGTGTATCGATCAGACCGCTTATCGAATCTCACACCGAACGATCAGCGCTCGTTGAGCGATCTCGGCATCGCCACCGTCATTGACATGCGCTTGGCCGAAGAGCGTAACAAAGCGCCCAACAGTCTGCCAAACGACTCTGGCCTGACGCAAATTATCCATGAGTTCCTACCCCGCCATACGGGTCGAATGATTGCGGGCATCAATTCCGGTCGGCTAGATCCGACCACGGCTTATGAGGCAATGCTAGAGCAATATCGCGCGCTCGCCATTGACCATACTGCTGACTATCTTGCCATCATCAAAGACATCCTCGCTCACAGCGGTTCGCCGTTGGTCTTTCATTGCACGAGCGGCAAAGACCGCACGGGGATGGTGGCCGCGATCCTTCTGCTGATGCTCGACGTGAGTGATGCGGAAATTATTAACGATTATGCGATGACCGAAGGGCGGATCGAAAAAGTCGATTTATTCGCTGACGGTGTGGACCCCAAGGTTGTCGATGTCCTCATGGCCTCGGATCCCACGTACATTAAAACCGCCATTGCACAAATGATTGCAAGCTACGGCTCGACAGAATCGTATGTTCATGATGGTATTGGCATAACGGCGGAGATGCGCGAAGGCCTGCGTACGTTATTGATCGAATAGCGCTTGTGCGCATGCGTAATCAAACTACTTCAACAAATCGTTTCCTACTTTGGCTCTGAGGTGTCTATGAATACTCTTAATCGGCCGCTAGCGCTCTGCTCGGTGTTGGCCTGCGTATTATTCGGATTAAATGCGGCGGTCTTCGCGGATGGATCGGGACATCACCACGACTCGGCGGCGCCTGCGGCAAGTTACCAAGCGGCGAGCAGCGGGACTCAAGAACTCGTATCCGGGCCTGTATCGATAAAAATGCTGCTGGATGCGTCCAACCTCGGGAGCGACGAAGTAGAGGTTGGAGAACTCAATCTGCCACCAGGATTCGATGGCGGTGAAGACTCAGCGCACGCGCACGTCAGTCTGGAAATATTTTACGTTGTTGAGGGTGTTTTGGGTCACGAGGTGAACGGGGAAAAATACACCCTCAATCCAGGCGATCTTGGCTTCGTCAAACCCGGCGACAAAATCCGCCATTCCGTTCCCTCAGAAATCCCCATGAAAGCGCTCGTTATTTGGCTCCCTGGAGGCGAAGCCGGCAGATTGCTCGAACATGCAGGTTTTAAGGCGCACGCAGTAAAGTAACCTAACAATTTATCGATCAAAACATTGACGAAGCGGAATTATTTTTTATAATCGCTGCAGTGCACAACGTGCACTGGCTCGTGCGCTACAGGCGCGCACCCTATAAGCACTGCTGACATGATGGAGGAAGCTCGTATGCTAGCAGCACACCAAATTTGTCCGATATCTCATCGACCCTTGAATCGATCATTGCGGCCCGGTTTTGAGCGGTATCACGCGAAGGCACCCCAACCCCGGCTTGCCCAAAGCCAAGGGTTCTGGCAGACGGCTGGCTGAATCCGTCGCGGGGCTGCAATTTAACTGACTTCCACGGCTGGTAAAGCTTAGTCCGGGAGTTTCGCGCGACACGCAATCACGAAAGTAACCCGACAACCGGGGTTACTTTCCCAGTAGGGAAGAAATCGATATGGCAAAATATCACGAGCATTTTCGCTTATCTCCTAGCGACCTAGAATTGATAGAGCAAGCGATCCGAACCGAGATCGCGATCCACACCAGGGTCCGGCCCAACGAGAGTGAATTTGACGAATCGCGCAAAAAGACGCGCGCCCTCAACGATGTCCTTGGCAAGCTGTTCAACCAGAAAATATTCTATGCGCAAGTTAACGACACCGGCGTGCCAGTCGCGTAGCGCCATCGCCACGCTTCACGAACGCCATCAAGACCGTCCGATGCAGCGTTTGTGGTTGGCTCGGCAGGACTGTTTATAATGCCGCCTCTCTACAACTTCCCTAAACGGTGAGTTGTAGAGAGGCCACCGTCCATAACACCTAGCTGGGGCTATACGATGTCATACACAACGATCGCGGTTAAACCTTTAACCCCTGCAATCGGCGCCGAAATTAGTAAGGTCGACTTAAGCTCTGAATTATCCGAGCAAATGGTTCGCGAAATTCGCGACGCCTGGCTGAAGCATCTCGTCGTGTTTTTCCGTGACCAAAACCTTACCCCCGCGAGGCTTACCGAAGTGGCACGGCTGTTCGGAAAAATCGGACGCTATCCGTTCGTCAAAGGTATGGAGGGCTTCCCGGATGTCGTCGAAGTCGCGAAGAGACCTGATGAGAAAATTAATTTCGGTGGTTTGTGGCATACCGATACAAGTTACCTCGAACAACCGCCGCTCGGATCGATACTGTATGCACAGGAAGTCCCCGCCGTTGGTGGCGACACGCTGTTTGCAAACATGTACCTTGCCTACAACGCTTTGTCCGATGGAATGAAGAACCTGCTGTCGGGTTTACGCGGCGTCAACAGCGCCGAAAAACCGGATGCTGCAGTGACTCGAATTCATAGAATTGCAGATCGTCCTGCCGATGCCAGCGACATCGCCACCACGGCCTCGCACCCGATTGTCCGCACTCATCCCGAGACGCTACGTAAGTCGCTTTATTGCAGCGATGGCCATACGATGAACATCGATGGCTTAACCGCCGATGAGAGCCGGCCACTGCTGCACTATCTCTATAGCGTGCAGCAGCGTGAAGAATTCCAATGCCGCTTTCACTGGGAGCGAGGTTCAGTCGCCCTGTGGGATAATCGATGCGCACAACACAATGCGTTAAATGACTATCACGGACACAATAGGACGATGTATCGGGTGACATTGGAAGGCGAACGGCCTGACTAATCCGCCCCACTTTTATTGAACTGCTTGCGCAATCACGAGACTCGGCGCCCGCTTAACCCGGTATAACTATCTGAAGACTCAGTTCCAAATGCAAGACACTGCTACTATGCGCGACCGAAACTATATACGGCCATCGTCGCTAGATTATTTGAAATTATGTTCACCTACCTGAATCCGACAATCCGAAAGCGCTTGGTTGCGGAACGAAAACTCGTTCGGATAGATGCCAACGGCCAGGAAACTCCGGCCGATGCGACCCCTGCGGACGGGGGAGTTGCAATCAACGTCTTAGGCCCGATCCCACTACCGTTGGATCTCGGTGAAGTTCAAGTCACGACTCAATGGTATGCGACCGTGCGTAGCACTGAACTCGCGCAGGTGGAAGAGTTAGCTCGAGATCTGAGTCGGCAAGGCGGGCAACGATCGTTCGCAGCACTGGCCTCAAGCATGGCCGTCAATAGCGTGTTGGTCCTCGGCGATATCGCTGCGAGTACAAGCCCGCTCGTGCGCGTGCATTCAAGTTGCCTAACCGGCGATGTGTTTGGCTCGCAACGGTGCGAGTGCGGCCCTCAATTCGTATCCGCTCTCGACCGAATCGATCAAGACGAGCAAGGCGGCCTGGTTATTTACATGTCCGGACACGAAGGGCGCGGAATAGGTTTATGGGCGAAAGCCGCCACCTATCTGTTGCAGGACGCGGGTGAAAATACGTATGAAGCAAATCGATCACTTGGTTTGCCGGATGATTCACGTGATTTTAGCGACGCCGCCGCGCTACTTCACTATTTCGTCGGCAAACGTCCTTTTCGATTGCTAACGAATAATCCGAAAAAAATTCATGATCTAGCACGCTTTGGGCATACACAGGTCACCGCAGTTAAGCACGTAACAGGCGTCAATCATTGGAATCGTCGCTATCTAAGTGCCAAGCGCGACTGGGGCCATGAATTGTCGGAACAAGATATCCTCAAGCCTTAGCCGCCGGTCGACACCGCGCATCGTGGTCGCAAATGGAAGAACCAGAACAAACCGAAAAAAGTAAAAGCAGGATCAAGCGAGAGCTCCTTGCGCTGCAAGAAACCGGCCGTGAACTCGCAGAGCTTCCTGAAAAGCAGCTGCTGAAGATTCCGGTATCGGAAACTTTGCTAGAGGCAATCCGTGAGACTCGCGGCCTCAAGAAAAGCGCGCGGCAGCGGCAACTCCGCTACATCGGCGGGCTCATTGCGAACGAAGATGCGCTGGCCATACAACGAGCCTTAGCTGATGCCTTAACGCCCTCGCGCGAGCTCGTAGAGAACTTTCACCAGGTCGAAAAATGGCGCGACCGGCTTTTGAGCGACGGCGAATCAGCCATCACCGAATTTCTCAACCTCGTACCTGATGCCGATCGGCAGCAAATACGAAACTTGGTGCGAAATGCGAAGCGCGAGTTAAAAGACGCTAAGGCGCCGCGCTCTGCTCGATTGCTTTTCGTATATTGTCGTGACTTGCTCAACACGATTACGTAACTCACCAATACCCTCGATTGTAATCACGACTTCATCACCATCGGCAAGGAATTGCTGAGGATCCATCGCGAAACCGACGCCTTTGGGCGTACCCGTTGCAATGATATCGCCTGGCTCCAAGGTCATCCCTAGAGACAAATCACGAATTATTTTCGCAATACTAAAAATCATGTAGCTCGTTCTGCTCGCCTGGCGCTGTTCACCGTTGACGGTTAATTCAATCTCTAAATCTTGCGGATTGGCGATAGCCGATTTATGCACGATGCAGGGTCCTATCGCACAGGAGCGATCGAGACTCTTGCCTTTGAACCATTGATCATGATGACGTTGCAAATCGCGCGCCGTAAAGTCGTTCACAATCGTATAGCCGAAAATCGCATCATCAGCGTCCGCCTCGGAGATGTTGACCCCGCCACTGCCGATGATAATTCCGAGCTCCGCCTCGTAATCAAACATCCGCGTCACGCGGGGATCGAGCGATGCCGTCTCATCCGGGCCGATGACTGCGGTCGGCGCTTTAGTAAAGAACTGCGGAGCCTTCGGGTAGACGATTTCCGTGCCGCGCGTTCGATGCCCCTCTTCGACGTGCTCCTTATAGTTCCTCCCGACGCAAAACACGTTCTTCGTTGGACGCGGGATCGGCGCCACGAGCCGCACCTCGTTGCACGACACGCGTGCCTTGCTAGGCGCAGAATCCAACACGCTCTGGGCTTGTTGGATCCCAGCTTGGCCGGCGCGAATCAATTCCAGCATCGAGGAAGGAAAATTCTTGTCGACCGCCTTGCAGTCAATCACGTGGGATGCGTCATCTAAAACACCGACTCTCACCGGCCCACGGCGGTCAGAAAAACTTACGAACTTCATCAGGATCTTACCCTTACCCGCCAAATTGGCCTCAAGCTTACACAACGCACTCGGATTCGAGAACGTGTAAAGTCACATTCAGTGCATAATGGCGGCGCAAATTCGACCAGATTGCAGAATTTTCGAGTGCCAGGTCGAGTTGGAATAACTGCGCCGCGAAAGACGCTTTGACCTTGAAAACAATCTGGAGATGAAGATGTGAGCGTACCGAAGGTATCGATTGTCGGCGCCGGTATCGGCGGATTAACTACTGCACTAGCCCTACACAAGCGTGGTATCTCAGTCCGCATTTACGAGCAAGCAAGCCGGCTTGGAGAGATCGGCGCCGGTTTGCATTTGAGCCCGAATGGGATGAAGGTGCTTTATGCACTCGGCCTCAAAGGCGCGATCGAAAAAATAAAATTTCAGCCTCAAGCGATCGCAATTCGACATTATCAATCAGGCAAGCCGTTTTTCGAAAACCCCTTCGACGATAATTTTTATACTACTTTTGGCGCACCCTTCTATGGGTTTCATCGCGCTGACCTGCACAAAATGTTGCTTGAAGCCGTGCAAGAAAACGATGCAAGTTGCATCGAAGTAGGGATGCGACTGACGCAACTGCATGAGGACAACGGTGGCGTAAGGCTAGATTTCGAAGACGGTCAAACACGCTATAGCGAAATATTAGTCGGCGCCGATGGCGTGCATTCAACTGTGAGAACTTTGCGACACCCGCAACTTAGCGCCCAATACACTGGACACGTGGCGTATCGCGGAATGGTTGACGTTAAGGATGTTGCAGGCGATTTGATAGAACCGAAAATGAATTTATGGGCGGGACCTGGTGCTCACGTCGTTGCCTATTACGTTCGTCGCGGTGAACTTTTAAATTACGTTGCATTAACCGAAGAAGACGATTGGAAAACGGAAAACTGGACGACACAAGCGGACAAAGCAACACTCGCCGCAAGATTCGAAGATTGGAACGACACAGTAAAAGCCCTGATCGACCATACGCAGAACGGGCAATGCTACAAATGGGCGATTCTTATGCGTGACCCACTGGAATCCTGGTCGTCAACGAGAACGACATTGCTTGGCGATGCCGCCCATCCCATGGTGCCCTACCTAGCGCAAGGCTCGGTCATGGCCATCGAAGATGCGTGGGTCCTTGCGCATTGCATTGCGACCCAAGGCGCGCCGGAGAATGCACTCCAGGAGTACGAGGCCGCACGGCTGGAGCGCACGGCAAACATTCAGCGCGCGGCATGGAAACAAGGTCAATTAACTCACGCCGTGGGTCGCGGAAACGATATGTCGGAACGCCGCGACGGCGGCGGTTTCGCCGATTCTGCATGGATTTACGGTTACGATGCGTGCGAGCTGTTTCCGGCCTAATTAATTCTAATCGCGTGATCCACACACCCAATAAGTGTGCCCGGTCTGCGCTTGCGACCAAATCGACTAGTTCACAGCCCGTTGAAACTTGGTTCAGTACACCATCCCCACCTAGTGCACTTGGCCCGCGTTAGTTCCGTTTGAAACGCGCGGCCCGTCGACTATTCGTGGCATTGGGATTATCCGTCTCCGCTATGTAGGTGATCGCTCGTGTCACCGGCGTACTAAATAAGCAAACTTCAGTGATTTGGCTGTCGAGACAGGCCGCTTGGATGCTTTGCATAACACTATTCAATTTGTCTTCAGGAAGAATGAAACGGATTATGCAGCGCTCGCGATGGTAACGGACACCACTCGTGGTCGCGCGGTTATCGACTTCAAAGAATTTTGCAAAACTGAAGTTCGCGCCTGGCGCTCCTGCTTGCAAACCAACATCGATTAAATTTTCAAAATCCTTGCGCCCGACCACGCAATTCAAACTACACTGATTTTTCAAATAAACCCGTTCACGAACGTTGCCAAATAGATTGATGCCTGCGCTCTGCCCCGTGCCAACTAGTTCGTGCACGCGGTGGTCACGCCACTCTGAGCCGCCCTTAATGTCGTCGATTGCGGCAATGACCTGCTGCATATTCGCAGCATGACGGTGACGTCCTATCGTGCTCCCAATATTGATCAGGCCTTTTTGTACCGGCATTCGAAACAGAAAACCGCGCCCCGGTAAGTCAATATCGCCCGCATCGACGATCGCTTCGGTGACGGACACTGCGTCGGCGTTATCAACGATCATCACGATGACTTCTTTATCGCGTTTTTTAGTTATTTTTAGCCAGCCGAGTCGATCGCGCAGACCCCGGCCTTCGCAATAGAAAACAATTGGCCCGTGGGATCCTGCTCGCATAGCCGCGCGCGATATCGCCTCGGTTTGATCTTTCTGCGCAATGCAGATGATCGCCGTCAAGTTCTCTTTCAGAACCGAAGATGCGTTAAAGGTATCTGTTTCCCAACCGGTTCCCGACCAAAGCAAAAAATCTTCCGTGTGAACGACGTCGTCGCAAGGGACGGCAAAAACCGCACCGGCACCGGGTAGGTGGAGGTTACCGCTCGCGACGATCGCCTCCATTAACGGATCGACTTCGGTATCTGGAACCAAGAACTGAATGTATTCGCGTTCCGGCGCAACCATGGGGATCAACGCCTGGTACCACTTGTTGCGCATTAAGGTTGCGCGAGCGTTGAATATGAGCGCGTTGCGCTCACCTTTTTCAAACACCTCTGCGATTACCCGATTCGAGGCATGCTGCGGGAGTATCGCCGTTAGCAGTGAAACGTTTTTATTCGACACGAAACGCACTATTTTCGCACCACAGTTGCCGATGCCTTGAAGCCGAGCGAAACGATAAACCCGACGGTAAGCACCGTAATAACCGGGCCGACTGAAGCCAATGCAAGGACGCCAAATCCGTCAGATACGCCATCCACATTCGCGCCGATACCCAAACCCATCGCCAATACTAACGGCACCGTGATGGGTCCTGTCGTGACGCCGGCACTATCCCATCCGAAATTTACAAATTCTTCAGTTGACAACGCCGTGAGCACTAGCAGCAACGCATAAGGCGGTACAAGCAAGTACGCTAGCGGTACGTTGTAGGCGATTTTAAAAACGCCTGCCGCTATGCCGAAACCGACACCAACGGCGACCGACTGCATCAGTAATCTTTTGCGGAACGCCCCCACCGTAATCTTCTCGACCGTTTCACCTAATGCATTTAACGCCGGCTCGGCCAAGGTTGCGCCGTAGCCGAGGAAGAACCCGAAAATAATCGCGAGAAGTTTCCCATAGAAAGCGCTTTCGAATAGCGGACCCTCGGTGCCGTGCATTCCCCACGGCGTCAAACTTGCAAAAGCTGCAGGGACATTGCTGCCAAGCTGCGCGCCGAGTGGATTTAGACCGAGATTAATG
The DNA here is from genome assembly GCA_047611805.1 of Gammaproteobacteria bacterium. Taxonomy (GTDB): domain Bacteria; phylum Pseudomonadota; class Gammaproteobacteria; genus UBA11873. The sequence continues at coordinate 75,971 of JBLFWX010000003.1, forward strand.
CCCAGAATGAATAAAGCCATCCCAAACAGAGCAAAGCCGATGCCTATGTAAAGTTCTTCTGCGGCCTTTATGCGCTCTGCGATAAGCAGCTTGATAGTAAGTAACAAAAACAAGGACAGCGGGATGATCGCGCGTATCGACGCCATTGTCGACTCACCGATTCGCTCTAGCAGCTGCTGCTCCGGATCCCACGCCGCACCGTCAACTAAGCTAGGACGTTGTTCCGGAGTTTTTTCTAGAATAATCGTCGTATCGCGCATCACTATATGGCCATCCTCGAGCCGTCGGTCGCCATGTTCGTAGCGGATCCGGTGCTCTACGCCGACCTCACCGGTGGCAAGAAAGCGATCAAACTCTTCCGTTGAAAACTCGGCACTCGCGGTCTCGGAATCTTCGGCCTGCGTGACGCGTGAAGCACTAACGGACGCCGAATATGTGCCTTGATAGTGGGGTCGACCGTAATAGTCGTCAGCCAGGTAGTGATAGAAACCGAGCCCAAGGACCGCCACGACCGGGAACAATGAGGCCAAAGTGACGATGCCGAATCCCGCATTACTTGTATCAGCGTCTCCGACGATCCGGCACACTCCAATGCCGAGCGCGAGCACTAACGGCACCGTAACGGGTCCAGTAGTAACCGCGCCGCAATCCCACGCAAGCCCAAGAATCGGACCTAGTGCTTCGTTATGGTGAGCAAACAGGCTGAACGCGAGTAGCACCGAGACGAGTGGGAGAATCAGGATCTTCATGGACCAACCAAGAAAGAAGCGAGATACACCAAGCGCGACAGCAACGCCGACACCAATCCCAACGACCAGCACGAGTTGCCCTGAAAAATCATTCAAAAGGCTGAATAGGAGTGGTGATTTTTCGGCCGCAACAGCGGCGCCCGCCTCACGCAATATGGCAATCGCGGGCTCTGCGTAAGTCGCACCCAAACCAAGTAGAAAGGCGAACAGCAAAATAACTGGAATCGACGAATTTCGCGGCAAAATTGCCCCGATCGTCTCACCCAAGGGCATTAATCCGAGACGCAAACCCTCCATAAAGAACATTAAGCCAAGGGCTACGGTCGCAATGCCTATCGAAATCATTGCCGCGAAAACAATCGGCAGGCCCAGTATGAAAATCTGAAAGAACGCAAGATAAATAACAATAAAGCTCACGTTGCGAATTTGCTCGAATAATTTTTCGCGAACGTAGGGTCCTAAAATTCTTAGCGTCGCACGCAAACCGAGTGAGAGAGAATCGTTAGCCATTTCGTAATAGGATCAGGTCAATCTTTAAATGGGTGCTGTACGGACGTTATGCCATTTGACCTAGCGCGATGCAAATTTACGGAAACTCTCTGAACAGCGCGCGCCTTGGATTGCGCGGCTTTTTCTGTTGCCGATTGTTGGCTACGCGACGGCAAGCAGACGAAAATACTCTGAACTCTAGGCGCGCGCGCGATTTTGTTCCGAGTGCCGGTTGGCCTTCGGCCGAGTGCGCGAATCAAGCAAGTGTGCAGTACGCGGCGCACGTGACACTAAATGGATGTAAGCAACGATGAATCAGTGGGCCTATGAATAACAAATCAGCATTGTCGATGAGCGCCTATGTCATTAGAGAAACGGGGGGGCCGGAAAAGTTAATACCCTGCGAAATGCCCCGTCCATCGCCCGAGCGTGGCGCCGTGTTAATCCGGATCCGTGCGTTCGGTTTGAATCGTTCAGAGTGGTTTACACGTCGGGGTGAGTCGCCTAACGTGCGATTTCCCCGAATACTGGGTATCGAGTGTGTTGGTGAGGTTGTTGACGACGGCGGTACGGGCCTAGCAGTCGGGCAAATTGTTGCAGCGATGATGGGCGGTATGGGTCGGGAATTCGATGGTTCCTACGCGCAATATACTTTGGTCCCGAGGGCCAATGTGTTTGGGCTTAATACTCGGCTGCCGTGGGAAGTAATCGGGGCGTTACCGGAAACTCTGCAAACCATACACGGCTCACTGTATACGGCTCTGCAAATCGATCGCGCAAATAATATTCTAATTCGTGGTGGTTCCTCGTCGATCGGATTAGCCGCAATTGCTTTATGCCAACATGCTGGACTGGCTGTGACTGCGACGACTCGCGATCCGGCAAAACACGCCGTATTGCAAAACGCCGGCGCCGCACAGGTCCTTATCGACGACGGCAATATCCAGCAAGCGGCCCACGCACTCCACCCGGATGGTTTCGATCGCGTGCTAGAACTCATTGGTACAAGCACTTTACTCGATTCGCTGCGCTCGACCCGGCGTGGCGGCATTGTCTGCATGACGGGTATTTTGGGCGGCGAATGGTCGCTCAGAGATTTTCGCCCCATGGACGATGTGCCAACTGCAGTAAGTTTGACCAGCTACTCCGGCGATGCTTCGGACATTTCGGATCAGCAGCTACAGCACTACGTCGAAATGATTGAATGCGGCAATCTCACTCTGAAACCCGCAATTGTGTTTCCGTTCGCTGAGCTACAAGCCGCCCATCGGCTGATGGACAGCAACGCCGCTAACGCAAAAATAGTCGTGCTCGTAGACTAAATTAGTGGGCCAGGTGAAGCGACTGTGCGCATGCGGGTCGGCCGCGACTCGCGAAAACTGCTGCGGTCCCTTGGTAGACGGTATTGCCATGGCGAGGACCCCTGAAAACTGCATGCGATCGCGGTATTGCGCTTACGTCGAACGGGCTCGCGAGTATCTCCTGTCGAGCTGGGACCCGTTAAGCCGGCCCAGCGAGCTCGAATTAGATCCAGCGATTCAATGGTTAGGTCTTAAGGTAATTCGTGCCGAGCCGACTGCGCCGAATGAGTCACAAGCGGTCGTCGAGTTCATCGCCCGTTATCGACATCACGGCCGCGGATTTCGGTTACACGAAATAAGTCGCTTTAGGCGAATTGACGCCCTGTGGTCTTACACAGACGGAACCCATCAAGAATAATCATCAGGACACCCGTGATGTCGGTCGCAACCATCGGCGGAGAATCCACACGATCTTTCTAAATTAATGCGCTGGATTCGCGGCCTTATTTTTCTATATTTACCGCTACTTAGTGAATTTCAATGTCATTCGATCACTTTCGCCGATCGCCGCGTATTTTTCTTTGTCATTATCGCCACGACGAAATGCTGGTGGCAAAGTCCACACGCCGTCGGCATAGTCTTTCGTGTCGTTCGCATTCGCGTTAATTTCACTACGACCGACTAGCGTAAACCCCGCAGACTCCGCCAAACGAATCGCTTCGGCTTCAGATACGTACCCTTTGGTCGCCCATTCAGTGCCCACCATTTCAGGCGTTCCCCGATGCGCAACTAAACCGAAAACTCCAGCGGGTTTCAGCACCTCGTAAATAGCCTTGAGCATTTCTTGTTCTAGCCCGGCGCGAACCCAATTGTGCAGGTTCCTGAAGCTAACAACCATATCAGCGCTACTGGGCGGCGCGGCAGTCACCGCCGTCGGCGGCATTAAGGTCGTGATGCGAACTTGATCATAAACTTCAGGAAGTGCCGCCAGCTTGTCGCGAAATTTTTTATCGTTGCGCGCGTAATAGGCGCTACCAGAGTTCCCGTCATAATTGGCCGCATACGATACTCCAGTATCGCGTAAATACGGCGCAAGGATCTCCGTATACCACCCACCGCCGCCCGGCCAAATTTCGACCACCGTCATCGAATCCTTTATGCCAAAAAATTCTAATGTCTCCACCGGATGGCGCCACACATTGCGCGCCACGTTATCGACACTGCGATGGGCGCTGCGGGCCGCCGCTTCAAGCTTCAAGTCCCCGCTCGCAGACAACGCCTGCGTGAACGTCAGGGCGAAAATAAGGGTACAAAGCTTAGTTGTTCGAGACATACTATCTTCCAATATTCGGCATTGCGACAACCATAACACACGCCACGTCCGGCGCTGCGTCGCGCGACTTTTAGATTCCTTTAGACACCCAGCACTCCGATCTGCTCTACACTGCGTTTTGCCCATCGCAACGTGTTCACAATATGCTCGCAGCGTCGGCACACAGCGCACAAAATCAAACAACCGCACATTACTTAATTAAATTCGGAGGATCTAAGCGATGATCAAATTACATGGTGTCCCAGTCAGCAATTATTACAATATGGTTAAACTCGCGATGCTTGAGAAAGGCATCGAATTCGAAGAAGTGACGAATCCAGCAAGCCAAGAAACGAATTACAAAAAGATGAGTCCGATGGGGAAGATGCCCTTCATAGAAACGAAGCACGGCTGCCTTTCCGAAACCAACGTAATACTCGATTACCTTGAGGCGACGAACCCGTCAAAACCACTGTATCCCGCCGACCCATTCGAGAAAGCGAAAGTACAAGAAATCATGCGGGTGGTGGAACTTTATATCGAACTTGCCGGACGCCGGCATTTCGGACATGTCTTTTTCAAAGGACCGAAATCTGACGCAGCTGTAGAAGAAGTACGTCCAGTTATTGAAAATGGGCTCGGTGCTTTAAAGCAACTTTGCAGTTTCGGTCCTTATTTGTGCGGTGAGAAATTTACTTACGCCGACATCGTCGCGCACAATTCGTTTGGCTATTGCAACATGGCGACTCAGGCCATTTACGGCTGGGACATTGTTGCAGCCGTTCCCGGACTTGGAGACGCACTTGCCAAGACGGCCGCTAGGGATACCACCAAGAAAGTTGACCTTGACTTGGCGGCTGCAATGCAGGCCTTCATGGCAGCGCAGGGCTAACGATTCAGCCGATAATGATTGTGGGACGTACTATCGTGCCGGATAGTCGCCCCCACTTCGTCGTCAAGAAAATATCGGAAAGGGTTCAAACTCGCCGTTTAGCACTTTCGCGGCGGCGCGTTGCCCCAACCACCCGTCGATAGCCGATGCATAGACGCGCCGGAAGTCTGTCGTGTAGATAAGGTTGTCACCTTCGTCCAATTCCGTGAGACTCGGGACTTCCCCGTAGTGACCACCGTTGATATTTTTGCCGGCCACGAACATCACATTCGCCGCGCCATGATCCGTCCCGAGACTGGTATTTTCTGGGACTCGTCGACCAAACTCTGAAAAAGCCACAACGGCAACCCTATCGGCGACCCCTAGTCGCTCGAGATCGCGAATAAAACCATGCACTGCGTCGGCCGCATACGTTAACAAGCGTTGGTGTAAGGGGCCCTGTTGTACGTGGGTATCGAACGAATTATTGCGAAACGCAGCGTAGTAAAGTTTGGTCGGCATTCCGGCGGCAATGCAGGCCGCAATTTTCGGTAGTTGCAGGGGCGCAATCCCATAGTCAACTGGGGATTTGTAGGAGGACCAGGCGTTGCGCACTAAGCTCGAGGCTTCGCGTGCGCTCGTTGCGACGTCGTTTAAATACGCCTGCGTTGCATTGCTCGAACTAGACGACCCGACGTGGTTGAGTAGAGCCAGCGCAGGTTGTAAGCCGTTGCGTTGAAATCTGTCTGGCTCGTCAAACACAACCGGGTTATGGACTGCACTGCGCACCGCCAACGATTGGCGGGTGTCGATATTGATGATGTAGTTTAGCTTCGCCTCCGGCGACATCGAATCAGCTAGGCGCCCTACCCAACCGTAATCGTTGCCACTGTTCGGCGCGGCAGTGTGCCAATAAGCCATCGACGTGAAGTGCGAGAACGACGGATTTTCGTAACCGCAACCATGTACGATTGCGAGTTCGCCATTCTTCCAGAGCCGCTCAAAACCAACCACCCCCGGGTTGAACCCGAAATGATCATCAATCTTGATCAATTTCTCAGGCCGAATACCAAGCGTGGGGCGTTGCCGGTAATAGGCGTCATCATTATAAGGCACGACTGTATTGAGGCCGTCGTTCCCTCCAGACAGTTCAAGAACGACTAAAATTCGGTCGTTGTCGGCATTGACACGGGTATTTGCTAAGGCGCTGCGTAGCGACCACGGCGCGCAGATGCTGGCGCCCAAACTTGCGGCGGCGCCGCTGAGTAATCTTCTACGCTTTAGCTGGTAGGTGTTCATCTCTGGGCTCCTCAATCTAGCGCTAACCTAGCTGATACTCTGGTCGACTTAAAATGATATGCAACAACGCGCGCAACGGATCCTCAAGGTAGGTTTCTGCGGCAGGTACGTTATCGGTGCCTAGTTCATGGTGCAGAAATTCCGCCAATTTCGCGTGGGTTACTTCATCGAGTGGTACGGCTAGGAAGCGCTGCGCGAAATAATTAACGACCGCATCCGGTGTCACGAGCCTCGCGTCCATCACCATCTTGGTTAGATCGAGCGCCGCAATGCTTCGATCAATAGGCTTTACTTTTTCGATCGCCATTTGCCAACCACGATAGCTTGCATATCGTGTGTTAAACGCTTCGTCGCGATCGGCCATCATATTAGACATCGCCATCATGTCGCCGCCGTCTGTCTGCGACGGCTTGGTGGCCGACGTAATATCTAAGCCGGCGCGGATCCGCGCATCAACGGCTAGGGTCTCGGCCCCACCTCCGTATTGCGGATAACGGTCGAACGGAATAAACGACAAGTCGGCAAACATCACATCTAGCGCGAAGTTTCCACGTTCGAGTAGCAAACCGGGTGTAATCCAGCTGCGGCCTTGTGCCCATCCCGCAACTGTCGGCGGGTGCATGAGGCGCTGACCCAGAGCCTCAGTTTGCAGATTGAAATCTGGTGCGCCGGGGATCTGCCTCAGGCCGAGCTTGCGATAGGTCGAGACAAGTAATTCGACGGGACTCTTTATCCGTGTGGCAACCGATTCTTGTGCGTAGAAATCGCGTGATAAAAATATCGTTTCTAAAAACGCAGCGACGTTGTAGTTTGATCCTTTTAGAACCGTAGCGAGTTGACTCTGCATTTCGGCATCGACTTCTTGTCGAACGAAAAATCGATAAATCTTGGTCGCTAAATATTCCGGTGTCGCGGGATGGTCGAGAATGATATCGATGATTTCGACGCCGTCGAAGTTCCCTTTGTGGCCAAGGAACTCTTTTTCCTCGGCGTCATGCTGATCAACATTAACCTTGAATTCAAGACCCTCATAGTTCCATCCAGTAAACGCCCGCGCTGCTTCACGAATATCACGCTCGGTGTAATTGCCGACGCCCATCGTGAACAGCTCCATAATTTCCCGGGCGAAATTTTCGTTGGGGGCACCTTTGACGTTCACCCCGGCGTCAAGAAACGTCAGCATCGCCGGGTCTTGCGCCACACCAATCATGAGGCTGCGAAAATCCCCGAGGCCAGTCGATTGAAATAGATTCAATTGTTGCAGCATTTTCCGGTAATCGCGTACCTTGTCTTCGTTGGTCGCGAAATGTCCGTGCCAGAACAATGCCATTTTTTCTTCGAGAGCGCGGGGCGAACTGATCATTCGATTCGCCCACCAGTAGACGACTCGGTCGGTTTCCAAACGACTAGCTCGTAGCCAATAGAAAAATTCGTTAATTACGGCTTGCATCGGGCGGTTGCCAGATTCTTTTACTTTTACACCGATAGCCTCGCCCTCTTGCTCAGCGAGCTTCGATGTTGCGGGCCGACTGGAAGGAAACGGATCGAGACCGGTTTTGAAAATACCAGAATGGTCGAAAGGTTTTTGCGGCACGCCCTCTATGCCCTCGAAGCGCACCATCCGGCGTACAGCTTGTTCTGGAGAAAGCTTCGAGACGAGCTCAATTTCTTCTTGTGTCGCACCAAAGCCCGCGCGTTCAAGCAAGTGCGCCGCTGTCGCGCGATTCCATTCACTGGCCACAATCGGCGTTAGGTCATTGAGTCTTGCGGACGATTCAGTTGCCGCAAAAAGTGGCGAATGGATGCTGACAAACGAGACACAAACGAGCAGAGACAATCGTTTAATCATGCTGGAATCTCACAGAGGGTGTGGTGGGATTATAGGAGACTCGTTTCCCTAGGTCTTGCACTCGGTTCAAGTGAACTCCAGGCTTCCTTGAGCAACCAGACTGAACACGATGTCGTGCCAACGCTCGAAATCGTTTTGCTGCAGTGCAGTGCCCGAGCATAGTCGATGGATGAATTCTGCTGCCTCATGTGGACACTCGAATCGAGCCCCATCGGCGAAGAGATCAATTCCAGACTCCCGACTTAGAAAAGCAAAACGAGAGTCGTTCCGTGCGCGGCAAGATTGCCCACCTTGAATGTTCTCGTCAATTTCTCGATTTGTTAATTGCTCCGGATCGGCCGGATACTTGCGTTCGGTGGAAAAAGATCCGAACCACTCGGCGACGGCCTCTTGAGTCGAATATTCCAACACCAGCTCGTGTAGTCGGGCCACGACGTCTGCAGTGATTTCGCCTGGGTGAGGTGTCGCGGTGAGGTCCGATAGTTGATCCGTATAGCGCAGGTCTGGTGGCAATTCGCTAGCTATCGCAGCCGCGCTACCCTCGAGCACGTCACTGAGCGACGGCGCGCGAAACCCAATTGAGTAGGTGACGCATTCCGTTTCCGCGATCCCCCAGTGCGCGACGTTCGGCGGCACGTACAGCGCGTCGCCGGGCTCCAATAGGTAGTCGTGCGTTTCGGAAAACGTTTTTAGTAACCGCATTTCTGGATGCTGGCGCAACGGTGTATCGGAATCGACGCGCCCCCCCAAGCGCCAACGGCGTTGCCCAAACCCTTGGAGCAGAAAGACATCGTAGCTGTCGAAATGCGGACCAACGCTCCCCTTAGCGGCCGCGTAACTCACCATCACGTCGTCCAGTCGCCAATTCGCAATATTAGGAAACAAGCGGCGCAATGCGGCAACTTCGTCGTCCCAATGATCAACTGCCTGTACAAGCAAGGTCCAGTGTGTGTCCGGTAAGGAACTAAATTCGTCTTCATCGAACGGGCCGTGACGCACTTCCCATGGCACGGCGCATCCTTGCTCGATGATAATTCGCGACTCCACCTCGTCCATACAGGCGAGCCCTGCAAGATCGTCTCCTGTGACGGGCGATTGAAAATCCCCAATTGCCTGACGGATAAGCAGCGGTTCACGTTGCCAGTAACGGGAATAAAAATCGGCGGGTAAATTAAATTTCATCGCAAGCATAGTCACTCGGTATTTGCCCCATTGTAGCGAGTAGCGACGCGAGTTCGTTGAGGCGATTGCAACAGGCCCCAACGAGGAACTCCCGGATACTAGGAGCCTGTTGAACTCAGACGTTTGTCACGAGCGAAAGTCAGGATTAATTTATTTCTAGTGTGCATTACGAGGCGAATATTCACTCTAATTAACGAGAAAGTGCTCCGCGAACGGCCGAACCCAGCTTTTCTAGACGACTACAGGAATGCAGGAGGTTCGCCCCGTGGATGGACGAGGCGGAACTAAGGGGGAGCGGAAGTCGAGAACGAAGCAGGGTGCCCGAGCCGGCGACTGCCGGGATGCAGGAGATAGGGCAACGCAGGAGCAGTTGCCGAGTACACCTTAAGTCCGACATGCTCCTAGACCAATAAGTTATCATTCGGGGATTCAATATCGGAGTACGTCAATGCCTTTGGATCCGCAATGCGCCGCAATCATCGAAGCAGCCGCAGCCGCGGGCGGCGCACCATTCGATCAACCAGATCCAGCGGCTGCAAGACGTGCTTACAATGCTGGAACAGCCGCGATTCGACATACGACTGATCCGCTTGAGAGAGTTGGCGATACGAGTTTTTCGGGACCTGCCGGCCCCGTGCCAGTGCGGATGTATCGTCCATATTCGAGGCATGATGACCCACTACCATTGGTCGTTTTTTTTCATGGCGGCGGGTGGACCATCGGTGATTTAGATAGCCATGATCACATGTGTCGTCACTTAGCTCTCGGTGCCAAGGCGTGTGTCATCGCCGTTGACTATCGGCTCGCTCCCGAACACAAATTTCCGGCCGCCTACGAAGACTGCATCGCCGCGGTTCAATGGGCAGTCGCTAACGCAGAGGAACTCAAGATCGATTCCAACCGGATCGCAGTTGCCGGCGATTCGGCGGGCGGGAACCTCGCGGCGACCGTGTGTATTGCCCTACGGGATATGGATGGGCCGAAGATTTCTGCGCAAGTGCTTATGTATCCTGCCGTGGACTTCACGGCCGATAACGATTCGATTCGTGAAAACGGTTCTGGTTATTTATTAACTCGCGGCGCTTTAGAAATGTTCGCCGATTTCTACCTGCCTAATCGCGCCGCGCGTTCCGATCCACGGGCCTCACCGCAACTGCGCAGTAATCACGCGAACTTGCCGCGTGCATTCATCCAAACCGCTGAATTCGACCCACTACGTGATGAAGGCCGAAGGTACGCCGAAACTTTAATGGCCGCCGGCACCGCCGTCGAATATAAGTGCTACCCCGGCATGATCCATGGGTTTGCCCGAATGTGTGCGCGCGTCGACGCTGCTGTCGCGGCGTTAAATGATGCCTGCGGAATGCTCCGTGAACAATTCGCTGCTGGAGATAGCGCCGAATAATTCGAAATCCCTGGTCTTGGTCGCGCGCAAGCCCCGCGGGTTCGACGTCGAGGACGCCTACGAATTGACCCCGTCGGCGGCAAAGATGCGCGCTTCGATCGGCAACAATGCGCGCGGCAATTGAGTGCCCCGGAATTAAGCCGGAGTTTCTAACGACTGGCCGTTGGTATTCGCGGCAACGATGCTGAACTCGTTACCGCCAATATTCCACGCAATATTAGGTAGTCGTGATCCGTGTTTGGAGTGATCCTAAGCCCGCTGCACGAACTCGACGACATTACCGTCAGGGTCATGCACCATCGCGATCGTCACGCCTGGCATCAGTTCTTGTTTTTCCATTTCGAACGGCACGCCGGCCTTTTCACAATCGGCGCAGATCTCGTCAATGTTAGTCACTTGAAACGTCAGATACCTAAACCCGAGCCCATGTTGTAAGCCCTTAGGGCCAGCCGGCGGCACCTCTTTCGGATCGATGAGTTTGACGAAACTGTCACCAAAGCCCATCCGGTGCATCGTGCCAAACCATAGCGGCATCTCGCCAATTTTCGTTAACCCAAGCAAGTCCTCGTAGAACACCAGACTTTTTTTGATATCGCTAACAACGATGCCGATATCAACGCAACTCTTACCAGGATTCATCCCCATTTCGGTTCTCCAAATGAATTATCAAGCCAACGTCAAAAGGATTTGCGCGGCTTTGACTGATTAAAATCAGATCTCCGCGCCTGCGAATTTCACAAACGCGCCGCATTGAGATCTCAAGCATATTGCGCAGATCGAATGCCCGTCTATCCAGCGCATCAAGAACTACACGAGAGCATGGAGCAGCCAGCACGCTCGCGCGCCCAATCCGGTCGCTTGGCAGCAAACGCTTCCATGCTCGGCACCTCGTCGTACGGGGTACGCAATACTTCGAGAAGCTCGCTGACCATCGTGTAGTCACCCGCATCAGCTTTGTCGATCGCGAGCTGCGCCAGGTAATTTCGCAAAACATATTTCGGATTCACCGCGTTCATTTGCGCTTTGCGAGCGACATCGTCGCAATCGTTTTCGCGAAGCCGTTCGACGTACCGGTTAAGCCAAGTTGTGACCCGAGCAATGTAGGCTTCGTTTAATTCAGCCGGGACGTAGTAGGCGGCAGCAAATAATGCCATACACTGATCATTAGTGTATTTTTTATTAGAATTTATCTTGGCCAGCTGTCGGTAAAAGATGGTCATATCAGTTTCAACGAGCTGTAGAAGTTCGATGAGTTCGGAGATCAAAGTCAAATCGGTATCGCCAGAATAACGGCCAAAGCCGAGTTTCGCCGCCATCATCGATTGCCATTCCGACTCGTACGTGCTGGCGTAGGTTCCGAGTGCTTGCTCAAGCAGTTCAGCTTCTTCGATGAGCGGATAGATTGCGTTCGCTAGCTGAGCTAGATTCCACATCCCGATTTGGGGTTGATGTCCGAATCGATAGCGTTTGCCATGGGCGTCGGTGGTATTCGGTGTCCAATCCGGATCGTAGTTTTCCAACCAACCGTAGGGACCATAATCGATCGTTAAACCGAGTATCGACATGTTATCGGTGTTCATCACCCCGTGCACGAAACCCACTCGCATCCAGTGCGTAATCATCGTGGCCGTGCGCCGGCATACTTCAGTGAACCACGCGACTATCGTTTCCTTGCTCGGGAGACCAAGCTCCGGGAAATCTGTCTCGATCGTATAGTGAACGAGCGAGCGTAAGACCTCTATCTCGCCTCTCGCGGCGAATAACTGAAAGTTCCCAAATCGAGTAAATGACGGTGCAAGCCGGCACACGACCGCGCCGGGTTCGGCCTGCGGGCGACCGTCGTAGAACATATCGCGGACAACACTTTCACCCGTTCGCATCAAACTTAACGCACGCGTCGTCGGCACGCCGAGATGATGCATCGCTTCGCTGCACAAGAATTCGCGCAATGATGACCGCAGAACAGCTAATCCATCGGCGGTTCTTGAATAAGGCGTCGGCCCAGCACCCTTAAGTTGGAGGGCCCATCGTTCGCCACAGGCATTGATGATCTCACCCAGATTAATGGCACGTCCGTCACCGAGCTGGCCGGCCCAATTACCAAACTGATGTCCTCCGTAGCACATCGCATACGGATCCATCCCGTCTAACGTACGATTGCCGGCAAAAACTTCAGCGAATTCCGTGCTCATGCAATCCGATCCGCTTAAATCCAACAAGCTCGCGGCGTCTTTCGAGAAGGCCACCAACTCCGGTCGCGAGACGGTTTGTGGCATTACTCGTGAATAGCATGCTGCCGCGACCTGACGTCGATGGTTGTCAGCAATTGGATCGGCGGGCAGTGCACTCACAAATCGATTGTCGAACTTGAGGTCGTCTAGTCTCGATTGTTGAGTATGAGCGCTCATAGTTTTTTCCAGTTCGGTCGTGGCTTGAGAAGGCGAGCCCGCCGATCTTAGCAGAATCGCAAATCTCGATTCACACTACGAGTACAATGCATTAGGAGCCTGCAGACTTAGGGCGTTGTGCGGCCTAAAGGCCGGATTCGACCATTTTTGGTGCACTTTGTCGTTGAATGGAATAACTATTCGCCGCAAAAATTCACTAGAAATAACTCGAATCGGACTTTCCTCGTGATGAACGCCTAAATCCAAAAGGCGCCTTAAAACAATTGCCGATATACGTTGTCGCATACGGCATAGACTCCAGGGTGAATTACAAAATGCCGGTCATCGACCTACACAGCCACTCCGACAAATCTGACGGTGTGCTAAGTCCAAATGAACTGCTCGAAGCGGCGTTCGCGGCGGGTGTTGAAGTTCTCTCGATCACCGATCACGATACCCTGAAGGCGTATCAGGAAATAGAACGATCGCCGGACTCCCTACCCCACTTAATCCCCGGCGTTGAATTCTCAACCGAGTGGAAGAAAACCGGAATTCACGTTCTCGGTCTCAACATCAATGTGGAATGCGCCGCGATGAAGCACGCTGCGACCGTGCAGGCTAATGCCAGACTCGCTCGGGCCGAGCAGATCGCAACCGGGCTCGAACGCATAGGCGTGCCTGATGCGCTCGCCGGCGCGCGCTCGTTCGCTGGACAAAGTGCGATCGGCCGACCACATTTCGCTCACTACCTGGTCGAATGCGGATTCGTTAAAGACGTGGGACAAGCGTTCAGAAAATATCTGGGCGCTGGGAAGATCGGCGACGTAAAGCAGCATTGGTCTTCAATGGAGCAAATAATTACCTGGATACGGGATGCCGGTGGCACAGCTGTCGTCGCGCACCCGGGGAAATATGGTTTGACTCGCACTAGGCGCGTGGCATTAATCGAAGATTTTAAGCGCCTGGGCGGCGGCGCCATCGAAGTAATTTCTGGACACCAAGATCCAGCGCTCACGGCCTCTTTGGCGGCATCAGCGACGGCAGCCGGTTTGCTAGCTAGCTGTGGTTCGGATTTTCACCGGCCGGGTCAGCCATGGGCGCGGCTCGGTATGCCGCTGCAATTACCTGGCGAATGCAAACCTGTTTGGGATGCTTGGTAAGCGCGAGTCGAAACGACCGTAGCACGGTCGCGTAAGCCCGCTTTGTGGCACGCACGAGTCACTTGTCCGATGGATCTACCTGGTGCCTTCTTCGACACGAATCGCTCGACCGTATGATAAATTCGAGTCAAATCTCCATGGTGTCAAGTTCCGGCACCGACTCGCTCACCGCGATGCTTCGCGGCATAACCGACACCTTGCGTGCTTGCGGTCGCGGACTCGCAGCTTTTTGGCGCGCAAGTTCCAACCGAGTCTCGAATTTTCCACCACTCAAACCCGACCATTCATAGGAATTGTAGCGCTCGCTCAAGTAAACTTTTTTGCCGTGTTCGAGTACCGCGAATCGTTCAAGCGGATTAATGTCAGCGATACATTTTTTGCCGCGCTCGTCAGGTAAGTCGTTGATATAAAATCCAAACATTGGTTTCTTGGTGGTGTAACTTTGCTCAATCGCATACCGAATCCAGTGATTGGCTGCCGAGTCCGGTCCGATCAACACGAGTGTTGCGATTGACCGTCCTAGCTCGTCGCGAATGCTGTTCTGGATTCTTTCGACCGATGGGCCCGAGTTGGTTTTCGACCATGTTGTAAATGGCGAAAAACCTTCGACCTGATAGCGTCCAGTACCGAGTAATTGTTTACGAATATAGTTCGCGCGCGCGCTGTCGCATTCATCGTTGTAGGCTAAAAATAATGAGTCCATGAGGCGTCTGCCGATAACTGCTTTGGGTAATTAAAGTCTATATCGGCAGCTTTTTTTCGGCTTGAACTCGAAAGACGACATTGTTCACATTTCGTCGCGCAAAAACTGCTCGAGCCCTCGATTGTCGGAGCGGTGTAAACCGTACGGAAATATCGCCGCGCAATCGCGAAAATCATCGATGCTCCTACGTCCTAACCGATTACCGCTACCGCACGCCCGTTAATTTCTCGCGCAATCATTAGTCTGAAAATCTCCTCGATAGCCTCGAATGCGAATTGCCCATGCACGTGAGGGTGAAACTTATTATCATTGGCCAACCGCAGCAGCGCATCGTTAACCCGGCGACCACCGGCCGGATCGAGGCGGCCAAATTCTCCAGCACGAACGCCGACGATCGAGATCTGTTTGATCAACGCATAATTAACAGCCAGTTGCGGGATCCGACCGCTCGCGAATCCGATCACTAGAATTCGCCCAAAAGCGGCGATGCAATGGGTGGCGTCGTCAAAGAGATCGCCACCGACGGGGTCAAAAACGACATCCACGCCGCGCCCGTCGGTCATCTTCTTTACCTCGGCACTAAGCTTTCGCGTTGCGTAGTTTATTGTTTGGTCCGCACCCATCGTTTTCGTCAAGGCGAGTTTCGCCTCACTCGATGCGCCAGCGATGACCTTCGCACCCAGTGCCTTCCCAAGTTCAACAGCTGCTAAACCAACCCCACCGGCAGCGCCAAGGACAAGCAAAGTTTCACCTGCCTTCAATTGGCCGCGCTCGACTAAGGCGACGTAAGCCGTGCGATAAGCGACTTGAAAGGCCGCGCCGTCGACGAAGTTAAACGGCTTTGGTAGCTGAAAACAGGTGGATTCTGGAGCAATTACTTGCTCGGCGTATGCACCGAGTAAAACGGATCCCATGACAGCGTCTCCGGACCTGACGTCGCGGACGTCGCTACCCACCGCGATCACCTCCCCGGAAAATTCGCTACCGGGAGTAAAAGGAACATCCGGCTTGCGCTGGTATTTCCCCTGGATCGTTAGGAGATCCGGAAACCCCACCGCAAACGCCCGGTTTTGTACCAGAACCTCGTTGGCTGATGGCCTCATTGACTCAAACCTTCGAATCCTTAAGTCTTGGTAATCGCCGTACCGGGCGCAAACATGTGCTCTATAGGTCATCCCACTTCCTCATTGTTGGGTCGAATTTGTTGCCGCACGAACAGGCCCGCACCATCAAACGACGGGTTTCAACTTGTGTTACGGTTTCAAATTCACTTAATCTCTGCGCTCGTAAACACTATCGCAGAACTCCCATGGAAAAGCTGATCTCCCTTACCGCCGATCTCGCCGAATTACTCAAGCAACGCAAACAGACAATTGCCGTCGCCGAGTCTTCAACTGGCGGATTAATATCCGCGACCTTACTCGCCGTGCCCGGCGCTTCAGCTTATTACTTAGGCGGTGGCGTGATCTACACAATTGAAGCGCGTCGAGAACTACTCGATATACCCGACGACATTCTCAAGGGCATGAAGCCGCTCAGCGAAGAATATGTTGCCTTGTGTGCCCGTCGAATTCGCGAAAAACTCAAAGCCACGTGGGGAATCGCGGAACTCGGCGCAACCGGCCCTGCTGGCACTCGCTACGGTCATCCGCCCGGCATCTGTGTTCTCGCAATCGACGGACCTGTCTCGCTTACCACCCGGATCGAAACCGGCAGCGACGATCGCGAAGAGAACATGTGGACATTTGCGAGAACCGGATTCGCATTGCTAAACGACGCACTAAGCCAAGCTGGATGAACGCTGAACTGCCGCGACTAGCAATCGAACCAACCACGTCGATTTCGCTGCAGCCGCCATTGCATCACCTACTTGAAACGCTATCCTCGAGCTAAACAAATACAGGAATTTTAAACGTGAAAATAGATACGCTAATGCCAGCGCTTGCGCCAGCCGCAGCCGCACAACAGGCGCAAGATATTGAATCCGCGGGTTACGACTGCGCGTGGACTTTTGAAGCGACTAACGATGCGTTCTTCCCACTGGCGTTTGCGGCAGCAGCGACGACAAAACTTGAGATTGGGACGAACATCGCCGTCGCCTTTGCTCGCACACCGTTTTCTATGGCGCAAACCGCCTGGGATCTGCAGAAATATTCCAACGGCCGGCTACGTTTGGGTCTAGGCACGCAAGTACGTGCCCATGTCGAACGTCGATTTTCGGCGCCCTTCGATCACCCAGCAGCGAGGGTCACTGACTACATTCGCTGTATGCGCGCTATTTGGGATACGTTCCAGAATGACACGCGACCGGACTACCAAGGTGAGTTCTACCAGTTCAAATTGATCAACCCGTTTTTTAATCCCGGCCCGATCGACCATCCAAACATTCCCGTCTACCTCGCCGGCGTTAACCCACGTATGTGTCGTGCTGCTGGGGAAGTCGCGGACGGCTTTCACGTCCACCCAATGCATTCCGTCAGTTACCTGAACGAAGTAGTCCGTCCGGCGCTCGATCAGGGTGCGAAAACTCGTGGCTTATCAGTCAACGACCTTGAGTTATATGCCCCGGTTTTCGTCATTACGGGTGATTCGGAAGCGGAAACTCGCGCCGTGGAACAAAGAGTCCGCGAACAAGTCGCGTTTTACGGGTCGACACCGAGTTATGGTGCGCTGCTAGTTCATCACGGCTTTAAAGATCTTGGAAAACAACTGAACGGTCTCATGCGCGAAGGAAAGATCAAAGAAATGGCAAATATTGTCCCCGACGCGCTACTCGAAGAAGTGGCGATTGCATGCCCTCCGGCCGAAGTAGGACGGCGTCTCAGAGAGCGTTATGATGGCGTACTTGATCGAGTGGCCTTATATCTTTCGATCACCGGGGAAGCGGGATTCAACCGCTGGGACGAACTCATTACGTCTATTCATGCGGCATAACTTATCGAGGTGCGATCAATGGAACAGGTTACGTTAATCAAGGGCGCTATCCACCGCCCGGACGAACCGCGCCATTTCATGGAGTATTCGTATCCAAGCACGCGTTACGTTGCGACCATAAACAATACTGTCATCGGGGACTCGGTGGCCGTATTGAAATTGTCCGAAGTCGGCTACCACATCTACGATCCGGTGATCTATCTGCCCCTCGCGGATTTGGATATGGAGTTGTTGCGGCCATCCGCAAAGACCTCGCACTGCCCGTTGAAAGGCGATACCAACTATTACGATTTCGTCCGTGACGATAGCTTGATCGAAGCGGTTGGATGGTGCTACTCGGCGCCGCTGGATTTCGCGAAAACGCTCGCCGATTATGCGGCCTTTGATAGCCGAATCGTGACCTTGACCCGGCACGACGAAAGCTGAGCTGCACCACTGACAACTCGCTAATACAACAAACCACAGTCGCCGAACGCCGCGCCTTGTTGCATTCGGATAAATTTCCTTAACGCGCGACTGAAACCAATTTCGCGTTCGGGAGTCGTAACAAATGCGATTTTCGGGGAAAGTCATTTATCATGCCGCGACACCATCAATGTCACCTCACATAATTCTTGGTTGAAAGAACAGGAGCACCTTATGCCCAACGCGATCCCAACTAGCGCCAATGCGCTCCAACGCACCGTGCTCGCACTCATGTCGCTTGTCGTTATGAGTTTCCTTAACCCGGCTGTATGCGCGCAAACGAGCAATGATCCAGCTGCAGCTCGCATCGTCTTAGAGAAAGTTGCGAGCGCCATGGTCAGCGCTTTGCAAGATCCGAACGTGCGTCAAAATCAGCATAAAATACAAGAACTTGTCGTCCGCGTTTTGGTCCCGAAAATCGATTTCCGCGTTTCGTCGAATCTAGTACTCGGGGAATACTGGGGCGCTGCAACTGATCCGCAACGCGCCGCATTTATCGATGAGTTTCAAGTCTTTTTGGTGCGCTTTTACGCCGGTGCTCTCGCAAACTATGTCAATTCTTCAGACGTGCCCGCGGACGTTATGTTGTTCAATCAAGAACCTCGCATTAAGGACGCGCGGCAGCTGATTGTCCCATCAGTGGTAAGCCAACCTGATGGCAAGAGCATCGCAGTCGACTACCGAATGTTTTTCCGCGATTCCTGGAAAGTAATCGACGTGAGCGTTGCCGGCATAAGTATGGTGCAGAGTTACCGAAGTAATTTCACCTCAACTGTCAGGGACAAAGGCCTCGACACCTTGATCGCCCAACTCCAGGAACGCAACCAATCGTTCTCCGCAAATTAAGCTCCTCCTGCGCATCGACGCCTGAGCGAGACTTGATGCGTAATAAAAAAATGCAATTCAGTGCGATCTAAAGTGAAGCAGACTTAGCTTGGCGCCATGGCTGCCACAAGCCGCCGGTACCCAGACAATCCCACGCCCATCGGAACCATCTAACAACCGCGAGTGCCAGCCATAAGGCCCAAGCAAGCATCAGTAACCGGTAAACGAGAATCGGCACGGAGAGAACCGTGACTGATGGGGTCTCTCTCGCAATCCTATCGGCATACCATAATAGTTGACGGGCACTCGAGCCGTTGCCCGCGACCTGCATGTCTGGATTTCCGAGCAGGCCTTGCCGAATGGCTTCAACCAGAACGAGTATCGCGGCGATGGTCAATATAACAATGCCAATTTGCGCTAAATTGAATCGATAGTTCTTGAGTGCCGCACCGTGACGTTCGCGCACACCCAACGCGATTAGCCACACAACCACAATGGCCGCCAAGGGCACAGGAACTTGACTTAGTCCGATTGCAAGTAACAACCATTGAGCGGTCGTCAGAGGCGTCTGCGACACCCGTGACAAAACCACAGCGATGACAATCAAAATGGCGAAAAGGCTCCAGAACCGCACAGCCGGCCCTAAGTGCGGACCGAATGCGAACAGGGTCCAGCGATCCGCACCCAGATTTATTTCGACCACATGGTTGATACTTTCCGTAGAGAGATCGATGGGATCAGAGTCGAAGCGCAGCGCAATACCTTGGTTGTGCTGCCATTCAATTTCAACGCTCTGGGCGCCCGGCGTGACCGGGATTGTTAACTCACCGTCGCGCGTTTGCAGCGCCTGAGATTGACCATTTATCCGAACGGCTTGTAGTTTAGCGTCGGGCGGCAAACCCAAACTATATTGGCCGCCTTTGCTACTGCGGAGCTGCAACTTTAGGTGGCTGTCGGTCGCCCGTTTACCGGGATTTAGGGTCAAGCGGGAACTATCGACGGTTAGGCTTTGTCCGGGGCTAGCGGATGGCTTGGTCACGGTAAAAGAAACGCTCTCGCCTGGCCACGCGCGCCATTGAGGGATCCACTGAGCGCCACTTTGTTTTTCGTGCACGGGTGCAACACCACTAAATTCGAGATGCCACATTGGACTAGTCCGAACACGCCAAGTTTCCAGCCATTCGCTGGTCTGCGGCGCGGTTAGTGTGAACGATTCGGTCTTAGGGATGACGGATTGCCATACTCGTTCATGCGTTCGCGGTCCGAGGTTGATATTGACCGCGCCCTTAGACACCTCGATGCCTGGCGTGACAACGGCTTCGCCGAGTATCAGCGGCACACCAATCACTGCAGCCTGACTGCCGCTCGCTAGGCGCCGTAAGGTAGTCGTCAACGTCCAATCGAGACCAAGGCGCAAGCTGCGCTCGATTTGGATGAACGGCGGCAATTGATTCGTTTCGAAAACCGCCGTCTCATGAGCGTCGTTTTCCTGACCGACCCTGGTTAATTGCAACAAATTCTCGACTTGGCCGTCGTCACGCACACCGTCTAGCTTCCAGCCTTCCACAAACAATTCAATTGAGTGCGGGCGCAGTGGTAAGGCGATTTGGACGTTCATTCGCGGCGGCAGTTCCCCAGCGCCGACTATCTGATGTACACCGGCAGGCACCGTAACCCATAAAGTACCGCTACTATCGCGCGCCATCATGAGATTTTCAGCACCGTCCAACAGCACTGATTGCGCTCGCCATTGTTGCGCATGGCCTGGGAGGGGGATTGCACTCACAGAACCACTATTCACTTCGAGTCGAAACTGTAACGTCGCAGCACTAATGTCGAGGCGCATGCGGGTAATGTCGGCGCACCGATCGCCACAATCAGGCGGCGCATTAAGGCGTTGACGCAAGGTTTCCAACATATTCATGTCGGGAAAATCTGCTGCCTGCACCTGTGATACAGGCGACGCGAGGCCAACCGTCCCGGCAAGCAACATCGCCACGACCGACCCACCGTTCCCCTTTAGCAGTTGCCGGGTACCCGCGCCGAATAGTAACCACAACAAAACCGCGATCATTAGAACCCGCATCAAATGGATCAGCGTACTGAACGCTGGGGGAATGAAAATCACGGAAATTTTCTGCTCTTGTTGAACCGGCCCGTTCCAATCTAAAGACAAAGATTTCCATTGCCATTGAGGTATTCCAGGGCCAGTTTGGATAACCGCGCTCGGGTCTATCGCAAAAAGATCGGCCGCCGGGCGCCTGGGTGGTGCGGCAGCGACCTTTGAAGTCGACCTTAGTCTTTGCCCGGACATCGAACTGGACATGTCCATTTCGAATAACCGCTCATCGGCCGCCAGACTCGGGGCGTTGAATTCCGCCGAATCATCCACCATTTCAACGCCCGCGGGCGCCACAGCTTGCTGCTTCGACACACCGAACTGGGGATAAGAAAATTCCAACTGAGGATAAATTGCTAAGCGACATTCGTGGACCGCGAACGGCACAATGATCGCAATCAAAACAATAAGCACCACGCCATGCACGCCGCTTAATAGCCGACGCAACCAACCATTTGGCAACACTTTCAACAAAGAAATGAGAATAAACAACGTCAGCCAGATGTAACGCGGCGCATCAGGCGCATGCCAAATGAGAACCAGCATGACGAAAGTTACAGCGCCAAACAAAGGATTCCATAACCGCAAGGCGGTTACGGCAATCACGAGGACTAAGAACAGGTCCAACAACGACCAGCGCGAGATCCAAGTGTTGGGGATATTGTCCACACCATCAATGGCAAAAACGTCCCACCCAGGAGGCAGATTTAACGTGGCCTGCGCGCTCTGGAAATCTTGGGCCCAACCAATTGCCGCTAACTCGCGGCTGCGATCCAAGCGCGCTTCGGCGACAACATTCACTTGCGCACGGCGCAATTCGACGCCGTGGGCTCCATCCGGTTCGCGCCGCGATATAAACCTAGGCTCGCCATCGACGACAACTCGTCCAAGGCGCAGATCCGGTCCACTATCCAGGCGCCAACGCCGACTTATCGTGCCGCTAATTGTGTCTTGTGTTGTAAATCCGGCGCCATCGAAATCCAACCAAATTTGGCGCGACAAATTGTATTTATCCGACTCGGGTTCAGGATTGCCTCGACGAATGATGTTCAGATGCATCGTCGTTCCGCCAGCGAGCAAATAGATAGGCAAGTGTCGCCAATGGTCCGGCGCTTGGGTGCGACTCGGATCGACCGCGGTGACACCCTCCACTTTCACTAAACGTAAATCGTTTCGCGCATCGAATGCCCAAAACTCGTTGCTCGGCCAGGGACTCGTTTGTTCGGGCGCAGTCAATTGCTCGAGGGAATCCGGATGGCGAGAGAGCACCTCAATCACATGTCGCCCGGCGCGGGCTTGGACCCGCAGATCACCATTCGTCTCGATAAGCGCCGGCACTGGGCTATTGATGCTTATCGGAACAAAACCATCGAGCAGGGGTTTCCCGAGCACGAGTTCACGCTGCTGGCCAGTGATGTCCAAGTCAATTCTTGTTTGGATCTGCATCGGAATTTCGTCAATCACGCGCCGCGATACTTTCAATGATTGCGAATCTTCTACGCGGTTCTCGGCGTAGTTTTCACCACCTAACCATATCTGCCCAGCCTGATCGATACTCGGAAACACAATGGGCTGGTCGTGGACTTGCAAATCGACGAGTCCTGAATCTGCCGGAATCGCTAGCGATTTCGGCAATTCTCTCCACTGAAATTCGCCCTTGAATACGTAATGCCCTTCGGTGACGAGCACGGCCGGCTTTCCATTACGCTCGATAACGGGGTACACAACGCCGTCAACCGTGACGTTTTGTGGCCAATGCGTGGGATCTCCAGGCAGTTCGATCCAGCTGTCAGCGAACACGCGCCAGTCGGCACTGAAATCGCCGCGCCGCTCAGTGAGCCGTAATTGCAAGGTGCTCGGCCACGCACATCGTTTCGCTGCAAAGCTGTTGTACAACGACGGACAGCTACGTTGCTTATCGTCGGCAACAGCCCACTTTATCCACGGTTTTAGTGGGTCGGGCACATCTGCAACGGACAACGGCCCGGCCATGCTCGCAAACGCCAGCAGGCATAAACAGGCTAAATACAGAGCGCGTAAGCGTAAAGCCGTGTTCATGTTGTTGAATCTCCTCCATCAACCGTGACAATCAAACTCTAGCAGCGCTGAGATTGTCAGTAATTCCGCCCCCGTTTGGCACGGATCGGAAGATACCCTTCCTTCCGGTAGCGTTCATGTATTACAGTTTCGAACTATGAACACCAACAAACATAGAAATTGCATAACCACGCTATCGCGCAGAACCCAAGCGCTTTTGGTCAGTGGGGAAACATTATCAGGCGCAGACGCGGGACACCATCGTGAGTGAAGAAATTGGATCAAGCACTTTGATTAAGGCCGCTCTCCAACCCTCGGCCGACCGGTTCGATTTCGATTTGGATAATGCACTGTCGGCGATTGTCTCAGTGCGCACGCGCGTGCCAGACGACGCATTTACGGCGCAAATACTGGGCACCGAGCGCACTGGACATGGGGTCCGCATTGATAGCTCAGGTCTAGTCCTAACGATCGGTTATATCATCGCCGAGGCGTCCGAAATTTGGTTAATCGGCGCAAACGGACAAGCCGTCGCCGGGCACGTCGTTGGCTATGACTACGAGACTGGATTCGGACTCGTGCAGCCATTAGGGACGCTCGACTTACCCATTCTCGAGTGTGGCGATTCAGACCTCATCGACATCGGTGATGACGTAATTATTGCGGGTTTTGGTGGCGTGACCCAATCGCTGACCGCCCAGGTCGCAGCAAAGCGGGAATTCGCAGGCTATTGGGAATACGTGCTCGATGAGGCGCTATTTACGTCGCCGCCTCATCCGAATTGGGGCGGCGCCGCGTTAATAACAGCCAGTGGCCAACTCGGCGGTATCGGCTCGCTTTATGTCGAGAATGTTTCGAACGATTTCGACATCGGCAACATGATCGTGCCAATCAACCTGTTGAAACCGATCCTCTCAGAAATGCTAAGTTATGGTACGCGTTTGACACCACCACGTCCGTGGTTAGGTTTATTTGTGACCGAGACTCCAGAAAATTTGGTCGTCGCAGGGGTATTAGATGGTGGACCGGCCGAACAAGCGGACGTTCGCGCTGGTGACGTCGTGATTGGCGTTGCGGGCGAGCGGACCCGAAACTTGGCGGATTTCTTCCGCCGCATATGGGCGTTCGGTGATGCCGGCAGCGAGATCCCGCTGGTTATCTTCCGCGATGGCGCCGCGTTTGACATTCGGGTGCCGTCAATCGATCGACGTGCACGATTCAAAGCCCCTGAATTGCATTAGTAGAATCCGCCAATGTCCTCGGAGTTACTAAATTTTGCGAGCGATAACTGCTCAGGCATTCATCCGAAAGTGCTTGATGCAATTGCCCGCGCCAATCACGGCTTTGTGCAAGGCTACGGAGACGACCCGTACACCACCGCAGCTGTCGCGGCATTACGCAGGGAGTTCGGCAAGCAAGCCGAAGTCTTATTTACATTCGGGGGAACGGGCGCGAATGTCGTCGGGATAGCGTCAATCACACGCTCTTTTGAGGCCGTTCTTTGCGCCGACTGTTCGCACATTTGGGCCGATGAATGTGCCGCACCAGAGAAATTCTTCGGCGGCAAGCTGATCCCAGTGCCCTCTGTATTCGGCAAGATTACCCCTGATATCGTCGCCGCGCATACGGGCGAAACGCGTGGTGTACATCATGTTGTTCCAAGAGTTATCTCGATCACCCAACCCACCGAGTGGGGTACGATTTATCGGCCCGCGGAAATTCAGGCGCTGGCAGATTTCGCGCACAATCGCGGCATGTTCTTACATGTTGACGGCGCTCGACTGTCTAACGCGGCTGCCGCTTTAGGTTGTTCATTGGCCGCGATATCTTCCGATGTTGGGGTCGACGTATTGAGTTTCGGCGGCACTAAGAATGGTCTTATGGGCGGTGAGGCAATAATTTTCATTAATCCGGAGTGTGCGAAGGACGCCGCTTTTCTACGCAAACAAGCCACGCAACTGCCGTCAAAAATGCGCTTCATCTCTGTTCAATTCGAAGCTTTTCTGGAAGATAACTTGTGGCGCACTAACGCCGAACATGCGAATGCCATGGCGCGGCGATTAGCGGATCTCGTGGTAGATGTTGAAGGGGTGGAATTGTGTTGCCCGGTAGAAATAAATGCGCTTTTTCCGAAACTCGACCCTGCTTACCTCGATGCCTTATCTGAACACTGCACATTTTATATGTGGGATGTCGGCGGCTCGATCGCTCGCTGGATGACATCGTTTAATACCACGATCGAAGACGTGGATTCTTTTGCCAATTTAATTCGCGACGTCGCAGCGCGCACCGCGACCTCAAATGCTACTCCTAGATGATTAGAACTTAACGTTGATATCTGCGTGGCGTAACCACTCATCTTGAAGCCCCGAGTTGGTGACGCAATCGTCCTCGAGCCCCGTGTAATGCAGTGCCGCGAGCCTCGTATCGATGCCCGGTTCGAACCGCGCCCTGGTTCTGATTTTCTCGGTTCCGGACGTCTTCTCAGATTTCGATTCGACATCGGTGATCTTCTTAATCTATCTCGGCATGAACTTCCTGTCTCGCGCATCTGTGCGACGAGCTCCTACCTTGCTGCGAACTTAACCATCGCTGCCGTATTAGTAAATTGACGCATGGATTGATTACGCGCCAACAAATTTGAGGGGATAAAATTCAATGCATTACGGAATATCAGTGATCGTTCGTGGCGATGCTGCGGGACCGGACACCTTCGACGAAACCGCGCAACTGGCAGAGGCGGATGCCTGGGACTGCTTATGGGTAAGCGACCACCTCATCATGCCGGAAATGCGTGTGTCCCGTTATCCTGGTCGCGCTGATGGACAGCTACCAGAGGCATGGCGGCGAACTTACTATCAGCCGTTTAGCGTGCTCAACTACCTCGCTGCGCGCACGCGCCACGTCCGGCTCGGTATGAGCGTCCTTATTCTGCCCATGAGGAACCCACCGGAGGTCGCCGCCCAAGTCGCAGAAATGGATCAACTCAGCCATGGCAGGGTGAACTTCGGCGTTGGCGTTGGATGGTATCGCGAGGAATTTGAAGCGCTCGGCTATACATTCGGAGACCGTGGTGCGCGCACCGATGATGGTCTTGCCATGATCAAAGCCCTGTGGTCACAGGAAAAGACCAGCATTGACGGCCCCTACTACCACTTTCAAAATGCTGAGATTGGGCCAAAGCCCGTGCAAAGCAATCTGCCAATTTATATTGGCGGAAATAGTGCCGCGGCGCTTCGCCGGGTTGGACGCTTCGGTGATGTGTGGCACCCGTTCAAAATTTCCCCGCAAGGCATCAACGAAGCGAAGCCCGCATTATTCCGTGCGTTGGAGAAAGCGGGTCGCACGCGCGAAGACTTTTCAATTGCGCCGAAAATTCCACTAACGTTTCAATCCGGTCCACCCGGGGAAGGCCAGGCCTCAACGCAAGGTCGGCCGCAAGATATTATCGACGCATTAAAACGCTATCAAGACGCGGGTGCCACAGAGTTCTGCTTTGACATCATGACCGAAACCCGCGCAGTTGCACTCGACACAATGTCACGATTTGTTCAAGAAGTGCGACCGCATCTCTAGACGCCGCTCGATTCGTTTTGACGGGAAGGTGTGGTGAATTTACTGGACCTCGCCTAGGGTGCGAAATTTTTCAGATCGGCGTGGCGAAACTTGGAAATAATCGGCCCTGGGTGCTGCGACCCGCGGCGCGTGTGAACAATTTTACGCCGCAATTTGGCTGCCCCGAAATTAATCAGAGGTTCCACAGAACGCGCAATAAACATTTTCCATAGTCAAACCGCGGGCATCTCGTTCAGGTTCAACCGGCGCGGTCCTGAGTCGATCTCGAGGTTGCATTGCGGTGACGAGCGCTGCCAACGCATCGACAACGTCGTCACGCGCTAAGTCTCGGCGCAAGTGTTTGCCAAGGGCGTCGGTCACGATCTGCGGCGCACTGGGTAGCCGAGGCGTTAGCACCGCTATCCTTTCGACGAAGCCGGCTTCAGTTTTTTTTGAATGGGTCATCGCGTGGCCACCGCGGAGCGCCCAAAAGCAGAGTTCCGGATGAATTTCCCTCAAGCTCACATTCGATCCCGTGGCGTTCGCTAGCAAATCATCGACTTCGCGGATTTTCCGGATAATACCAAAGGCCTGCTTACTTAAGCCTTTGCCGGACAAGTGCCTACTTTTTGCCAATGCGCTCGCGTAATCCTCGCAGCGCAGAACGGCGCGCAGTGGCACCGCGAAGACACTCGACGATCGTGGTCGACCGAGGAGTTTTCGCGCCGCAACATCGCAACCGCGCGGCGTCCCAGACACATCACGCAAACCGATCGGTATATCAATAAACATCATGCTTTCGGCCGGCGCAGTGGCTAAGAGATCTGCGAGTGTTTCAACCACACCAAAACTGAAGCGACCATGCTCTTCGCTCGCGTAAAACCACCCCGCACGACATCCATCGACACCGTAGTTCGCCATGCTTATGGCCGGTATTCGGTGTCGTGAAATTTACGCAAAACGATTTAGCCAAGAAATCCAGCTAATCGCTCATTACTATCCGTGAACGTATAGTCGTTGTCCGCTTCGTATCGCAAGCCACTGGCCAAACCTTGGTTCTCGGCGACGCGGTATAAATCTTTGTACGCAACAAATGATTCAGCGCTATTCGGACGCATCTCCTCGATTAGCGCGGTGATGACATCATCCAGCTCTGCCATTGGTGCAACTGCGTTTGCAAGCCCAAGTTCGACCGCCATTTGGCCGGTTAAGGTTCGCGCGGTAAGCGAAAGCTCACGCGCTTTGGCAATTCCTACTCGATTCGGCAAGCGCTGACTCATTCCCCAGGTCGGTCTCAAACCCCATTTCGCGTGGGTATCGCCGATACGCGCCTTATCCGCCACCACCATCAGATCGCAGGCTAGCGCGAGCTCCATTGCACCGGTAAAACAAAATCCATTCACACGGGCAATAACGGGCACTGGCAGCATCTCAATTTTCTCGATCACCGAGCGGGCCGGTAAATCGAGAATATCACCCACTTTCCCATTTTCAAGCCGACGATCGCCGAGCGCCTTGAGATCCACCCCAGCACTAAAGGCACGCCCTGCTCCGGTTAATATGACGAATCGGATATCTCCATTCTCTGCGATTACGTCCAATGCTCGATTCAATTCCTCTAGCATCAAAGGCGTGATTGCGTTTAACGCCTCGGGCCGGTTCATGGTCAATGTGGCGGTATCGTTGGAAAGTTCGAGCAGCAGCTCTTGATAGTTACTATTCACAGTATTTCGGCTTCCATTTTTTGAGTTTTATGATGCGGAACGCGCCGCCCGGTTCGCCGAATTATTACACGGCTTAGATTAAAAGCCGTGTAATATTGCCGCTCCTGACAACAAGAACGTGCATCATGCTGAAACGATTAACCCGAATCGGACTTTTGATTTTTGCGCTAGCTACCAGCCAAGTTGCCAGTGCCAAAGACGCCGTCCCGATTGAGACGATCGAACTGACGAGTGGATTGCACGTGCTCATGGGCCGGGGCGGCAATGTCGCCGTATCGAGTGGCGGCGACGGCGTATTAGTGGTCGACGATCAATACGCGTCCCAATACGAGGGGATCAGGGACGCTATCGCAAAGCTCGCGCCGGCAAGCGCTAAATTTCTTGTTAACACTCACTGGCATAACGACCATGCCGGCAGCAACGAAAAAATGACGCAAAGCGGTGCGATCATCGTGGCGCACGAGAACGTTCGCCATCGACTGAGTACTGACCAGGTCATTGAATTTTTCAAGGTCGACGTTCCAGCCTCACCAAACGATGCCTTGCCGGTAATCACTTTCGGCGACGACATCACCTTTCATTTCAATAGGGGTACGATTCGCGTGTTGCACGCGTCCAACGCACATACGGACGGTGACTCAATCGTGCACTTCGAAAACGCTAATGTCATCCACGCCGGTGATACCTTTTTTAATCAACTTTATCCCTTTATCGACTCGGGTAGCGGCGGCTCGGTCGCCGGTATGATCGCCGCCGCCAATCAAATTCTGGCAATGAGCAATGACAACACGAAAATCATCCCAGGCCACGGCGCGCTCACGGACAAAAAGGGTTTGCTAGCGTATCGAGATATGCTCGTTGCGGTACATCGTGCGATCGCGGATCTGATCGTCGCGGGTAATTCCGTCGAACAAGTCGTCCTCGCCAAACCGACCGCCGCATTTGACGAAAAATGGGGCGGCGGGTTTTTGAAACCCGACACTTTTGTGAAAATCGTCTACGACAGCATCCAACGGGCGACGCTCAAATAACGTCACCTCGTCGCAATATTCGGCCATTCCGTAACGTCGGCAAGCCACAGTATCTATGACGACTTCAGCACCCGGACAAACGCAGGTTTCGGTAGCGGATCCCAATCTCGTCTCTGCGAGCCTTATTGGGCTCCTCGCATTAATTTTCGGTTTGGCCGCGTTTGGCACGGACATGTATCTGCCTGCCTTCCCGGCGATCCAACGCGACTTCGGCGCGGCCCCCCAAGCAGTCCAACTGAGTCTATCGATTTTTCTCTACGGCAACGCGGTAGGACACCTAGTGTTAGGGCCTTTGTCCGATCGCTTTGGACGCAAGCCGGTACTACTCGGTGGCATATTCATTTTTGCGTTAGCGAGTTTCGGATGCGCAACCTCGGGCAACATCGCGGAATTGCTTACTTTCCGTTTAGCTCAAGGCAGCGCCTCGGCGGCGGGTCCAGTATTAGTCCGAGCCTTGGTCAACGATCGAGTCGCGCGCGACCAGGCGGCGCAAATGCTCGCGCTATTGACCGGCTTGATGGCCTTCGCAGCGATGCTGACGCCGACAATCGGCGGTTGGATTGTGCAACATTGGCGTTGGAATATGATTTTTTATTCGATTGGCGCGATGGCCTTAGTTTTGCTCGTTACGGCAGTCTTCAAAGTCCCGGAAACCTTGCCGGCCGAGCGACGCTTGACTCGGCTAGGCGCACGGGAGATCGCAGGCGGATATTTTGAGATCGCTCGAAGTCTAAAATTCTGGTCGTATGTACTACCCCCCGCACTCATGTTCGCCGGCGTGTTTGCCTATGCTGTGGTGAATAGTTTTCTGTTGATCAATGACCTTGGCATGGCTGAAGACTTCTACGGCATCAGCTATTCATTGGCGGCTTGCGCGTATGTCGCAGGTTCGCTGGTCGGGCGTTATCTCGTCGGTATTATTGGCATTCACCGGACGATTATTACGGGTCTAACGATTGGACTGTGTGCCGCATTCGGCTCTGTCGCCGCAAGTCTTACGCTCCCAATCTCGACCGCATTAGTTATCGTTCCGGGTTTGTGTATGTTCTTTTCGACGTCGTTGATGCTGCCGATAGCGTCTTCGGTCGCGGTGAGCCTGTTTCCACTGCGCGCCGGTAGTGCGAGTGCTGTCGCCGGGTTTACGCAAATAAGTTTCGCCGGGTTTAGCTCTGCAATTGCCGCTTATCTATACGACGGTACAACTTTCCCGTTGCACATGTTTACGTTGGGCTGTTGCCTCTGCTCGGCCGCCGTATGGGTGATGGGCGCTAGATTGCGACGCTGATGGCCACAACCGAGTTATGCGGACACTAACTTCAGCCTCGCTCGATCACATCAACCAAGCGGGTGTGGTGCATCGAGGCAAGCACGATCCGCGATATTCGCGGCGTACGCTCTAACACGGCTAAGGCAATTCGCCGTGCGCGTTCCCGATGTTCGTCAGTATCGACCATGTTAATCAGTGGAATAACTGCTGCGTCACCCACTCCTTTCAGTGATCCGGCCGGGCTCGCTAGCAACTCGATTAAGTGGCGCTCCTCAAACGGGTCGCCGAGTTTCATATTCAACAAGCGTCCTACACGTTCTGGTCGATGAGCGATTTCCGTCCCGAGCGGGCGACCTAAGACTTGTGCCGAGACGACCGGAATCACCGTTGTCGCGAATGACAGGATCAAGGGTTCATTAGGGCCGGGTGTCTTAATCCAACGAGATCGCGCGCCGTCGGCTTTGATTAAACACACGTCGAAATGCCCTTGTTGATGAATTTCTTCTAGCCGCTCAGCAGACACACCGCCAACTCGATGCGCAGTATCTGTTTGCGTTGCCATCGCGACGACTCTCCCGCTCGCAAGCTCCGGGGGCCGCGCCGTAGCGTCGGCTAGCATCACGACCCGGTCAACGCGGTCCGTTCGGTACGCGTACATATGCGTAGTAGACGACAATAAAACTCGGCCCGGATGCATCTGGGCCAAAGCGTACATCGTCGTTTTCTTGCCTCCCGCACCGACTAAGCACACCACCCCCTTGGTCGCGCCAAGCGCGCCGATCAACGATAGGTCATCGTGCTGAGATTCAACGTTCAAAGCTTAGCTCCTGTACTCGTTTAGTCGACTTCGAAAGTATCGCGAATCAAGGGTCTACCTATTTGAGTCACTATGTATGAATACTGATTATGTCTTGCCGGTTGACCGACTCATAGCCGCATGCCGCCTACAGTTCAACCGGGACGCTGTAATCCAGGACGGGGAGTGCCAATTGTCGCCCAAACATACCCTCACCGTTTGTCGCGACATTAGGTCATCGAGGCCCGGAGTCAGTGCTGGCCGAGATGCTCGAAGAACCGCCATCGCATCGACTGTCCCCACTGCGGCAATTCGAATTAGCAGACCCTCGACAGCCTGGTCCGCGGCTGTTTTGAGCCAACGTCGATCAATTCGTCACCCGCAAATCGCGCTATAAAGCGACTGTATCGAGATCAACTTAGGATGCTGAGAGCCTCTATGATTGTCGTGACCCGCGTCGGGATTTGATAATTTGAACATTCGTTCAAATCGCTATAGCATTGACTCAAGCGGTTGCAAAGCCGAGATCGCGTCGTCGTTGAGAAGCGCTCGCGAATACGCAACAGTAATCACAAGCATCCGCAACCCTTCCACCCCTGGAGTCGATAAATGTATCCAGCCCATATTGAAAACTACCACCGGCCAACGACGGTGGCAGAGGCTCTTGCTGCCATCGCACAGCACGCCGACGGCGACAGCATGTTCTTAGCTGGTGGCCAAAGTCTGATGCAAGCAATTAAATCGCGGATGATTCGGCCGACCAGCATCGTCGACCTACAAAGCGTCGCGGAGTTGCGCGGCATTGATCAATCAAACGGTCTTCGCATTGCCGCCATGACTCGCTACGTCGAAATCGCAGAATACGAGCAGTTCCCGGCGGCCTACGAGGCGCTCAAAGACGCCGCCTGCCGGGTTGGCGATCGACAAGTTCGAAACCGCGGCACGATCGGCGGCAGCCTCTGTTGGAACTACGTGGCCTCGTGCCTCCCGACCGTCGTGCTGGCCTTGAATGGCGCGATGTCTCTGGCGAGCGCCGGCGATTCGATACGTGATGTCGAGGCGAAGGATTTCATCATCGGGCCATTGGAAACAGCGCGGCGCGAAGACGAAATATTACTTTCCGTATCCTGGCCTAAGCCGGCCCCAAATACGGGCAGCGCGTATAAAAAATGGGGCCTGGTCACCGACGCGCTCCCCGTCGTCGGCATGTGCGTATCCGTTACCCTGGATGACTCCGGCAAATGCCGGGCAGCACAAGTGGCCGTAGCAGGATTAGCGGACGGCGCGCAAATTGCCGCGGCCGGCGGCGCGGCCTTGATCGGCAGCGCGGGAGATGAGACGTCGATCGACGCTGCAATGAATGCCGTCGCCGACTCCGTCGAGACACATTCCGATCACTGGGCGGACGCAAAATACCGCGAACAATTAATCAAACGTCTTGGCGCCGAAGTGACCATGCGCGCATTCGAGCGTGCACGGTGTTGATCGAGAGGACAGAATAAGTGCAAACAGTAAACATAAAAGTTAACGGGACCACGTACCAAGAAACCGTGCCGATCCGGATGCTCCTGGTTGATTTCATTCGCGAAGTAGTCGGACTCACGGGCACGCACGTCAGTTGCACCTACGAAGGCGTCTGCGGCGCATGCACGATTCATCTGGACGGCGAAGCCGTGAAAAGTTGCATGATGTTGGCAGTCCAAGCTGACGGCCATGAAATCACTACCGTTGAAGGACTCGCGACCGATAAAGTGCTAAGCCCGTTACAGAAAGCGTTCAACGAACAACACGGTTTGCAGTGCGGGTTCTGCACTGCTGGTGTGCTCATGAACATGACAGAATTTCTTGCCAAGAACCCGAATCCTAGCGACGACGAGATTCGCCACGGGCTGATAGGTAATTTGTGTCGCTGCACCGGCTACGTGCATATCGTTAACGCCGTTCGCGCGGCAGCAAAGTCGATAGCTAACTAGGAGCGACGGCGATGGCAAGTAACCCGCAGAAAACGAATAATTCCTGGATGGGATCGCGCCTGGCGCGCAAAGAGGATCTCCGTCTCGTCACAGGCCAAGGTAAATACATTAGCGATATCGTGCTACCCCGTATGCTCCACGCAGTGTTCGTCAGGAGCGATCGCGCGCATGCAAAAATACTGAGTATTGACACGCGCGCCGCGCTCGCTCTCCCTGGCGTGATCTGTGTGGTTACCGGTGATGACATCGTCGATGAACTCCGTTCGATGCCGCAACCTGTGTTGCTGCCAAATTTGCCGGCGAAGTATCCGGAGTTTTATCCACTTTGTGTTGGCAAAGTTAAATTTCATGGTGCGCCCGTTGCCCTCGTGATCGCACGAGATAAATACACCGCCGAAGATGCAACGGAACTCGTTGAAATTGAATACGAAGAATTACCCGTCGTTGTTGATCCGGAAGCTGCACTGCAACCTGGTGCGCCGCTGGTAAACGAAGACCATGATGACAACGAAATCTTCTCCATGACCTTCACCGGCGGGGAGACCCAAGCCGAGCAGGATGCCAATGACGTGGCGGTCGAAGAAATATTTCGCACTGCGGATGTCACGATCAAGGAGCGGTTTAGGGTTCATCGAACCGGTCTAACCCCAATGGAGCCGCGTGGCGTACTTTGTGACTGGTCCGACTCAGACGGATTGACGGCTTGGATCACGACACAACGCCCGCACATCGACCGACTTGCGATTATTGATCTCCTCGACATACCGGCCGAGAAAGTCCGCGTCATCGCACCACGCGATCAAGGTGGTGGTTTCGGAGTAAAAGCACCGTTTTTCCGCGAAAACGTCATCATCGCGCATATGGCGCGAAAACTCGGACAACCCGTCCGTTGGATCGAATCACGCTATGAGAGCCTGATGAATGTCGGACAAGAACGCGACCAGATCAATTATTTGGAAGTCGCAGCGACTAAAGACGGCAAACTTTTGGCGCTGCGCAACCGCGGAATTGCCGATAACGGAACCGGCGAAACAGGTGTTTATTGGGGCTTCGTGATGCCTTTCCTTGGCGCCGTCGAATTACCGAATACTTACACGTGGGAGAAGGCGGACGTGAAGCTTCGCGTTGCAGTTACGAATAAAGCTTGTCTGACTCCGTCACGAGCTTTTGGCCATTTTCCCACGCGTTTCGCCATTGAGCGTGCCGTTGACATGATTGCCCACAAAATCGGGATGGAGCCGTCAGATCTTCGGCGCAAAAATTTGATCCCGCATCTACCCTACACCTCAACGACTGGCGAGTACTATGATAGCGGCGACTTCGTGCAGGTTTGGGACAATTTAATGTCGCATATCGACTTGGCGAAGTTTCGCGAACAGCAGATTGCGGCTCGCAAAGAAGGTCGATATATCGGTATTGGCTTTGGCACAGGCGTTGAATTGTCGGGCATGGCATCCGAAGTACTTGTGCCAATGGAAAACCAACCGGGTTACGGGGCCGCCAGTGTCCGCCTTGATCCTCGCGGTACAGTGCTGGTGTTTGGCGGCGACGCACCAGGGGGACAAGGGCACGAGACATCTGTTGGGCAAATCGTCGCGAGTGCATTTGGAATCGAACCACAAGACACCGTCACCACGACGGGCGACACTGCAACGACGCCGTTTGGCGCTGGCACAATTGGCGCGCGCGGAGCGTCGTACTTTATGAGCGCCGTGCACAATGCTTGCGTCGAGCTTAAGGAAAAGATCGTAAGGATTCTCGTGCATGACCTTGGGCTAAGCGCCACTTTGGACGACTTTGAATTCGTTGACGGCCAGGTCATCTTGCGGTCCGATCCGAGTGTCAAACGATCATTTCGCGACATTGTAGAGCGCATCATCATGCACCCTATCAATATGCCTGAAGGCGAAGTTGGGGGGTTAGAAGCAACCGTATTCTTTGAAGCAGCAAAACCGATGATTTGCTTCAACGCTGATTTTTGTACAGTCGAAGTGGATATCCACAGTGGCGAATTCAAGATCACAAAGTGGGTAAGTTCCGAGGACGTGGGGAACGTCATTAATCCGCTTATCGTCGACGGCCAAATGCACGGTGCGATTGTGCAAGGTTTATCTAATACGATGTTCGAAGAGTTCATCTACAACGAGCAAGGGCAACAATTAACGGCCGATTTCGAAAACTACAAAATCGCCAACGCAGCGGACATGCCAGATATCGAGGTCACTTACTCCCCGTCGCCGTGCCCTCACACGCCGCTCGGAACACGTGGAATCGGTGAAGGACGCCCGAGTTCGGTACCCGGTGCATTATCGAATGCAATATGCGATGCCTTGTTACCATTCGGAATAGAGATCACTGAACTTCCGCTACGCCCAGGCGCCATCTGGAAAAAAATACAGGAGTCGAAGGCATGACCGGCGAGCGGTCGTGCGCGGATCGAGAGGTCCTTAAGTGGAACTAGTCGAAGAAATCCGCATCAAGGCAACACGCGACACGGTGTTCGCAGCTTTGAACGATGTCGATATATTGAAGCAGGCGATTCCCGGTTGCGAAGCGCTCGAAGCGACATCAGCGAATGAATTTACCGCGGTCGTTGTCTCCAAGATCGGGCCTCTTAAAGCGAAGTTTACCGGTAGTGTCACGTTAATCGATGTTATCGCGCCGCAGAGCTACACGATGGTTGGGGAAGGCAAAGGGGGGCCGGCCGGATTCGCCAAAATGCGTACCCATGTACATCTAACAGATGAAGGCGAATCGACGCTTTTGCGCTATGAAGTAAAGGCAGACATCGGCGGCAAGCTTGCGCAACTTGGTGGTTCCCTAATTACCAGTACGTCGAAAAAGCTGGCGGCTATTTTCTTTAGTAACTTTGAGGCGATACTCAACGGCGAGAGCACGACTGAGAGCCCTAACGACTGACGTTCGTCGAATCACGACCCAGCACATTCGTGCGGACTCAGTGCAGAAACTCAGGGCTACGCCTGTCCGCAAATCAGAGCGTTTCTGAAACACAATGGACGTTTCATCCGTCGTTTTTCCACTCGATAGATTTACCGGAGTACGATGTGTTAACGTCCTTCGAGCCCGGTAGATTGGGACCCGGCAGCGAGCGGGTTTGCCACAACTGCGCGGTTACAATTGGGATTCCATTAATACGAGGTCGGATTGTGAAGCGAATAATGTACCAAAGTCCGCGGCAACTGCTTCGGGGACTTATCGTAAGTTCATGGATCTGCATCGCGCTGATCGCCAGCCCTGCATTCGCCTCCACTCACGAACCGGACGTGATCGTCCGCGATCTATTTCACGAGTTACTGCAGGAACTGACGACGCATCGCGAAGCAAACTCCTTATCTAAGGACAAGGTCCGCGAAATATTCAGTAGCATCTTGAGCCCACGGGTAGACTACCTCTCTCTCGCGCGATGGATACTGCGCGAACATTGGACGAGTGCTTCGGCAGAACAGCAAGAGAAATTCCTCGACGCGTTCCAGGCATACATCATTAATACGTACTCATTGGCGCTCGCATCCGGCGAAAGAATCGCAATGGACGTTAGATCTAATCCCGTGTTGCGCAAAAACACCGCTGTCGTGACTGCAGATTTCGCGGTAGCGGATGCGGATTCAATCCCAATTGATTTTCGTCTCATTGAAAACGAGGACAAGTGGCTACTGTTTGATGTGAGCTTCGAAGGCGTGAGCCTCGCATTGACGTTTCGGTCCGATTTCAATTATGTGGCTAAAGACGGCGGCATTGATGCGGTTACGGAACACTTGAGCCGTCGTAGCGGCCTCACGCAGTAGGCGGCATCAAAGTATTAACCTCGGGGCTTGGTTGCGAGAAAACCGACTCACAATCCAGACGACGCATCCAAGGCCCACGAGATACTTTCCAGGTAGATCTTGCCGATCTGCTTTTGGCTAAGATCTGCGAATTCAACCTCCGCCCATAGACACATCTCGTAGGCACAAACGCAATTCAACGCGGCCCCTTGTTCACCAGCGCGGTTAAGCAGTGCTGCTGCCATTGCATCGTTCAGCGGCAAAGAATCTACGATAGACGTCATTGGTACATCCATTAATGAATCAAGAACAGAGAAAAGCCCCACCGTAAAGTAGCTGTCTGAATCTGGTAGGTGTCTTATTTTCGCCAACCCTTCACACATACGCGCCCGCACCAACGCATTTTGCATAAGAATTTGAGGCTTCCCGCTAACGCTCGCCATAACCAAAAGTGTTGTCCATTGGCGTAGCATATCAATGCCAAAATACACGACCGCTCGGCGAATCGAATCTATCTTCTTGGGTAACGCAAAAAATGCGGAATTCAAATACCGCATTAAGCGATAGCTTAGTGCAACATCCTCACTGACTAGATGTTCTATTTCCTCGGTTGTGATTGCGCGACTATTCAATGCGGCTAATAGGCGAAGTACGGCAAGGTGATTGTCCGGGATCCGATCGCGCGCGACGATGTCCGGCTTCGCGTAGTAATACCCCTGAAAATAGTCGAAACCGAGTTCTAATAACGATGCGTGCTGCTCAAAGGTTTCTACTTTCTCCGCTAAAAGTTTCACCCGCCTTCCCTTTAATCGGTCGACGTGTTCTTTAATTTCCTCACGGCCAAGCGCCAAGACATCAATTTTGATGACTGACGCAATCTCAATGAGCGGTTCCCACTTTGCTGCGTAGATAAAGTCGTCTAAGGCAAACACATAGCCCTGTTTTGCAAGCGCGCTGACCGCAGATATCAGCTCGTCACTAATCGATGCGTCTTCAAGAATTTCGATAACCACTCTTTCCTTTGGCAGCAGGAGCACGGTATCGCTGAGCAGTAGGTCGTCCGTAAAATTGATATAGGCGCAATGCGGACCGACAACTTGCTCAAGGCCGATTTCCGTCAACGCATTGACAACGACGTTAGCCGTTGCTCGGTTTCCGTCGAATTGGGATGCTGTACCGACCTCGCTGGGCCGGAATAGTAATTCGTAAGCGTGCACCTGCCCTTCTCGATTCAGGATCGGCTGGCGGCCGATCAAAGTTTGCGTCACCTGAGTGTCATCGTCTGATCGGATCTTAGCTTTCGCACTAATGGCACCTAAAATATCAAACCTCCTCGTTTTGCGTGTTCGCTGTTACGGCTTAGGATGCCGTCAACAGCACGCCAGACCGGTAAGTACATAGCGGCAAAATTTAACTTAACTTAAAGCTTGGCTAAGCTGAATTCTCGAGCCGCATGAGCTCCCTCAATGCCCGTGCAGCCACTCTGAAATTGCGCACTAATTGACCGCTGCCCGCTCCTTGTGCCTCCAATCCTGACGGGTGTGCGAGCTTATAATGCCGCTAGTAATCTCGAGCGCCACGCTGCTCGAAATGTCGGCCAAAACTTAATGAGAACAAATGGGCGGTTGTGCGGGCTATCGCTAATAAGGTCAACGGCAACGGAGTTGTACTACGAACACGCCGAGAACGGCGAACGCGTCGTTCTGACACAGGGCTTCTCGCCCGACATGCGGACGTGGGACGATCAGTTTCAATACTCCGAATCCCTATGACCTCCTACGCTACGATCTGCGCGGATTTGGTCACTCCGCGTCACCAACCTCAAAACCCCACGACCCGTGTGATGAACTCAAAAGTCTCCTCGAGCATCTTGACGTTGGCGTACCAGCTTGCTCGGATGGGCGGTGGCATCAATGGCGCCCAGAAAGTTATAGCCCTGAAAGTTGGTCACATGTCTAATACGGAGTATCCCGTAGCGTTCAACGCCGCGCCGTTAGATTTTCTCGCGGCACGCTGGGCGACAAACAGTGCAGCTGCGACGCGCGCATCGTACACAGGGTGGTCGCAGCCCGTTTTGACCTGCCTAGCCTCCTGTCGACGCCGATAAAATCTGCGACAATACCGCGCTCACAAAGACGTATTGACCGTAACGAAACCAGCGAGGACTGACTGTGCAAAACAATTTGGGACTATTTTTGACGAAGCGCGCGACCCTAAATCCGGAACGTGAAGCCTATGTTGACGGGAACCTGCCCGTTAGATTGAGCTTTCGGGAGCTCAACGATCGATGCAATCGCCTCGCTAACGCGTTCAATGCCGCTGGGGTAGAAAAGGGCGAGCGCATTGGGTTTTTGATGATGAATAGCGCCGAATTCATGGAAGCGTATTTCTCAGCGGCAAAAATTGGGGCCGTGGTCGTACCTTTGAACTGGCGACTCGTACCTGACGAGTTGGAATTTATTTTAAAAGATAGCGGAACGAAGCGACTTATATTCGGCGACGAGTTTCTCGACACCGTAAAAGAACTACATTCGCGCGGCGACAAAACCGACATAGTAGACTGGCTGCAAGTGATCTCCGACAAAGCCCCTCTACCTTTTGCGCACAGCTACGTCGAATTTCGCGACTCGGGTTCGGCGCTTGAGCCCACGATCGGCGCTGATAACGATGACATGCTCTACATCATGTACACCTCCGGTACGACAGGCCTGCCGAAAGGCGTCGTACATACACACAACACCTCGATTTGGGCTGTCATAACAGTCGCTGCTACGACTTACTTCCACGAAGAAGATCGTTTTCTCGGCGCCTTGCCGATGTTCCATGTCGGTGCGTTGATGCCGCTGACCCTAAATGTTTATCGCGGTGCGACGAGCGTGGTCATGCGAAGCTTCGACCCTAAGCGGGCGTGGGAGCTTATCCAGGATGAACGCTTAACGAGCGGTTTAGCCGTGCCGGCGATGTTGAATTTCATGCTCCAAGTCGCTGATTTTGATCAATACGACATCTCCTCGCTTCGTTGGATGTTATCCGGCGCCGCACCTGTACCTGTATCTCTCATGCAGAGCTATGCGGATCTTGGAATCGAGATCCACCAAATTTACGGCCTGACGGAGACATGCGGGCCGGCCTGTGTGATTGACGCAGAAAATGCCTTAAAGAAGATCGGCTCGACCGGCAAAGCATTTTTCCATACGGACGTGCGTCTCGCTGATCCTGACGGCGGCGATTGTGCGCCTGGAGTGGCAGGAGAAATTCTAATTCGCGGCCCTCACATCATGCGCGAGTATTGGAATAGACCTGAGGCGACCGCTGAGACAATCGTCGATGGCTGGTTACATACTGGCGATATCGCCGTTATTGATGAAGAGGGGTTTATTTTTATTCAAGACCGCATAAAAGACATGATTATTTCTGGCGGCGAAAATGTGTACCCGGCGGAAATTGAAGGGGTCTTAATGACGCATCCGGATATCACGGAAGCCGCCGTCATCGGCCAGCCCGATGAAAAATGGGGTGAGTCGCCATTCGCAATCGTGGTCCGTAGCAACCCGGACTTGACGCAAGAGGCCGTGCTAGCCTATTGCGATGACAAATTGGCGCGCTTCAAACAGCCACGACGGGTCGCTTTCACGGATCTGATTCCGCGTAACCCGAGCGGAAAAATCCTCAAACGCATCCTACGCGACGAGTACAAGGTTTAGGCGTACGGCGAACGAAGTGCTGTTTTTCTAATATCTGTCGGGACGCACGGCAGCGCTTATTCCAGGGATGCTAGGCAGCGTCCCGGAACCCGCTCCGACCAAAAGTTGCGCCTTTAGCCCCTGCTCCATGTGATGTGAAATATCACAGTGAGCGAGGTAGGTCCGGTCGTCACTCGGCACGATAAAGGTGCCGGTTCGGGTTGTGCCGCCGTTTGCTTCCAAATGAAACATACCTTGCGGATAAATATAGCGCGGCAGTCCATGGACCATCCATTGATGCCTGACATGGTCTTCGTTAATCAAGGTAACTTGGATCCGCGAGCACGGTGGCGCGCGCCACTCGTGACGGTCAAATCCATAGGTCAGTCCGCGTCGTGCATATTTTCGACCAACTCTGACGTCGAATTTTAGCTCTTCGCTAATAGTGCTGCAGTCTTGCGGCAGCGTCTTTTCATTTGAATTCATCACCATCCCGTCACGATCCATCGTCATCGCGTGATGGTGATGCCCAGCGTGTTCCGACGCCAAGGCGACGCCGGGCATACAAACAAAGAATAGGAAAATGAATTCGTAACAAATACGCGAGAGGAAATTTTTAGGCCGACGCTTTGTCATCTTGATCGCCAGCGAACTTTCCGCGCAAGTAGCGGAGAGATCGCCG
Organism: Gammaproteobacteria bacterium; assembly: GCA_047611805.1. Classification (GTDB taxonomy): domain Bacteria; phylum Pseudomonadota; class Gammaproteobacteria; genus UBA11873. Next base: position 117,554 of record JBLFWX010000003.1, read on the forward strand.
CAATGAATACGCCAAACCAAAACAACCACAATTTCCGAACATCCGTGCCAGAGACTTCTGGATCAAGAAGCTCATTGCCGTGCATCCCAGCGAAGACAGGAATCTTCCCGTCATAGTACTCCGGTAGAAAAAACGGCGCCAAGTCTTGGATGCCTCCAACCGTCTTTGGCAGTCCTCGTTCTGCAAGATAATCCTCATAGACGACGAGACTGATGTCACCGCCCGGACCAATACCATTAGACGTAACCGCTTGCTCGCGATGATCGTGCATCAACCACGCACCCGAACCGTACGCGTTCAAACCATCGTTGGTGGTGTTGAGCGTTAGATCCAGGCGTTGCGCGCTCGCGATCCAAAACACATCTCGTTGAACCTCACGCCCGGCGCCAAGCGAAACCCCGTCACGGCGAATCAATGTTGGTTTGTGACCATGCAGGTGTAGTGCGAGCCCTTGTGCACCGCCGTTTAGAACATGGAGTAAGTTCTTTTCATCGCCGTCGACGACGATCAAGGACTCTCGTAGCGTATAAGGAAAGGATCGACCGTTGAGGACGAAATAATCTGCGCTTCGTTTCGTCACGTTATAACCGCGATGGATCGAGCGAGAAACCAAGCGTGGATCATTGAATTCGTGGATACGGTTATTAAGCGAAGAATCAATCTCAAGATAGTGCAGGTCGTATTCCCGGTCATGAGTGTCGCGTGTGGCAACGGACGGCGCCCTCACTCGACCTGCTCCGATGTTAAACGTCTGTAACCAATTATTTGGTCTATTTTCCTCAACCACCAACATGCCCTGAAGACCCATTAATATGTGCGACTGCGGCTGAACATGACAGTGATAGAACGTCGTGCCGGCTTCGCGAGGACGCATTTCATATGTTTTTGCAGCGCCAGGCATCACCGCGTGCTCGCTAAATAACGGCACCCCATCGTTGCCATCACCCTCGGCAGTTTGAAACGGATGGTCCAGACCATGAAAGTGAATTGTGTGCGGCAAGTAATGTGTGTTTTCCAACGTTATGCTCACTTCGTCACCTTGCTCGATACGGATCACCGGTGCCGGTAAGCGGATGATTCGATTGGCAACGACGGACTCGAAATTCTCGGTGGTCATACCACGGGTCTTCGGCGCAAAAACCCAGAACCCGGGTGTAATGCCTGGCCCAATTTCAAATTGCGGCACGACATCGGGTCCATCCGGAGATTTACCGTTGAGCTCCATAACTTCCAAACGAATGTGAATAACATCCGGATCGCCGTCACCATCTCGATCGTCGCTCTTCTCGATACTGTCTGCCGCTAATAATGAGCGCTTCAATGTTTGATCCGACACGTTATTGGCGCCGCGTACCGACACGGCAATATCCCATGGGTTGTCCGGCATGCAGTCGTCGACTGCGCTGATATGTGCGCCGTCGATTTCCGTCGCTTGACGCCACTGCTCAAATTCAGGAGAACAAACGTCGTCGATCCGCAATGCCGGAATATCCGTCGCTCGATTCTTCGGTGCCTCTTGATAAGCCGTTGCGCCAAACCAAGCTAAATATTTCATTTTAAGGCTGGCGGTTAAGTAATCTTCGGGGACAAAACGAACGACGAGCACCAGAGCGCCGAATAGTAAGAAAATGAAAGCGAACCTCACTCTTTGATTTTAGCCGCTCTAGACGAACGATAAGACCAGAACATAAGAGCAAACCCAACGAGTATCGACGCTGCGATCCATTTCAACCGAGCCCACCAATTGACCATTCCAACGGAAAAGGGAAATACCGAAATATACTCTCGGCCGTCGTCGACATTCGAGTCTAGCGCTCTCATTATGCCGATGTATTTCCCTGCCTGATCAAATTCGAATTCCACATCAACGCTGCCCCGCGGAAATATTTTCAATTCTCGATAGGTTAAGGTCGCTTTCTCGATGTCTGCCGGGCTGCCCAGATCCGCATAGCGTGCACTCACCCCGATATTATTCACGTCGCGTACAATCCGAAAATCGACCGCCATTTCACGTAGTGGCTGGCTGATGAAATCGAGCACTATGATGGATTTAGCGACCACAGGAATGTCTTCACAAAATTCCTGAGATGCACGAACAGCCGGTTGGTAACCAGTGAAATGCGCTTTGTAGGGTCCGATCGTCATAATACACGTGTCGTTTTCTACCGACACGCCGCCGTGCGCATGCGCACACGGGATCCCCGAGACGAGCATTGCTGCGGCCCCGATATAGCTCGCAATTCTCACACGGAATTTCATATCCAAAAGGTTGATGCTTTGAGCTTGAATGTCAGATCAATTGAATACGGGCAACATAGATCCGCCTATTTCCACGACTTCGCGACCACCGTCGGAGCCGCGAAAAAATAACAACCCCGCAATAATGCTGTCAGGGTCATTAATCATTTGGGTTAACCGTTGGGTCTCCCACAGCGCATCTTCGGCAAACACTTTAAGTGTTCTCGTTTCACCCGGTGGCACCGCCCCACCTTCAACACGCAAACCATCTGGCGCAATCAAGTCGTGGCTATCGGTCGCCGCGATCGTTTGCACACTTGGATTAACAAAGCGCAAATTAGCAGTAGAAAATTCACCCACCGTCAACGTCTCGTTACTGTTATTTTGAACGGTCAACGACATCTGGAAACTCCGTCCTGGGATGCGGTAAAACGCTTCGTCCAAGGTCACTGCGATATTGGATGCCGGTTCGTCTTTCTTTGGAACGGTGACTTTGGCGGTACGTAGCGGCGTTGTGATCGGATGTCGTGATTCCGCCCACTGATAACCGACGGCTATGACGAGAAACGTGACGACAACAAAACCTATAGCAACCAGTCGATCACGGGGCGTGAGGATGTCGTCGCCATCACCGTCTTTAGATTCGGCTTCCTCAATTAATCGCATTCGAGCGATTAGCAACGGGCGTTTCCTCAGCCAATAAAACAACCACGCCCCGCCAATAACAAACCAAATCGCATGCCAAGTGTAAATGACATCGAGGTTAAACGTTTCAAGATCGAGTTTTCGACCGAACATCGTCTCTACTTCGTTCACAAAATCGTCCTGTGAACCGGTCACTTCGACCCACAATCCGGGCCCCACCATAGTGCCCGCTCCCTCGACACTGAGAATTGGATGGACATGAAATCGACCTGGGCGCCGCGCCTTCAACTTAATATCAAAGGCGTACTCCCGCCCGAGCTCCAGCGACGTTGATTGGATCATCGACACACCGTCTATCGAGGAAGCCTCTCTGATGAAGTTGGGGCCGGAGGTGCCTAGATTGAGAAATACTTTTCCGGTTACCGACGGGATATGCTCCGGCCAATATTTGGATGGCCGCAGGTGTCCGCTTAGTCGCAACTCTTCTCCAACTGCGAGCTTCAATTGCGACATTTCGATGTCATACCAATTGACGGTTCGCATACGTAAGTTGGCTTGTTGCGCGCGTTCACCGTGGGCGATGGCGCCGTTGCTAAAAAACAGCAAAAGCATAAATACGGCTAGCGCTGATCTTGATTCAATCGATGTCTTCATACTCAGGTCTCATACTCTCGGAGGCCGAACCGTAAAATTGTGGCGAATAGTCGGCCGAAATCCTAAGTTTTTTTAACCCAAGACTGACGGTTCAACTTCGAGCCGATAAGCCACCAAATGTAGTACATCAGAACCGAAAGGAACCCGGCAAAAACTGCGGTCAACGGAGTTACCGCGTCGCCAAAGGTGCGTAAAACTGTCCGCTCGACGACCCGGACGTACTCGGGGAGACTTGTGCGAATGTACTCGAAACCCATTAGATCGGCGGCGGTCAGCATTTCGCCATGGTAGTTAATGGGCTCGTGAAATCCCGCGAGCATCGGCCAGTTCACCGGGTAGATCAAAACGCCCCACATGAAGGCGCCGCAAAAACCGGTCAAGAACACGCTTCGCGTGATCAGCAGGCTACAGTCGAGAATAATTGCCATGGGTATGAAAACCGACGGCCAAACAAAGCTGATTGGGTAGCCCGCGAACACGTGAAAATTCAAATAAGTACTCACCCAGCGCATCAATGAATAGCACAACACGACGGTGGTACATGCGATGGGTAATCGGAATCGGGTCCAAAACACAGCCGACAATCCGGCCGGGAATATAATCAATAAGACGATCGGCACTAACGGCCAGAAGCGGCGATCCTTCCAATCGACCCAGTACTCCCAGTCTCCCATGGTGACTGCCATTACGAATGGGGTTGCGCCCGCAATCGCGAATATGACCGCCGTGAGGATGAACACGTCCGTGTTGCGTTCGAGTTTGTCGCGTAATGCCGTCGATTTATTCATGGTTAATCGCCTGACGTGCGAGTGCGAGTGCGGTTACGGACCAGACGAAACGCGACATAGTCACGCCCGCGCCGTCACCTGATCGATGAGCTCCTTCATGCGCACAAGTATGTGGATCACAACCCCGCCGAGCGCAATTAGCGCTAATCCCAGCGCCGCGAACCCGTAGTGAATCGGAGCACCGAATAGCTCTTCCGCATAAAAGAACGTATGCCCCCATTCGTTAAGGCCAACTGTCGGCAATACTAAGATGGGGCCGCCAATTGCGATCCCGAGCGGCACGAGAGATTTCTTTGCGTGCATCGGCAAGCGCGTCTTCGCGTACATGAATGATCCCACGCCGAAAATAATTAGCGCAGGAAAGCCCAGGTAAAATAGGCTGATATGTGTCGGCGTAAAATCCGTATCGCGAATCACCACTTGATGCCACGCCGCGTCACTTTCGCCAGCCAGCGGTCCAAGGATGAGCACCACAGCCGTATACCCAATAAGCCAGGTGATGAATTTGAAATAACGTGATAGTTCTACCTCAGGGGTTACGGTATCCGGCGAACGTTCGCGAGTGATCCATAAGTAACCCATCGCACCGAAAAATGCCGACACACAGATAAACGTTTGCACCCAGAACGCCGACATCCAAAATGTGGCGAACTCAGGCTCGAAATAATCCAGTCCTTTCGAATAGGCGAAGGTGTGCATGTAGGTACGAACGAATAGATAGACGACTGCGATACCCGCGATGACTTTTACATAGGCGCCCCATGGCGCGCCGTGTTCATCTTTCGTCTCGGATAAGGCGGATTCTTCAGGTTGCTGAACAGCGGCTGCGGTCGAACTCATGCGCTTTCTCCTCAATTGCCTTCGTGGCGGATAGACGTAATGATAGAGTAGTCATTAGTTTGCGACAAGGTTAATGTTTATGCTGTCGTGCAACATAATTTTCCCACCATCCGAACAATCTTTGCTACCCTGTCCGTGCACGATTAAACACTCTAACAACTGACAATGAAAACCAAATACTCAGCACCTGAATTGCCCGATCGCAGGTAATTTTCAGTCCGATGCCGCAAACCAAACCCAACAGCACATCTCAAAAAGAACGCGCCGCACGTATGTCCCCCGCTGCACGGCGCGACCAGCTAATTATGTGCGCGGTCCGTGTTTTCGCCCGCTTCGGCATTGGCAACGCGGGCCACGCTCAAGTAGCGGACGAAGCGGGAGTCTCAACACCGACGGTGTTTTTGTACATGCCTAATCGCCAAGCACTGATCGACTGCGTATTAAGCGAAATTGATCGATACCTGGAAGAACTTATCGCCGAAGCTGCCTCGAGAAGTTCGACGGCATCAGGAAAACTACTCGCCGTCACACGTGCTTTCGCCCACGCCATCGATACGGACCCCGACTACGTCAAAGTATTTCTAAATTGGGGCGCGGTGGTCCATGAAGAAACGTGGCCGCAGTACGTCGATTTCCAAGATCGCATTTTGGGCCTGTTGGAATCCATTATTGACGAGGGCATCGAGCGGGGACAAATTCCCGCTAACGTGAACTCAATATGGGGCGCGCATTTAGTCATGGGTTCGGCGAATATGATCGCGCAGATGAAGTTTCGTGGCCGCGACCAAAGCGAAATCAACAGTTTCTTATCCGCTTTGGTACGAGGTGCGTTGCCGCGTAATGTATAAGCCATCGCGTATCGATAACGAGCTATTTCAGTGAGCCACGATCACGATCACACGCATCTCGCTGCGGATAGCGTCGACGGTGAACGGCGACTCTTTTTTGCGATGCTGATCACGGGTGCTTTCATGCTCGCGGAAGTGACCGGCGGTGTGATTGCAGGATCATTAGCGCTACTTGCCGACGCCGCTCACATGCTCGGGGATTTCGTTGCCCTTGCGCTCGCTTGGGCCGCGATTCGAATGGCTAAGAAATCTCCGGATTTGCGTCGCAGTTTCGGTTATCACCGATTCCAAGTACTCGCCGCCTTTGTTAACGGAATATCGTTATTGGTGATCGCGGTGTGGATACTAATTACCGCCCTAGGCCGGATAATCACACCGTGGGATGTCGCCGCCGAACCAATGTTGGTCATTGCAAGTTTAGGCCTGGTCGTCAATCTCATCGTTTTTCGGATACTCACGAGCGGCGAACACCAAAATATGAATATGCGCGGCGCCGCGCTGCACGTCCTCGGAGACCTGCTCGGGTCTGTGGCTGCGGTCGGCGCGGCAATATTAATATTGGCATTCGGCTGGATGCGTGCGGATCCATTATTGTCTATTGTGGCCGCCGGACTGATCGTTAGCGCCGGGCATAGAATTGTGAAACAAGCAGGTCATATATTGCTTGAAGGGACCCCTGAAGAAGTTGATCCCGGCCAAGTTAGCGCACAGCTGATGATGCGTATTCCGGAAATAATCGACATCCATCACGTCCACATATGGTCCCTAACGGACGAACGTCCAGTATTAACCTTACACGCGCGAGTCTCCGCCGAGGTCGAGCACGACAGAATAATGAGCGACATCCACCAAGCGCTAGAATCGTTATTCGGCGTCCGGCACGCGACGGTTCAGCTCGAATACGGGCCGTGCACGGACGATATGAAAAATCACTGAACCGCCGGTGGCGTTTTCGCATGAGGCTCGACATGTATCGAAATATCCTGCGCATCAAATCGTCGCTCGATTAATTTCTCGATCCGATCCGCGATCTCATGCGACTCGGCGATCGATAGTTCGGGATCAACTGTAATCACCATATCCACGGCGCGATTCGAACCCAGCCATCGAGACCGAACCGATTTCACCGATTCGACCCCCCCAACGCTTCGAACAACTATCGCGAGCTCCTGTGGTTCGATCGCGGCTTCATCGACCAGAGCGGGTAATGCGCGTTTAAATAGGGTGTAGGACAAATAAAGAACTAGTGTCCCAACACCCAGCGCGCAAAGCGTATCGAGCCAAGCATAGCCGCGACTCGAGAGTTGCCAACCAATGATCACAACTAAGGTGGTGAGTACATCGGATAGCGTATGGCTCGCGTCGGCAGCGAGAAGATCAGAGTCTAATTTTTTAGCCCAATGATGCTCCCAAACCGCCAGTACGATATTGGAAACTAATACGGCTCCCATTAAAATGAATCCCCACTTGCTGCTGACAACCACTACAGCTTCGCGTTGCAGCGCGCGCAAGATCAGCTCGAACCCAAGAACCGTCAACAGGCCCGCTAAACCAAAAACCGCCAGGGTTTCAAATTTCTTGTGGCCATACGGGTGCTCCCGATCTGCGGGTTCATTAGAGAGACGTATTACGAACCATGCGACGACGTTATTCGCGACGTCACTCAAGGAATGAATCGCGTCGCCAAGAACCGCAAGCGATCCCGAACTGATCCCGACGAAAACCTTCACCAACAGAACGAGTACGTTGATGAGCCCTTCAATCAAAATAATTCGTTGAATGGATCCAGACTTAACCCTGCTTGAAGCGTCTAGCGAACTCATCACCAATACACCAAACTAAACACCCGGCAAATGATTCTCAGCACGATTGCATTTAGCGGCGCCATGGTCAAGGTTCCGAATACCTGTCCAGTTTGTCACTCCCGCCCCGACATCAAATCTTAAGAATCGCGCCTCAATTCGCGCCAATCGTGTGCTACTGTTATAACAACGATAACAGCAGAGGAATAAGCGTTATGCCTAGTGAAATTTCTAAAATACTCCTCGCCACCGACGGCTCCGAAGGCGCTTTGCATGCAGCAAACTTTGCCGCGACGATCGCACGCTCATTAGGTGCTAAAATTACGGTTCTCACCGTCCACGATGATGATGTACTAATGTTACATGCGATGGGGCCCGCCGTTTGGCCTGCCGCTGTACCTGACGCGTCGCTCAACGTAGAAGAAATAAAAACCGCAACAGAAAGGAGAGCTTTAGAAACGACGCTCGCCGATACGAAAGCCGTACTCGGCGATTTGCCGAATATTGACGTTGATCAAATTTGGGGACATACGGCAGAAGCGATATGCGACTATGCGAGCGACAAGTCCTTCGATCTAATTATCATTGGATCACGGGGTCGTTCAGCTTTTGCGCGTCTGCTACTAGGAAGCGTCAGTACACAAGTGGCTCATCACTCACCGTGTCCAGTTACAATCGTCCACTAGCGGTCGGCCGAATCCATTTCGGAGAAAGCCGATGAATCCAGTTTACTTCTTATCGACGGTACAAGCGCGAAGCATCAATTCTGCGAGCAATTTCTGCGACAATCGATTCATAGGCTCTGCCATCGACGCCACCGTAGCGTCGCCGAAACTCTGCGTCACTCAATTTTTCTTCCAGGCCGATGGGATCAGGAACTAAGCTGACATCGTCGATCTGTTCGGAGACTAGTTGCTGAAGCTTGCGTGCAGACAATTCTGATTCAACTGCGAACTGGCCGAACCGTGTTCCCGATCTATCGGCGGCCAAATCTTTGAAACTAAACCCGCTCCCGCCGGCCGCGTCATCGATCTCTTTAACCAAGCCTAGCGTATCGGCGAACACGCTGCCGCCGGCTACTGCCAGTGCTGCTGAAGTCGCGAAATGTTGGACTAGATCGCGGCGACCATGAACCTGTAGGTGAATCCTATTGGGCTTCGTCCAGGACGATGCCTGCGGCGCCAAAGCCGCCAAACTTCGGCCATTAACGTAAGCACCTAGAACCAATATGGCTGCGCGATTCTCGGCGACCGCCCCACCTTCATCTGACCGTTGGCGCGCATTAGAAAAAAGTGCACGAACTAGATTTGCGAAAGTCGGATCGGCGATACCGCGCTCAATTTCTTGCGCCAATATTTCGTTGTAATGCTGAAGCTTGTCCCGATCATCACTCGAGATTATTCGATCTCTAACGGCATCAACAATCGCTGCTTCCCAAGCGTAGGTCACGTCCAAGTAATCTGGTTTAATGTCTATCGCGCGAATCAAATCGCGTGTCCTATCTACATTTGAAGCCCGATAAACGTAGCGCACGGCGGCACCTGAGAGCCATCGAACGATCGGCCGGGGGAAATTTACATGTCCGATTTTCAGATTCTCAATCTGAGCCCGGTCGTTTGCTGAGGAAATCGTAGAATCGATATTTAGAAAGCCGCCCGGGGCGACTTTTTGTACGCTAATGGTCGCACGCATACGAATCTGATTTTCTGCCAGCTCAACCACTGCGCCGCCCGGTCCAATTCCGTCGACGATGTAACTAAGAACGAGACGTAACTCGTCCGCGCTCATGCGGACAGTTTTAACTTCCCCGGCTTGCATTTTTCGCGGATCGTATTCGTGGACCAAGCGCTTTGCGCGCTCGACATTTGCCGCGTTCATGAGGACTTGCGTTGGAACTTTCGGCTCTGCTTCGAGACACAATGCAGCGATCACCACGAGCCCGATCGGAATCAAGAGAAGCGAAAACACGAAAAGCCGGTAAAGCCAACGCAATGGTTGAAGCCCTTATTTCAAGCGAACTTAGATCTAAACACGATATTGGCGATAAGGCGATCTAAATGATGTCTTGACGGGTCGTAAGTGAAAACGCACCCAATAATCAACGTGAAATTGTTCATAAGATTCTCGTGAGGGTCCGAAAATGCGGCCCCCGAGCGTGACGTCACTAATGATAGTCGCCCGACAATAACATGCCGGCACCCGGTACCTGAGCCCGGATATCTAATGCACGTAGTATTTGAAAAACCGTTGCGGCTGCCGTGGACAACACCGGCACATCGAATCTAGCTTGAGCCGGCGCTAGTGCAGCAAGAGAAGGCATTTGCACGCACGCGGATAAGACAACCGCGTCCGCATTGTGAACGCGTAACTTGTTTAGCGTACCCAATAAGTCCATCGGGTCGAGCCGGCCCACTTCAAGATTATTCGGCACCTCAAGCGATATCGCATCAATGACTTCGATCGATTCGCTTTCAATGTAATTGGTCACCAGCTTCGTCAGGTTTCTCATGTACGGCGTAATAATAGATATCCTTTTCGCCCCGATAGTGTGCAGACTATCGATCAATGCCCCGGCGCTTGTGACGATTTTCGTGCCCGGCGCATCTTCGCGACAGACGTCGCGAAGCGTCTGTTCTGTTTGCCTATGATAACCCAGGCCCTGACTCATAATTGCGACTAAGCAGGCCGATGCAATTACGTCCATCCGTGCGTCCGTTAGCTCACGGGCACAACGAGACATGTGCCCATTCATCGCGATCAATTCATCGTGCGACACGTTCTTCATTGGTGCGCGACTCGAATGAAAGGTGAACTTAATATCCTCTTCAAGTAGCGCCGCGCCTAGCATCGCTGGCACTTCAGTCTCCATCGTGGTGTTGGAGCTCGGCACGATTTGACCGACGCGAAATAGCCTTCCCGTCACGGATTGATCTCGATATAAATTACATCGTCGTCCACCCGAAGATTGTAGGTTTTCAACGGGAACGCGCACGGTGCAGAACAAGCTTCTCCACTGCGGATGTCGAATGTGCCCATATGATACGGACACACCACTTCGTCGCCGTCGATGTCTCCTTCGGCTAGTGAGGCATCGCCGTGCGTGCAGGTGTCGTCGGTCGCAAAATAATCGCCGTCCAAATTATAAATCGCGATCGGGGGGTGCCCCTCCACAACTAGCTGACGGATCTCGTTAGGTGCGAGCTCACTCGCGTTGAATGCTTTTATTTCTGGCATTGAAGTTTTACTACGCTTGGATTGGAGGCAAATCGCGCATCAGATGCTGGCCGAGTGCCAACAACTTTCTATCGTCGTATTGTCTTCCGATTAATTGAATCCCGACTGGCAAGCCGTTAGGGCCGATCCCGACCGGCAAGTTCAGACAGGGCACGCCGAGCAGTGTCCAAGATACCTGGAAAACTGGATTTCCGGTACCCCAACCGTGCGGCGCCTCACCTGGGGCGCTTGGGCAAATGATGGCGTCAAGATCGCCAAAACAATCGTTCACCGAAGCACGGCATTCGGCCGCTAGGGTCATCGCATCGTGGAATTCTTCCGGGGTCGTGCGCCGACCTTCTTCAAGCAGTTCCAGTAATTGCCCACTCATCTTCTCGGAGTACCTGCGAAAATCCTCGTCGAGCGACTTTGCGATGCCCGAATAAAGCACGCGACGATGCACAGCGACTAGATCCTTATAAGCCGACGGCAGGCTAAACGCCTCGATGTGATTGCCACGCCCAGCAAGCAATTCTGCTGCTTGGTTCAATATCGATCGAGTCGAGGCTTCGGCAAATTCCCATTGGAAGGTCTCACAAATACCGATGCGGGCTTGCTGCGCTGCCGGCCACTCAACCGTCTGATTCGTCTCACTGACGATCCCGTGGAAGGACTGCAGGTCCTCAATGCAGCGTGCCATATAGCCTAAGGTGTCGAAATAACGCTGCAGCGGCAGAATACCAGCGCCGTTGGTTGTGCCATAGGTCGGTTTTAATCCGTAGACCCCGCAAAAAGCCGCTGGACGAATGAGTGACCCCGCAGTTTGGTTACCGAAGGCGATCGGCACCATCCGGTCGCAAACGGCAGCCGCGGTGCCGCTCGATGATCCGCCCGGGGTGTGCTCGAGATTCATTGGGTGACGAGTTTCGTTTGGCGTGAACATTGCGTATTCGGTACTAACGACTTTGCCGAGCAACACGGCACCGGCCTCTCGCATCAAGCTTACGCATGTTGCATCGACCTTAGGGCGGCGTCCAGTGTGTACTTTCGTTCCGTACTCGGTGGGGAAATCTTGCGTATCGATCACCTCTTTTACGGCGAACGGGATACCGTGCAGCGAAGAGCGTGGTACTTCTCGATCGGCGTGTTCAGCTTGGGCTAAAGAAAAGTCTGGATCGATGTGTCGAAACGCGCCGACGTCAGAATTCCGTTTCGCGATCTGCTTTAAACACGCGCGGGTTAACTCAACAGAGCTAATCGATTTGTCGCGCAGTAGTCGCGCGGCGGCGCTTGCAGTGAGTTCTGTCAAATCCATGAATTAACCATTACTAGAATCGGCATTTTCAGACACCGCACGCAGTGTTCAGCAACCTACGCGCTGCAGCCTCGCTATTAAGTCGCGAGGAGTTCTTTTAGTTGGGCATCAATGAAATCCGAGTCCGGTTTATTGCGACCCGAACCTGCCCAGTGGCCCCAATCCGATTTGATCGGACGTAGTACTGCGTTCTTCAGGTACCGCATTTCGATCTCGCTGTCCTCAGGCGGAAAATAGGCGTCCGTGAGGCACGGCATGAGAACGACCCGCGCCGTAATCGCACCCAAGGCACGTTCGATATCGCCATCGTAAAGTTCGTTGTTGCTAATATCGCTGGAGCGCCACGTCGCAATCTGAGTAAGCACGTTGTTAGCATCCATCGCTGTATAAGTCGCCTCCCAGTAGCGCTCGAGAAAATCTTCGGCACACGAAAACCCAAGTGCCTTGTAGTAGGCGTTGCGGTAGAAATGCGCCGACGGCGGCCACGCCGCCCAGGCTCGCGACATCACTCGAAGCCCCTCAAGCGGTTGCTTCGTGTAATTACCGCCCGCCCAAACCGGGTCCGCCGTTAAGATGCCGCGCATGCCTTCAAGAAATACATCGTTGTGCGTTGAGGTTTTTGCGGATCCACAAATGGGTGCAGCGCGCTCCACGTAGTCTGGAAAAAGCGCCGCCCACTGGTAGGTTTGAGCCGCACCCATCGAATGGCCAACGACAAGTGCTAATTTTGCTACGCCGAAAACTTCTTCGAGCAACCGCTTCTGTAAACGAACGTTGTCGGCGATGGACACGAGAGGAAAATTCGCACCACCGGAATTGCTGGCCGAGCTTGAAACGCCATTGCCGATAAGATTCACGATCACGATGAAGTGAATTTTCGGGTCAAGTGCCCTGCCCGGTGCCATAAAGTGCGCGCTATGTACGTGTGTCCCGCCGAAGTGGGTCAACAGCAAAATAGCGTTATCTTTCCCGCCATTCAACGTTCCGAATGTCTGGTAGGCCAGCTTCGCATCGACGAGTGTCTCACCCGAATCGAGCTCGACATCGCCTAAAGAATAAGTTTGGTAGTCCAAGTCAGTCATGCGCGATTCTCTGAGTCCGTAAACGTGTCACGGCTAATTGACGGTTTGGGCTTAGCCGTAAATTGGCTGCAGTTGGCTTGCTGCCTTGGCTAAATCCGGTGGTGCGACGATAACACCGGCATCAATGATCTGCTCGCCATCGATCCAAAACGATTGCGCTTGCATCACACAATCCGGGTGGTTTTCGCCGCCGCCGTCGACCCACTGCGGCAAGCCTAAACCCACCGCATTGCAGCCAATGGCACGCTGGTCTTCGATGAATGACTTGCCGGTGACTCTTGCAGACGGGTGGTAGCCACACGTGAAGTGAACAATGTTTCCATATTCACCGTTGCCCGCCCGTTTCAGGGCCCGATCAATGACTTTCAGTTCCGTACCACCACCACTGACTGATTGGATTTTACCGTCAACCTCAAAGCGATATGGTTCTTTCAGCGGTGTGTAGTATTCGTGAAACGTTGAATCGCAAATGACTGTCCCTTTAACCGAATCGAGTTCTGGGATCACCATCACGGTGCCTGGCACAAAATAGCCACCGGGTTTCGTCGCGCGTTCAATGGCCAAGCCTTCAGGATCGGCCAACTTAAATCGCACATCGGTGCCTAGCGGGGTCGTGATGTGACACAGCTTGCCGGCCGATTCTGTCAATATCGCATTAAACAGATCTGACACGGCAAAAACCTGATCGAGATCCGCCTTGCCAAATATTCTGACAATCCCTTGTGCACCGATATCGGCGCCCAAAAAATAACGCGTGCGGCCATTTTTCATTGCCAAATCGTAGACTGCCGCGCCTGCCATGTAGGGCATACACAGATCGATCCACGCATCACAATTTTGCGCCGCGGCGCTAACTGGATCGGGGACGAACGGATTTGCCAATCCGCCTTGGAATGGCAAGGCCGGCGCCAAACTCATGCTCGCAACCTTCGCACCGAGGGCATAGGCAGCGTTTACAATCGCCTCTACTGCCGATTTATCGGTATTCGTGTCGCACGTTACTAATACATGTTCCCCGTCGACAACGCACATCATGTCACGCACGAGGATCAGCGCGGCTTGTGCAAGATCAGGCGATAACTGGTTTGTCCCGCTCATCTTAATACTCCAGCTCGGCGAGCTTTTGCGTTGAGTCTTACTTGTGGCCGAGGTCGTCGACACTGTGTTTGATTGTGCCCATAACACCCGCTTCAAAAGGCGATACTGGCCCGGGCTCATAGAAGCGTGACTTCATACCGCGTTGTAACGCATCGATCATCTCCGTGTCTTCTTCCATGAAAGCCCTGTAGAAGTCGACGTAGCACTGCGCTTTCTCCGTGAAGTCCGGTTGCGAAAAATGTTCTTCCGGAAACAGTTGATAAGTAATCGATAAACTCTTATCCGCCCCCATTGGCCAATTGGTATTCACAGATACGTAATCAAATCGCGGGAACCAGGCATTATTAGGCGGCAAGTGACTAGAAAACCCGCCACTGTGCAACGACTCGGGTAGCCAGGGCATAGGTCCAAATAATGATTTGCCTTCGGGTGCTAAGGTGCCGCCGATAAACCGTCCGTGGTAGCCTCCATCGAATACCTTATAGCGATAACCATCGAGTGGCTGATACGGACCAAAGGTGTCGCCGTGCAATACCGCAATATGATAGATGTCGGTTAAATTTTCATTTAGAAACTTCCAATTACAACCAATGTTCATCTCGAACTTATTCGCGAGGCGCAGGCGACCCATCTGGTAAGGTTCATAGATGCGCGGGAAGTCCCATTTTTCTAGACTTTCCATTAGTGGCCGTGCGTCTGGATCAAAATTGATAAAGATAAACCCTTCCCACAGCTCAGTTTGCAGTACGGGCAAGCGACAGTTCTCTTTCCTAAATGTTTTTGATTTATCAAGATATTTTGCATCGACAAGCCGTCCGCTCGTGTCGTAAACCCAGCCGTGATACGGACAGGAAAAATACTTAGTGTTGCCGGCATTCCAAGCGACTTGCACCCCACGGTGGCGGCAAACATTTGCAAACGCCTGGATATTTCCGTTTTTCTCCTTAACCACGACGATCGGTTCGTCACCAATACGGTGAGTAAAGTAATCACCGGGTTTCTCGCACTCTTCGGCGCGCCCCACGATTAACCATTCCTTCATAAAGATTTCTTCAATCTCTCGCGATAAGATCTCTTCCGAGAAATACACCTCACCCTTGCGGTGGTTTTCGTTGACTTCCGGGGCTTCATTTACAACGCTGTAACCCAACGTTGCAGGGTCGTAGCTGATGTTTGCTTTGTCTTCAGGGTTCGCCGCCATGGAACATCTCCTAACTAATACTAAATTGCCGTTACTGAATTCAAATTCGGGACATCGAGCTATCATCCCACGGTCGCGACGCCCACATTCGGAGCGCTCATTGCACCCTATAGTTACCGATCAATGGGGATATTCCCATTACTCTTTTGGGGAGGTTGTCGCTAATCGAGGTGCTCGGCCGCGAGGCGCCTCACACCGAGATAAAGCCGCGCTGAATCGCGATCGTTACGGCATGCGTACGATCATTCGCATTTAACTTCGCCATGGTGTTTTTGACATGCATTTTTACCGTGTCTTCGCTGATCGATAACTCGTTTGCCACTGACTTGTTACGATGCCCGTTCGCTATCAAGCGCAAAACCTCAAGCTCTCTTGTGCTGAGCGATTTATCACCCAGATGCTCGGCAATTTGTGACGCCACCAGGCCTGGAATGGAGGTTCCCCCCGCGTGGACCGCATGGATAGTCGCTAGTAAATCCAACCACGCCATGCCTTTCAGCGCGTAACCGCGAGCGCCGGCCGCAAGCGCACGCTCGATCAGCGCATCGCCTGTTTCTGTCGTTAGAACGACCACTCGCGCATCCGCGTTAATGCGTCGTATCGCAGCAATAGCGTCGATACCATTCAAGCCAGGTAATCGTAAATCCATTAAAGTGACATCGGGGGAAAATTCGCGAAAACGTGCGACGCCAAGTTCTCCAGTATCTGCTTCCGCGACCAGCTCCAAGCTTTGGTCGCTTGCTAGAACCGCTGCCAAGCCCTGTCGAAATATCGGATGATCGTCGACACACATCACACGAATCGGTCGCTTGAAAACGCTATCGTTCACGCAGATACGGTAGTCGGAGAGTAGGTAGATGCCCGGGGGATAGTTAGTTTAACTTCGGTCCCGCGCCCGGGCGCGCCTGATATTAATAACATCCCGCCAATTCTCTCGGCACGTTCGCGCATTCCCTGTATGCCGAAATGGCCTGTGCGTCCATGCTCAGCGACATCAGTCGCAATGCCATGCCCATCGTCCCTAATTACTAGCGCAAATTCATCCTCGAGCATCAGTTCAACAACAATTGCCGAACCACGCGAGTGCTGTACCACGTTAGTTAACGCTTCTCGACAAATCCCATGGATCTCCCCTGTGATATTGAAATCGACATCACGCTGCTCGCCACTGACCTTCAACTCGAAACTGATGTTCGTCCCGCAGACCAATTCGTCACCTAGGGTCGCGATTGACGTCGGAAGTTCTTCGGCTACCGGCGCACTCGAGCGCAACAGACAAAGCACTGTTCGGCCTTCATCAATGGCGAACACGGAAGCGTCTAAGGCCCTTTGGAAAAGCTCATTTGCGGCCACGGCGTCGGTCCGTGAACGCTCGATCGCGGCTTCCAAGAGAAACCGCATACCTTGGATGCTTTGCAGCAAGGTATCGTGCAGATCGCGGGCGATGCGCACTCGCTCGTCTTGTTGCGCCGTGCGCGCGCGCACTCGCATGGCATGTAAGCGTGCGTCTTCCTGTACCCGACTAAACGCTTCGGCGAGCGCGCCAGACACTTGATCGGCAACCATTCGGAAAAAAGACAAATATTGCTCATCGAGGTGTTTGTATGGATTTACAGCACATAACATGAACGCTTTTGGAGCACCCTCACCGTAAGGTTCAAACGGCAAAAACAACAACTCCCGCGCGGCAACCGGCCAAGCTCCTGATGGAATCGCAATGTCCGCTCCGAGGTGTGCCCGAATCGTCAGCGCGCGCATTTCTCGACCACGCACGAGATTCGGCAGCTCTCCCAGGTCTTCGGCGTCGATTTCCAACGGGCACAATGCAGCACCTGCCTCGATTCCACAATGTGCACATAGTTTTGCACGACGACGTTCCTCGTCCCAAAGATAGAGGCCGGCAAAGGGGATGTCGTAGTTGTTATGCGCGAACACTTCGGCAGAGATTTCGAGGACTTCTCGCGGCCGGCGTGGTTCACGCGTGCGTGATCCCAATTGTTGCACCGTTCGTAATCGACGTTCTCCGATAACACGCGTGGTGGTTTCGGGAAACATCGTGAATACGCCTTCGATGTTCCCAAACTCATTGACTAGCGGCGAGTAGCTGAACGAACAATAGAATTCTTCGACGTAGCCGGAGCGATTCAAAAATATTGCGGCATCGTCAGCGCCCGTCGATACGCCCGTCTCGCGCGTTCGAATCATCAGCGGACCAATAACATCGAAAACCTCGGACCACACTTGTGCCGCTGGTCGGCCGAGCGCCCACGGGTGTTTTGATCCGAGCAGTGCGCTATAGGCATCGTTGTAGATAACTAGTTGTCTCGGTCCCCAGTAAATCGCGCTACACAGTCGCGAACCAAGACATAAATTGAGTGCGCTATAAAACCCAAGCGACCATTTTTCAGCTGGGCCGATGTCGGTGCATGCCCAATCGAATGACCGAATGCGCTCGGCCATTTCAGTAGAACCTAGTAGTGCAGCAGTAACAGACATCAAGATTTGCGCAATTGATTTACGATTAAACTGTTCAGTCGAACGGACAGTAGGCCTCAATATTCATCCGACCAGTAGCAATTCCGGAAAAGCTACGTGAGGACCGCGTGATGATTCGACCGACAGTTCACCCCAACTTACTCCGATCGACAATCGGCAACAATCAGAAGTTCTGTCAGGGGATAATACGAACGTGCATCTAAGTTCGTGATCTCTATAATTCGCTGAAACCGCGCGTAAATCGTATTTGGATGCACAGCCAGGATTTCTGCCGCCTTCAATACGTTCATATTCGCTTCGGCATAGGCACGGATTGTTTTAACGAGTGCGCCATTTTGTTTGTCATTCGAACGGAAAAAATCCGTACTCCAAACAGGGAAAACCCGGTGCAATTCTTCGCCCGCAAAATGCAGCATCAAACGCCGTACTGAAATGCCGGAATATTGGATCACGCGATTAGTCACATCGGCAAGGTCCAATGCAGTCTTCGCTTGACGATACGCGTTCGGAATTTGTGAGGTGGAAGGAACATCATCGCTCACTCCAATTAGCATCGCATTGCCGACTAGCAGTAGTTCGGCCGCCAACTGATTCGCTAATTTCGCGTTCGGCGCGGTCCAACCGGACGACCGCCTTGTGTGAGAAAATATCATCACGACGTGGTTATCGCGCACGTCGATGACCCGTCGGACACTAGATGTTTGCAGCGTCTCATCAATCGATTCGGCAACTCTTCTCGCGCGAACCGGATTAAGCATTTCACTAGGATCAACCGTTTGCCCCAAGGCGACGCAGTACGACTGACGACGTTCGAGATAGCCAGCGTTGCGCAATATTTTGGCCACCCTCCCGTCCGACTCATCAAAACCCTCCAGTAGGATGTTCAGTAGTTCAGAGCGTTGATCGCCGGCCACCTCGGCCAGAAACCGCGTCTGCGCGACGTAGGCCTTGGCTGCTACGGTTGAGATAACGTCGGTGTACTCGATCGTAAAATCGGCAACTGCCACCACCAGGTGCTCCCGATCGTCACCGTCCGGTGCGACTGCCAGTATGGCGTCGCGAAGCCAGCGCAAAAACACCTTATGACCGCAGCGATACGCATGCAGTGTGGCCTCAAGAGGAAATCGATGCTCCGCGCGGCGGCGCAGGTGCGCACGCACAAATTCGAAATCGGCGAGCTTGCCGGCAGATAGCAAACGCAGTATCTCGTTCGTGTGATCAGGTCCATGACTGGCGAGATCGGGTAGCACGTCGGGATTGTGAGACTCCGAAAACGCCGGGATTTCCGCCAGTATCACGGACTGCAATTCTCCGTTAATTTCGCCCGCTCGTGATTTCAGAAACTTCACCGCAAGCGGCAACAAGGGACTCTTGCAGAGTGTCGCCAGAGCTTCCTCGAGCGTTCGACTTGGGTAATCTAAACTGTTTTTCATTGTGCATTATGCACATAGGAATGAGGACAATTACAGTATCTTAGCTAATGATAAGCCTGATCGTTAGAGATAACCTACAAATGTCGAGCCGCTAGCGCGCTAAACCGTCGCCAAGCGAATCCGACCGACAGCGCTGCTTCTAGCAGCTCGTTCGAAAATTTCTGATGCAACTTACTGGAGAAAATGAAATGGCAAAATATTTGTACGTTTATCACGGAGGCCGTGCACCGACCTCAAAAGAAGAAGGCGCAAAAGCAATGGACGCCTGGGGTAAATGGTTCGGCTCCTTAGGGAATGCGGTTATCGACGGCGGCAATCCAGTCGGCGCTTCCTCGACCGTGATGAGTACCGGAGCAATCGCGAGTGACGGCGGTGCAAATCCAGCGAGCGGCTATAGCTTGGTTGAAGCGGCGAGTTTGGACGAAGCCCTGGAGAAGGCTAAAGGATGTCCAGTGCTAGCAAGTGGTGGTTCGGTGGAAGTAGCCGAAGCATTCGATATGTAGTGCGGCTCAAACCAATCGCACTCACAGTGGTGACGATTCGAGAGCGCTACTGCTCTCTCTGGTTTGAACTAAAGTGAGTGCGGTTACTCAGCCGAGTCGGAGCCCGATCGGCGTATTCGTTTTACTGGCGATGTACTACGTTCCGCAGTCCATCACCCGTAAGCAGGCGCGTCGCTATCCTCAGGCAGGTGCATTAGAGCGGTCGCGAAATTCCTTCGGCGACATGTTGAAACGCTGGCTGAAGCGGCGGCTAAAATGCGCTGCATCTTTAAACCCTGACGCGAATGCGATGTCCGTAATTGTTTGATTCGAGCAAGCCGGATCGTGAAGCGAGGTCCGACAAGAGTCGAGCCGACAGTCAATAATCCACTGTTGTATGCTGATGTTAAGTTTGCGCGCGACGACGAAAAGATAACTTTTCGAGATGCCCAGTCGGTCTGCAATAAGGCGCGGACCCAATTCGACATTGCGTAATTCGTCGTCAATGACGTGCTGAATCAAGTTACGAAACAAAGATAGTTTTGCCGAATTCGCCGTCACCGACTGTAGATGATCCTCGTCGACAAACACCGAATAGATCAAACTCGCGAACAGTTGTGGCATAACGAGCGCTTGCTCACGACCCATCGCAAGACTTTCGCGCCAGCTGCTTTTAATGAGATCGCGCAGCACAGCCGGTGCACCTGATTTCGACGACACGGAAATGGCGCACACACGTTCGAGGTCTGGAATTCGCGACACTAAGAAGTTCCGCGGTAGAACGACTGAGAGCAATTCCACCGGACCGTGCTGCTCGGCGATGAGTGGTCGGGCTGTATCTAACAAGATCAGGCTTTGCGGGCCACAAACTGCGTGGCGCCCGGATTGTTCGCACTCGAATGTCCCATCGGCAACAAAACCGAGAATCACTTTGGTGCCCACCGTGCTTTCCTCGGTGGGGAGGACAGCTCGAATCGGGCCAACTGCGTGGATATGTGATAGTTCCAATGCACCGCATTGTTTACCGCTAACGGACCACGCGTAGCTCTTACCCGGTGCAGGCGGCGCGACGTCCATTGGCGCGAAGGCACTTCTTATTGCCGATTGATAACCTTGCAAGCCCTTTCTAAGTCGGACTGGACTAGATAAATCCGGAGTCGTTAAGCCGTTCATCAATCACACCTCGTCGCACGCGCTGGCGATAGTTGGATAGTGGCCGAATCTGCTTTTAAGTATCGCAGTTCATCGGCTCAGGGTCTTGGAGCGTAACACATACATTGAACATGTACGTACAACCCCCTAATTTCACCGCTAATACCAGACCAACTTGTTGCGCTGCAATAATTATTCGACTGCCTTCCTTCCGGATGACTCCTGATGCGGCTTCGTTACGCCGAAGTAAGCATCACCTAGCCTGAATTGAAACAATCGATTTTCGCATTCAAACTTTGCGTCAATCTCCCGTGCCGGCTCAGCCATGTTGTGGGTTTCTCTTGGTGCGTAAATATGCGAACGTCGGCGCTCGTCAAAATAATAAATTTCGCATCTAGCTGGGGGTAATAATGGAATTTGGCATCACGATAGCGCCGCATATTCAAGGTTGGGATCAAATTAAGACCGCCGAAGATCTAGGCTACGACCGCGCGTGGGTTCCAGATTCGCAGATGATCTGGTCCGATTGCTATGCGATCTTAGCCCTCGCGGCGGTGAACACTAAGACGATTAATATTGGAACGGGGGTGTCGATTGCAGGTACACGGATCGCGCCCGTCACAGCACATTCGATTGCGAGTATTAATCAGCTAGCACCGGGCCGTACATTTCTCGGCATTGGCACCGGACATACTGCCATGCGCGTCATGGGCCAAGACCCGATGCCCGTTAGTGAATTCCGCGAATACCTGCGGGTCGTGCGTGGACTACTTGATGGGGAGGCGGTCGACTACACGTATCGAGGCAACACACGAGAAATCGAATTTCTGCATCGTGATCGCTACTTCGTGAATCTCGACAATCGGATCCCTATATACGTCGCAGGTAATGGCCCCAAAGCGTGCCAAGCCGCCGGCACTTACGGCGATGGATGGACCACAATCGGACGCGACACGGTGCAGCTCGGTAAATCTCTTGCTCACATAAGCAATGGCGCAAAAGCGAGCGGCAGGACCCTGCCCCAGGATTTTCACACTACCTTATTCACCAGCACCTCGGTGCTGCGCCGAGGTGAGGATCTTAAGAGCGAGCGGGTTATCAATGAAGTTGGCAGCTGGGTTACGACAGAACTTCATTTCTTCTACGAAATCTGGAACAAACTGGGTCGAACGGACGATTTGATTCCCCCGCACTTCCTCAACATGTGGGATGAGTACCTAGCGAGGGTCGAAGGATTTAGCTTGCCTGAAAATGCTCGGTTCCGGCAGATTCACGATGGTCATGCAATCTACTTAGTACCACAAGAGCGACGTTTCGTGACCCCTGCAGCGATTAGCGCGATCTGTATGGTGGGTTCTGCTGAGGACATTATCGATCAGATACGAACCGTTGAAAGCGCTGGCATCAAAGAAATTAATATTATGCCGGCTACTGATCACGCCGCCGGGGCATTTAAGGATTTTGCAGAACAGATCATTCCCGCATTTCGATAACGATCCGCAAACTCCTCGTTAGGGTTGGCGCGGTTGAAGTGTCGCGTAAAATTTTTCTGACCACGATGCTGATCGGCGCTCGCATTAGACGCCAGTTCGCGAGATCCGCAGCGCCGGTCGGAATAGCGTCGCCACACCACGTTCTAGATTTTAATCGGAAACGCCTTAGGGTTGCTGCTGTACGGTCGGCAGTGCTCCGATGTCGTCGACCCAACTCAACGCCGATTGGCGCCACACTTGTTTGCCGGGGATTAAAGATTCTCGTTGGCTGAGCGAACCCGCGCGCAAGCCGTAAACCTTAGGCCCGTCGCCGACGCTCGTGGCATAAATAGCGGAGCCGCAATTCCCGCAAAATCCCTGCGCGCGTGGATTGCCGCTTTGCGCAGTCTTAACGTAAATTTTTGGCTCGCCTTTTTTAAAAGTCAGCCCGTCGCTCTCCGTGAAAACCACCGTCCGAAACGCGGTTCCAGATAGCACCTGGCAATCTGTGCAATGGCAGACAACGACCCTCGCAGGATCAATTTCCGCTTCAAATTCGATGTCGCCGCAATGACATTTTCCGTCAACTTTCATAGCATCCTCCTGTCCGTACGTATTGAGTAAATTATTAAACTAGCATGCTAAAGTGCGTGATCGCCCAATCGGTCTGCTCGTTCGTTTTATCCCATCAGTACCGGTGCCCATTGTTCGAGCGCATCTTCGTGACCTGGTACGATTTGCACCGCGACCTGATCGTAACCTGCTAGGCGCATCGCATCGACTCGCTCGCGAATTTCTTCCGGCGTGCCCGTTAAGGTTAACGCCTTGAGCATTTCACCTGTGATGAACTGCTCTTCTTCCGAGCGCAAATACATCAAGTGTCCATCGTGCAAAGTCATATAACGAGCATCAGCCGGCTCATAGGTTTTATAGATTTCGTGGTATGCGTCGATTAATGGCTGCATCACCGGTGGGACCTGCGCATTGTCACCGTCCTCAACCATCCAGTGCCACCCGATCGCGGGCCAAGGCCCAGATTGCGCGCGCGCACGTTTCGAATCGTAAGCTTCACCCGGTTCAAGTACGCAACCCAGATTGAGGCATGTCGTGTACATTGAATTCGGATCGCGACCGGCCTTCGCGCATGCGTCGCGAACAGCACTGGCCTCGTCGAGCGCCGCTGGGCTCATCCACGCATTGATAAATCCATCTGCCGTCTCCGCAGCCAGCTGCCTAGCTTTCGGTCCGAACGCAGATAAATGCACCGGAATAGGATCTTCAAGATTGATAAAGCCTTCTTTCGGTTGCATGAATTTCATCTTGTGCATGCCGCCTTCGAGTTCTGCCTCGACGACTTCACCACGCCACAGCGCGCGCATGACCCGGGTGTACTCACGGATCTCGCTGAGTTTTTGTGCTTTCAATCCCATGGTGCGACGTGCGGTATAACCGGTCCCGAGTCCCGCAATGATCCGTCCCGGCGCCAAAGCATTTAGGGACGCCATCGCGTTAGCCGCAACCGGCGCAATTCGATTCGACGGAACCAAGACGCCGGCGCACAATTTAATTCGTTTTGTATGAACCGCGGCGGCGGTCATGGCCACTAGAACATCCGTGCACAGTAACTGCGTGTCGTAAAACCAGGCGTGAGAAAAACCAAGTTCCTCAGCGCGCTGGACGGTTTTCCATGACGTCGCAGTTGGAGTAAGCGAAATTCCAAATTCCATAGTGGCGTTCCTTTCGATGTCGGATTGCGGGTTCAAATTCAGGCGAATGCGCCCGAGTGAAGTAAGTTAACGCGGATCGCCGCGAAACGACATCTTGAATTGAACGCTTAACCGAGATCTAGGCTCGCCGAGTGGACGGCGATTAGGCTACCGAAAATCACGCGAGGGAACGGCCCCACCACTGGGCCGTTGTCGCAAGGACAGCCGACCCGCCTATTCGATCGCTAAGCTTATTCTTCCGTTTTTTTCCGTTTCGGCTTCTTAGGTTTTTTGGTTTTATCTTTACGTTTTTTAGGCGGCTTTGCGGCGCTCGCGGGATCGTCGTCTTTGCGCTTGGCGGGCGCTGGCGCGCCATCAGAATCTAGCGAGATGCGTAATTTTTGCCCGCAGACGTACACGCCCTGCAGATGCTTGAACACATCCTTCGGCATATCTTCCGGCAGATCGACCGTGCTGTAGCTATCGTAAAGCTTGATATAACCAATGTTTGTGCTGTCGAGACCCGCTTCGTTCGCGATCGCGCCGACGATATTTTTGGGTAAGGCTTCATGATCCCGGCCAACCGCGATCCGATACCGTTGCATGCCTGCATCAGGCTGACGTATTTTTTCGGCACGGTCGCGCTCGGGTCTACGCTCGGAGCGCTCATGCTCGCCGGGGCGTTCCTCACGTGGGGTTCGGGCGCTGCGGTCGTTTGAACCGTGTTCTTCATTGCGCCTTGGTCGTTTGTCGCGACCTTTATCTCGTGAATCTTGCTGCGCAGGAATGGACGGTAAATTTGGGGACAATGGTCGATCGCGTTGCACGAGAAAGGCTAGTGCAGCGGCGATCTCGCTCAAATTTACTTCGTTGCTGAGTTGATAGCTCGCGATAATCGATTCGAAAGCACCCAAGTCTTCGGACTCGATCGTTGTCGAAATGAGTTCTTTGAATTGCGTAATACGTCGATCAACGATGTCTTCTTTGCTCGGCAGCGGCATCGCCTCGATGGTTTGCCCCGTTGCGCGCTCGATCGCATGCAGCATGCGATTCTCGCGCGGTGCGACGAAAATAATCGCCTCACCGCTACGTCCAGCCCGCGCGGTGCGCCCTACGCGGTGGATGTACGCTTCAGTATCGTGAGGGATATCATAATTAACCACGTGACTGATCCGCTCAACGTGAAGTCCACGCGCAGCAACGTCGGTCGCGACTAAAATATCGAGTCCGCCATTTTTCAATCGGGTAACCATTCGCTCGCGCAGTGCCTGCGTCATGTCACCATTCAACGCCGCGCTTGAAAACCCTCGTGCTTCGAGTTTCTCGGCGAGTTCGACCGTCGCCGTTCGGGTGCGCACGAACACAAGCATCGCATCGAAACTTTCAACTTCGAGGATCCTGGTTAATGCGTCCATCTTGTGCCGCACATTGACCTGGCAGTAGCGCTGACGCACCGTCGAGACGGTCGCAGATTTCGACTTGATATCGATCTCTACCGGATCGTTTAGATGTTTTTCCGCGATCTTACGAATTGCGCGCGGCATGGTCGCGGAGAACAGTGCGACTTGTTTCTTGTCTGGCGTGTGCGACAGAATCGCATCGACGTCGTCGACGAAGCCCATCCGCAGCATTTCATCTGCTTCATCGAGCACGACGGTTTTTATCTGCTTCAAATTCAAGGTGCCGCGTCGAATGTGATCTTGAATTCGTCCCGGCGTACCAACGACTGCTTGCACGCCGCGCCGCAATTGCCGTAATTGTGAATCCATGCCCGCGCCGCCGTAGACCGGTAGCACATGAAACCCCTTCATGTAGCGCGCATACGTCTGCATCGCCTCGGCGACTTGGATGGCAAGCTCGCGGGTCGGCGTGAGCACGAGTATCTGCGGCTGTTGCAACTCGAGATCAAGCTGTTGCAACGCGGGCAGCGCAAATGCCGCGGTTTTACCCGTTCCAGTTTGGGCTTGACCAACCACATCGCGCCCCTTAATCAGAACGGGGATCGCGGCCGCTTGAATTGGCGACGGCGTTTCGTAGCCAGTTTCAGTGATGGCGCGTAGCAGATTCTCATTTAAGCCGAGCGACGCGAAAGTAGCAGGGATGGGGGTATCCGCCTCCGGAGATTCCGAAGGACGGTCTTTAGATTGTTCTTTCACGGGCGGGGCCTTGCGTTGGTCGAATGACCGGGGAGCGAATTATACGCTAATCCAGGCCCCCCTGCCTCTTTAACTGGCCTCGCGCTCAGCGATAAACGACAGTGCCGCATCGAGACGCTCCAAGGTGCGCGTTTTCCCAACCAACTCGAGTGTGACATCGATCGACGGCGACGCCGCCGAACCCGTGATTGCGACTCGCAGCGGTTGTGCGACCTTACCCATCTTAAAATCGTGTTCGGCGGCAATTTGTTCAACAATATCTTTCAGCGCGCCGCCATTCCAATCGTCAACCGTCGCGAAGCTGGCCCGGATTGCCGTCAATGCAGGACCCACGACGGGCCGCAAATGCTTCTTCGCCGCGTCCGGATCAAGAATAAATTCTCCGTAAAACATGCGGCTTTGGTCAGCGAGTTCAACGAGCGTTTTGGCGCGCGTTCGTTGCGCCTCCACCGCCGCACCAATCGCCGGGCCGTCGTCCAAATTAATATTAGCGCTAGAGAAATACGGTTTCGCAAAGCCCACGAGCTCGCTCGCGGTGGCGTGCTGTATGTACTGCTGGTTCAACCACAAGAGTTTTTCCGTATCAAACGTCGCGGCCGACTTGTTCAGTGCCTCGAGGCCGAATGCCTCGCTGAGTTCCCCACGCGAAAATATTTCTTGGTCGCCGTGCGCCCACCCGAGTCTCGCCAAATAATTCAGTAAGGCGTCCGGTAAGAATCCTTCGTCGCGAAATTCCAATACGCTTACCGCACCGTGACGTTTCGATAATTTTTTACCGTCGGTGCCGTTAATCATCGGCACATGCGCGTAGATCGGTCGCGGCGCGCCGAGTGCTTCGAGAATGTGCAACTGACGCGGCGTATTGTTGATGTGGTCGTCGCCGCGAATCACGTGGGTAATGCCCATATCGACATCATCCACGACGACGGTCAAATGATAGGTCGGCGATCCGTCAGAGCGCGCGATCACTAAATCGTCAAGTTCCTGATTACCGGTCGTGATCGTGCCGTGCACTTTGTCGTCTACTGCAATAGCGCCATCAAGTGGCGTCCGAAAACGTACGACGGGCGGCACACCGGCCGGTGCCGCCACGGTCTGGTCGCGGCAATGTCCGTCGTAGCGGGGTTTCTGCTTGTTCGCCATCTGATCGGCGCGCAGATTCTCGAGGCGCTCCTTCGAACAATAGCAATGGTAAGCCTTGCCCTCGCTGAGCAATCGTTCGACCACCTCAGCGTAACGGTCGAAACGTTGCGTTTGAAAATAAGGCCCCTCGTCGTAATCCAACCCCAACCACTCCATACCGGCGAGAATGACATCCACAGCCTCTTGGCTCGATCGGGCCTGGTCCGTGTCTTCGATCCGCAAAATAAACTTGCCATTGAAATGCCGCGCATAGAGCCAGTTGAACAGCGCCGTGCGGGCGCTGCCAACGTGAAGATCGCCAGTGGGACTTGGTGGGAAACGAGTGATTACGGACATAACACTAGGTCTGCTATTTGGGAGCGCGGATTATAGGCAGTAGAAGAGAATATATCTCGCACGCAAAAAAAACCCCGCCCGAAGGCGAGGTTCATTTCAAATATCAACTTTGCGGCTACGCGTTGCGTCGAATACCGAACAGCCCGCCGACTGCGCCAAGCATCAGCCAGATAGCGGCCGGCAGAGGCACCACTGCAGGTGCGAGTGTGACATTCAACTGTCCGCGAATTTCACCGCCCGGGTTCTCAGCTGTGTGAATGTTCGCATACCAGGTGGTCGTATCCCCGGCCACTAATGCTCCGCCGCCCGTCAGTTCGCCAATCAATACGGAATCCAATGTGGTCATACCTTCATACATGCCTGTTGTTGGCGTACCCCCACTCGGCGCACCGAGGCCAATCACGACCCCACCTGCGCCCACCGGGATGCTCGCAATTTCAACGTCTGTATGAAAGTGTGCCGCTGCGACAGGACCGGTAAGCCCGGCGAACGACACCACCCACCAGAACACGCTGGTATCAGTATCGAGCGTCCCAATTACGCTGCCGAACCCTGTAGCTGTAGTCTCGGCCTGGCCGCCATCGATCATCCCGCCGAATTCCCACATTGCGGCTTGGGAAGTGGCTGGTAGCAGTAGCGCAACGCCTATAGCGCAAGTTCTTATAAATTTATTCACTTTTGTGATCTCCGTCTAAGTATTCAAGATGATACATGCGGAAGATCCAGAAATGTGACCCTGGTCAACATTATTTCCGGTAATTTCTCACGGGATTCGGCATGCGCCGCCCTACCAGTCCGGGGGTCGGTTTATCACTGGGACAATTGACCCGATCAAACACCCCACCTAGAATGCAGCGTCCTACACGGGGGCGATTAGCTCAGCGGGAGAGCACTGCCTTCACACGGCAGGGGTCACTGGTTCGATCCCAGTATCGCCCACCAATTAAATCAAAGGGTTATGAGTAAAAACCCTTTAAGGATCGTAGAAATTTTAATCGGGGCACCGATTGGAGCACCAACGAC
>JBLFWX010000004.1:0-122192 GCA_047611805.1 Gammaproteobacteria bacterium
AGTAATGCTAACGCAATGAGGTTGGGGATTGCCATGAGGCCGTTAAACAAATCTGCAAACGCCCACACGAGCTCTAGATTATTTTGCGCTCCAACGACGATCGCGCCGATCCATACGATACGGTAGTAAGAGACTATTGAGGTTCCAAATAAAAAGGCGGCACAACGTTCGCCGTAATAGCTCCAACCGATAATCGTCGTAAACGCGAAAACACCTAATCCAATCGCAACGATATGTGCGCCGGGATCACCCAAGGTCGATGAGAACGCCACTGCCGACATACTTGCGCCGTTAGCGCCTGATTGCCATGCATCTGTGACGACAAGTACCAGCCCGGTCAACGTGCACAAGACTATCGTATCTATAAATGTACCGAGCATCGCCACCATGCCTTGGCGTGCGGGACTATTGGTCTTCGCCGCTCCGTGGGCGATCGCCGCGCTGCCCAGCCCCGATTCGTTGGAGAAAATCCCTCGCGCGAAGCCGAATCTGATCGCCATCCAAATTGATGCGCCGACAAACCCGCCAGTTGCCGCGTGGCCATTGAAAGCGCTACTGATGATCGTAGCGAAGGCGTCAGGGATCCGGTCGAAATTTAAAACCAAGATGGTTGAGGCGGCACACAGGTAGCCAACAGCCATTAACGGAACAAGCCGTCCGGCCACATCGGCGATGCGACGGACACCGCCGATAATGACGATAGCAGTAATCAGCGCGATGATGAGCCCGGTTGCGATCGTCGGGATCGCGTAGTTTGTGGCGAGAACATCTGCCACCGAGTTTGATTGCACCATATTTCCAATGCCGAACGCCGCAATCATCCCGAATATGGCAAACATTTTCGCCAACCAGTGCCATCGAACGCCGAGGCCGTTTTTAATGTAGTACATCGGGCCACCGACAAATTGTCCGTTGGCGTCAACCTGCCTAAATTTCACTGCAAGCACGGCCTCACTGTATTTCGTCGCCATTCCAATCAGCGCGATAATCCACATCCAAAACACGGCGCCAGGGCCGCCGAAGTAGATTGCCGTTGCGACACCAGCGATATTGCCTGTACCGATAGTCGCAGAAAGGGCGGTCATGAGTGCTTGAAAAGGGGAAATTTCGCCTGGTGCGTCAGCTTGCGAACGTTGCACCAGGAGTTTCATGGCGTAGGGGATGTAACGCCACGGCACGGCCCGCAAGCCGATTGTGAGGTACAGGCCGACCAGAGAAAGTAAGGGAATGAGAACGAATTCTCCCCAGACGAATCCCACGAGCGTGTTTAGAGCAGGTTCAATATTTTCCACGGGTATTTCCAACAGTTATCGCGGCGGCTTAGCGCTGTTGACCATCATGATCAGTATTAGCGTTGGCGCAAAATCAGCGTATCGCCACGCTGGGTAAAATCCAAGCGTTTTAGAAAACTCATGCCGAGCAAGATTTGCTCACCCGGAAAATTCGGAATAATACTTGCGGCGATATCCCGTTCTTCGATCTCGCCGATGATTAGGCTGTCGATGCGAGTCGCATACGCGGTCGTTATTCCGTTTGCCGTCAGAGCTTGCATGGGTGTACCACGCTGTAAGCCGAGCGAAGTGGCGAGCCGTGCCGGTACGGCCACTGCGGTAGCGCCGGTATCGACCAGGAATTCTGCAGTGGTGCCGTTCACCGTACCGTTAAACACATAATGCCCGGCTCGATTTCTCTGTAGTAGGGTCGACGCGGGACCCTCACCAGGATTCAATGAGGTCGGTGATGCGTTCGGATTCCGTTGACGCTCGAGCGCGTCGCCGAACAAGCTGGTTAGGAGCACTAGTAGAAGAATGCTCGCAATAATATACATCGCGGCACCCAGCGGTCGTGGGCCGTTCATCGGACGAGAGGTTTAATGATCATGGGCGTGACTATACCGCGACAAATTCAATTGATTTTATGTCGTTTTGGGCGCTCGGGTGGTAATCTATGACCGGCATCGTGCTGAATCAAAATGTGCTCGATGCGACCCTACGGGAATAGAAAGAATTGGTGCGGATTTATGGGTATTGAAATCGAAAATGAAATTATCTGCCAGCCGGTTAGCCCGACGAAAGCGGTGCCGAGCTTGCTTGACGATGTTGCTGCAGGTCTGTTCTCGGCGCACAAGCAATTACCACCGAAATATTTTTACGATGACCGCGGTTCGGAACTGTTCGATCGTATCTGCGATGAGCCGGAATATTATCCGACTCGCACCGAAGATGCGCTTCTTGAGCAGTCCGCGGACCACATCATTGCGACGGTTGAGCCGTCACGAATAATCGAATTTGGCAGTGGCATGTCGAGAAAGATCCGGCACCTGTTTGATGCTTGCTCAAAACTTGAAGTTTATCCGACCTACATCCCGTTTGACGTTTGCGATGACGTCATGATAAAGAGCGGAGAACAGCTAACAGAGACCTATTCTTGGCTAAACGTCGCGCCCTTGTCCGGTGACTACACCGCCGGGTTAGGCAACGTTCCTATTTCTGCCGGTCGCAACCTATTGATGTTCTTAGGTGGAACAATCGGCAATTTTCCGGAAGAAGAGGCGATTACTTTTTTAGGTGAACTACGCGACCTAATGGGTGCCGACGACCAATTATTGCTCGGTGCAGATCGGGTAAAACAGCCGGACGTTTTACATGCCGCCTATAACGACGTGGCCGGAATCACTGCCGAATTTAACCTGAATTTATTAGATGTTCTGAACCGAGAATTAGGTGCTACTTTCGATCGGTCAAATTTTGAACACTACGCATTCTACAACCCGGATAAAAACCAAATTGAAATGCATCTGGTGTGTATGGATGATCAAGACGTTTGGTTCGAAAAGTTACAACGTTCGTTGGAATTTAAAGAGGGTGAGGCCATTCGAACGGAAATTAGCCGAAAATTCACGCGTGAAACGCTCGAAAAACTGCTGTCGCGTGCTGGGTTCCACGTTGTATCCCATTATGAGGCGTCGGCCCATCCGTTTTCCTTGGTCCTGGCGCGTCCAGCCTAGCTAGGGAAATGTCGGATTGGGCGATAATATCTCGCTAGACTGGCGCTCGGGATGGTTTCGCGGCGTAAACGCGCTGGTTTCTCCTAACTTCGACTCTCGCCCGGCGAACTGCCCAATCGATCTCGTCGTTATTCACGCCATCAGCCTTCCGCCGG
Organism: Gammaproteobacteria bacterium; assembly: GCA_047611805.1. Taxonomy (GTDB): domain Bacteria; phylum Pseudomonadota; class Gammaproteobacteria; genus UBA11873. The sequence continues at coordinate 3,163 of JBLFWX010000004.1, forward strand.
GCCAGTTCGGAGGGCATTGCATCGATCGGTTTTTCCAGAATCAATTGGATGTGAGTGGACATCATTTTTTCCGTTCTATCGCCGAAGTAAGGGTCTCCGCGCATTTACTGGTTGAACGTGACGGTCATGCCAAGCAATTCGTCTCGACCGTCGAGCGCGCCTGGCATTGCGGCGAATCGAACTTTTGCGGACGCCGTGCGTGCAACGATTTCTCCGTCGGCATCGAACTAGAAGGCTGTGATGAGCAGAATTTCACATCGCCGCAGTACGAGACATTGGCTAAGCTAGTGAGCGAGCTGGTAGTTTCTTTTCCAGCCATTACCGAGCAGCGTATTGTTGGTCATAGCGACATTGCACCGGCACGAAAAACAGATCCAGGCCCCTATTTTGAATGGACCCGGATGCACGACCGCATTAGGGAATTGAGTCGTCTACGGGGCGCGCCGTCCTAACATGAGTTTTCTTATCATATTGATCTGCTGCGTGATTGAGCACACGCACATGAATTTTGCGCCACTTCGCAAAACAAATTGGATCCTTGATTGGCATCGGTGGCTGTGCTCGAAACTCGGGTTACAACGATTGCTTGGGGCAGGAGCCGTGTTGATTACCATTGCTGTGCCCGTTGCGGCCTTAGCCTACGTCTTTGCGTCCTGGTGGATTGATTCTTATTTCTTGACACTATTGGGTGGCATAACAGTATTGATGTTTTGCTTTGGGCCCGAGGATACGGGCTACGATATTGAACAATATATTCAGGCCTACCGTGACCCGACTGACAAATATATACCGCCAAATGGCGATAATTTTTTGCGTGCGGTTACCGCACACGCTCCCGATCCAGACGCGCCATTCTTACGCGCGGTCGCGGTTGTCTTGAATGAAAGAATATTTGCGCCGGCTTTTTGGTTCGTAGTTTTAGGGCCGCTCGGTGCGCTGGGTTACCGCATGGCTAGCGCATTAGCGCGTAATTTGGCTCCCGGAGAGTCGCAACGCGTAGTGGCGCAAAGACTACATCAGATTTTGCTGTGGTTGCCGGCGCGATTTTTAGCAATCGCTCTGGGGCTCGCCGGAACTTTAGGTCCGGTTCTAAAGTTATTGCGCGAACGCGACTATGGATTGACGGCAGGAACGATACTAATCGGCGAGACGGCACTTGCTGCTCTCGCCGACAACAGCACTAAGGCGTCCGACGATGACGAGCATGTGAGGCTGATCAATTCGATGTTTGCGCTAGTTAAACGGGCGTTTGTTGTGTGGCTCGGCGTACTAGCGTTGGGTGCGGCGGCAGGGATCGTCTGATCTCGAACTTTCGTGCGACGGGCGGTCTTAACTCCCGATAAAGGTGGCTGCCGACATTCTCTTCAAACTGTCGTCACTAGCGACAACCACGCTGCACTCGTCGTCATACCAATCACCGAGCACAATCCTTTCGCGAGTCACTCCAGCTGTTTCGAATTGATGAGTTGCTGGTCGATGAGTGTGGCCGTGAATCATTCGTACGACGTCGTGTTCACGCATGATTTGATCGACCGTCGAGTGCTCAACGTCCATTATGAATTCATCTTTCTCAAGCATTGAGGCTTGCGTGCCACTGCGCATATTTGCGGCTATCTCGCGTCTTGCGGCGAGCGGTAATGCCAGAAACGCGGACTGCGTTTCTGGATTACGGACATGCTTTCGGAACGCTTGATACTGGATGTCCTTGGTGCAGAGCAGGTCGCCGTGCGTGAGTAATGTCGGCTGGTTGGCTACGTTCGCGATATGCCAGTCAGGCAGTAGAGTTGCCCCCGTTGCGTTGGCAAAGTCTTTTCCAAGCAGAAAGTCCCTATTCCCATGCATCACGAATAGCTTTCCGCCGACATCGCAAAAGCCTTTCAGTGTGGCGACAATCGGTGCATTTGCGCTGCTGTCGTCATCTCCGAGCCAAATCTCGAATACGTCGCCCAGCAGGTAAAGTGCGTCGGCGCAGCTCGCCGAGTGACTTACAAACGCCTCGAATAAGTTTATTTTTTCGGGAGTCGTTGCACTCAGGTGTAAGTCAGAAGCGAAGACGCTGATCAATGGTCCAACTCGCTATTCTTCTACCAATGTGACCCCAAGGATTTCAATGGGTTGAGTCGGGACGTCCCGCATGCCACCGCTCGTGCCTGTTTCAACGGCTTTCATGGCGATGACAGTGTCGTTGCCATCGATAACCCGACCAAATACACAATAGCCCCAACCTTCCGGGGTCGGGCTTGTGTGATCCAGAAAAAGGTTGTCTTTCACGTTGATAAAAAATTGTGCGGTGGCCGAATGGGGATCGTTCGTACGCGCCATGGCGACCGTAGAGTCGAGATTACTGAGTCCGTTATTGGCCTCGTTTTCGATAGGCGCTTGGGTCGGCTTATTGTTCATATTCGCGTCGAGCCCGCCACCTTGAACCATGAACCCATCAATGATGCGATGGAAGATTGTGCCGGTGAAAAATTCGTCTTCTACGTATTTAAGGAAATTAGCGACCGTTTTCGGGGCCTTTTCGGAATCAAGTTCTAGTGTAATCGACCCCATTGTTGTCTCAATCTTTACTCGCTTGGCTGTCATAACTTCGATATCTCGCTTAACGTTTTGATGCAGCCACATGGTGACGCGAGCGGAAATCTTGCGCAAGCATTACGACACAATACGGCCATGAGGGGCGGTATTCGTGTGTGGGCCGGCGAGAACAGAGTTAGCAATATAGGTCGCTTTACACAATCCGCAATGCAAACAGCGACTGCTATGTGGCCATGCCAATTGACCGTCCTAGGGGTCCTGCGTATCATCGCCGTTTCCCGCTCTAGGCGGGTTTCGACGGCGATTATTTCGGGGCATAGCGCAGCCTGGTAGCGCACCTGCTTTGGGAGCAGGGGGTCGGGGGTTCGAATCCCTCTGCCCCGACCAAATCGTTGGCGGATTGGAAGGCTGTGAGCGCCTGTAGCTCATCTGGATAGAGCATCGGCCTTCTAAGCCGAGGGTAGCAGGTTCGAGTCCTGCCAGGCGCGCCAACCGGATGTGGCACCGTCTTAGTGCAGTGGCTTGGTTTTACAGGAACAGGGCGCAGGGGGCGCGAATTTTACCCTCATAGGTTAGGGCTCGGCATGGCGCATCAGGCCGACAAAACGTGATGAAGTCTGCCCTAGAGGCGGCCATATGAGTTGGATAAGGGACTCTTAAATACAGCATTGCAATGCGAATGCCATTCGCTAGCTAAGGAAAATCTATGGTGGGCGTAGCTCAGTTGGTAGAGCGCTGGACTGTGACTCCGGAGGTCGCGGGTTCGAACCCCGTCGTTCACCCCACTTAGTACCTTGCAAGATGGATCGACGCCGATCGCGCGGCAAGCGCACGATATTAGTATTGAGATCGAACTGTCAGATCTCAAATCGAAACCAGACCCGGGCCATTAGCTCAATTGGTAGAGCAGCTGACTCTTAATCAGTAGGTTCGGAGTTCGAGTCTCCGATGGCCCACCATTTCGACGATGTCGAGAACCTAGCGTTCCTGCCGCCCGGTCGCGGTCATCGAATCTGTGACTGCGGTCACACTACATTGTGTCAAGGTGAGAAGGTATTCTCACTTTGATGTACGATCACCGTCCGCGCGGCGGTAAACCATTGGCAGACAGACGAACGACAAAAGGTCTGAGTCCGTCTTGGCATTGGCGCTGCACGGAGATTATTCCTCGGACCGACCAAATAATAATGGACGGCCGAGAACATTGGCAGTGTTTGGGAGGGTAGCGAGTGCAAACGCAGTGGTCTAGCCACGATGCGTATCAGGGAAGAGACGTTGTAAAAACAATTCTTGTTGCGGACGATGATCGGACAGTACGGGCCGTCCTTACCCGAATTCTGGAAGCTGAAGGTTTTAAAGTCCTACAAGCTGAAAGAGGCGAGAAATGTCTTTTCCTGTCGATGGAAAAATCCGTCGATGGATTCCTAATTGATTTAAATATGCCTGGCCTCGATGGCGTGGAAGTTTGCCGCCGCATCCGATCACTGGAACGGCACAAACGTACGCCCATTATCTGTGTGACGGGAAACTCCGACGACAACTCAGTTAGTCGAGCGTTTGCAGCAGGCGCAGACGATTTCATCGCCAAACCCGTGAACCCGACGACCCTACATGCCCGACTCTCGGGACACCTTCAAAAAATGGACTACATGAAGGAGATGGAGCGCGTTCGAAAGAATTTAAATCGCTACATTTCACGTCGTACGCAGACGATGGTCGAGGCATACTCGATAACTGGGATCCTTCCAGTTCCAGAACCACAAGACGTCTGTGTGATGTTTTCTGATGTGCGCGGATTTACTCAACTGAGTCAAGAGCTGGAGCCGACGATACTATTCAACGTGTTGAGCAATCACTTGGGGATGCAGGTCGATTCCGTTTATCGCCACGGTGGCTACGTCGATAAGTTCGCGGGCGACGGTATCATGGCGGTATTCGATTCGGATCGCAGAGTCGCCGAGTCGTGCCGTTGCGCGCTTGAAATAATGGAAGCGACCCAATCACGGGCAATGGGCGACGAAGCGAGGATGTTAGAACTCGGTATCGGGATCCATTGCGGAACAGCTCTGGTCGGAAATATCGGTTCGAATAACCATCTCGATTACTCCGTCATCGGCGAGACGGTGAATCTCGCCGCAAGGCTTTGTGGATTTGCCGAGCCCTTATCGATCGTTGTTTCTAAAAGCATCGTCGAGGAGGCACAGCTCGAATCAGACTTTTTCTTCACCGCGCCTTGTGAGGTTAAAGTGCGGGGCTTTAGAGACGCGGTAACCGTATTCAATGTCGCCCGCAGTATAGGGAATCGTAGCAACTCCACGCCAAATCAGGCGATCGATATCGGCTGCTAATTGATCTCGAACTTGTGCCGTTTTTGCGATGTCACCTCACGTGGCGCGGAATCGATGCTCGCGTGATGCAATATCAAGAACCAAAACCCATCGATTCTTTGATATACGTTCGTTGCCAAAACCGGAATAAATTGCGCGCTGCTGCCGGGTGTGGAAATAATTTCATCGACAATATGGACTGCTAAATTATCGTCGTTTGAACGAAATTTCGTGCGGATGTCGAATTGCGGCTGGGATCCGCCGGCGAGAATCATTTTCCAACTTTCTGATATACGCTCTCGGCCAACCAATCGCGGGCCCATGGGATGCACGCATGCAATGTCGTCAGAAGATCCCCAGACCTGCATCATGGCCGTGTGGTCCGCGCGGCCGAAAGCGTCGTAAAACGCAGTTTCTGCGCTAATTGGGTTTTCGAAACGCATTACTGAGCCCTGCCGCCGATCCTATGACGACGTTTAAGGGTAACCCGCATCCGTTAACGCGGACTTCAAGTCGGATCGGTTATAGCCTGTGAATTTTTGTTCGCCTACGGTTACTGTCGGCACGGTCAGTGGGCCCCCTGTAACTGCGGCAAGTTCGCCTTGAACTGCTTGGTCGCTGGTGGCGTCTTTCTCCGTATACGGAATATCCCGACCCTTCAGTTGGTCCCGAACTAGTTCGCACGCCTCACAATTTGGCGCAGAATAAAATACGACGGGCGAATCAAGCGCTGCTTGGTCCGACGACGGGGAAGTCGCATCCTCTTTTTTGTCGCCACGCAGGGTCTGCGTGGATTTGAGAGACATTCCCGGAGGACAATTGTCTCGAAACGAAGAGTTTCCGTCGCTATCGATGCACTCGACGACGGTAATTGCCGCGCCTGGAAGAGGTAAAACCAGCAATACCATTGCGAAAACCGTGTTGTAAATCAGCAATTTCATCGCGTAAATACTCCTTTCATCATGTGCGAGATGGCGATAAGTTCGCCCGAGTGAAACGATATTAGTCGCTGCAGCGACGCAGACCGTTCGGGGCTATCAAACCCTGAGACCAATCACTATAATATCGGCTCAGCTGGCTAACGCTACTACGCTCGAAGACTATACGGGTGTGGAAAGTGCGTCCACTCGATGCGCCGACAAACGTGGCTGAGTGTAGGTAATTGCGAAGAGCGGCACAGATTCTTGTCATTAATTCCCGACCTGCAGTGAATTAGTTTACGCGCTGGAAACGGCTCGTTTTAAATCAACGTGCTGGACGAGCGCGTAAACCCAGAGATATAGAGAGTTGGATTATTCGGGCGAAAGTGGCGAAATTGGTAGACGCGCTGGCTTTAGGTGCCAGTGGGGCAACCCGTGAGAGTTCGAGTCTCTCCTTTCGCACCATTTTTCGACTCTTTAAATATCTGGAAAATCAGGCCTAAAAGTTATTGATTCTTTGACTTTGCGGCGTTGTCTGAAACTTAGAACGTTTATTAATTAATATGCACGTATCAGTCGAACAATCTGGTGATCTTGAACGCAAGATGACCGTCGAGGTTCCTGAAGATCGCATCGCCGATCAGGTTAAGGAACGTCTTCAAGAACTCAGTCGAACCGTGAAGGTCGACGGCTTTCGCCCCGGAAAAGTCCCGTTTAGCGTCGTCAGACAACGCTACGGTGCCCGTGTTCGTGAGGAAATATTGGGCGATGTGTTGCGCTCTAGTATTTCCGAAGCAATGACCGAACAAGACTTACGCCCCGTTGGAGAGCCGTCGATAGAGCCCGGCAATTTTGAGGTAGGGAAGGGACTAAGTTACGTTGCCACGTTTGAAGTCTACCCAACGGTCGCGTTGGATCCGGTGGAAAATTTGAACGTAGAACGTCCCGCATGCGAAATTGCAGAACCGGATGTCGAAAAGATGATTGGAACGCTGCGTGAGCAACATAAAACGTGGCTCGAGGTCGCTAGGAGCGCTTCAGACGGAGACCAGATCACCATCGATTTCGTTGGAGAGATTGACGGTGAACCGTTCGAGGGCGGCACTGCATCTGAATTCGAACTGATTATCGGCGCAGGCAACATGATCGACGGCTTCGAAGAGGGCCTCGTCGGGAAAGCAGCAACCGAACCGGCCGAATTGAATTTAAAATTCCCGGACGCCTATCAAAATGAGGGTCTGGCTGGTAAGGACGTGACGTTTAAAGTGACTGTCAACAGAGTGTCTGAGTCTGTTTTGCCGGTATTAGATGACGAATTTTTCGCCAAATTCGGCGTCGACAATGGCGGTTTGGAGGCGTTTCAGACGGAAATCCGCGAAAATATGGAACGAGAGCGAGATCGTGCCCTGAAACAACGATTCAATTCTAACGTTCTGGATCAGGTGAACGAGGCCAACGAATTGGCCATTCCCCAGGCGCTGATCCAGCAAGAAACCATGCGGATGCAACAGCAGGCGATGCAAACAATGATGCAGCGTGGTGGAAATGTTCAGGATTTTGATCCATCGAAGATGATGGGGATTTTCGAAGAACCAGCGAAAAAACGCGTAAAGCTTGGGTTACTAATGGCCGAAATGATCAAGTCGGCTGGAATTTCAGCTGACCCAGGTAAAGTGCGAGGCACAATAGAATCTATGGCATCAAGCTACGAAGATTCGGCCGCCGTCGTTAAGTGGTATTACGAAGATCCGCAACGATTACATGAGATTGAGGCAATGTGCCTTGAGGACGAGGCGGTTGCTTGGATCGTGGCGCGCGCTAAGGTAAATGAGGTATCAATCTCGTTTGACGACCTCATGAATCCAGGGCAGACTGACCAATAAATTTAAGGCAATTATTTCCCTATGACAGATTACGGTAGCAACAACTCTAGCAGCGAAATTCAGGCCCTTAATTTGGTCCCGATGGTCGTGGAGCAAACCGCGCGCGGCGAGCGATCCTACGACATTTACTCGAGACTATTGAAGGAAAGGGTGGTGTTTTTAGTTGGTGGCGTTGAGGATCACGTCGCCAACGTTATTGTCGCGCAGCTGCTGTTTCTCGAATCGGAGAATCCCGATAAGGACATCCACCTATACATCAATTCGCCGGGGGGATCGGTGACTGCAGGAATGGCCATTTACGACACGATGCAGTTTATCAAACCTGCTGTGAGCACAATGTGCATCGGCCAGGCCGCGAGTATGGGAGCATTACTGCTGGCGGGCGGCGCAGCAGGCAAGCGTTTCTGTTTACCGCACTCTCGAGTGATGATTCACCAGCCGCTAGGCGGATTCTCAGGACAGGCAACCGATTTCGATATCCACGCCCGAGAAATCCTTACAATCCGTGACAGGCTAAATGCGATACTGGCAAAGCACACGGGTCGGCCGATCGAAGAGGTTGCGAAGGACACTGAGCGTGACAACTTTATGAGTGCAGTTGATGCGAAGGAATACGGCTTGATTGATGAGGTGTTGGACAATCGAGACGCGGCGGGTCCCAAGAGTATCGACGGGTAAGGTTTGACTAGTCACAAGTGCAGTGGCTAATAGCTAATTCAAAACAGAGGCAGGATCAATGAGCGACGGTAAAAATCCAAAAGGCGGCGACGGCGACCGACTTTTGTACTGCTCCTTTTGCGGGAAAAGCCAACACGAAGTTCGCAAGTTGATCGCGGGACCGTCGGTATTTATTTGCGACGAGTGCGTCGAATTGTGCAACGACATCATTCGCGAAGAAATTCAAGAAAAATCCGCTGGTGCTAGCGGCAGTAAGTTGCCGATCCCGGAAGAAATTAATCACATCCTGGACGAATACGTGATCGGCCAGCGGCATGCGAAGAAGATTCTGGCGGTGGCAGTCTACAATCATTACAAACGTCTCGACACGAGGGTCAAGCAAAGCGATGTGGAGCTCTCGAAGAGCAACGTATTACTCATCGGGCCGACCGGTAGCGGCAAAACCCTACTGGCGGAGACGCTGGCGAGATTGCTTAACGTGCCGTTTACGATTGCGGATGCGACGACCCTAACCGAAGCCGGTTATGTCGGTGAAGATGTCGAAAACATAATCCAGAAACTATTACAAAAATGCGATTACGACGTTGAGAAAGCTCAAACCGGTATCGTCTACATCGACGAGATCGACAAGATTTCTCGGAAGTCGGATAACCCTTCGATCACTCGCGACGTATCGGGCGAAGGGGTACAGCAAGCGCTGTTGAAGTTAATTGAAGGAACCGTAGCTTCCGTCCCCCCGCAAGGTGGTAGAAAGCATCCGCAGCAAGAATTCCTACAAGTCAACACGGCAAATATTCTTTTCATTTGCGGCGGAGCATTTTCTAGCCTGGACAAAATAATTCGCGATCGTTCAGAGAAGGGCGGCATCGGGTTTTCGGCGGAAGTAAAAAGCAAAGACGACAAGAAGACAACGGGCGAAATGTTACATCAAGTCGAACCGGAAGACCTTATCCGGTACGGGTTAATTCCTGAATTTGTCGGTCGACTACCTGTGGTGGCGGTGCTCGATGAGCTCGACGAAAGCCAACTAGTACAAATTTTGGTCGAGCCGAAGAACGCTCTCACGAAACAATACGGTAAGCTTTTTGAAATGGAAGGCTGCGAGTTAGAATTTCGCGAAGACGCGCTTCTCGCTGTCGCCCGTAGGGCGGTAGAAAGAAAAACTGGAGCACGTGGTTTGCGCTCGATTATTGAGCAAAATTTGCTCGATACAATGTACGAGCTGCCGTCGTTAGACGACGTGATAAAGGTAGTCGTGGATGAGGGCGTAATAACGGGGGACAGTAAACCGTTAATCATCTACGAAGGATCGGAAATTTCGAAGGCCGCGTCCGATTGAGACCAACTCTGACCCTAGGGCTTTATAGAGACTCATGGAATCATGAAGAACGATTGACGAGCCCAACAACTTGTCTGCACCCCAATGATGCGCCCGTCGTATCGCTCGGTGAAAATCTTCCCAAAAATTAACTTGCAAACTCTTAAGTCGAAGAGGCACTAGCTAATGACAGAATCCAATATTCTTGCCGTATTACCTTTGCGCGACGTAGTGGTTTATCCGCACATGGTTATACCGCTGTTCGTTGGTCGTGAAAAATCCATTAAGGCGCTTGAGTCCGCAATGGAGGACGCCAAGCAGATCCTGCTCGTTGCTCAATGCAGCGCGGCGGACGACGATCCTTCGACCGAAGATATTCACGACGTCGGCACCGTCTCCAATATCTTACAACTGCTCAAACTCCCGGATGGAACGATCAAGGTCCTTGTTGAAGGCGTGCGCCGCGCGAAAACCGTTGAATTTCTGAACACCGAAGAGTATTTCTCCGCTCGCACCGAGCCGTTAGAACCCGAGCCGATTACTGATAGGGAAGCAGAGGTCCTGACTCGCTCGCTGATGGGGCAGTTTGATCAATACGTGAAACTGAATAAAAAAGTGCCGCCGGAGATCGTATCGTCGCTATCGAGTATCGATGATCCATCACGTTTAGCCGACACGATCGCTGCTCACATGTCGATTAAGATTCAGGATAAACAAGACGTTTTGGAATACGTGAACATTCGAGAGCGCTTGGAACATCTTATCAGTCTGATGGAATCTGAGATTGACCTACTGCAGGTTGAGAAGCGATTGCGCGGCCGCGTTAAAAAGCAGATGGAGAAAAGCCAACGCGAGTACTACCTCAACGAGCAAATTAAGGCCATCCAAAACGAGCTCGGTGAATCCGAAGACGGTTCGAACGAATTTGACGAGCTGGCAGATAAAATCGCAGAGTCAGGAATGCCTAAAGAGGCTCGCGAGAAAGCGGACTCCGAATTAAAGAAGCTGCGCATGATGTCACCTATGTCCGCAGAAGCGACCGTAGTAAGAAACTACATCGATTGGATCACTGCGGTGCCTTGGAAAAAGCGCTCAAAAACCGGCAAAGATCTCAATCGAGCCGAGGAGATCTTAGACGAAGATCACCACGGTCTCGAGAAAGTGAAGGAACGAATTGTCGAGCATTTAGCGGTGCAACAACGCGTAAAAAAGATGAAGGGACCGATCTTGTGTTTGGTTGGGCCTCCTGGTGTTGGCAAGACATCGCTGGGCAAATCAATCGCGCGAGCGACGAATCGAAAATTCGTACGCATGTCTCTAGGTGGTGTGCGTGACGAAGCAGAGATTCGCGGACATCGTAGAACCTATGTCGGTTCGTTACCGGGAAAAATTGTACAAAATATGTCGAAAGTGGGAACTCGAAATCCGCTGTTTTTGCTCGATGAAATCGACAAAATGGCGATGGATTTCAGAGGCGATCCTGCTTCCGCGTTGCTTGAGGTCTTGGACCCAGAACAGAATTTCGCATTTAACGACCATTACCTAGAAGTCGATTACGATCTCTCCGAAGTGATGTTTATTACGACTGCTAATAGCTTAAATATACCGGCACCCCTGCTCGATCGAATGGAAGTAATCCGGCTCGCGGGATATACCGAAGACGAAAAAGTAAGCATTGCAACGAAATACTTGATTCCCAAACAGATAAAGAACAACGGTTTAACTGACGACGAGATAAAAATTTCGGAAACCGCGGTACGCGAAATCATTCGGTATTATTCGCGTGAAGCGGGTGTACGAAACCTAGAACGCGAAATCGCAAACGTATGTCGTAAGGTAGTTAAGCAAATCCTGAAAAAGGACACTGGGAAAATTATTTCCGTTACGTCGAAGTCGATTGAAAAATACCTAGGTGTTAAGCGTTACCGATACGGTCTTGCTGAGGCTGAAGATCGCGTCGGACAAGTTACTGGCTTGGCGTGGACTGAGGTCGGTGGCGACTTATTAACCATCGAAGCGGTTGTGGTCCCGGGCAAAGGTAAGGAAACGTATACGGGTCAACTCGGCGACGTGATGCAAGAATCGATAAAAGCCGCTATGACTGTAATACGCAGTCGCGCGTCGTCGCTTGGAATCAAACCGGATTTCTATCGAAAACTTGATGTCCATTTTCACGTTCCGGAAGGAGCGACCCCGAAAGATGGTCCCAGCGCCGGTGTTGGAATGTCTACGGCATTGGTCTCAGCGCTTACGGGTATTCCGGTTCGCGCTGATGTTGCAATGACAGGAGAAATTACGCTGCGCGGCGAGGTTCTACCGATCGGCGGCTTAAAAGAAAAACTATTGGCCGCACTGCGCGGCGGCATCAAGACCGTCCTGATACCCATCGAGAATGAGCGCGAACTAAAAGAGATCCCGGCTAATATAAAACTAGGTCTCGATATAAAACCCGTTCGATGGATAGATGAGGTGTTCGCGTTAGCCCTTCAGAACGTGCCGACGCCACTCACGGATGAAGAGATTGCGGAGGCAACTATTTCGAACGACGGTGGTGACGCTGACGACGACGCTGACGTCATCCGACCACATTAATATTCTTTCGCGGCACAAATTTGTCGCTTGCTTGACGGTGTTTGGGGTGCTTGGTATAACGGCCGGGTCTTACGGCCGCTGACCAAGGAACGGAAATAAATCTAATATCAACCAAAAACTTACCCACGCTGGGTTTGTTGTTTGAAGGGGAGTTCACGTATGAACAAGGCAGAACTAATCGACACTGTCGCTGAGGCGGCCGATCTTTCAAAAGCCAGCGCTGCACGCGCTGTTGATGCAGTAACGGAAGCAATTGCCGACTCATTGAAGAAGGACGATCAAGTCACAATTGTCGGATTCGGAACCTTTAGCGTCCGCAAGCGAGCCGCGCGCTCGGGTCGCAATCCACGGACAGGCGAAACTATTCATATCAAGGCATCGAATGTCCCGGGATTCAAACCTGGAAAAGCACTGAAGGATGCCGTAAACTAGCGCACTTCCCAAGGGTGCTTAGCTCAGCTGGGAGAGCGTCGCCTTTACACGGCGAAGGTCGGGGGTTCGATCCCCTCAGCACCCACCAGCGATGATCACAGGAGTGGTAGTTCAGTTGGTTAGAATACCGGCCTGTCACGCCGGGGGTCGCGGGTTCGAGTCCCGTCCGCTCCGCCAACTAATCGCTTGAATGAAGACGCACCGAGCACGGTGCGTCTTTGCGTCGGGTCCACGTAATTCATAAACAGCACCTGCCGCGCCAAAGACGAAAACCTTGAGGAAACTAATTCAATGCTGCAGTTGATACGCGACCGATCGCAAGGTCTGGTTGTCGGGGTCATCGTATTTTTTATCTGCCTTACGTTCGCTTTATTCGGCGTGCAACAGTACTTGGATTCACAATCCACAGTCGTCGTTGCCGAGGTAAATGGTACCGAGATAGGGCTGAAGGAATACCAAAGAGCTTTCCAACAACTTCGGCAGCGCGCACAAGCGATGCTCGGAGAATCGTTCGACTCGGCTCAATGGAGCGGTTCCGAAGCGAAGCTGTCTGCGCTCGACTTTGTAGTAAATGAATCGCTGCTTCGCCAGGTTGTGGAAAAAGCTAATATCCGCTCGTCCGATCTTCAAGTCGCGAGCTACATACGCAATTCTCCGCAATTCAAGCTCGATGGAGAATTTTCAGAACAGCGATATCAGCAAGCGGTTCGAATTATCGGGTTTTCGGAACTAGGATTCGAACAGCAGGTCCGCCAAGACCTAGTTGTGAACCAACTGCGGGCAGGAATTGGTGCATCAGCACTGGTAACGGCAGAAGAATTGCAGCGACTCGAACAACTTCGCGAACAGACACGAGATATTGGATACGCTATTTTCGGCATAGAGTCGCTTGCGGAACAGCCGTCGCCATCGTCCGAGGAAATTGCAGCTTACTTTGACGAGAATTCCGAGAACTACCGCATCGAGGAAAAAGTATCAATTTCCTATGTTGACCTGTCGATAGATTCCTTAATGGCGCAGGTGATCGTAAACGAGTCAAAACTGCGCCTAGATTATGAAACGAACCGAGCGAACTACGTCAAAAACGAACAACGCAACGCAAACCATATTCTCATCGAGGTAGCGAAAAGCGCCTCGGCGCAAGCAGAAGAATCCGCAAGGGAACGCGCAACTCAAGTGCGTGCGCTCGCTGTCGAAGGGGGCGATTTCGAAGAACTCGCCAAAGAACACTCCGATGATATCGGTTCGAAAACGGATGGCGGGGAGACGGGTTTTTTTAGCCGCGGGGTGATGACTCCAGAGTTTGAAACCGCTGTATTCGAAATGTCTGAGGGAGATATCAGTGAACCGGTTCGCTCCGAGTTTGGATTCCACGTGATCCGACTGAAAGCCATTAGTCCAAGTGGAATTAAATCTTTCCAAGACGCCCGTAGCGATGTCGAAAAAAGTTATCGACGGGAGCAAGCGGAGAATCTATTTTTTGAACAAGCTGAGGAGCTTGGCGACCTCGCGTACGAACATCCCGATTCCCTAGATGTTGTGGCTGCAACCTTGGACTTAGCGATCAAAAGAACTGACCCGCTTTCGCGTAGTGACATCGCGTTAATGTTTTCTGAACAAGTAACCGAGGCAGCATTCGAACCCGAGGTACTGCTTGAGGGGCTGAACAGCGCACCGATAGAAGTGTCAAATAATCGCATCGTTGTCGTGCGGCTCGCCGAGCACGCGCCGAGCCGGGTTCCTCCACTTGACGACGTTCGCACTAACGTCACGAAAGATTTCTCGGATGCGCACGCGCGGGACGTCGTTCACGCGCACGGACAGTCGCTGGTCGAACGTCTAAATAAGGGTGAAGACTTGACGAGCGTGATGAGCGACGGTGATTTGAAATGGGAACAAGTCGACGGCGTGACACAGAATTCGCCTAAGATTAATCGTGCCATTATGCGGACCGCATTCAAATCGGTGGCTGGGGGCGTTAGCAAGGCTGAATATGTTGGAGTACCGATTGGAATTAGCGATTTTGGGATCGTCGGTATTTCGAATGTTGTGTTGCCGCCGGTCGATGAGTTAAGTACTAGCGAGATAGGTCAGCTACGTCGCGAAGCGTCTGCGGCACGGTCGAGTGGGAATTGGCTCGACTTTATGGAGTTGCTAAAGTCTGACAGCAAAATAGAAACCTATCCGGATCGCTTGTAAGGTTTTTCGACTGTTCTACAAGATAGGGTTGAGAGACCGGCGCGTATCCAGGGATGCGCGCCGATTAAAGAAGCCTGCACGTTCCGACCGCTAAAGTGCCGCCATACCCATGATATTGAAGCCGCAGTCGACGTAAGTAATTTCGCCCGTGATTGCCGAGGCCATGTCAGAACACAGAAACGCTGCCGCATTACCGACTTCTTCGGTGGTCACGTTGCGTCTTAGCGGCGCCGTATTTTCGACATAACCGAGAAACTTCCTGAGATCTTTTACGCCCGATGCGGCGAGCGTTCGAATGGGACCTGCCGAAATCGCATTAACTCGAATGCCTTCTGGTCCGAGACCTTCCGCCATATAGCGGACATTTGCTTCGAGGCTTGCCTTGGCAAGCCCCATCACGTTGTAGCTCGGCATAGTCCGAACGGCGCCTAAATAACTCAAAGTTAGCATCGCGCCTGCGCGGCCCTTCATTAGCGGCCTTGCTGCATTTCCCAATGCGGCGAAACTATACGAGCTAACCTCGTGAGCTATTCGAAAGCTCTCTCGCGTTACTGAATCTAGGTATTCGCCCATTAACGACTCGCGTGGTGCATAGGCAACGGAGTGAACCAGAATATCGAGTCCATCCCAGTAATTATCTAAGTGATCGAACACATTTTGGATATCTTGGTCATTCTGGACGTCACAGGGCACAGTGATTTCGGAATTGCATTCCGCAGCAAAATCTTCGACTCGCGAACGAAGTCGCTCGGTTTGATAGGTGAACGCCAGCTCTGCGCCTTCGCGTCGCATCGCTTGCGCGACGCCCCAAGCGATAGATTTGTTGCTCGCAACCCCTACGATTAATGCGCGTTTGCCCGTCAAAATCCCCATTAGTCATTGCTCCCCTGTCACACGTAATTATTTCCCGACTAGCCAGTGTACAGGCTCTGAGCGGAGTTTATAATCCTTAACACCTTATGCAACTATTCAGACCACTGAGCTCCTTATTGATGGCGACGATTTGCATGATCGTGGCTGCTTGCGCGCAAGGACCGTGGAACAATCCCTATTCAAGCAACCAAGACAATGAATCTATTTTCTATGGATCATTTAGTGAACGACCGAAGCATTTGGACCCGGTCTCGTCGTACAGCGAAAACGAGGCACAATTTACCGCGCAAATTTATGAACCCGTGGTCCAATATCATTTCCTCAAGCGACCGTACGAACTAGTTCCTCTAACCGCCACGTCAGTGCCTAAGCCCATTTATCGAGATGCTTCCGGCAATGAGCTGATGGATGATGTAAGCGCGGAACGGGTTGACTCTGTGGTCTACCGAATTACGGTGCAGCCCGGCATTTTGTTTCAGCCGCATCCGGCGTTCGCGACGGCCGCAGACGGCCGTTTAGTTTACGAAAATTTGACCGACACCGAATTGGAAAAATTTCATGTGTTGGGCGATTTTGACAAAACGGGCACTCGTGAATTAACTGCAGCTGACTATGTCTATCAAATTAAACGACTTGGGCATCCGCGCATTCATTCGCCTATCGCCGGATTTATGGGGCGATATATTTTGGGGCTCAACGAACTGCAAGGTGCGTTGAAGGGTATTGCGTATGACGATAGAAAATTCATCGATTTGCGCGAACATCAGCTTTTAGGCGTGAAGCAAATAGATCGCTACACCTACGAAATTCACCTGACTGAAAAGTATCCGCAGTTCGTTTATTGGTTGGCTATGCCGTTTTTCGCGCCGATGCCCTGGGAGGCGGACCAATTCTATAGTCAACCGGGAATGAAAGAACGGAATATCACGCTGGACTGGTTTCCAGTTGGGACAGGGCCGTACATGCTTACGGAGAACAATCCAAACGGGCGCATGGTTTTGCGCAAGAACCCGAATTTTCATCGCGAGACATACCCGACCAATGGGATGCCGTCGGACACGGAGGACGGTTGGCTGCGAAGTGCTGGCAAGCCTCTCCCTTTTATTGACACAGCCGTCTACAGCCTCGAGCAGGAAGCGATTCCTGGTTGGACTAAATTCCTGCAAGGTTATTACGACAATTCGGGAATCGTTTCAGATAGTTTCGATCAGGCTGTCCAGTTTTCGAGTAGCGGCGACGCAGAACTGACGGCCGAAATGCGCGATCGAAATATTCGCCTAGCGACGAGCGTCAAGCCTTCGACATCGTACATCGGATTTAACATGACGGACGACGTCGTGGGCGGCGAATCAGATCGAGCTCGATTATTGCGTCGTTCGATTTCAATCGCTATGGATTACGAAGAATTCATATCAATTTTTGCGAACGGACGCGGATCGCCAGCGCAAGGTCCTGTACCCCCAGGTATCTTCGGAAATATCGATGGCGAGCCGGGTATCAATCCGTACGTTTACGATTGGGTCGATGGCAAAGCGCGCCGTAAGTCGCTCGATCAAGCCAAGCAATTATTGGCGGAAGCAGGATATCCGAATGGGCGCAATAAGGAGACGAGCGAGCCGCTCACTCTATATTTTGAGGCCGTGGCTGCGGGGCCAGATAGTAAATCGATATTCAATTGGTATCGAAAGCAGTTCGAGAAGCTTGGAATCCAGTTAGTTATCCGCACCACGGATTACAATCGGTTTCAAGAAAAAATTCGCAAAGGAACCGCCCAAATATTCGGCTGGGGTTGGAATGCGGATTACCCTGATCCGGAAAATTTCCTGTTTCTTTTGTTTGGACCGAACGCGAAATCGGTAAGCCAGGGTGAGAACGCTGCGAACTACCAAAATGCCGAGTTTGATCGATTGTTTGTCAAAATGCGCGGGCTCCCGAACGGTCCTGAACGCCAAGCTACAATCGATCTCATGGTCGACATCGCACGTCGCGATTCTCCCTGGATATGGGGGTTCCATCCTAAGTCCTATGCGCTTTATCACCACTGGTACGGTAACTCGAAACCGAATTTGATGGCTCGCAACACACTTAAATATAGAACCATTGATCCCGTCGTTCGGACACAAATGCGGTCGGCATGGAACCGACCCATTATTTGGCCAGTCGTCACCGTTGTTATCTTGCTGATTATAAGTGGAATTCCGGCCTACCGTACTTATCGAAAGCGACAAACAGAGACACTCACGTGATCAGTTACATATTGCGTCGTATCGCGTATGCGGTGCCGATTTTAATTGGGGTAAACGTTATTACGTTTGTGCTGTTTTTCGTCGTGAACTCGCCGGACGATATGGCTAGGTTGCATCTTGGCGAGCGCCGGGTGACCCAAGGTGCGATCGACAAATGGAAAGGTGAGCGCGGCTACGATAAGCCACTAATATGGAACAGTGATGCGGTATCGGCGGAGAAATTTCGCGATACCATCTTTTTCTCGAATTCGATCCGATTGTTTTCATTTGAATTCGGGCAGTCTGACAGCGGCCGGGACATTGGCTACGATATTTCGCAACGTATGTGGCCGAGCCTTGCCATTGCGATTCCCGTGTTTGTCGTCGGGTTGTTGTTGACGATCACATTAGCGTTGATCGTCGCGTTCTTTCGCGGGACGTATTTGGATACCTGGGCGGTCATTATTTGCGTCGCGATGATGTCGATTTCAAGTTTGTTTTACATTATCGGGGGGCAATATTTGATTGGCAAATTACTCCATCTTGTCCCGATTTCGGGATTCGATATGAGCATAGTCGGGGCAAAGTTTATCGTACTGCCTGTGATAGTCGGAATTCTTGGCAGCTTAGGCGGCGGGATCCGCTGGTATCGAACAATTTTTCTTGAAGAAATTAGTAAGGACTATGTGCGGACCGCTCGGGCTAAAGGGTTATCGGAACGATCCGTCTTATTCGTTCATGTTTTGCGCAACGCCTTGATCCCCATACTCACCGGTGTCGTTGTCGTGTTACCAATGTTGTTCATGGGAAGCCTTATTACAGAGGCATTTTTTGGAATACCGGGTCTAGGCAGCTACACGATTGAGGCGATCCAACGCCAAGATTTTGCGATTGTGAGGTCCATGGTGTTCTTGGGATCCTGCCTGTATATCGTTGGTCTATTGCTCACTGATATTTCCTATACTTTGGTCGATCCTAGAGTCCGTTTGGATTAACGGAACGCCCGTGCAATTTACCTTACTCGCCACCGATATTCTTTTTCTTGGTCTCGTGTGTGCCGCAGGCGGATACGCGTGGTACGCCTCAAGACATGAACATTTGCGCGCACCATGGCGCGAAGTCTCACGCAGTTCAATAGCGCTCGGTGCAGGAACGGTACTGGCTGCGTTTCTCGTTGTCGCGATATTGGACTCACTACATTTCTATCCTCGACTCGAATCGACCGACGTCACTGACTTATCCGAGCACTACGGATCGGAAGTGATCAGTCTGTTTGATTACCTTGTTGGGCCATTACGCACTCAAGTCGAGACAACGTATTCTGCGCCGTTTGCCATTCACGCTTTTAGTAAAGAGACGATCGAACTCGGTGGCGGACAAACAACCAGAGATTATCCTCGTCTTATATATGGTGGCGCCGGACTCGCCGACCTTAGTGAACGGGCAAGTGACATAGCGCGCTTGTCATTGTCTGGCGTTGGCTTCGGAATATTAATTTGGGGAATAGGCGCGTTGTCTGGATTAATCGCCATCTCGCGTGCGCATAAAAAGACCGTGCGCAGAACAGCGAAAGCGATTATTGATGGGGAATTCGCCGTGTCGTTTCGGACGATCTACGCGGTCACTGGGATGATTGCGCTGGCTGTCGGTTTGTGTAGCGCGCTGGCACCAAACTACCACATTCTGGGTACCGACAAGGTCGGCATGGATGTGTTGTATCAATCGCTAAAAAGCATTCGGACTGGTTTAGTCATTGGTACTTTGACGACGTTGGTGATGTTGCCGTTCGCCATTGTCCTTGGTGTCGCTGCCGGGTATTTTCGCGGTCGCGTAGATGATGTGATTCAGTACTTCTACACAACGTTGTCGTCGATACCTGGTGTTCTTCTTATCGCATCAGCTGCGCTCATCTTAGAAGTGTATATGTCACGACACGCGGATGATTTTACGAGTCTCGCGGCACGCGCCGACCTCCGACTGCTCGCGCTATGCGTCATCCTAGGTATCACAAGCTGGACCGGCTTATGTCGCTTGTTGCGTGGCGAAACGCTGAAACTTCGCCAAATAGACTTTGTCGAGGCTGCCCGCGCATTTGGTGTTCGTAACCAGACGATAATTTCCCGGCACATGGTGCCCAATATCATGCATATCGTGATGATCTCCATCGTGCTCGATTTCAGCGGTCTCGTGCTCGCCGAGGCGGTATTGTCGTACATCAACATTGGCGTGGATCCGAGCATGGACAGCTGGGGTAACATGATAAACAGCGCTAGATTGGAACTCGCGCGCGAGCCGATCGTTTGGTGGTCGCTGATAGCCGCACTCGCATTTATGTTTGTACTCGTACTGGCCGCCAATTTATTCGCCGATGCCGTGCGTGATGCATTCGATCCTCGGTTGCGCGTCATCTCTTAGACGTTGCACACAATTGCCGATGAACAGAAATATGACCAACCGTTTTTCCAGCAGGAAACCGTAGCAATGGCAACAGCGCAAAACTCACGGAGAAAAACTCCTCCGGTCTACGTCGTAGATGGGTCTCGAACGCCATTCCTTAAAGCGCGTGTAGGTCCTGGGCCGTTTCGTCCGTCGGACTTAGCGGTACAAGCGGCGCTTCCGTTATTGGCAAGGCAATCATTCGAAGCAAGAGAGCTAGATGAAGTGATATTAGGCTGCATCGGCCCAACCCCGGACGAAGTGAATATAGGCAGGGTCGTTTCGTTACGAATAGGGTGCGGTGACAAAGTCCCCGCGTGGACGGTGCAAAGAAACTGCGCGAGCGGCATGCAAGCGATCGACAGTGGTGCGCAATCGATTATTACCGGAAGGGCAAATTTAGTCCTCGCAGGTGGCACTGAAGCGATGAGTCACGCGCCGATATTATGGGGACCAGAGATGGTTACCTGGCTTGGCCAATGGATGGCTGCGCGAACAACTACAGCACGTCTTAAAACGCTCTTGGCGCTGCGACCCGCTTATCTGAAACCCGTGATTGCGATCCTAAGAGGGCTAACGGATCCAGTAGTCGGACTATCCATGGGACAAACCGCAGAAGTGCTGGCCCATCGTTTTGGCATCACGCGCACGCAAATGGACGAGTACGCGGTGCGCAGTCATCTTCGGTTAGCTGATGCACAATCGAGTGGAAAGCTCGCCGAAATAGCGCCACTAGTCGACGCAACGGGCGCGCAGCACACCTACGATGACGGTGTCCGGACGGATTCTGCAGTGGATAAATTGGCAAAATTGAGACCCGTATTCGACAAGGAATTTGGCCACGTCACCGCTGGCAATAGCGCACAAATAACGGATGGTGCCGCGTGGGTGGTTCTTGCTAGCGAACACGCAGTGACATCTTTTGACCTCCCGGTCCTCGGACGGATTGTCGATACTGAATGGGCCGGTCTTGACCCCAGACAGATGGGACTCGGTCCAGTGCACGCAAGCGCACCGCTGTTGCAACGCGAGAAACTATCAGTCGATAAAATTGATTATTGGGAAATAAACGAGGCATTTGCGGCGCAGGTGTTGGCGTGTCTCGCCGCGGTTAGGAACAAGAACTACTGCACAACGGAACTTGGATTGAGCGGTGCTATGGGGGAAATCGATGAACAATACCTGAATGTTGATGGCGGAGCGGTGGCCTTGGGGCACCCGGTTGGGACCAGTGGTGCGCGTATCGTCTTGCACTTGTTACACGTTTTAAAAGAACGTAATGCGAAGCGCGGTATAGCGGCGATTTGTATTGGTGGGGGACAAGGCGGCGCGATGATGGTGGAACGCTTATGAATAATCGAACGATCGCCAACATCCTCCTATCAACACGGGGAAGAGAGTCACTATGAACACAGTGCCTGACCAAACCGAAAGCGCCACGAAGCAGTGGATTCATTGGACGGTAACGACCGACGCAAATAGGATTGCATGGGTCGCGATCGATTGTCCGAATCGCTCGACCAACACCTTATCGACAGGTGCTTTGGGAGAACTCGGTGAAGTTGTCGATGAACTGCAACGACTTCAACCGCGCGGTGCCGTATTTCATTCGAATAAGCCGTCCGGATTCATCGTTGGTGCGGACGTCAGTGAATTCAAAGATCTCCAAGATCCAATTGACACGGCAGGAAAGATCGACCGAGTGCACGAATTATTTGCGCGCATAGAGCGGTTGCCTTTCCCGACGTTAGCGAGCATCCACGGGCACTGTCTTGGTGGTGGATTGGAGTTGGCACTCGCGTGTCGCTATCGAGTCGCGCTTGATGATGGCGCGACCCGTCTCGGATTGCCGGAAGTTTTGTTAGGTATTCATCCAGGATTCGGTGGAACCGTTCGATTGATCGAAACAGTTGGGGTCCTACAAGCGTTTGACTTGATGCTTACGGGACGAAATTTGGACGCCGGACGTGCGCAAAAAGCTGGACTAGTTGATCGCGCCGTGCCGCAACGCCATTTAGACAATGCGATAGTTAAGCTGATATTCCAGGGTTCCAAAGCGCGGTCTCGACGTCTAGTCGATAAGGTATTGAATAGTCCGCTCGTTCGACCCGTTGTCGCAACTGTGCTTCGCCGGCAAGTCGCAAAACGTGCGCCGGAAAAACATTATCCGGCCCCTTACGCAATGATCCGTTTGTGGCGTCAGCACGGCGGTGATCGATCTGCGATGTTCCGGGCCGAGGCGAAGTCGATCAGCGAATTGTTTGTTAGCGCCACGAGCCGCAATCTTCAACGCTTATTTTTCCTGCAAGAGCAACTGAAGACGATTGGGCGAGACGTAAATTTTCCAGTTCAGCACGTTCATGTTATTGGTGCGGGGACCATGGGCGGCGACATTGCGGCGTGGTGCGCCATGCGTGGACTAAAAGTGACACTACAAGATCGAGAATTACAATACGTCGCGCCGGCGATCAAAAGGGCGCTTGCCACGTTCAAGACGCGCGTACGGGATCGCTACCGCAGACAAGCCGTGCAAGACAATTTCATTATAGATATCGAAGGAAAGGGCATCGCGAAAGCCGATGTGATTATCGAGGCAATTATTGAGGACCTCGACATCAAGCGTAGTTTGTTCCAAGAAATCGAAAAGGTGGCAAAACCTAGTGCGCTAATCGCCACGAACACGTCGAGTATTCGACTCGAGGAAATCGCCAAAGGAATGTCCGATCCGAACCGATTGGTTGGAGTCCACTTTTTTAACCCGGTCGCGAAAATGCAGTTGATCGAAATAATTGGCGCAGCGAATACTCAGCAATTACAACTCGACCGGGCGGCGGCGTTTGCACTGATGATAGATCGACAGCCCTTGCCGGCCATGAGTTCCCCTGGGTTTCTGATCAATCGGATCCTGTCACCGTATTTGCAGGAAGCAATGGCCATGGTGGACGAAGGTATTTCTCCGGTAGTTATCGATAAAGTTGCAACTGAGTTTGGTATGCCGATGGGACCGATTGAATTGGCGGATACCGTGGGGCTGGATATCTGTCTATCCGTCGGCCAGGTATTGGCAGAGAAGCTCGGCGGCAGCGTGCCTCAATCGTTACTTGGGAAAGTGCAAAGCCGGCAGCTCGGAAGAAAGACGAAGCAGGGGTTTTATCGATACCAAGGAAAAAAAATAATTCGTCCTAAGCTAGAAGAAACCGATGTACCGCACGCTGATATCCGCGATCGGATGGTACTTCGATTGCTAAATGAATCCGTCGCTTGCCTACGTGAAGGAGTTGTGGCGGATGCAGATCTCCTCGACGTGGGCATGGTCTTTGGCACCGGCTTTGCCCCGTTTCGAGGTGGACCGATAAATTACGCTAACGAACGTGGTGTCGCCGACATACGTTCACGTCTGATGCTGCTTAGCGCCAAATATGGCGAACGATTCACGCCGGATCCCGGCTGGGAGACTCTGGCGCTATGACCTCTGCGGATTCACGACCGCCGCTCCTAGAAGTGAGCGGCCTGTCTATCCATTTTGGCTCTAGTGAATCGCCAAACGCTGTGGTCGACAATACTTCTTTTACGATCAATCGTGGCGAGACAGTGGTTCTAGTCGGAGAGTCCGGAAGCGGGAAATCAATGAGTGCGCTGGCGATAATGCGCTTGCTGCCGCATGCCGCGCGGATTGCCGGTGGCCGTATTATGCTCGACGGAAAGAATGTTCTTAGCGTCCCGGAAAATGAAATGGGTAGCATTCGCGGCGCTCGGATCGGTATGATTTTCCAAGAGCCGCAGTCATCATTGAACCCGGTCATTACCATCGGGAATCAAATCGGCGAAGTGTTGCGACGTCACAAAGGATTACGGGGTCGGGCTGAAAGAAAACGTGTCATCGAGTTGCTCGGTGCCGTTGAGATCCCTGATGCTGAGAGGCGCTACGCGGAATTCCCACATCAGTTTTCGGGCGGCATGAAGCAAAGGGTCATGATTGCCATCGCAATGGCGGCAGAGCCCGATCTAATAATCGCCGACGAACCGACGACTGCGCTTGATGTGACGGTTCAGGCGCAAGTGCTGGAGTTGCTCCGCAAACAACAGCGCGATACCGACATGGGGATCCTGTTCATCACTCATGACTTGGGCGTGGCCTATCAAATGGCCGACCGAGTGGTTGTGATGAAACACGGATCTATTGTGGAAGAAGGCGCGCGAGAGGCGTTTTATGATGCGCCTCAGCATGCCTACTCGAAGCAATTATTCGATGCCTTGCCGAGCCGTGAAAAGCGCATTCGTGAAGGCCTCGATCGCTCCATTCAATCACCTAAGCCGGTTCTTGAAATCGAAAATCTTAAAGTCCACTACCCGATCCGTAAAGGCTTGTTCAAACGAATCACGGGCTACGTTAAGGCAGTTGACGGTGTCAGCCTGACGGTCAATCAAGGAACGACGGTTGCTATCGTGGGAGAGTCGGGATCAGGTAAAACTACCCTAGGCAAAGGGATATTGCGACTGTTGCCCCTGTCCGGCGGACAGGTTCGATACCGAGATGTCGATCTCGCGAGCCTGAGCGCGTCCCAGATGAGAGGCCAACGTTCTGCTCTGCAAGTCGTGTTTCAAGATCCCTACTCCTCCATGAATCCGCGGATGATGATCAACGACGTAATCTTGGAAGGCATGATTGCTCAAAAAGTCGGTAAGAATCGTGCAGCTCAACAAGCGCGGGTTGACGAACTGCTTACGCGTGTCGGCTTGGAGCCGGCACATAAATATCGCTATCCCCACGAATTCTCCGGCGGGCAACGTCAGCGGATATGCATTGCCCGCGCATTAGCGGTTAATCCAGACGTCATTGTTTGTGACGAACCAACGAGTGCACTCGACGTATCCGTGCAAGCGCAAATCTTAGACTTGTTACGAGAACTACAGGATTCGATGGGCCTGACCTACCTATTTATCACGCACAACCTTAGCGTCGTCGCTTATCTGGCGCACTATGTTGCGGTCATGTACAACGGTGAGATTGTTGAGCAAGGTCCGGTTGACGAGATACTCGATTCGCCCAAGCATCCGTACACGCAGCAACTCCTAGCTGCGATACCGAAAATAGACGGTTCGCGAGCTTCCTAAACAAACCTAGTGCCAGACTAACAGCGGTTTTCGCGTTCGCGTGAGTCATGTGTCGGAGCAGGTTCGTGCACTGGAGCCTATTTCAACATCATGCAAAATTGCCCGCGCGGGCCCGTCGCTGGGATTGAAAATTGAAAGTCACAATACCGAACGACGTGCTGCTAGGTGATGTGAAGCGATTGCTTATCGTTGCCTGGCCGTTAGTGCTTAATAACTTGTTTAACATTGGCGTCAATGTTGCGGACACGATGATGGCCGGGGACCTTGGCGCGACCCAGCTTGCAGCCGTTGCATTGGGGTCCAGTATTTGGATCACGGTATTCCTGGCTGGCCTCGGTGTGATTATGGCGCTTGGTCCGATTGTCGCCCAGCATTACGGAGCGGGACGTAAAGCAGATATTGGACGCGACACACGGGCGTGTTTGTGGCTCGCCGTGCTGGTCAGTTTCGCAGTGATATTTGTTCTCCAATACGCGCAAGTCTTGATGCGGGCGATGAACATTGAGTTCGAAGTTGCGGCGCTTGCGCAAGGCTATCTCGATGCGATTTCATTCGGTGTGCTCGGCTGCTACGGCTACCACTGCCTCCGCCAAATGAATGAGGGCCTCGGGCGAACCATCCCGATTATGATAATTATGGGTAGTTCGTTGCCTATAAACGTGGGGCTTAACTACGTGTTTATGTACGGCAAGTTCGGCTCCCCGACGCTCGGCGCGGTGGGCGCGGGTCTTGGCAGCGGTTTAACTTTTTGGTTCATGTTTTTGTTTATTGTGTTGTACACATCAAAAGCCCCGGTGTATCGCCAATTCAACCTATGGCGAGGATTCGAACTACCGAATTGGGCAGCGATGCGGCATCTCCTTGCTGTTGGGGTTCCGATTGGTGGGTCTTTTATGTTACAGGCCGCGCTTTTTACCGTAGTGGCGCTGATTATGGGATCGTTTGGTACCGTCGTGGTCGCAGCCCATGCCGTGACTTTAAATTTCGCGAGCCTCATTTTTATGATTCCATTAGGCATAGCAATGGCCACAACGGCCTTAGTCGGACAGGCAGTTGGCCGCGCTGAGCCACGCGTGGCGAAACGTATTGGCTTGGTTGGAATCTCGATGTGCTTAGTCGTCATGTGCATAAGCGCAGCGTGCACCATCGCTTATGCGCAGGACATCGCGGGCCTTTATTCTCGAGACCCATCAGTCATTCGTCTCGCCGCCGCTCTTTTGGTTCTTGCAGCGGTCATGCAACTAGGGGACGGTTGCCAAGCTTCTGCGGCAGGCGCTCTTCGCGGCCTGAAAGATACGCGTGTCCCCTTGTTCATCAACGCCGCGGTTTATTGGGGTGTGGGTTTTACGATCGCCTACTATGTCGGTGTGCGTTTGGATTACGGCCCATTCGGCGTCTGGTTCGGATTGTGCTGTTGCCTATGGACGGCCGGCATCTGGCTAAGTTTGCGCTTCCGTGTGGTTATTAATCGCGCAATACGTGCCGACGAATTCGAAGCACATGCATCGTGAACCAGCTAACTTATTAGAAAAATTTTGTCTGCGCTGTCTAGCGAACGGGTTCGCGCATGGTGACAAATTCTTCCGCAGCCGTAGGATGAATACCGATCGTCCGGTCGAATATGGCTTTTGTCGCCCCTGCTTTTAGCGCGATTGCAATGCCTTGAATCGTCTCGCCTGCATCTGGCCCGACCATATGCACACCAATTACTTTGTCGCTCACGTCCTCGACGATAAGTTTCATGAGCGTCTTTTCATCGCTCCCGGAAATGGTGTGCTTAAGGGCAGTAAATGACGAGCGGTAGATTGTTACCTTGCCGAACTTTTCACGCGCTTCAGATTCTGTATAGCCCACGCTCGCTAAATTCGGTTGGCTGAAAACCGCGCTTGGTACGAATTCGTAATCTACTTCCTTGTTGCCATCCGAATAATTATCCCATGCAAATGACATCCCCTCGGCTAATGCAACGGGCGTTAAATTGATCCTGTCGGTGACATCGCCGATTGCAAAAATCGAATCGATATTCGTTTGGTAGCGTTCGTCGATCTTAATGGCGCCATTGTTGTTGACTTCAACGCCGGCCGCTTCTAAGCCGAGATTTTCTGTCAGCGGGCGTCGCCCGGTCGCGTACATCACCGTGTCACACTGGATTGACGATCCGTCCGTGAGTGAGACTTCAAGGCCGTCCGGTAATTTCTTGATCGCTTTGACGTCGACGTCGAAACGAAGATTTATCCCTTTCTTCGGTAGCTCTTGGGCAAGAAACTCTCGTACATCATCGTCAAACCCGCGAAGAAACAACGGCCCTCGATAAACCTGTGTCACCTCACTGCCGAGACCGTTAAAAATTCCGGCGAACTCAACCGCAATATAACCCCCGCCAACGACAACGACCCTGCGCGGTAGCTCCGGCAAAAAGAACGCCTCATTCGACGTAATAGCGAGTTCTTGTCCGGGAAAGTCCGGTACGTAGGGCCAACCGCCTACTGCCAGTAGAATTCGTTCGGCAGTCACATTTTCGCCATTAATTGAAACGGTATGAGTATCGACCAAAACTGCTCGACCGTCATAAATCGATACGCCCGCGCTAGTCAGTAAATTTTCATAGATCCCGTTCAGGCGCAGGATCTCTTTATCTTTGTTGGCGATCAGCTTTTGCCAGTCGAAGCTCTCCGGTTTGACGGTCCAACCAAAGCCAGCTGCGTCCTCAAAATCATCGCGATAGTGTGAGGCGTAAACCAACATTTTCTTCGGCACGCAACCCACATTAACGCAGGTGCCGCCCATGTAGCGTTCTTCTGCCGCCGCGACTCGCGCGCCGAGGCCGGCCGACATCCGCGCAGCCCGCACACCGCCGGAACCGGCTCCAATGACAAATAGGTCGTAGTCGTACTCAGCCATCGTCGAGATCTCGAATTTTAGTGCGGTGATGTAGCATACTGCAAAGCAAGAGTCTGAGGGAGCTTAGGGCTGCGGGGAGATAAATATTCGCTGTGGCATTTGGCGAGGTGATCTTTGGGTGTTTCAACAACATTAATTTCGCACTAATATCGTCACCTCCCATAACGAAACGTCAATCATTAATGGCTGCAAACCCTCCTGGATCTGGAACTGATAAGCTCGACCGCGTTGTCGCTGAGGCGCGCCGCAACCGCGATCAGCGAGAAGCCGGTTACCGCGAACAAGCGTTAAAGATGTACCCCTGGATTTGCGGGCGCTGCTCGCGAGAATTCACGCGGGCGAATCTCCAGGAACTTACGGTGCATCACCGCGATCATAATCACGACAACAATGCGCCCAACGGAAGTAATTGGGAACTGCTGTGCTTGTATTGTCACGATAACGAGCACCAACGACTAGTAGACGCAGGTTCAAGCTCGAAGGGACATGATGGCTCGCAAGACAAAAAATCGACGCATAATCCGTTCGCTGATCTACAGACGCTATTGAAAAAATAACGCCAATAAATCTTTTTGGACCCCGAGACTCTACAAGCCTGCCGGACTCGGGGTGTTGGACTTCGGAAAAATCGAGTTCGGCCATTTTCATTGTACTTTCTCGTTAATATAGAATGTCTATTCGCCTCAAAAGTACACCGAAAATAACTCAAGCCGGACTTTGCCTCATAACGAACAACTAAGTCCGATAGGCTCCTGGGCTTAAGAGAAAATTAACTTTATGGTAATTTCGACATTTTCCGTACCACCGAACGACCGTTACTTCGAAGACTATCCGGTGGGTGCCGTTTTCGAACTGGGCTCGATGAGTGTGACAGAGCAGGAGATTATTGAATTCGCCCAAAGGTTCGATCCGCAGCCTTTCCACGTCGATCCAGATGCAGCTCGCGACACAATCTATGGTGGCGTCATCGCTAGCGGTTGGCATACTGGGTCGATTTTCATGCGCTTGCTCGTTGACGAATTTATTTCTTCCGTTTCAGGTATGGGTTCGCCCGGCATCGATGAAATACGCTGGCCGGTCCCTGTGCGTCCTGGTGACACCTTAAGCTTGCGCATGACGATCCTTGAAGCGCGGGTGTGCAAGTCCAAACCCGATCGGGGGATCACGAAAACCTTAGGCGAACTCTTTAATCAGAATGGCGACATTGTCATGTCCGTGCGGTCCAATGGTTTCGTGGGTTGTCGCCCTCAAATCGGCGGATGAGCGGATTGTTACAATCCGATACGACCTTTATTGAGGAGGTTTTGAATGAAGCTTTATGATTGTGCGGTCGCGCCAAACCCTAGACGTGCACGCATGTTTATTGCCGAGAAAGGCATCGAAATCGAAAAAATTGAAATAGACATTTTGGGCGGTGAGAATCTGCAATCGGATTACCTGGCGGTGAATCCGCGCGGACTACTTCCTTTGCTCGAGCTTGATGACGGAACGCGGTTCGACGAGGTAATGGCTATTTGTCGCTACGTTGAAGAAATTCACCCGCAGCCGTCATTGCTTGGACGTAGCGCGGTCGAACGCGCGCAAATTGAATGCTTGCAACGTAAGATGGAATTTGACGGCATGATCGCGGCGTCGGAAGTGTTTCGCAACCAGCATGCTCAGTTCACGTTACGCAGTATACCAGGTGCCGGTAACGTCGAAATTAAGGCGATCCCCGATCTCGTTGCCCGCGGGACGCAAACACTCGCGCGGTTTTTTGATTCTCTCGAGCACTACCTGAGGGATCAGCAGTTCATTGCCGGAGAGTCGTTTACGATGGTGGATATTACCGCCGTTTGTGCCATCGATTTCGCCGCTTGGGTAGACATTACAATTCCGAACAATCACGTCGCGACTTTGCGTTGGTACGAAGCCGTATCGAGCCGCCCGAGCGCAAAGGCGTAGTTGGAATCTATAAACGAGACTCGCATGACAACTAGCCTGCTAGATATAAACGATTACGAGACGGTCCAACAACAGTTCTCCAGTGAACGGTTGTGGGCGATGTTCGACGGCGACCGCGAGCATATGAATCTCGCACACGAATGCATAGACCGCCACCGAGATCGGGGTCGCGCAATCAGCGTTAAGCATGATGATGGGAGTCTCGAACATCTCGACTACGCAGAGTTGGCAGACTTAACCAGCCGCTTTGCCCACTGGTTAGCCGCGAACGGCGTGCACGAAGGAGACCGGGTGGCGGTTATTCTAGAGCCGGGCAAGGCTTTCTATACCTGCATGTTTGGTAGTATTAAGCGTGGCGCAATTGCGGTGCCAATGTTTACACTTTTTGGCCCGGACGGGCTGGCGCTACGGATTAAAGATTGCGCCCCGCATATCGTCTTCACGGAAGCTAATGCCGAAACCATTCAAGCCCAATTTCCAGACATCCGCATTGTTGACGTCGGTGAGGACTTTTTTGCCGATATTGCCGCCTATTCGACGTCGTATATCAGCACGACCCGAAGTAACGATCTATGTGTTTTTCAGTACACCTCGGGCACGACCCGCGAATTACCTGAAGCGGTAAAGCATACCCAGCGTTCCGTTGTCACACTCATGATCGCGGCACTGTATGGCAGCGGATTGCGCCCCCAGGATCGATTTTTCTGCCCGTCTTCACCCGCATGGGGGCACGGCTTATGGCATGGAACAATTGCGCCCATGGCACTCGGGATCCATATTGGGGCGTATGCCGGGAAGTTCGACCCTATCCGCATACTTGAAGCTCTCGAAGAACTCGAAATCGATAATTTTGCGGCCGCAGCCACGGTCTACAGAATGATCCGTAATAGCGGCGCCACGGACCAATTCGCAATCAACTTGAATAAGTGCACGTTCACAGGCGAACCACTCGATTCGAATACTTTTGATTGGGTGTCCAATACGTTTGGAACAGAGCCGGCGAGTATGTATGGGACAACGGAGGTGGGGGTGATCATGGTGGATTACCCTGGCATGTCTGGACACGCAACGCGTCGCGGGGCGCTAGGGAAACCTGCACCAGGGAACGAAGTCGCCGTTCTGACGAGTAATGGTGCGATTGCCGCCGTAAACGAAATCGGGGAGATTGCCGTAAAGCGTTCAGGCGAATGGTTTCGTGTAAAGGATTTCGGATACTACGACGAGGACGGTTATTATTTCCACGCGGGTCGAGCCGACGATGTGATCATTTCTGCCGGATGGACGATGAGCGCAGTAGAAATAGAGAATACGCTGCTCAAGCATCCGGCCATCGGAGAGGCCGCGGTCATTGGTGTTCCGGATCCGGTTCGAGGGCAGATTGCGCGCGCGTATTTGGTTTTGCGAGACGGGAATAATGCAACCGCGGACGACATTCAAAAATACATGAAAGAACAATTATCGAGGCACGAGTATCCCCGTGAAGTGGAATTCATCAATAGCATGCCTAAAACTCCGGCTGGAAAAGTAAATCGTAAGATTTTGCGCGACCTCGCGAAATCGACGAGAAAATAAGCCGGGCTCCCCAATCGTTAAACATAAGCAGTAATAATTATGAGCAATGAATTAAACCGCGAATTCGTCGGTATTACCGACGCATCAATAGACGATTTACGTAAACGTATTGGCGTAAAGATCGGTCGTACGTTGGAGCCCTGGTGTTACGAGGCGACACGCGACAACATTCGCCACTATGCGCATGGGATCGGTGATGACAATCCGCTGTGGTGCGATCCAGACTACGCGGCAAAGACATCCTATCGCGGCATTATTGCGCCGCCGTCGTTCATCTTTGCATGTAGTCGCATAATTAGTGGCTATGTCGGTGGGATGCCGGGCATTCACGCGATGTTCGCGGGTTGTGACTTTACATGGATGAAACCGATACGCCGTAACGCTGAAATTTCAACAGAGGCGTATCTAAAAGATCTTGTTGAGCATGAGACGCGTTTTGCAGGTCGTTCGGTGCAACAAATATATCACGTCGATTTCTTCGATGAGACTGGTGACCAACTCGCGAGTACAGATTCCTGGTGTTTTCGAACGGACCGCGATATCGCTCGGGAAAGTGGCTCAAAGTACGATTCGTTGAAAGATAAGCCGCTTCGCGTTTACACAGATGAAGAACTTGCGGCTCACAGTGAAATTTATGCAGCTGAACGGATCCGCGGCGCGACACCTCGATTTTACGAGGATATTGAGGTGGGCGAGAAGCTAGCCACCTTGGCTAAAGGGCCGATGACGGTCACGGGTTTCATCTGTTACGCACAAGGATGGGGTGGTTTATATATCCGTGCGAACAAGTTGGCTTGGCAAATGCAATCCAAACATCCCGCGACCGGCATAAAAAATAGATTTGGTATTCCTGATTGTCCAGAGCGCGTCCATTGGGAAGAAGAATTTGCACACAAAGTTGGCGCGCCTGGGGCTTACGATTACGGTCCTGAAAGATGCTCTTGGTTGTCACACGCAATAACCAATTGGATCGGGGACGATGCCATGCTCGTCAATTTGTATAGCGAAATCCGGCGTCATAACCCAGCCGGAGATTTGCTTACTATTAACGGGAACGTGGTCGCCAAGCGCGAAGAGGGCGGACGTAAGCTCGTGGATTTCGAACTCGAAGCGCAAAACCAAGACGGAGAACTCTCAATCCGTGGTACCGCGACCGCGTCAATGCCTAGCAGAGCTTAACTGTGTGCGATGCGCAAAGATCGGGAATTGATACTCGACGCACCTCACGGAGCGCGTGTACGTGAATTTCTCAGCAAGATTGTAAAAGGCGTTAACACGGCGAAAATTAATGCGATAAACCAAAACACGTCGTTGAACGCGCTCATCTGCGCATGTCGAAACAACGCGGCGCCCAGGTTCAGCGCCGCGTTGGGTGCGTCGAATGCGACGTCGGTTTTATCTAACCAGTCATAAACGCGCGGGTTCGTCTCGCTAATGTGAGCGCCAAGATGGCTCCAATGCAATTGTTCGCGACGCACGAGCAAGGTGCTTGTAATCGCAATACCAATTGACCCACCGATCGTGCGCATCACGCTGTAGAGTCCGGCCGCTTCCGCGCCTTTTTCCGTCGGAATTGTCTCGAACGTCGAAGACGATAGTTGGGAGAACACGCAGGCGACGGCGAAACCAAAGACGACGCCCGGGAGTATTAAACCCAGCATGTCGACATCAAGTGACAGGCGCGCCATCATGGAACTCGCGAATACCGATAATAACAATCCCCCGCCTATCAGCCAGCGGGTATCGACCAATGGGGCAATCCACGCACCGATGACTATCATCATCACAGCGCTGACAACGCCGCGCGGTGCTAGCACCCAACCAGCAGTGTCAGCTGGATACCCAAGCACGCTCTGAGCGAGTAGCGGCCACATGACGATCGTGGAGTACATCGCCATACCGTAGCCGGCCATGAGGATATTCCCGACGGCAAAATTTCGGTCGGCGAATAATCTAATGTCGATAATATTATCTTCGCGCCCCAAGGCCCTGACGATGAACAACACAAACGCACTAACAGCAATCCAGCATAACACCCAAATGAAAGCGGAATCGAACCAGTCGCGCGTGTGGCCTTGGTCGAGTAAGGTCTGGAACGCGCCAAGCGAGATCGACAGCAACGCGAGTCCTAACCAATCCATCGTTGGGTGTTGATTCACCGGCGGAGTCTTAACGTCGTCGAAGACCAACACGAGCGCGATAATTCCAAGCGGCAAGTTGATAAAAAATATCCACGGCCAGCTCCAGTTTTCGGTTATCCATCCGCCGAGCACTGGCCCCATAACCGGAGCAACCATGATGGCCAAACCCCAAATCGACATCGCTTGATGGCGTTTATGGCGCGGGAACGCATCTAGTAATATCGATTGAGAAATCGGGACGAGTACCGCGCCAAAGCCACCCTGTATGAAGCGGAATATCACCATCGACGTGAGGCTTGATGAAAAACCGCAGGCCGCTGAGGCGGCGACGAATCCGATGACGCTAGTAAATAACACCCGACGTCGACCGAAGCGGCCGACAAGGTTGCCAGTAAGCGGCATGACGATCGCGGTCGAAATCAGATAAGAGGTAATCATCCACGTGATCTGATCCGGCGTCGCACCGAAGCTGCCCATCATGTGGGGTAGTGCAACGTTGACAACCGTTGTGTCGAGAACTTCGAGTAAAGCCGTGAGCATGACGCCAACAACGACGCCCCAGTTAGGTCGCTCAGCGGCTTGGGCGTTCACGGTTGGATGTCGATGGTTACCGTTGCGCTTGCCCCGACTCGCAGAGGTTTGAGATTGTCCGGATCGTCATTTCGAGGATTGATGCGGATCCGTACCGGAAAGCGCTGCGTCACTTTCACCCAATTGCCCGTGGCATTCTCTGGTGGCAGTAGCGAAAAAACCGCTCCCGATCCGGCACCGAGACTTTCAACTTCTCCATCGATGCGCAACCCTGGGTACATATCGATAGTGATGGCAGCGCGCGAACCCGGGCGTAGGTTGCCAAGATCCGTTTCCTTAAAGTTCGCCTCTACCCACCACTGTTCGTTTTCAACGATTGAAAACTGCGGTCGTTCGGCAATGATCATTGCGCCTTCACGTAGCGAAATGTTCGAAACCCAACCGGCCACGGGTGCTACCACATGGGTAAAAGACAATTCGAGATTCGCGCTTCTCAGCGTGGCCGCCGCGGCGCGTACATTCGCGTTTCCTTCGCCTTTCACCCCGAGTTTACTTTGCGCACGCCGTAGATCCGCCTGCGCGCGCGCGACGCTGGCCGTGGCCTCGGCGTGTGTTGCTTTCGCATTGTCGAACTCAGATACCGAGATTAAATTTGAGCTCGCAAGCGGCGTCGCGCGTTCAAGGCTTCGAACGGCTCGCGCTAACGCCACATCCTGTTCGTCGAGCGTTGAACGCGCCACGCCGACTTCAGCATCACTCGCGCCGGTCGCTTGAGCGGCGATTTCGTAGTTGGCCTGCGCCGACGCCACGGTCGCCTCAAAAGTAGCCGGGTCGATGTCAAATAATCGAGCGCCAGCAGCCACGTATTCGTTCTCTGCGACGTGCACAGTAATTACTGGCCCAGAAACACGGGCCGCGATATTGACTATATGGGCCTGAACATATGCGTCATCTGTGGACGGGTGCAGGATCCGATAGTTCCAATAACGCACCAGACCCAATCCGACACCGAGGCATAATCCGACGAGTAATATCATGCGCAAACGGCGCATCGGCGTTCCCCTTTTTGTCCAACAGGACGTCGATATCCTTAACAATCGAGCCGAGATTTAGTGGACAACGCCGTCCGGCGAAGCGCGGCGTTGTGCAGCCGTTAGTTCTTATCCGTGCGACCTAATGGCCACGAAAGCGCTCGTCGAATTAGTACTTCGGCGTGCGCTTTTCGCGAAATGCACTGACGCCTTCGGCAAAGTCTGCGCTTGCGCGAATGCGATCGCCGTGTGCCTGTTCTTCGTCTTCGCGAGCTAAGGCCGCGGCGGCCGCGCCGGCGGATATGTGCTGCTTCACTGCTTGGACCGCGAGGGGGCTGTTAGCAGCTATTAGCTCGGCGATGTGCAGCGACCGCTCCATCAATTCGCTGGCGGGAACTACCTCGTTAATCAATCCGATCCGCATGGCTTCGTCGGCGCTTACCATCTCGGCTGTGAGTAGCAACTTCATTGCGTGAACGTAGCCGATTTGATTCACCAGCTTTGCCGTTGCTCCCCCAAAGGGGTAGATGCCCCATTTCACTTCCGGTAAGCCAAATCGAGCGTGTGGCGCTGATATTCTTATGTCGCTAGACAGCATTAATTCGACGCCGCCACCCGCGCAGACGCCGTTGACGGCGGCAATAATCGGTTTCGGATAGCTCGAGGTTTTTAACAGTGAGCGATTGATCATGGCCGCCATATCTTCGCTCGCGCTTAGGTCACCACTGACATCCGCGCCGGCATTAAATGCTTTTTCTCCGGCGCCCGTCATGACGATTGCGCGGCACTTTGAGGTCTCAAGCTCATCCCATATGGCGACGAGTTCGGCCATCATTTCACGACTCATGGCGTTGTGTTTCGGAAGGTTGTCGATGGTAATTAACGCAACATGTGTCCGTGGGTATTCGAGTAATACAGGCATTGTATTGATTTCCTAACTAGAGGTTCCTGGCCGTATTAATATTCGACCGTAAGCGCGGCGTTCGGTTAACAGTTTAATTCCCTCGACGCCGCGATCGAGCGGGAACTGGTGCGTTACCAACGGGCGCAGCCTACTTTCGGTGTACCAGGCAAGCAGCGTTTCCATTGAAATTTGCAGCTTATCTTGCGCGTACCATCGAAAATAGCGCAGCGAAGACCCGAGTGCCGCGCGATTTTTAACGAGTAGTCTGTTCGCTGGAATACTAGGAACACCGCCAACGAATCCGACATGGACGTAGCGACCGCCCCAGCCAAGCGAGGACAGGGCCGCATCGAATAGTTGCCCCCCAATGGGGTCAAAACAAACGTCCGCGCCGCGATCGTCAGTAAGCCCGAGCACACGCGCCTTAAGATCTTCAGTGCTGTAGTTGATCAGCTCGTCGGCACCGTGTTCACGTGCGATGGCTAATTTTTCTGGGGTACTCGCGCAAGCAATAACTCTCGCGCCCATCGCTTTGCCTATTTCGACCGCTGTGAGCCCAACGCCACCGGCGGCACCGAGCACGATCAGGGTTTCATTGCGCTCAAGCCGACCTTGCCACCGCAGTGCAACGTCCGAAGACAGATAGGCGATGGGAAAGGCGCCCGCATCGACAATATCCATCGTTTGCGGAATCTTCCAGCTGTCGGACTCTTCAGCTACCGCCTGCTCGGCGAGACCACCAAAATGGAGCAGCGACATGACTCGATCGCCCGGGCTAAAACGTGTCACTCGTGAACCACACGCGAGCACGGTTCCTGCCGTTTCAAGACCCGGTGAGAACGGCAGTGGAGGTTTTGTCTGGTATTTCCCACTAACCATAATAGCGTCAGCATAATTTACTGCCGTTGCCTCACAGCTTATTAGAATCTGAGTTTCGGATGGAATGGGGGTGGAAACGCTCGCCACTTCAAGTTGGTCGAGGCCACCCCATTGACGACAAATTAGTGCACGCAAAATTAGACCCTCTTGTTGCTACCTATTAGTTTAACCGAACTACTCCAAACAGTGGTCGAAGCAGATATCAGTGGCGAGATATTTTCGGCATAATCTTGTGCGATCGCGTCGTGGTAGCTAGGCGTGCGCCGGCGGACTAGATCCTAATAAGGCGATAAGCCGTGATTCGGTCGATTCGACTAAGCTGTGTGACAGATTACCAACCAGAATAATTAGAGTGTGTAATGGACGGGACTGAGAGTAAAAAAATTGCCGAAGCATGGGTTAATTTCCAGAGAAACTGGTGGGCATGGGATAAGTTGGATGAGCTTTGTCGAAAAGACGCGAAGGCAGCATGGGCCGTGCTTGTTGAGCTTGTAGAAGTGGCCGACGGTGCTGATCTCCTGGAAGACATCGGCGTCGGGCCGCTAGAAGATTTCATCAACTACTATGCAACGGATTATATCGATGACATCGAAGCTGCCGCGCGCGCGAGTGAGCAGCTCAGCGCGGCGCTTGCGCACGCGCAATTGCGCGACGCAAACCACGAAATGGCTGCGAGAATCGCGGCGCTCGGTTGTCGTACGTCGGGGTCAGCAGACGAAATTGGCGATATCGACGAGAATCCTTGAGACCTACTTTGCTCGATCTGGAGTTTCGATCAGTATCCATGGCACAACCATGTACTCCTGGCGATCTATTGCAGCTAGTTCAGACGTATCTCGACGACACCGATAGTAGTTTCAGTATCGGTGCGTTTGGTGCGGTAGCAGAGTTCTTTCGGAGCTCAACGGAGGCGTGTCGGGCACCAAACAGTGAACCGTTAATACGTGCCACGAGCCGCGGGGGAATAAGAATACGCTTGCCGCAGGAGGTAAAAGCACTCGCATATGAGATGCTAAGTACTCACCATGAACGGTGGGTTCATGGCGTGGCCTTCTGC
The DNA here is from genome assembly GCA_047611805.1 of Gammaproteobacteria bacterium. GTDB lineage: Bacteria > Pseudomonadota > Gammaproteobacteria > UBA11873. The sequence continues at coordinate 41,659 of JBLFWX010000004.1, forward strand.
TTGCCGGATCGGTCAGCGCGCGGTGCCGGGCGCACAGTAATAACTGAACTTGGCCCTGATCTCGATGCGATTAGCGAACAAGATGTCGGCGGCATATTGTTCGATATGGGGTTAGCGCTTTCCAATACGGATTTCTGTGTTCGAACGAACGATCATGGCCTAATAGCGGCCTTACGTAAGTCCTGCGGAAACCCACTGTTAGATCGCGATTCAAAAATCATGGATCTGATCGTTGAGGCGAGCCCTCATCGAGTCGTTAGCTCTAGTGTCGGCCGGATCGAGGTTTATCAAACAATCGATCGACATCAAACACCACACGGACCGCATACGCACGTGTTGCCGAAATTGCTCCGCGCGGGTCGCACGCATGATGCGAAAATTCCTATCGCAGATAATTATCTACCGTGTCTAAATCTGTACCCGCCGAATCCGTTGATGGATTCCAACGGCCAAGCGCAGGGATACCAGCACAGCCGATATCTGGCTTTCCAGTCGCTGCTGGAACGCTGGGGATCTCCCGAATACGTCAAGCAAAAGCGCGTGTTACTAGAGTCCTTGCAAAAAAACACGGATCCGTCCACTTTCGCGTTTCCGAGTAGCCGAATTCGGCGATCTGCAGTCCGAATTGGTTTGCGCCAAGGAGCGTTCGACAGGAGCACCAGGTTCCAAGCTCAGAAATGGAATCGGTTTTTCGATCAGAAATGAGGCGGTTTAAATGAATGAAGTAAGCGAGCCTTCGAATGTCAGCCGAAATGCCATCGTTGTCTATGTCTTGTATTTAGCCGGATTCGTGCTTGGTGTTACGCCGTTAATTGGCTTGGTCGTGGCCTATGTCTCCCGGGACGATGCGCCTTCGTGGCTGCAAACTCATTACAAATTTCAAATTCGCACCTGGTGGATAGGTCGAACGATCCACCAACCTTGTGCCAGATAAACACCGAAGCTAACACCCATAATTAACTAGCAAACATGGATGGTCAAAACGACATGAATAATTTCGTGGAGATTGTAGACGTGGGCCCGCGTGATGGCATTCAGAGTCAGCCGACCATTCTGGACACGACCACTAAATTGGATTTTATTACGCGGCTCATTGACGCCGGCGTTCGTCGCATTGAAGTCGCAAGTTTTGTCAATCCGAAGCGCGTTCCCCAAATGGCTGATATCGATACGCTCGTCGGCCGGTTGCCGAACAACGATGACGTTAAGTATATTGGCCTCGTTCTGAATCGCCGCGGATTCGAACGCGCAGTGGATTCTGGTATTGACCAGATTAACTGTACGACCGTCGCGAGCGAGACCTTCTGCCAACGCAACCAAGGCGCGAGTATCGCCGACATGGATAAAACAATCGAGGAGATAATTCGTGAGTCTCAAGCACGTGGATTGTTTTTTGGAGTGACCATCGGTGCGAGCTTCGGTTGCCCGTTCGAAGGGGAGATTGATCCTGCGCGTGTCGCCGACATGGCAAGACGCTTCGCTGATCTCGGGGTCGATGAGATCGCGCTCGCAGATACCATCGGCGTGGCAGTGCCGACAGATGTGAGCCGTCTACTTGATTTGGTTATGCCCGTCGTTGGTGACACGCCATTGCGCGCGCATTTTCACAACACACGTAATACCGGCGTCGCGAACGCGTACGTTGCCATCCAAAGCGGCGTGCGAATAATCGATGCAAGTTGCGGCGGACTCGGTGGTTGCCCATTCGCGCCAGGTGCGACAGGCAATGTGGCGACTGAAGATATTCTCTACATGCTCGAACGTATGGGTATGAAAACAGGGATATCGATAGACAAAATTATCGCTACGGCAAAGTGGTTGGAGAAACCGCTAGGGTCGCGCATGCCGGGTATGGTGAGTCGCGCAGGGGTCTTTCCTGGATCAGCCGTCTCTCAACGGCGGGCGTAGTTAAATCAAGCTTCCCGATTGAATACGTGCATTCTTTGGGCCGCGGACAGATGCGCTTCCATGAGCTTTTGGGCCCAATGCGGATCTCTGGCTTTTAGTGCGTCGATCAATTCACGGTGAAGATGATTGGCTTCCTGGATGTCGCTGTCAGTGTATTTTTCGAATGTACCAAGGATGACGGGAATATCGACTACCCAAGCCAGTATTTTTGATAGGCGTTCGCTGCGTGAAGCGACCAATATCGTGTTGTGAAAAGCTGAATTAGCTTCGAGAATTGCGGCTGTATCACGAACGTTATCGTAGTCTAATAATTCGTCCATTCGATCAGCGGACGCGATCAGCTTTTCTATATCCTCGTCTCGTATCCGTGTTGCCGCACGAAATGCGGCTTGCCCTTCGAGTAGAGATCGTAGAATGTAAATTTCCTCGACGTCTTCTAATGACCAAGATGTAACGTAAGCGCCGCGATTCGGTACGAATTCGACGAGGTTCTCCGAATTGAGTCGCCGTAAGGCTTCGCGCACCGGGGTACGACTGGCGCCGATGTCGTGTGCAACCAGTACTTCTTTTAGGTGGGTTCCTGCCGCGTAATCGCCGCAGACAATTCGTTGTCGGATTCCTTGGTATGCCAGGTCGGCGATTTTACTCATTGCTGCAAGGCCTCGAATGTTTTCTATCGCCGTACGATGTGCGTAGGACCCTGTGCTTATGACGGGTCGATGACGGTCGCTTGGGAACTCGGGATGACGGGGGTCGCCGTCACTGAATCATACGTTCACCGCGCGAAATCGCAATCGAAAACACATGCGCAAAACTAACTAAAGCAAGATTTTTCAATCCTAAACACGGAAGGTCAAAACCATGAGTCAAACGCACTTTTTTGGCTTCAAACGTCGCCTAATTACACGCCTCAGTGGTTGGCCAATTGAACTACTCACGGTTCACACGGCTGTACAATCTTGCGATTGCACGCTTCCACTGTTTCGCAGGACGGGCAGGGCTACCTGCCCAAACGCCGGCTTCTCGAATGTCTTTGGTGGCCATCGATTGGCCGAGTAGTGTGACGTTGTCTGCGATATGAATGTGGCCGACAAGCCCAACTTGTCCGGCCAGCACGACATCGTTTCCAAGTCGCGAACTACCGGCGACGCCGCTTTGAGCGACAAGGATACAGCGCTCACCGATCTGGACGTTGTGTGCAACGACAACTCCGTTGTCTATTTTGGTCCAACGCCCGATTCTTGTAGAAGAAAATCGCGCACGGTCGATTGTCGAATTCGCGCCTACTTCGACGTCAGATTCGATCACAACGTTACCTAGTTGCGGAATCTTTACTTGTCCTTGCCCGTAACGAATGTACCCGAATCCGTCTCCGCCAATCACAACGCCGGGCTGCAGTACAACACGATCATGCAGGATTGATCGTTCGCGCAACACGCAGTTCGGATAGATCACGCAATCATTTCCAATTACGACTTGATCCAATAAGATCGACCCGGCCATTATATTCGTCCGCTCGCCGATAACAGCGTTGGCCCCTATAACGACATTAGCGCCAATTGTCGCGCTGCTTGCGATCGTTGCGGAGTCGGCGATCACCGCACTTTGATCGATTCGCTGCGCGCTAGAAGATGCGGATTGAAGATATAGATTGGCAATCATCGCCATCGCGTAGTCTGGGTTTTCGTGAAACAGATTGACCTTACCTTCAACCGGGCAATCCAAGAAGGTAATGAATGCGGGAATTTCGGAACTCGAAGCCGCTCCTAAAAGCCGGCGGTCCGCGACGAACGAAAGATGGTTTTTAAAATTATCCGATAGGCCACATAGTCCGGCAATTTCGAGTTCGCCGTTACCTTCATACTTCATCGAAAACTGTTCTGCGATTTCAGCCAAACTATGCGCCATGCGATTCTCCTGCGTCTGTATATCTTAGTTAATTTAGCGGTTGGTCAATCGCCAATAGTCGCCCATGTTCCCCAATATTGGTATCCCTAATCGTGATAGATTGGAGGCTCGGAGTTCGGGCTGCGAAATTTTTTCCGCGATAGATGGAGGGGCGTGTTAGTGGTGAGAAAATCCAAGGAACGAAAATTGACTGATCGATCGGGCGCGAACTCCTCCCGCTCGAGGGATCTCCCGATCGCGATGCTTGGCGCTATCGGTTTAGCACTAACCAGCGGGTTACTGTTTTTCTCGTTAACTCGTGCGAATTTACCCTACTGCGGGAGCGGGTCGAGTTGCGATGTGGTGCAAAGTAGTCGCTGGTCGATGTTTCTCGGTGTACCCATCGTCCTGTGGGGCTGGGGCGTGTATTTCGCGATTACCGGAATCGCTTTAATCGCGAAGTCTAATATCACCCGTTCCCGTTTGATCCTATTTTTCGCCACGCTCGGTTTCGCAGTCGGTCTTTACCTGAATGCCGTTTCGCTGTGGGTCATTAAAGCGATGTGTGCCTATTGTCTTGTGTCACTGGCGATCGTCATTTCGATTTTTGTGCTTAGCTGGCGCCGCGCCGCGCAGTTGGAATTAGGAACCTGGCGTCTCGGCAGTAGCGTGATAGCGGGATTGCTCGTCCTATTTATGCATCTGAATTACGCCGGGGTTTTCAGTCCAAACGCCGGTCCGGAAGATCCCTACTTACGCGAACTAGCGGAGCATCTGACCAATGCCCAGGCGAAGTTTTACGGCGCGTATTGGTGTCCTCATTGTCAACAACAGAAACTCGTATTCGGTTCATCAGCCTCGAGGCTTCCCTACGTTGAGTGTTCTCCGAATGGGCAGAAAGGCCCACGGGCAACCGCGTGTCTCGTGCAGAACATCCAAAATTATCCGACCTGGGTCGTAAGCGGTCGTCGAGTTGAGCGCATGCTAAGCGCCGCGCAACTTGCAAGCTATTCGGGTTTCGAGCCGCCACCGAATGTCGAAGAAGAAAATTAACCCGCCCCGGTCGAAGCGATGACTGCACCAACAGGTACGATGTTGCGCGATCCTGGCCACTTTCTGGCTCTGGGCGGCGGTTCAGGATTGTTCCCAAAGGGTCCCGGAACGGCAGGTTCCGTTGTTGGGCTACTAGTCTATTGGCCAATGATGACGCTAGATAACTGGACCTACATTGCAATAACAATTGCATTATTCGGCGTCGGCGTGCCGCTGTGCCAGCGGACCGCCGCGATCCTTGGCGAGCACGATCATCCCGCAATTGTCTGGGACGAGATCGTGGGGATGTTGCTGACCTTGAGCGTGGTATCCCCTAGCATTACTGGCTGTGCGCTGGCCTTCGTATTGTTCAGAATCTTCGATATTTTCAAACCGTGGCCGATAAGCTTTTTAGACCGGCGGATTGCCGGTGGGCTCGGGATAATGCTTGACGATGTGTTCGCAGCAATATTTTCTATAATTATTCTGGTATTTATTGAATATTTATCATATATTTAGCGCAATTAAGTCGAATTTACATTAGTTTGAACTCGTAACCGGAGAAGATTGTTGAATATCGCCCGAATTAAACGGCTAATGGGAATCGGAATTCTGATTGCCTTGCCCTTGGTCGCCGGCGCCGATATATATAAATATGTTGATAAGTACGGTCGCGTGCATCTCACGGACGAACCGGTACATGGCGGTTACAAGCGCCTGGTAAAAACCTGGAAGGGCTGGGCAGAGGCGGGTTCTAGCAATCGGAATTACAATAAAAATAGAACCCTTCACACGCAAACTATCGCGATTGTGGCGAAGCGGCACGCATTGCCGAGTGCGCTAATTCACGCGGTTATTACGGCCGAATCTGCCTACGATTCTGGAGCCGTCTCCCCAGCCGGTGCTGTAGGACTAATGCAACTAATGCCAGCAACGGCCGCGCGTTACGGGGTTGAAAATCGGCGCGACCCTAGATCCAATGTTTTGGGTGGTACTCGCTATTTAAAAGATCTGCTGGGGATGTTCGACAATAATTTGGCTTTGGCCTTAGCGGCTTATAACGCGGGTGAAAACGCCGTGATAAAGTACGGGCGCCAGATCCCACCGTATGAGGAAACCCAGACCTACGTCCGTCGTGTACTAAAGTATTACAATGACTACAAGAAAACCATGTAGCGCTAAGGCCACGATTGGACTGCTCATTCATCACACTCGAAGCTGCTTCTAGGCGCAAGCTACCTCGCAACTAGTCTTCAACCCTCTCACTGGACAACGATTCTTCGCGATCTAACGGTATGACTGAAGAGCCTTCAAACATCCGCAGTTCTACCGTCGCATCGATGCGTGAAGCATCTCCGTATATTCGATTGCACCGTGGCGAAACCTTTGTCGTTTATTTCGATGGTGAACAAATGAACGGTGCGGTCCTTGATAGGCTTGCACAAGATTTGATCTTATTGCGTGGGCTTGGTGTCAAACTCGTTGTAGTGCACGGCGCGCGGGATCAAATAAATTCCCGGCTGCGGGGTTCAAATATTCAGCAAGAATTCGTCGGTAATCTAAGGATTACGCGAACTGAGGCTCTACCGCACGTGAAAGACGCGGTGTCTTCGGTTCGAATAGAACTCGAGGCGCGCCTTACGCAAGCTGCGCTCGACGTGGCTAGTCGCGGGAATGCATTGACGGTCGCGGGCGGAAATTTTGTTATCGCTCGACCTGCTGGGATAGTTAACGGCGTCGACCTTCATTTTACGGGAATTGTCCGTCGAATCGATCGTGCGGCAATTGAGCGGCGACTGAACGACGGCGAGATAGTTTTGATATCGCCACTTGGCTACTCTCCGACCGGCGAGGTATTCAATTTAAATTCGCTCGATTTAGCGACAGCAGTTGCAACCGAGCTGATTGCCGCAAAAATGATTCTCATGATGGAATCACCTGGCGTAGTCGATGGAGATAACATCGTTGTACGCGAACTAAACGTACGCGATGCGCGCGAGTTTGTCGCGGCCGATCAAGCGGGAAGGCTGTTCCTTGATTGTGCGATCCGGGCTTGCCAGTTTGGCGTCAATCGGGTGCATCTGGTGGATCAAACAGTCGATGGTGTGCTGCTAGCGGAACTTTTTACGCGCGATGGCGTTGGAACGCTAGTTAGCAACACGCCGTTCGAGCAATTTCGGCTTGCGACAATTGAGGACGTTGGTGGCGTTTTGGCTCTTATTGAGCCGCTGGAACAAGAAGGTTTCCTCGTCAAGCGATCTCGAGAAAAATTGGAAATCGAGATTAGCCATTTTTCCGTTCTTGTACGAGAAGACACGGTAATAGCGTGTGGTGCTTTGTATCCGTTTCCGAATGCGATTGGGGAATTAGCGTGCGTTGCGGTGCATCCGGATTATCGGCGCTACGGATTCGGGAACATCGTGCTCCAAGCGCTCGAGCGTCGTGCTCGCGACGCGGGTCTAGAAGAAGTTTTTGTCCTCACGACTCATGCTAGCCATTGGTTCCTGCAGAACGGTTTTCTTCGCTCCGAAATTCAAGAATTGCCTATCGAACGACAAGCCCTGTACAACTTATCCCGCAACTCATTGGTGCTACGAAAACGGCTTTAGATTTGCGGGACGTTGAGTATTATCCACTAACTCGCGAGGCACAACGTTCGGTGGCGTCTGCCACAAGTACAAGTTTTGTATCAACTTCAACTACACGGCGTCGGCTTTTTCTAGCTCCTTCTCGTCGCTTTCTACCACGAGTTCGCCGTCGCGGACGGTGACAAAAATATGTCCGCCGCCTTGAAGATCGCCGAATAAAATTTGCTCGGCGAGTGGCTTCTTGATCTTATCTTGGATTAAGCGCGCCATCGGCCGCGCTCCCATGATCGGATCGTGACCGTGCTCAGCCAACCAACTCCTTGCTTCTGAATCTACGTCCATGGTTACTTTCTTGGTGTCAAGTTGGGCTTCCAATTCGATCAGGAACTTGTCCACCACGTGACCGATAGTGTCAGCATCTAGCGGGTTGAATTGGATAATCGCGTCAAGTCGATTACGGAATTCTGGACTAAACATGCGTTTAATTTCTTCCATTGCGTCGCTGGCGTGGTCTTGCATCGTAAAGCCAATCGACGAGCGACTAATGCGCTCAGCCCCCGCGTTTGTTGTCATAACGAGAATGACGTTACGAAAATCCGTTTTGCGACCGTTCGCATCAGTGAGCGTGCCGTGATCCATTACTTGAAGCAGTATATTGAACACATCTGGATGCGCTTTTTCCATTTCGTCCAACAACAGCACCGCATGCGGTTGCTTCATTATTGCTTCCGTTAGCAATCCGCCAGTGTCGAACCCAATGTATCCAGGAGGGGCACCAATTAGGCGAGAAACCGTATGGCGCTCCATATACTCAGACATATCTAGGCGAATTAATTCTATCCCCATTACTTGGGCAAGTTGCCTCGTTACTTCGGTTTTCCCGACACCCGTCGGACCGGCGAACAGGAAGGATCCGATAGGTTTCTCAATGTTGCCCAGGCCTGAGCGGGACATCTTGATGGCTGAGGCAAGACCATCGATAGCTTGATCTTGGCCGAATACGACCATCTTAAGATTACGATCCAGCTTCTGCAGCGATTCACGGTCGGAGGTAGAAACTGCTTTTGGCGGTATTCGCGCGATCTTCGCCACAATCTCTTCGATATCGCCCACGCCGATGGTTTTTTTGCGCTTGGACGGCGACAGTAATTGTTGACGGGCGCCGGCTTCGTCAATGATATCGATGGCTTTATCCGGTAAGTGCCGGTCGTTGATATAGCGCTCCGTCAATTCGGCCGATGCACGCAGTGCCTGGTTCGTATACTTCACATCGTGGTGCTCTTCAAAGCGAGACTTGAGACCCTGCAAGATTTTGATCGTTTCCTCGACAGATGGCTCATTCACGTCAATTTTCTGAAATCTCCGCGCTAAGGCTCGGTCCTTCTCGAATATTCCGCGGTATTCTTGGTAGGTTGTTGAACCAATACATTTCAAATCGCCCGAGGCCAGCACCGGCTTAATTAGATTTGACGCGTCCATGACCCCGCCGGACGCCGCGCCGGCACCAATGATGGTGTGAATCTCGTCTATAAATAACACGGCACCGGGTTCTTTATGCAATTGGGCTAGAACGTTTTTTAAACGTTTCTCGAAGTCGCCGCGATATTTCGTGCCCGCGAGTAGCGCGCCGAGGTCGAGTGAGTAGATGGTCGCGTCTTGCAACACTTCGGGGATATCGCCGTCGACAATTTTTTTCGCCAACCCTTCCGCAATTGCCGTCTTGCCGACTCCCGCCTCTCCCACAAATAAGGGATTATTCTTGCGTCGGCGGCACAAAATTTGGATCGTTCGCTCGATTTCGTGCTGGCGACCGATCAGCGGATCAATTTTCCCGTTCCTGGCCAATTCGTTTAGATTCGTGGCGAACGCTTCCAATGGGCTTTTGCCACCTTCTGCAGATTCGCCTTCGGGGTCGGCGGCCGCAGCCGGATTCTCCGCAGTTTCGTCGTCGTCGGACACTTTTGATATTCCGTGCGAGATGCAATTGACGACGTCGAGACGGGCGATATTCTGTTGATTGAGCAAATAAACTGCCTGAGATTCGCGTTCTCCAAAAATGGCGACCAGGACATTTGCGCCCGTCACCTCTTTTTTCCCGGAAGATTGAACGTGAAAGACGGCCCGTTGCAGCACCCTCTGAAATCCAAGTGTTGGCTGTGTGTCGCGATCCTCGTCTACGGGCAATAGAGGCGAGCTCTCGTTGATGAAATCGTCGAGCTGGCGCCGTAACTGGCTCAGATCTGCGCCGCAGGCGCGAAGTACCTTTACGGCGGTGGGATTGTCGAGCAGGGCTAGCAGAAGATGCTCAACGGTCATGAATTCATGACGTTTCTCACGGGCATCTTTGAAAGCAAGATTCAGCGTTACTTCGAGTTCTTTACTCAGCACTATGAATTCCTAAAGCTAGATGGTTTCTGGAACGACATGCGATTTATTCCAATTCCAGTGTACATAGTAACGGGTGTTGGTTGTCCCGTGCGTACTGGTTGACTTGAGACACCTTGGTCTCGGCGATCTCATGAGTGAACGAACCGCAGATACCTTTTCCCCGAGTGTGCACTTCCAGCATAATTCGAGTCGCGGTTGGTCGATCGACGGTAAAAAACTGTTCCAACACATGGACGACAAATTCCATTGGAGTGTAGTCGTCGTTCAGCATAATCACCGTATATAGGGGTGGCTTTTTGACTTTCGGTTTCGCGACATCAACCGCAACCCCCGAATCATTGTCATTCGTGTCGTCGTTGTCTGCCATCTTTATGTGAATTTGAGCATTCTTTGGTGGAACTCTGCGGTAGGTGCGGAAATTATACGACTCGGCGGCGGATTCTCCAAAGATCAGAAATCCATCACAGTGAGACGCCAGGAATAGTGTTTTCGAACTTTTACATTTGCTCCAGATAGGTAAATGAGGGCAGGGGTACGAAAAACAAGGGCCGGTCTTTTGACAGGATTCCTAGGCGGGGCAAAGCGACGGATGCCTGTCTGGCGCTGCGCGGCAGGCACTTGACGTCGACTGCTTCTGGTTACAGCGGCATTTCGCCAGGCAGATTTGGCATTGACAAATTGTGCGGTGCAGCGTAGCTTCCGGGCCCGGATTGCGCAGGAACTCCCTATCTAGACCCGGGCTAGGCCCGTGGTGTTTCAGGTAGAGCCACAGTGTAGAACATTGTTCTGAGTTCGAGTCGAGCGGCGCACGCAAACTATTTGATTGGCTTGGAGTATCTATCATGACTATGTCGTTTCAACAGCAGGTTGAAGACCTTAATGCGGATTGGCGTACAAACTCGCGTTGGAAAGGCGTCCAACGAGACTACAAAGCAGAAGACGTCGTGCGATTACGCGGCAGTGTTCAAATTGAGCATACTCTCGCTCGTCGTGGTGCCGAAAAACTCTGGAAGCTTGTGAACGAGGAAGACTTTGTTCCTACTTTAGGTGCTCTCACTGGCGGTCAAGCTGTTCAGCAAGTTAAAGCCGGCGTGAAGGCGATTTACCTATCCGGTTGGCAGGTTGCCGCTGACGGTAATACCAGCGAGACGATGTACCCCGACCAATCACTCTACGCAGTGGATTCGGTTCCGACGATGGTACGCAGAATTAATAACGCGTTTCAGCGCTCCGATCAGATTCAATGGTCAAAAGGCGGCGGCGACATCGATTACTTTGCGCCGATCATCGCAGATGCCGAAGCTGGGTTCGGTGGCGTTCTAAATGCATTCGAGTTGATGAAGGCGATGATTGAGGCGGGCGCTTCTGGTGTCCACTTCGAAGACCAATTAGCGTCCGCAAAAAAATGCGGTCACATGGGTGGCAAAGTTCTAGTGCCGACTCAGGATGCCGTGCAAAAACTCGTAGCCGCGCGCCTCGCCGCGGACGCCATGGGTGTCCCGACAATTGTATTGGCTCGCACTGACGCAAATGCCGCCGCGCTAATCACATCAGATATTGACCCTCGCGACGCGGATTTCATTACAGGAGACCGAACTCCAGAAGGATTTTACGTAACGAAGCCAGGTATCGATCAAGCGATTTCTCGCGGATTGGCGTATGCCCCATACGCGGATCTATTGTGGTGCGAAACTGCGGTTCCGGATCTCGCAGAAGCAAAGACATTTGCCGACGCGATTCATGCAAAATTCCCTGACCAGTTGCTCGCGTACAATTGCTCACCGTCGTTCAACTGGAAGAAGAATCTTGACGACCCAACCATCGCTAAGTTCCAAAGTGAACTCGGCGCAATGGGTTATAAGTACCAGTTCATCACGCTCGCAGGGATCCATAACATGTGGTACAACATGTTCGATCTGACGCATGAGTACGTCCGTAACGGGATGACGGCGTATGTAGAAATGGTGCAAGAGCGTGAGTTTGCGGCCGCCAGTCGCGGCTATACGTTTGCAAGTCATCAACAAGAGGTTGGTGCCGGCTACTTTGATGACGTAACCACCGTTATCCAGGGCGGCGCTTCGTCGGTAACCGCATTGACAGGTTCGACTGAAGAAGAGCAGTTTGATTCTTCGGCTACTGCGCGTTCTGCCTAGCCGAAAGCTGTTGTGATACTCGCCCAGCGCGCGGTTGCGAAACTGCGTGCTGGCATTAGTCTCGCATGAGACGCGACAATATCGATTGATACGTTACCGCCAGCGAATCCAGTTCTTCGACAGAAACGCATTCGTCAATTTTATGAATCGTTGCGTTGACGGGTCCTAGTTCGACGATTTCGGCGCCGATACGTGCGATAAAACGTCCATCTGAAGTCCCCCCGCCGGTCGACGCGCGCGTCTCAATGCCCAGATGCTCGCGGATAGATTCCCGCACACTTTCGAGTAGACTCCCACCGCTCGTTAAGAATGCATCTCCGGACAGATGCCAATCGATGGAATAATCCAAACCATGAGACTCCAGGATTTCATCCACGCGCCAGCGTAGACCAGCGAACGTGCTTTCGGTACAAAAGCGAAAATTGAAGCGTGCTTCAAGCGTACCAGGTACGACATTTTCTGCTCCTGTGCCCGAGTTGATATTCGAAATTTGAAACGAAGTCGGAGGGTAAAATTCGTTGCCGTTATCCCAGCGAGTCGCGCACAATTCGCTTAACGCTGGGGCGACCAAATGGATAGGATTAGCCACGCGTTCTGGGTAGGCGACATGGCCTTGGGTCCCGCGAATCGTTAAGCGGCCATTCAGAGAACCGCGGCGACCGTTTCGAATACAGTCACCAAGTGTGAATTCGCTGCTTGGCTCGCCGACGACACACCACGTAATTTGTTGACCACGAGCCTGCAGCGATTCGATCACCTTGACTGTTCCATCAGTAGCAATGCCTTCTTCGTCGGAAGTGAGCAGTAAGCTAATCGTACCTCGATGAGACTGATCCGTTGCGAGAAAATGTTCGATGGCACTAACCATTGCCGCGAGGCTGCCTTTCATATCAGCGGCGCCTCGCCCGAAGAGAAAGCCATCACGTATTTCTGGCGTAAACGGATCGGACGACCATAAATTGAGATCGCCGGTGGGAACAACATCCGTGTGTCCGGCAAAGGTAAAAACCGGCAAACCGTCGCCGTGTGTCGCCCACAAATTTGTGACGTCGCCGAAGTTTAGAAACTCGGTTCTAAAGCCGCACGCGACTAATCTCGCGGCGATCACGTCCAAGCAGCCGGCGTCGTGAGGAGTCACGGAACGGCGCTTCAACAATTCGACAGTTAGGTCGAGTGTTGCGCTATTCATTTTGGTTTTACAGAAATTCTTTCAGCATCGGCAGCATGCAATCGTTTGCTCGCGAGGCGCGCGAATCCGGTGTCCAATTCACACCCAACGAAACGTCGACCTAAATTTAACGAAGCGACACCCGTGGTGCCGGATCCGGCAAACGGATCGAATACTCGATCACCAGGGCTGGTGCTCGCGTTTAAACATTGTTCGACCAAGGCGACCGGTTTTTGCGTGGGATGCTTGCCGTGTTTTTTTTCATCATTGCCTGGTGCTGTGAATCGCCAGACGTTCTTCATCTGTCGATCGCCGTTGAGCTTTTTCATTTCCTTGTAGTTAAACGTGTAGCGTGCGGAGCTGCCTTTGGCCGCTTTTGTGGCCCATAGCAACATTTCAGTTGCATGCGTGAAACAGCGACAGCCCAAATTCGGTGGCGGATTGGGTTTCTCCCAAACGATGTCGTTCAGCAGTCGATAACCGATTTCTTGCAGTGCCATTCCGACGCTGAAGTAGACGTGCTGTGTGCCGCTCACCCAGATCGTACCGGCTGGCGTCAGGAGTCGGTAACATTGCTCCAGCCACGCGACATTGAACGCATGATCAGCGGCGACTCCGCGGCTACTGTCCCACTTGCCTTTATTGACCGTGGTTCGACGTCCGCTCGCGCACGTCGTGCCATTGTTTGAGAGAAAATAGGGCGGGTCGGTCCAGATGCAGTCGAATGAATCGTCCGGCAAACTTTCCATTAGCGACAGCTGATCGCCACGGTACAGAGACGACCCTTCATCGATTGATTGCCAAATTCTTTTGGCCGGTTTTACCTGCGGCATTTGTATTGTCGGTGTGCTTAGGTCGACTTTTCGCCGGGGGCGAAAGCTTCAATTCCTAGGGCGTGAATATCGGACTGCATTAGGCTGCCGAGCGCGTCGTAGACGAGCCGGTGGCGCTTAACGAGTGGTTGATTAGTGAATTCTGTGGCGGCAATCACGACGTGAAAATGTCCGAGGCCGGTGCGCGCACCCGCATGCCCTGCGTGGTGATGGCTTTCGTCAGAGATGTCCAACTGCTCCACTGATAACGCTGACTCTAAGGCAGAGCGAATTTTTCCGATACGCAGAGCGCTAATCTCTTCCGTGCTCATGGCACTACCTGGACGAACGGTTTGACGCTGAGCTTGCGGAAGATGCCGGCCTTCGAGTATGGATCGTCGTCTATCCATCGCTCCGCATCGGCTAGTGACGCGAACTCAGCAATTATTACGCTACCGGTAAACCCGGCCGGTCCTGGGTCTTCGGCGTCTATCGCTGGAAACGGCCCGCCGATTATTAAGCGCCCCGCCGCGATGAGTTCGTTCATTCTTTCTAGATGCATAGGGCGCGCGGCCTTGCGTAATTCAAGACTGTCTTGCACATCTTCCCAAATTATCGCGTACAACATGCCGCTAGACCCTGTTTGATACTGTTAGGAACCGCCCGCGTGCATCATCTACCTAGAAGCTTACGCGTCAGTCACGAATTAATTCTATTGCCGAGGCGTAGCGTACCGGAACCTAACGCAGACCAGCAAGTGTGCGACAAGCGTACAGTTACTGTTTGCGTGAATCGCGCTCGTCGAAATGGGCAAGAGCGCCGGCCGCGGACGTACTTTTATTTGAATGTGCTAGGGAGGCTGGCGCAAATCGGGGCCTTCCGGTAATCTCCGCGCTCACATACCGAGACTCCGTTTTCGTTCGCAAGCGTTGAGTTTCTCAGACCCTTTGGTCCGCGCGCGAAGGCTTCATGGAGCCCAACCCTCCAATCATCGAATTAATATCATGAGAGTGACGATCCATCCGACCCATCCCCAACCGCGCTACATCGCAATGGCTTGCGAGAAACTCCGTCGCGACGGAGTGGTGATATATCCTACGGATTCATTCTACGGGCTCGGCTGTGCGATGGAATCTCAAACTGCGAGTGCTCGTATCCGAGACATTCGCAAGATGACTAAGCATCAATTTCTGACCTTGGTTTGTCGAGATCTATCGGAGCTGTCGACATTCGCCCGCGTTGATAAGGCCAGTTACCGGTTGATCAAATCACTCACGCCAGGGCCGTATACCTTCATTCTGCAAGCCACCCGCGAGCTACCGCGCCGATTGCAGGATCCGAAACGAAAAACCATTGGTCTGCGCATTCCGAACAATCCAACTGCTCGCGCCCTACTCGATTCGTTAGATTCGCCGATGCTCAGTGCTACCGCGCGGGATGCTGGCGACGACGGGATTTTATCGGATGTGGATGAACTCGATGATCGCCTCGGCCGTCGAGTCGATTTATTTTTGGACGCGGGGAGTTGTGGGGCCGATCCGACGACCGTCATAGACTTGACCAACGGCGACCCAGTTCTCGTGAGACAGGGTGCCGGAGCCGTGGATCGTTTGCTAGATCTACAATGATCCGAAATAGACCGGCGCGCATTGATAAGCAACGCCTCGATGGGGGTCCGACAAACCTGATGTCGATGGCCCAGCGGCATTAATCTACTGTGTTGAGATGGGGATTGCCGTTACAATCGCGGCTACATATGGATTTCGACCTCCCACGCTTCAAGTGCGCCGGCAATCAAAGCGCAAAAAGCTTAAAATTCTTCTTTTGGACATATAGATCACCGTGAGCGTTATTGCGAATAGACGCGTCCTCTCAGGAATGCGCCCAACCGGACAGTTGCACTTAGGCCACTACCACGGCGTGCTAAAAAATTGGATCGAATTGCAGCATGAGTATGAGTGCTTTTTTTTCGTAGCAGACTGGCATGCACTGACGACCGGCTACGAGGATACGACGTCGATCATCGAAAACGCATTCGACATCGTGGTCGACTGGTTATCAGTCGGCATCAATCCAGGCGAGGCGACCATCTTTATTCAATCGCGGGTGCCAGAACACGCGGAGCTGCATCTGCTGCTATCGATGATCACGCCGATTAGTTGGCTTGAGCGCGTGCCGAGCTACAAGGACCAGCAAGAAAAGCTAAAGGAAAAAGATTTATCCACCTACGGGTTCTTGGGGTATCCACTGCTTCAAGCTGCGGATATCTTGATTTATCGTGCGGGCCATGTGCCGGTCGGCGAAGATCAAGTCGCGCATATAGAGATGTCACGGGAAGTGGCGCGTCGTTTCAACTATCTCTATGGACGAGAACCAGGCTTCGAAGAGAAAGCGGAGTCTGCCGCCAAGAAGATGGGCAAAAAGAACGCCAAGCTCTATTTTGAAATTCGTAAAAGTTTTCAAGAGCACGGAGATGTAGAAGCGCTGGACAAAGGGCGTGCATTCCTCGAATCACAGCAAAATATTTCATTGGGGGACCGCGAGCGTCTGTTTGGTTATCTGGACGGAGGAGGCAAAACAATATTGGCTCAACCGCAGGCACTTTTAACCTCAGAACCGAAAATGCCGGGGCTCGACGGCGATAAGATGTCAAAATCATACAACAACACAATCGGGCTGCGTGAACCACCCGAATCAGTGCAACAAAAGCTGCGCACCATGCCGACGGACCCGGCCCGCGTGCGACGTTCCGATCCGGGCGATCCTGCGAAGTGCCCGGTCTGGAATTTTCACGAGATCTACTCCAATTCCGAGGTTAAACAATGGGTGCAAGAAGGCTGTCGAAGTGCGTCGATAGGTTGCTTGGATTGTAAGCAGCCGGTCATCGACAGCGTTTTGAAAGAGCAAGCGCCAATCAGAGAGCGCAGCGAAGAATTTTTGGAGGATAGGGACGTTGTTCGCGCGATTATCGACGAGGGTTGTGAGACGGCGCGCGCAGCAGCGCGCGACACGCTCGATGAAGTTCGCCAAGCCATGAACCTCGGATACCGTTAGATGCCAATGTCAGAACCAGCGGATCTGTTAGAGCAAGCGCGACGACCGTTGCAAAGCGAAATGCCGTTTGCGGTTGTTCAAGGCACGCCGATTAGTGAACCACCCAAAGATTTATATATTCCTCCCGACGCCTTAGAAATATTCTTGGAGGCTTTCGAGGGACCGCTCGATCTCTTGTTGTATCTGATCAAACGACAGAACCTGGACATTCTGGATATTCCTGTTGCGCACGTAACCGAGCAATACATGTCGTACATCGATCTCATGGAGGAGATTAAGCTCGAATTAGCGGCCGAATACTTGGTCATGGCGGCGCTTTTGGCGGAGATAAAATCCAGGATGCTGTTGCCGCGTCCGCATGCTGAGGACAATGAAGAAGACGATCCGCGCGCTGAATTAGTGCGACGATTGCAAGAGTACGAACGGTATAAAAAGGCGGCTGACGACATCGACGCACTGCCTCGGCTGGAGCGAGAGCTGCACAAAGTCTTCGTCCCTTACGAGCAAGATGGGGTCGTGCAAAATCCACCAGACGTCTCACTTGATTCCTTGCTAGAGGCGTTTCGCGAAGTTCTTGGGCGTGCCGAGATGTTTGCGAATCATCGAGTGCAACGCGAAACCCTATCTGTGCGCGAGCGGATGGCCTTAGTTATGGATTTGGCGAATCGCGATTCCTTCATCGCGTTCACCGAGTTGTTCACGGTGTCTGAAGGAAGAGCCGGCGTCGTCGTTACATTGATCGCAATTTTGGAGTTGCTTAAGGAGACTCTAATTGAGATCGTCCAAAACAGCGATCGTGGTCAAATTTACGTAAAACTTGTTGCTTGAAGGAAAGAAACTTTCGATGGATCTCGAAAAGCTAAAACGAATCGTCGAAGCTGTCTTAATGGTGGCCGCGACACCGGTTAGTTTTGACCGTTTGTATCAATTATTTATTGAAGACGGCGATGAGAAACCGAGTCGGGACAATCTACGGGCCGCGCTTGAAGAGCTGGAAATTGATTACGACAACAGCGGTATCGAACTAGTACAAGTTGGTAGCGGTTATCGGTTTCACGCGCGCGCGGAAGTTGCAACGTGGATAAACCGGATGTCGGATGAGAAGAATCCGCGTTACTCGCGCGCACTTCTAGAAACCATGGCGATTATTGCGTACAGACAACCGATTACTCGTGGAGAAATCGAAAATATTCGCGGTGTTGCGGTGAGCACTAATATTGTTAGAACGCTTATTGAGCGTGAATGGGTACGTATTGTTGGGCATCGCGACGTGCCAGGTAAGCCCGCAGTTTATGCCACGACGAAACAATTTCTGGATTATTTCAACCTTACAGCGCTGGGCGACTTACCGAGTCTCGCGGAACTAAGAGATATCGAAGGTCCGAACGCCGATCTGTTCGTTGATGACAACGCGAACACCGCCTCTGAGACCGATTCGGCTGCAGAAACCGACGATGCGTCCGACGATGAGTCCGACGATGAGTCCGACGATGCGTCCGACGATGCGTCCGACGATGCGTCCGACGATGCGTCCGACGATGCGTCCGACGATGCGTCCGACGATGCGTTCGACGATGCGTCCGACGATGAGTCCGACGATGAGTCCGACGATGAGTCCGACGATGAGTCCGACGATGAGTCCGACGATGAGTCCGACGATGAGTCCGACGATGAGTCCGACGATGAGTCCGACGAGTCCGGCTCACCAGGGAGTTGTACGGCGTCGTGATCAAATTTCGCTACAACGACCGGACGACATCGTCGAGACGAGCCCAAGAGTTAGTCGACGCTAGGCGGATATTCTTTACACCAACGAGCATCTATGGCGGCGCCATGTCGATTCTCCATGCACGAGTAACAGCAAATGGCTCCTAGCGAATCTGCAGGCGAGCGATTGCAAAAAGTATTAGCGCAAGCTGGACACGGTTCGCGTCGGGAAATCGAACGTTGGATATCGCAGGGGCGGATATCGGTAAACGGACAACCCGCCAATTTGGGTTTGCGGGTATCCAGCAGAGACAAAATTATCGTCGACGGCAAAATCGTACGCTTGGTCGAGAAAACTTCGCGCACGCAAGTGATCGCGTTGAACAAACCAGAAGGCGTGATTTGTACGGCGAGCGACCCACAAAGGCGCCCGACGGCAGAATCTTTGCTGCCCAACAAAGATGGCATCCGTTGGATCGGGATCGGACGGCTAGATATAAATACGAGTGGCTTGTTGTTATTTACGAATAACGGGGACCTCGCGCATCAGTTGATGCACCCGTCTTTTCAGATCGACCGCGAATACGCCGTGCGGATATTTGGTGATGTGACGGCAGAGATCTTGGCGCGCTTTCGGTCGGGAGTCGAGATCGATGGCGAATCGTATGCGTTTGAAGACGTTGTGCGCGGAAATGGTCGAGGAGCGAATCGCTGGTATTACTGCATCGTTCGACAAGGTCGAAACCGGGAAATTCGCAAGGTATGGGAATCTCAAGGTCTGCAAGTCAGCCGCCTGATGCGGTCGCGATTCGGCAACGTTATGTTGCCAAGGGATCTAAAACCAGGTCGCCATTTCGAAGTGAAGGGCGTGATGCTCGATGATTTGTACCGACTTGTAAATTTTCAGGGGCGCCGATCGCGGTAATAATCGGCGCGAGCGGTCGTTTTGTACTCAAAGACCCTTCAAAAACTTCATCACGACTCAGTATTCACCAACATGTCGTCAATTGATCTACCGAGCTGCCCGGCTAACATCCGCCCGCTTCGGTCCTTAGGTACGTAGAGGAGATAGCATGGATCGCCGATCCTTGGTCGTTGGAAATTGGAAAATGCACGGCACACTTGCCAGTGCGCAAACATTGGCTCGAGCCGTTGCGAGCCGCGCAGATGCGCGCGTAAACATCGATATTGCGATATGCCCGCCGTTCGCTCACTTAAGCGTTGTCGCTAACGAATTAGCTTCAAGCCGAATTGAACTCGGCGCTCAGACGCTTTGTGAATTCGAGCACGGCGCCTATACGGGTGAAACAGCTGCGGCAATGCTCACCGATATCGGATGTCGCTGGGTGATCGTCGGTCACTCTGAGCGCCGCCAGTTGTTCGGCGACTCAATTGCGTCCGTGGCGGCTAAATCCGATGCGGCCGTGGCAGCCGGCTTGACGCCAATCATTTGTGTCGGGGAAACGCTCGTCGAGCGCAAACAAGGTACGACAAACGAGCTACTGCTAGAGCAGTTGCTTCCATTTATCGAAAATAACTGCGCGCGCTTACGTACCGCCGTAATCGCCTACGAGCCCATTTGGGCGATTGGGACGGGTGAAACCGCGAGTCCAGAGCAGGCCCAGGAAGTCCATGAATTTATTCGCGCGACTATTGCCGAGATCAACGCATCGTTGGCAAATTCGATCCGGCTACTATACGGAGGCAGCGTCAAGCCCGATAATGCCGCCGAATTATTCGCTATGAGCGACGTTGATGGAGGCTTGATTGGCGGCGCGTCACTGAAAGCTGAAGATTTTATGCAGATTTGCGGAGCAGTTTCCTAGCATTCTTAATCTAGGCGGACTTCTTCCTCACGGAGATTGTTAATGCAAACCCTACTTCTGGTACTACATATAGCCTTAGGCCTCGGGCTAATTGTGATTATCTTGTTGCAACAAGGCGCTGGGGCGACCGCCGGCGCGGCCTTCGGTAGCGGCGCCTCGTCGACCGTGTTCGGGTCGCGTGGTTCGACATCCTTTCTGACTCGGGCGACCGGATTTCTCGCCTTCGTATTTTTTGCCAATAGCTTTTTACTTGCCTACTTGTCTGGGCAGGCGATCACGCCGCAAAGCATTTTAGATAGGATTGAAGTGCCGACATCAGTTGAAATCCCGGCGGCTACAACTGGCCAGTTAGAAATTGACCTACCGGGGCTTCCGGAAAATGGGAGTCCGAGCGACTTTCCCGTGATCCCTGACTAAGTCCACAGGCAAGTGGCGAGCGTTAGGGCAATTACAGGTCGGATCGACTCGACAGCAGGAAATCGCCTGAGGCAAGAACGCGCGACACTTCCGTGAGGTGAAATTATTCGAGTGATTGCCGCTAAGGTATGGAAGCAACGCCTGGCATTGCGTATCATAGGCGGTTGAATTGCGGCGGACCTCGTCGCGACACTTGATGCGATAAATACATAGCCGATGTGGTGGAATTGGTAGACACGCTGTCTTGAGGGGGCAGTGCCGAGAGGTGTGCCGGTTCGAGTCCGGCCATCGGCACCATCGCACTAGTGACGATGGGACATTCGATTGAAGCCGTCTTCTGTTTGAAGACAAATCCAGCGCAGTGGGTCAGGTACAATGCTGGAGAATGGGCGCGGCAATTTAGGCTTAAACTAGGATACGACGCTTTGCTAGAATTATATCTCCCTATCTTGATATTCGTGATCGTGTCGCTTGCGATCGGCGGCGCGTCGCTTGCCGCAAGTTACGGTGTCGGTTCGATCCTAAATATACGAATCGCTGATCCCGAAAAATCGTCACCTTATGAATGCGGATTCGAAGCGTTCGAAGACGCGCGAATGAAATTCGACGTTCGGTACTACCTCGTTGCCATCCTCTTCATCATTTTCGACCTCGAGATCGCATTCCTATTCCCTTGGGCCGTCGTTTTGGACGAAATTGGCCTGTTCGGATTCTACGCAATGATGATTTTTCTTGGACTGCTGGTCGTTGGATTCATTTACGAATGGAAAAAGGGAGCTCTCGAGTGGGAATAGTGCCTAATTCGGAGCAAGGGTTTGTAACCACGACAGTGGATACCGTCATCAATTGGGCGCGTACTGGCTCCATGTGGCCGATGACGTTTGGGCTTGCTTGTTGCGCTGTAGAAATGATGCACGCTGGCGCGTCTCGCTATGATCTCGACCGTTTCGGCGTCGTATTTCGCCCCAGCCCCAGGCAATCCGATGTGATGATTGTCGCTGGCACCTTGGTCAACAAAATGGCGCCCGCGTTGCGCAAAGTCTACGATCAAATGACCGAACCGAAGTGGGTCATCTCGATGGGTTCGTGCGCCAACGGGGGCGGTTACTACCATTATTCTTACGCCGTAACGCGAGGTTGCGATCGGATCGTACCTGTCGATATATACGTACCTGGCTGTCCACCGACTGCCGAGGCGTTATTGTTCGGGATAATGCAGCTACAAAAGAAAATCAAACGTAGCCATACGATTAATCGCTAGCAAGATTGCATCACTTCTATGTCTGACCCCAAGGTCGAAATAATTACAACGCGGGTTTCCGCATGCCTCGGGGCGCGACTTGCATCTCATGTCGTCGACCGTGGCGAGGTAACGGTCGTTGTGCGACCCGAAGATATTCTCGAATGCGCGCAGATTCTCCGCGACGACGAGGCGTTGGCTTTTTCCCAACTAATGGATTTGTCGGGGATCGATTATCTATCTTACGGGCAGGCCGATTGGCAAACGCAGTCAGCTACGGATTCCGGGTTTAGTCGCGGGGTCAACCGCGCTGAGGCGGAACTGCCTGAGGACCGACCCGGGCGGTTTGCCGTCGTCTATCATTTGCTCTCGTTGAACTTCAATTTCCGGATCCGCTTGAAAGCGTATTTGCGCGACGATCCACCTCGGATTGATTCTGTTGTCGGCATCTGGGCGTGCGCAGACTGGTATGAGCGCGAAGCGTTCGACATGTTCGGCATCCTATTCAATTCACATCCCGATTTACGGCGCCTGCTCACAGATTATGGTTTTATTGGACATCCGTTTCGCAAAGACTTCCCTCTCGAAGGTTACGTCGAAGTTCGCTACGACCTGGATAAAAAAAGAGTTATCTACCAACCCGTAACGATCGAAAGTCGAGTCCTCGTTCCGAAAGTTATTCGACAAGACAACCCATTCGCGGCGCCGCCACCAGGGATTGAATCCGATGCCTGAAATCCGCAACATGACGCTCAACTTTGGCCCGCAGCATCCGGCTGCGCACGGTGTCTTGCGCTTGATTCTTGAAATGGACGGTGAAGTCATCGAGCGGGCCGATCCGCATATCGGGTTGCTTCATCGCGGCACCGAAAAGCTGGTCGAGAGTAAGCCGTTTAACCAAAGTATTGGTTACATGGACCGTCTCGATTACGTTTCAATGATGTGTAACGAGCACGCCTACGTGCTGGCGATTGAAAAATTGCTCGGAGTGACGCCGCCGCTTCGAGCCCAATACATACGCGTGATGTTTGATGAAATCACCCGCGTGTTGAATCACTTAATGTGGCTCGGCGCGCACGGCCTCGACATTGGTGCGATGACCATCTTTCTTTACTGCTTCCGCGAGCGTGAAGACTTGATGGATTGCTATGAAGCAGTTTCCGGCACGCGCATGCATGCGACCTACTATCGGCCCGGTGGCGTATACCGTGATCTGCCCGATCAAATGCCGCAGTATTCGGCGTCTAAATGGCATAGTGCCGATGAGGTCGCGAAGCTCAACGATGGCCGCCAAGGAAGCATGCTCGATTTTATCGATGATTTTGCGGATCGATTCCCTGGTTGTGTCGACGAATACGAAACGCTTCTTACGGACAATCGCATCTGGAAGCAACGGACCGTTGATATTGGCATTGTGACGCCCGAAAGAGCGCTTCAATTAGGCTTCACTGGACCCATGTTGCGCGGCTCAGGAATCGAATGGGATCTTCGGAAAAAGCAACCTTACGAAGTGTATCCGGCGCTCGACTTCGATATTCC
This sequence comes from Gammaproteobacteria bacterium, assembly GCA_047611805.1. Lineage (GTDB taxonomy): Bacteria > Pseudomonadota > Gammaproteobacteria > UBA11873. The sequence goes on from JBLFWX010000004.1 coordinate 65,378, forward strand.
TGTCGGTGTAAACGGAGATTGCTACGATCGATATCTCGTGCGCATCGAGGAAATGCGCCAATCCGCGCGAATCATCAAGCAGTGTGTCAGCTGGCTACGCGAGAATCCGGGGCCGGTAATTCTCGATGACAACAAATTGACGCCGCCAAATCGGGAAAATATGAAGGGCAACATGGAATCGTTGATCCATCATTTCAAATTATTTACGGAAGGCTATTGCGCGCCGGCTGGCGAGGTTTACTCAGCAGTCGAGCACCCCAAGGGGGAATTCGGCATTTATCTGGTTTCAGACGGCGCCAACAAACCTTACCGTCTCAAGATCCGAGCTGCAGGTTTCGCGCACCTCGCGGCCATCAATGAAATGGCTTCAGGCCATATGCTAGCTGATGTGGTGGCGATTATCGGCACCATGGACGTTGTATTTGGCGAGATAGATCGTTAGGCGGTAGACATCGTGACAGCCCAATCAACCACATTATCCCCGCATGTCCGAGAAACAATCGATCACGCGTTGAAAAAATATCCGCCTGAGCAGAAGCGCTCGGCGGTGCTTGCAGCCTTGCACGAAGTGCAACACGAGAATCACGGATTTCTCACTCAGGGGCTCATGGACGCCGTCGCCCAATACCTCGCGATGTCACCGATTGCGGTCTATGAAGTTGCAAGCTTTTATTCGATGTTTGAGACGAAACCAGTGGGGCGTCACAGCATATCGATCTGCACGAATGTGTCCTGCATGCTCAATGGTAGCGATGCGATCGTCGGGCACGTCGAGAATGCGCTCGGCATCAAGATCGGCGAATCCACTGCTGACGGTAAAATTTATTTGAAGCGTGAAGAAGAATGCCTCGCGGCATGTTGTGGCGCACCGATGATGATGGTCGACCACGTGTATCACGAAAATTTAACGGCGGACAAGGTCGACGAAATTCTGGCGGCACTAAAATGAGCGGCATTGAACTTAATCTAACGTGCTTCGAGACACGACAATACGACGAACCCTGGTCGTACGACACCTACCGTAAAATCGGTGGTTATCAGGCTTGGGAACGCATCGTCCGCGAAAAAATTACACCCGACGAGATAATCGGACTAATGAAGGCGTCAGGATTGCGTGGACGGGGTGGGGCTGGTTTTCCTGCTGGCGTGAAGTGGAGCTTCATGCCGAAGGATCCGACGGTGCAGAAATATATTGTCTGTAACTCTGACGAAAGCGAACCGGGTACTTGCAAAGATCGGGATATCTTGCGCTTTAACCCGCACGCACTAGTTGAGGGGATGGCAATCGCGGCTTACGCCATTGGCGCCACGGTTGGGTATAACTATATGCGTGGCGAGTTTATGGACGAGCCGTGCGGCCGATTCGAAACCGCCTTAGCCGAAGCCTACGAAAACGGTTACTTGGGCAGCAACATTCTAGGTTCCGGAATCGAAGTTAATCTACATAATCACCTGGGTGCGGGTGCGTACATCTGCGGGGAGGAAACCGCACTTCTAGAGTCGCTTGAAGGGAAAAAAGGATTACCTCGATTTAAACCACCGTTTCCAGCGGGCTACGGTCTTTATGGCCAGCCGACGACAATAAACAACACCGAATCTCTCGCTTCCGTGCCGACTATTTTACGCAAAGGCCCGGAATGGTTCGCCGCGCTTGGCAAAGAAAACAACGGCGGCACGAAAGTATTTTCAGTTAGTGGGCATGTAAATAATCCCGGTAATTTTGAAATCCCTATGGGCACTCCGTTTAAAGACCTACTTGCTTTGGCCGGTGGAATCAGAAACGGACGTGAATTTAAGGCGCTCATTCCGGGTGGGTCATCAGTGCCAGTACTCACTGCAGAAAATGCACTTGAACTCACGATGGACTACGACAGTATTTCGAAAGCCGGGTCCATGCTAGGTTCGGGTGCCGTGATTGTGATGGACGATACGGCCGATATGGTCCTAGTGCTGCAACGCATATCGCGATTTTATTACGCGGAATCGTGCGGTCAATGCACGCCATGTCGCGAAGGCACAGGATGGTTGTATCGCATGCTAACGAGAATCGTTGAAGGCAAAGGCGCACCAGAAGATCTCGATCGCTTGGATGACGTGGCTTCGAAAATTGAGGGGCGCACCATTTGTGCGCTGGGTGATGCTGCGGCGATGCCGGTGCGCAGCTTTATCAGAAATTTCCGTCCTGAGTTCGAGCACTATATTGCAACGGGAACCAGTATTCTCACCGCACGTAAGTCGGCCGCAGCGTAGATAATCATGAGCGACGACCAAGTAACCATCGAAGTAGACGGCCAATCTATCGAGGCACGCAAAGGCTCGATGCTGATCGAGGCGACAGATGCGGCCGGTATTTATATCCCGCGATTCTGCTACCACAAACATTTAAGCATAGCGGCCAACTGCCGTATGTGTTTGGTCGAAGTCGAACGTGCTCCGAAACCGCTGCCGGCCTGCGCTACGCCGGTAATGGACGGCATGAAAGTCTCAACGAAATCCGACTACGCGATTGCCGCACAGCGTTCCACCATGGAGTTCTTGTTAATCAACCACCCGTTAGATTGCCCAATATGCGATCAAGGTGGCGAATGCGAACTTCAAGACCTGGCCATGGGTTACGGCGGTGACGTATCCCGTTACTCCGAAGGCAAAAGAGTCGTGCGCGATAAAGACATCGGCCCGCTGGTACAAACGGACATGACTCGCTGCATCCATTGCACTCGATGCGTGCGTTTTGGCGAAGAAATTGCGGGTTTGCGCGAGCTTGGCGCGACCGGACGCGGTGAAGATATGGAAATCGGCACCTACATTGAGAAATCGATGACCTCCGAACTGTCCGGCAACGTGATCGATCTGTGCCCAGTCGGCGCGCTGACTTCCAAACCTTATAGATATTCTGCTCGTGCTTGGGAGTTGCAGCAGCGCGACGGCGTCGCACCGCATGATTGCCTGGGTTCGAACGTGCACTTTCATATCAAGGGTGCGCAAGTAAAAAGAGTCGTGCCGAAAGATAATTCAGCGATAAACGAAACATGGCTTTCAGACCGAGATCGATTCAGTTACGAGGCCCTCGGCAGCGAAGATCGCCTGCTGTCACCACGCATTAAACGCGATGGGCAATGGGCCGATTGTGATTGGGAGACGGCCCTTAATTCGGTCGCGACCCGACTTGGGGAGATCAGCGCGAGCGACGGGGGGGAATCCATAGGTGCGCTTGCGGCTCCGTCATCTACGACCGAAGAATTTTACTTATTGCAGCGACTGGTCCGTGAATTAGGCGGCAACAGCATCGACCATCGCCCACGGCAAATCGATTTTTCTGCTGACAAGATGGCGCCATTGGCTCCATCGCTCGGTGTTAATCTAGAACAGCTAGAACGCGCCGACGTCATTTTGATCGTCGGGGCAAATCCGCGACTTGATCAACCCCTAATTAATCATCGAATTCGAAAAGCCGCATTAGCCGGCGGGACGGTGCTAGTAGTCAACTCCGTCGACTATGATTTTAATTTCCCGGTGGCACAAAGATTAATCGTCCAACCCAGTCAAATTACGTCTGTGTTAGGTGGGATAGCGAAGGCGACTAGCGCCTCGAACGAAAATCCCGACGGCGTGCTCGCGGGACTTGAGCCGTTCATCTCGAGCGCAGAGCACGAGTCGATCGCTAGTACATTGGTCGCTGCGCGTAGCGCGGTCGTCGTGATTGGCAATTTCGCGCAACGACATGCTGACTTCGGTCAGATTTACGCGCTCGCGACCAGCATCGCTAAAACAACCTCATCAAGCCTGGCGCAATTAACGGACGGTGCGAATAGCGCCGGAGCATGGCTTGCCGGTGCCATCCCACATCGTGGCCCGGGCGGGCGAAAACTCGTCTCAGCCGGTCTTGACGCCGATCGGATGTTTGATTCGCCGCTTGCCGCTTACATTCTGCTTGGAATTGAACCCGAGTTCGATTGCCTGCGGTCGCAAAAAATGATCGACGCGTTGTGTGGCGCCTACGTGATTGCGTTTAGCGCATTTGCTAATGCGTCGTTGGAAGCATCGGCCGATGTGCTGTTACCCATCGCAAGCTATGCAGAAAACGAGGGCAGTTACGTTAATGTGCTCGGCGAATGGCAGGTGTTTTCTCCCGCAGTGCGCGCGCCTGGCGAGGCGCGGCCCGCTTGGAAGGTGATCCGTGTACTCGGTGAGCAATTATTGCTACCAGGATTTGAAGCGATTAAGGTCGCCGACGTCACTGGTGACATTGCCTCATTGTGCGAAGGCGCCGAGAAGCCAAATTGCGAAACAGGAAAAGTAAATATCCGCCAACCGGTTAGCGAAGCGCCTAAGGCCGAAGCGGTAGTAGAAATATCCTTATATTCCGTCGATGCCTTGGTGCGGCACGGTCGGGCGCTGCAAAGTACGCCGCAGCCGAACACGGACTGTGTCTTTTTAAACGATGCGACCGCCGAACAACTCGGTTTGATAATCGGTGGGCAAGCGGTTATCAAAGGAGATAACACCGAGACCATAATGACTGTGGCGATTGACGATAAAGTCAGCGATGGCAGTTATGTCGTCTACGTTGCGCATCCGGGCGCCAGCGCTTACAGCGGCGCCCAGCAGATCCAAATTTCGAAAGCGTGAAATCTGTGACCATGTCTAATGTTTGATCTACTACGCGCCTATCTCACGTTCCTACCTGATCCGGTTACGACGACTGTGATCATCGTGATACAGATCATCATGATCGTGATCCCGATCATGTTATCGGTGGCGTATCTGACTTTCGCAGAGCGTAAGATAATTGGTTACATCCAAGTCAGGATCGGTCCGAATCGAGTCGGGCCACGGGGTTGGCTGCAACCGATCGCAGATGCGATTAAATTGCTCTGCAAAGAAGTGATCATCCCGGACGGGGCTGATCGATTCCTGTTTGTACTCGCACCGATTTTAGCACTTGGCCCCGCTCTGGCCGCCTGGGCCGTGATCCCATTCGGCTCTGAAGTCGTACTCGCAAATATAAACGCGGGACTACTTTATATTCTGGCGTTAACCTCCCTCGGCGTATACGGAATAATTATTGCTGGATGGGCTTCTAATTCGAAATACGCGTTTTTAGGGGCGATGCGTTCGGCAGCCCAAATCGTGTCCTACGAAATCCCTATGGGGTTCGCGCTCGTTGGCGTGCTCATCGCGGCGGGAAGCCTGAATCTAGGCGATATAATCGAAGCCCAACGTGGAAACCCATTCACGTGGTTCTGGTTACCATTGTTCCCGTTGTTCGTTATCTATTTCATATCGGGCTTGGCAGAGACCAACCGGGCGCCGTTTGATGTTAGTGAGGGTGAATCCGAAATCGTTGCCGGATTTCACGTCGAATATGCAGGTATGGCGTTCGCATTATTCTTCTTAGCCGAATACGCGAACATGATCATGATCTCCGCACTCACCGCGGTTATGTTCTTAGGTGGTTGGCTTTCGCCGCTCGCCATGCTGGCGGACATTCCCGTTGTTGGACTCTTTTTTGCAGACGGCATCCATTGGTTCGTATTTAAGACAGCGTTATTTTTGTTCCTCTTCCTGTGGTTTCGCGCGACGTTTCCGCGGTTTCGGTACGATCAGATCATGCGGCTTGGTTGGAAAGTGTTCTTGCCCATAACAATCGTATGGCTTGTCGTTGTCGCAGCGATGGTCGTCTATAAGGTGCCGCCGTGGTTTGCAGGATCGTGACCAGGAGTTATTTATGAGTACTGTCAAATTTCTTCAGAGCCTAACGCTCTGGGAGCTTGTGCGTGGGCTACGCCTTACGGGTCGGCATCTATTCGAACGAAAAATCACGGTTCAGTATCCTGAGGAAAAAACCCCGCAATCGGCAAGGTTTCGCGGCTTGCACGCGCTTCGACGCTACGCGAACGGGGAAGAACGCTGCATCGCGTGCAAGTTATGTGAAGCCGTCTGTCCGGCCGTCGCGATTACGATTGAATCCGAACCTAGAGACGACGGGACTCGCCGCACCACGCGATACGATATCGATCTCACGAAGTGCATATTTTGTGGATTCTGCGAGGAGTCATGCCCCGTCGACGCAATCGTTGAGACGCGACATTTCGAATATCACGGCGAACAACGTGGTGATCTATTAATGACTAAAGAAAAGCTTCTCGCACACGGCGATCTCACGGAAGCGCAAATTGCCAAAGACCGCCAGCAAGAAATGGCTTATCGATAATGCATCTAGTAGAAGCCCGCAAGGTTAGCGAAATAAAATGAGCGTCGAAGTTATCGTCTTCTACGTGTTTGCCAGTGCGCTTGTGTTTGCAGCATTGATGGTGATCACGGTGCGCAATCCGGTCCACGCGGCGTTATTTCTAATCATGTCGTTTTTTGCGAGCGCCGGATTGTGGATCTTGCTCGAAGCGGAGTTCTTGGCTATTACGTTGGTGCTTGTCTACGTCGGCGCAGTGATGGTGTTGTTTCTGTTCGTCGTGATGATGCTCGACATCAACTTAACCGTGCTAAGGGAAGGCTTCGCCCGCTACTTACCCATCGCGTTCGTTGTCGCGTTAGGCATGATGGCTTCTCTCGGTCTCATTGTTGGCAAGGATAATTTCGGTTTGGAGTCGGTCGGACCTGCAACTAAGGCACCCGCGTCGTACAGTAACACCGAGGAACTAGGGCGGGTGCTTTACACGGATTACGTGTTCCCGTTTGAAATCGCGGCGGTCATCCTACTCGTGGCGATTATTGCGGCAATTGCATTAACGTTGCGTCCGACCCGGCAAACAAAAGCGCCGAACCCGGATCGCCAAGTTGCAGTTAAGCGCGGCGATCGCATCCGAATTGTCAAAATGGACTCTGAGTAATGAAACCACTGCAACGAGCTGACGCTGCCACAGGTAGAACGGAAACATAATGTTATCGCTCGCACACTTTCTGCTCATCGGCGCAGTCCTTTTTTGCCTTAGCGTGGCTGGGATTTTTATTAATCGGAAGAATGTCATCATCTTACTCATGTGCGTTGAGCTGATGTTGCTAGCGGTGAATATGAATTTCATCGCGTTTTCGCATTTCAACGCAGACATTGCGGGCCAAGTATTTGTGTTTTTCATTCTTACAGTCGCCGCGGCTGAGGCCGCGATCGGATTGGCAATTCTGGTCGTGTTGTTTAGAAGCAGAAACTCGATAAATGTCGAAGATCTCGACATGATGCGCGGCTGAGTTGGCCGCCGCTTAAGATAGATATAACAATCAAGAGATCGCCGTGCAAAATCTTTGCTTATTTATCGTCCTCGCCCCTCTACTTGGCGCAATTGTTACCGGTTTATTCGGCCGCGATGTCGGCCGCTCGGGCGCGCACTGGATCACAATCGTTGGTGTCGGTGTGTCGTTCTTCCTGTCGCTGTTGGTTTTTTGGCAAATCGTGATCCGTGGCGACGAGCCGTACAATGCGAACTTATATACCTGGCTAGAAAGCGGCGGTATTGAACTGCACGTCGGTTTTCTGATCGATGAACTCACTGCAACGATGATGGTAGTCGTCACCTTTGTTTCGTGGATGGTGCATATCTATACTGTCGGTTATATGCACGACGATCCGGGCTATCAGCGATTCTTCTCATATATTTCGTTGTTTACATTCAGCATGTTGATGCTCGTGATGGCGAACAATTTCATGCAATTGTTCTTCGGCTGGGAAGCTGTTGGACTCGTTTCCTACCTGCTGATCGGATTTTGGTATAAACGCGACACTGCAATTTACGCGAATCTCAAAGCGTTTCTGGTTAATCGAGTTGGAGACTTTGGATTCTTACTGGGTATCGCGGCCGTCACGATGTACTTCTCTTCAATGGACTATGTGGAAGTTTTCGCGCAAGCGGAGAGCATGAAGGACGTTCAAATTTCAATCTTTGCCGGACATGAATGGTCATTAATGACCTTGATTTGTATTCTTCTGTTCGTTGGCGCGATGGGTAAATCTGCACAGTTCCCGCTACATGTTTGGCTACCAGACTCGATGGAAGGACCTACACCAATTTCGGCGTTAATCCACGCGGCGACCATGGTCACCGCAGGGATATTCATGGTTGCTCGCATGTCGCCTTTGTTCGAGACGTCCACTACAGCTTTATCCGTCGTGCTGATCATTGGCGCAATCACGGCGTTCTTCATGGGGCTGCTTGGACTCGTACAGAACGACATTAAACGGGTCATCGCCTATTCAACGCTGTCGCAACTAGGCTATATGACGGTCGCGCTTGGTGCTTCCGCGTATTCGGCTGCTATATTCCATTTGATGACGCATGCCTTTTTTAAGGCCTTACTATTCTTGGCCGCGGGTTCCGTGATTATCGGAATGCACCACGAACAAGACATGCGTCGAATGGGCGGGTTGCGCAAGCTCATGCCCATTACGTGGATTACCTGTCTCATTGGGTCGTTCGCTTTGATAGGCTTTCCGGGCTTTGCCGGTTTCTTCTCTAAAGATGCGATCATCGAGGCCGTAAAAGCTTCCCACACGCCGGGTGCAATGATTGGCTACTATGCTTGCTTGGTTGGTGTTTTCATTACCGCTTTGTATTCATTCCGGCTCGTGTTTCTGGTGTTCCACGGCGAACCTCGCATGGATGAGGAAACGCGTTCGCATGTTCATGAGACGCCGGCGGTTGTTTGGGGTCCGCTCGTTGCATTGGCGATACCTTCTGTCGTGATCGGTGCGATCGCGATAGAACCGATGCTATTCGGCGATTTCTTCGGCAGTAGTATTTTTGTCGATCCAGCACACAATGTCCTCGCACACATGCAGGAAAACTATCACGGTGTCTTCGGGTTTGTCTGGCATGGATTGGGTCAGGCTCCGTTTTGGCTCGCATTAAGTGGCGTCGTCACGGCCTGGTATCTATATCTCAAACGGCCGGATCTACCGCGTCGCATAGCCGATAGAATGTCACTCGTCCATCAAATACTACTGAACAAGTACGGCCTAGATAAGTTTAACGACTGGTTTTTCGCCGGTGGTGCGCGTGGCATGGGTAAAACGCTATGGCGTTTCGGCGACGTCGCTTTAATCGACGGAATCATGGTCGATGGTTCCGCGAAAATGATTGGCTGGTGGGCAGGTGTGATTCGTAATATCCAATCGGGATATTTGTACCATTACGCATTTGCGATGATCCTCGGATTGCTAGCTTTGCTAGCAATATTTGTCCATCGCCTCATCGGCTGAGTTTCGAACAAGAATTATCTAAAGATCCATCATGCTTTCTAATCTACCAATTCTTAGTCTTAGCATTTGGTTGCCAATCCTCGGCGGCCTGTGGGTGGTTTTTGCGGGTAGCCGTCGTTCGGCCAACGCAATGAAAGTTGAAGCCTTAGTGATTTCGATAGCCACATTCGGGCTGTCCTTACTGCTTTGGCGAGATTTTGATAACGCGATTGGCGCAATGCAATTCGTGGAACGTTTAAGCTGGATTGCACCGTTTGATATTTTTTACCACGTTGGCGTCGACGGAATTGCACTGCCTCTGCTCTTGCTGACGACGTTTACGACGGTCCTGATCATCCTTGCCGGCTGGCAAGTAATAACGGACAGAGCTAACCAATACATGGGCGCCTTTCTGATTTTAGAAGGGCTGATGATTGGTGTTTTCAGCTCGCTTGATGCGGTGTTGTTTTATGTTTTTTGGGAAGCGATGCTCATCCCAATGTTTTTGATTATCGGCATCTGGGGCGGTCCGCGTCGCGTATACGCGACGATTAAGTTCTTTCTTTATACGTTCTTAGGTTCAGTCTTTATGCTAGTCGCGCTGCTGTATTTGTATCAGCAGACAAACGACAGCTTCGCAATCCAAGACATGCACAATGTGGCACTCGGGGCTAGCGAACAGAAATGGATTTTTATCGCATTTCTCTTGGCCTTCGCCGTCAAAGTTCCTATGTGGCCAGTGCATACGTGGTTGCCGGATGCCCACGTGGAAGCGCCGACGGGTGGTTCAGTGGTGCTCGCTGCGGTCATGCTAAAAATGGGTGGCTACGGCTTCATTCGATTTAGTCTTCCCATTGCCCCTGATGCGGCGATGGCTCTCGATGGATTAATGATCGCACTGTCGCTGATTGCCGTCGTCTATATTGGGTTCGTGGCACTCGCGCAGGAAGATATGAAAAAACTTATCGCCTACTCGTCCATTTCGCATATGGGATTTGTGACCCTAGGATTTTTCATCTGCTTTCAAGTATTTGCCAATACAGGAAACTGGAACGACGCCGCCATGGGTATCGAAGGCGGCATGGTGCAAATGATTTCTCATGGCTTTATTTCTGCCGCACTATTTTTGTGTGTTGGGATCATGTACGACCGAGTGCATAGCCGCCAAATAGGTGACTATGGCGGCGTAGTGAACACCATGCCGAAATTTGCCGCGTTCATGATGTTGTTCGCGATGGCGAATGCAGGATTACCAGGCACCTCCGGATTCGTCGGTGAGTTCTTAGTGATATTAGCTGCGTTTAAAGCGTCTTTTTGGTTTGCGTTTTTTGCCGCGACAACGTTAATTCTCGGCGCGGCTTACACCTTGTGGATGTACAAGCGCGTAATATTCGGCGAAGTGACAAATTCTGCAGTTCAAGCGCTGAGCGATATTACGACGCGCGAGACTGTGATTTTATTGGCCTTGGCAATTCCCGTTCTCATCCTTGGGCTATGGCCTGCTCCCCTCCTAGACATGATGCACGCAAGTATCGATCTCCTGGTCGAACACTTATCGCATTCCAAAACGGTGTTGTGATGCTATGACGGATCTAGGGTTCATTATTCCGGAAATTACGCTGCTCATGTTGGCGTGCGGCGTCCTGTTAGTGGACGTATTCCGCGGCCAATCTTCGAACGCGGTTACGTTTTGGGCAGCGGTGGTGACCTTACTAGTCGTATTGTCGCAACTGGCTCTGTGCTTCCCAGACGGATCGACCGTTACGTTCTTCGGGACGGCGAAAATCGACCCGATGGGATCGGTCTTAAAGGCTTTTGCCGTCGTGCTGGTCTTGTTGTCTTTTTTCTACGCTCGCGATTACTTCGATAAGAAAGAGGTTCAAGTATCGGAGTTCTACATTCTGTCGTTGTTCGCAACGATAGGAATGTTAGTACTGATATCTGCAAATAGCCTCTTAACCGTCTATCTTGGTTTGGAGTTATTGTCGCTTTCTCTGTACTCGATGGTCGCGATGAACCGGGATTCTCAAGAATCGGCGGAAGCTGCCATGAAGTACTTTATCCTCGGGGCACTTGCTTCTGGGATGTTGCTTTACGGGATTTCTATGTTGTATGGCGTGAGCGGTACCTTGCAGTTGGACGAGTTGGTCGCTAGAACCGATGTGGTCGGCCAAGAGCGCGTATTGCTTGTGTTTGGTGTCGTGTTCGTCATCGTCGGAATCGCCTTCAAACTCGGCGTGGTCCCGTTCCACATGTGGCTACCTGACGTCTATCAAGGCGCATCAACACCCGTTACCTTGTTTATCGGTACGGCACCAAAAATAGCCGCTTTTGCGATGGCGATCCGATTGCTCGCCGACGGCTTGCAAGGGCTGGCGCACGAGTGGGCCGGAATGTTAGTGATCCTAGCGGTCTTGTCGATGTCAATCGGAAACATTGTTGCGATCGCTCAGAGCAACATTAAGAGGATGTTGGCGTACTCCACGATTGCACACATGGGTTTCTTGCTGCTTGGTGTCTTAGCGGCGAGAAATTCCGGGTATGCCGCATCGATGTTCTATGTGATCGTTTATACGTTAATGAGCATGGGCGCGTTTGGAACAATAATTTTGCTGAGTAAGTCGAACCACGAGGCCGACCGCATCGTGGATTTCAGCGGACTCGCAAAACGTAGTCCGTGGTTTGCATTCATTATGCTCGTCATTATGTTTTCCATGGCCGGGGTACCACCGTTTGCCGGCTTCTGGGCTAAATGGTACGTATTGAAAGAAGTAATCGCGGCTGGCTATGTTTGGTTGGCTGGAGTCGCTGTGTTCTTTTCGATCATTGGTGCTTACTACTATCTGCGGATCGTGAAACTCATGTATTTCGATGACGCAATCGATGCCAATGGGATTGAGGCCAGCGAGGACATGAAACTTGTCCTAAGCGTCAACGGCTTGACAATATTCCTGCTCGGGATATTGCCTGGCGCTTTAATGTCGATCTGCGTGATCGTGACGATCCCGTACGCTGCCGGATAGCGTTCTGTAATACGAATACCGATTTCTGCGCGAGTACCAGGCGGCCAGCCTGCACCGTCCTTACTTGAAACCCTAGAGATCTCTACGCGACTTAAAATTCGCCCTGAGATCGCTAATCGACCAGTCTAGGTTCGAAAGGTTCTACGCTCGATGAATCCCACTACGGCGCGATGAGCTCTGCTGTATCGGACCGAAGTCCGCGATGGACTTTCCGCAGCTATAGATGCCAGATGTTCGCGCGCAGGACGCAGAAGCGCGCATTGCGTAAACTCGAACATATCTCGGACCGGGAACTGTACTGAGCACGGCCCTTTGATGCTAATTTAACTGACGGGAACGAACCAATGCTGACTGACTCACGGGGACTCGATATTACTTGTGCCAATCAACAGGCGTTAGATATCTACGAATCATCACTGCTCGACCTTTGGAATTATCGGACCAAGGCACCGAAAACCTTGAAGGCCGCCTTCGAACACGATCCGGAGTTTCCGATGGCACACATCGTTAGGGGTTACATACTATCAATGTTGGAATCGATAGTGGTCAGACCTAAGATGCTGGACAGCGTTGCCCAAGCGCGCCAAGCCTTAGACGGATCTGCGACGCGTGAGCGATTGCACGCGGACGCACTTGAAGATCTTGCGAGAGGGAATATCAATCACGCGTGCGAGTGTTGGGAATCGATATTGGTTAGTCATCCGCATGATTTGCTGGCTCTTAAAATGCATCACCACACCAGTTTCTGGACCGGGCGGAGTTACGTCATTCGCAACACCGTAACCGGCGTATTCGACGCCTGGGACGTCTCCGTGCCGGGCTATAGTTTCGTTTTAGGGATGATGTGTTTTGGTCTCGAAGAATGCGGTGACTATGCCAAGGCAGAGCCGTACGGACGTCGCGCCATTGACATGAATGGCGACGATTTGTGGGCGATACATTCGGTCGCTCATGTCTTAGAAATGCAGGGACGACTTGATGAAGGCATCACCTTACTCAATCGAGATCCAGAACAATGGGCGGATCGAAACCCGTTTCAAGGACACAATTGGTGGCATCTAGCGCTGTTCGCCCTAGAGAAGGGTGACTACGACTTTGTTCTGAAGATCTACGACGAAAGAGTCATCACATCCAATACCGAGTTTTTCTTGGACATGCAAAACGGTGCGTCGTTGCTGAAACGCTTAGAGTTGCAAGGTGTCAATGTTGGAACTCGCTGGGATGGCCTTGCTGAGTACGCGGAAAAGCAAACCGGTGATCACGTACTGTCGTTTACCGACCTACACACTTGCCTTGCTTTGGCTGCGAGGGGTAAAAGCGACGCTTTAAATGACTACTTAGCTTCGCTGCAAGCGTTCTCTGAGACACCAAATAATTACGCTGCCTCGATCACAAAGCCAATTATCATTCCAATGTGTGAAGGCCTAATAGCGTTCGAGAGTGGCAATTTCGAACTTGCGTTTGAGCGATTGTGGCCGCTACGTGAGCAATGGGCGGCAATCGGGGGCAGCCACGCGCAGCGCGACGTGTTCACTCAAGTATTAATCGCGGCGGCGCAAGCTGCGAAAAAATACCGTTACGCACAAACACTGCTATCGCAAAGACTGACTTTGCGGCCACAGAGTTTTGGCGGCTGGACGCAGTACGCCGAAGTGCTCAATGCACTTGGCAAACCACAGGAGGCGGAGCGCGCGTCGCTGCGCGCGCGGACTACTCAATAAGGCGTTGATGTTATGTTCTACGGATTAACTAGCGAGCAATTAGAGCTTCAGGCGCGGGCGCGAGATTTAGCGACTCGAGTTATTCTGCCGCGGTCCGCGGAAATCGATCGGAGCGAGGAGTACCCGTGGGATAATGTCGCAGCATTAAACGCGGCGGGATTTATGGGAATGACGATCCCAAAGACTTACGGTGGCGCCGGATTAAATTTTCTTGACGCGGCGATTGTCATCGAAGAAATGGCAAAAGTTTGCGGCGTCACGGGGAGAATTAGCGTCGAGGCGAATATGGGTGCGATCTCGGCTGTCATGCAATACGGCACCGAAGAGCAGTGTGGACTAGCAGCACGACTCGTTCTAGATGGTGACAAACCCGCAATCTGCATTACCGAGCCAGATGCCGGAAGTGCGGCAAGCGAAATGACGACTCGCGCGGATAAGCGAGGTAGCCGATATATCCTTAATGGGAAGAAACATTGGATCACGGGTGGCGGCGTCTCCCGGTTTCATTTGATATTCGCGCGTGTGTTTGACGAATCCGGAGTTGATTGTGGAATCGGCGGATTCATCGCGATACGCGACGAAGATAAAGGCCTCGTGATCGGCAAACGCGAACCCACCATGGGTCTACGCGGTATTCCCGAGACCGAGGTTATATTCACTGACTTAGAAATAGACGAGTCACGTGTCCTGATGCCACCCTCGGGTTTTAAGCGCGGGTTTGCTGATCTAATGAACGCTTATAACGCGCAGCGGGTTGGCGCAGCGACCGTCGCCTTAGGACTTGCAGCCGGTGCATACGAGCGCGCGCGAATTTTCACCCTGGAACGCGAACAATTTGGTCGGCCAATCGCTGAATTTCAGGGATTACAATGGATGCTTGCGGACATGAGTACCCAACTTGAGGCCGCACGACTCATGATTTATAGCGCGGCGCGTTCGCGTGGCATTAACGACTCTCCGTTCCCGGATGCGAATGCCGCCGCACAGGCAAAATTGTTTGCCTCGGAGATGGCCATCAAGGTGACTAACGACGCTTTGCAGCTGTTTGGGGCGAAGGGTTATTCACGCAATACACCCCTCGAGCGGATAGTTCGTGACGCTCGCATGTTTACGATAGGGGGCGGCACTGCGCAAATTCTACGTACGGTGATCGCGGCGCGAATATTGGACCGAAAATTCCCGCAAACTCGTGACGGGTATGTCAAAGGTCAAAAGGAGATAACTCACGGGAGCCCGGGGCTCAAGGCTGTGTGATCTCGCTTCATTTTGAAACCGCGACCTTCGATAGATCGGCTCTGTCCGAAAGCAATCTAATTTATAAACAACAATTTCTGATCCCGACGAATAACATGATAAATCAAGACTACCCATTCAACTGGGAGGATCCGTTTCTTCTAGCCTCCGATTTAACCGATGAAGAGAAACTCGTTCAGCAAACAGCGCAGAGATACGCGCAGGAAAAATTACTGCCCCGAGTGGTCGAGAATTTCAGGAACGAAACCTTCGACCGTGAGATCTTTCGAGAGCTGGGTGCGCTTGGGTTGCTGGGCCTCACCTTGCCGGAGAAATACGGGTGTGCCGGCTTGGGCTATGTCAGTTATGGATTAGTCGCGCGCGAAATTGAAAGAATCGATTCGGGGTATCGATCGGCCGCCAGCGTTCAGTCGTCGCTTGTGATGCAGCCCATCTACGCCTACGGCGATGAGGCGCAACGAGAAAAATATTTACCAAAACTAGCGAGTGGCGAGTGGGTCGGTTGTTTCGGTTTAACGGAACCAGATCATGGCTCCGATGCGGGCTCAATGAACTCTCGTGCGAAGTGCGTCAGCGGCGGCTATGAGCTCCATGGCAATAAGATATGGATATCGAATTCGCCAATCGCTGATGTTCTAGTCGTGTGGGCGAAGGACGACGACGGCGCAATTCGGGGATTCATTCTTGAGCGCGGCATGGCCGGGCTTTCGACGCCGAAAATCGAGGGTAAGTTCTCGATGCGCGCGTCCACCACTGGAGAGATCGTGATGGATGGCGTATTTGTGCCAGAGGAAAATAAGTTACCGAACGCGCGGGGCTTGAGCGGCCCCTTCGGTTGCCTCAACAGTGCACGATTTGGTATTTCATGGGGCGCGATGGGGGCAGCAGAAGCGTGTTGGCACGCTGCGCGCAACTACACTGTCGAGCGATCTCAATTTGGTCGCCCGTTGGCCGCGAATCAACTTATCCAAAAAAAGCTAGCCGATATGCAGACGGAAATCGCGCTTGGCTTAAACGCCTCCCTACGAGTGGGTCGATTAATAGAACGTGGCGAGGGAGCCAGTGAAATGATCTCACTGGTAAAACGCAACAATGCGGGAAAAGCGCTGGAGATTGCTCGCATGGCGCGCGATATGCACGGCGGCAACGGAATCTCTGACGAATTCCATGTTATCCGCCATATGCTGAACCTTGAATCCGTGAATACTTACGAAGGTACGCACGACGTCCACGCATTGATATTGGGACGTTCGCAAACCGGTATTCAGGCTTTTACGGGGGCCTAATTCTTACCGTGGCTCTAGGTCGCTAATAATCAACTGGGCGCGGCGATAGATCCTAATGATTCGCCGACTCGTACTATATCCGCATGGTTCAAACTGGGATCCCAAGAGACCTTACCCGGCTGTGCGAGCAAAATAATTGTAGACCCCATATTAAAACGACCTAGTTCTGCGCCGCGCTCAAACACCGGGTCGTCTTCCCGACAAGCGACAGAAATGGGCTGCGGATTTATTACCGCGGTCTCCGCAGCACCACTAAGATCGGCGCAGTTTAGATCAATCGAAGAGACCAACATTGCGCCCACAAAAATTACGGCGATTGTTCCGGCATCAGATTCTAATTCAACAATCACTCGTTCGTTTCGAGCAAATAGATTTTCTACGCATCGGGCAGTTCGATTATTGACGGAGAACAGCCTGCCAGGGACGTAGCGGACCGTCTTGACGGTGCCCGTGACTGGGCAATGAACGCGGTGGTAATTATGTGGCGCAAGATAAATTGTTGCAAAAGCTCCTCCTGTGAATTTTCCGACGAGATTTGCGTCGCCCGCTAGTAGCGCAGAAAGGGAATAGTAACGCCCCTTAGCCTGAAACAGGTTCTCACCGTTGATCTCGCCGAGCTGGCTTATTGTGCCGTCGGCCGGGCACACGATTGCGTCAGCGATGGGTGATATCGGTCGGCTGCTGGGCAATAATTTGCGCGTAAAAAAATCATTAAACGACTCGTAATTATCGACGTCGGCAGTGATTGCTTCGCTTAAATCAACATCGTAGCGCGACAAGAAAGCGCGGATCATCAAGCGCTTAAATTTCTCATTGCGCAAGCGAGTAATTTTCCATACAAGGCGAGAAAGCGCGCGCTGGGGGGCAATAAATTGCGGGATCGTTAGTATCCGATCAATTAGATCCATTGTAGGGTTATTGCCGCAGTTCGTTTAGTGGTCGCGTTGCACTTTGAAGTCGATTTCGCTCGATGTGCCGTCGCGGCAATTGAAACTTATCTCCACGCGCTCGGACGATCGGAGCGGCACAAGCGGACCAACCAACATTAGATGCGCCCCGTTTGGCGCGAAGTTCACCTTTTCACCAGGCGCAATCGTCAAGGTATCCAGATGCAGCATTGTGGCACGATCATCTGCGATGCTTGTTTTGTGCATCGCAACGCTCGCGCAGCAACTACTTTTTATGCTCGTAATCATTTGCTCTTCGGAGCCAAAATTTATTGCGTTGAAATATCCGGCAGCGACGTTGCTCGATGGTGGGGGTTCTCTTATCCAAGCATCCGTGATGTCGATGCTCGTGCACGAAACGGCTGCCAACGGAAATAAAGCGCCTAGCAGTAGTGCTACGCGGAGTCCGGATAGAATCACGACGTGCCCTCCATTAGAAACTCGATCATTCGAATCAGGCGTCCTTTTATATCTGCTACTTCATGAGGCGGCGAAAAAACACCGACGAAATGCGAGCTTGGGGCAACCAGTATGATCGAGGCAGAGTGGTCCATCGCATATCCTGGGATGCCGGCGCTATTAACTTTCATAAATAAGGCGCCAAACTGGCCCGCGAAACCGTTTAAGTCATCCTCATTCCCAGTGACGCCGACAAACGATGGGTGGAAATAACTTACGTAGTTCATTAATGTCGCATCGTCATCTCGTTCTGGGTCGACAGACACGAACACGATCTGTAAATCGTGTTCCACATCCATGTCCGGCCCCCATTGCTCGACTAGCTGCTTCAAGGTCGTCATTGTGCTGGGACAGATATCTGGACAATTAGTGAATCCGAAAAATATCAAGGTCCAACGGTTAGTGAAATTAGCTTCTGTAAAATTGGTTCCGTCACTCGCGTGTAGCTTAAATGGGGCAATGAGCCGCGGATTTGGCCATAGGAATCCAGGGATATCGACGCTGGGAACTTCACCCTGACGGGTGATCGAAAATAGGATGCCGGCTGCGAAAGCAGCAGCCACAATTAACCCAGATGCCAAATATTTGTGTTGCATATGCTAGTTCGAATATAAGTCGTAGAGCGGCCGACACATTTTTTGATTTCAGCGCGATCAAAGAGACCTAACTAGGATGTCGATTGATTCTTCGCTGCGATGGAACAATCTAATTACTTTGAACCAGCGCCTCTTAAGGGCAGCGGGCAACCTGGCCCCAGTGCTGATCCGGTCTCCGTCGGAGTGTCGACTTGCATTTGTTCCTCACGACCTAGACTATAGCAACAACGGCCGTTGCGAGGTGAAAATCGTCGTAAATATCCTGTTCAATTTATATAAAATATCTTCGAAGTCGGTGAACCTAGGTTGATCAATTTATGAGTTCGTCAATGCCGGATAAGTTAGGCAAATACGAGATAATCAAAGAGGTCGGTCGCGGCAGTATGGGTGCTGTATACCAAGCCTACGATCCGTACATCGACCGTTCGGTTGCGGTGAAGGTCGCTCTCGCTGATGCGTTAAACGACAAGGCTTCAGGCGATCGATTCCGCAAAATGTTTTTCAATGAAGCTCATACGGCAGGCATGCTACGGCACCCAAATATTCTCGATATCTTCGACGCTGGGGTTGACGGCGACAAGTGCTACATCGTGATGGAATTGGTTGAAGAAGGACGAACGCTAAAAGAGTACTGTCGGGCGGAAAATCTCTTGCCAGTTAACCAAGCAGCGGAGATAGTATTTAGATGCGCACAGGCACTCGATTACGCGCACAAGCAAGGGGTCATCCATCGTGACATTAAGCCGACCAATATCTTGCTAACGAAAGATAATGACGTAAAACTTGCGGACTTCAGCATTGCGCATATTGCGCGTACCGATATGACCCAAACGATGCCAATGGGTTTCGTCGGATCCCCGCGCTACATGTCACCAGAACAAGTACAAGAAGATACGATCACTAATCAAACAGACCTGTTCTCTCTGGGCATAGTGGCGTACGAGTTGTTTACTGGAAACCATCCGTTTGGAGGTGAGAGCTTTTCGAGCTTGATCCATAAAGTGATCAACGAACCGCCGTTTCCAATGAAGAACTTTCAGAGTTCGACGCCGGATGTTCTGCAAAAAGTGGTGTTCAAGGCGTTGGAGAAAACGCCAGAACGGCGATATCGATCCGGCCTGGATTTCGCGTCAGAGTTAAGTGCCTTATTTTCGCACTTGGATCGCCCACAGACCAACATATCGTTCCAAACTAAGTTTGATTATGTTCGTGAACTGGCTTTTTTCCGCGGTTTCCCTGACTCCGAAATATGGGAAATAATCCGCGCCAGCATCTGGCAGAAAGCCGACCTTGGCGAAATTATCGTCTCGGAAGGGGATGTCGATGATTCGTTTTTCATTATCACGGCCGGCGGCGTTCGAGTTTCCAAAGGCGGTGAAGTATTACAAGAACTCGCTGAAGGCGACTGCTTTGGCGAAATGGGATACCTCAGTAAGACGCAACGAACAGCAACGGTCACGGCGACCGCGCCGGCCTCGTTGATGAAGGTCAACTCAACCCTGATCGAGCAAGTGACGTCCGAGTGTCAGCTAAGGTTTTATAAAGTATTTTTACGTGTGCTGATCGACCGCTTGCGAAAAACCACGGAAATGGTGGTGGAAGCCCGCGCTAAGCGCCAATAAGGGGTTTGTCGTGACGTGGGTTATGGCGACTACCAGCCGCTGATTTTCGCATCACGCTCGTCCAGCGTAGACCGGCGCGCGCCGCGTCGAGCTAGCTAACCGGTTTCAAGTTGGGAAAGGATCGGAACCAGCAACTGTTTTGCCGCGCTCGAACCCTATTGAGCGAACGACTCGATCCTTCAGCCGATTCCTTCGATAATCGTCTCAGGTTCGTTAAAGGTCGCGTGGCACAAAGCTTGGCCACGACGAGGGTAACGGGCGAGTGCGATGGATTAGGGAGGGTTTCTCTCACAGTGGCGATGAGCACCTAGAACGATGGTGGCGGGATGCCGTGTTGTGGTTTCCCCGTCCGTCAGATCGGAACCGGGCTTCAATGCTACAGCTTGAACACGACAATTCGCGACTAGTGCGTCCGGGCGATCAGAGTTCGAATACAGATGATGTAGGAACAAGACGAATTCGACCGCGCCCACCGAACTGCGTTTATGTAGCGGTTAAAAGAACTCGCAGTGCGCATGCGTTCCGACCCCCGCCTCCATCTATTTTCTAGTATGGGCGTGCATGTCTGCTCACTACCTGTGGTGAGGCGTTATTGATTTCATCGTCGTATGGCGAGTTTGGATGAAATTTCACCTGTGAATCTAGTTCTCTTACATAGCCTAGTTAGCGGGCGCGCCCACGGGGTGTCGTGAGCGGTAGTCTCGGCGCCTTGAGGCGCGTCTAATTTGGAGGTTCACAGAACCGTGTCAGCACGCGCAAATCCCCCGCCACAATCTTGTGCTGAGCACTAAAAATCTGGGTACGCATGGACGTTAACAATTAGCTATCTACGTAAAGTTCCGCCCATAAACGGCTAGGCGGTGGAAAGTTTTTCAATTAGTATGGATCGCATGGTCAGCGCGATTAACCGTCTGACCAGCAAGCAATTTCACCTCCGAGTAACGCCCAGACGGTCAACCTTAGCGATTTAAATGATGAGTGATGTGAGCCCTAAAAGCCTAGGAAAATATCAAGTCGTCGAAGAAATTGATCGTGGCAGTATGGGCACCGTGTACCTCGGCCACGATCCCTACATCGACCGTCCGGTTGCGATCAAGGTCGCTCACGCCGAGCAACTGAGTGACGAAGAGTCTGGTGATCGTTACCGCAAAATGTTCTTCAACGAGGCCCATACAGCTGGCCGTCTTACGCATCCAAATATCATTGGAATTTACGACGCGGGCGTAGACGAAGACGCGTGCTACATCGTCATGGAATATATTAAGGGCGGCAAGACGTTGAAGCCCTATACGAAAGCGGATTTACTTCTGCCAATTGAGAAAGTAGTCGAAATCGTATTTAAATGTGCCAAGGCACTCGATTACGCGCACAAACAAGGCGTAATCCATCGCGATATAAAACCAACGAATATCCTAGTCACCGAAGATATGGACGTGAAGATCGGCGACTTCAGTATTGCGCACATTACAAAGATGGACTCGACCGCAACGATGCCGATGGGGTTGGTCGGATCGCCCCGGTACATGTCGCCGGAACAGGTCAATGAGGATTTCATTACCAATCAAACTGATTTGTTCTCGCTTGGCATCGTTATGTATGAACTGCTAACCGGGAAACATCCGTTTGCCGCAGACAACTTCTCGCGCCTAGTGCAAAAAATCCTGCACGAAGAGCCACCCGCAGTATCTGAGTTTCGTAGTGATCTTGGCGACGACCTTGCGGTCATCGTAAAAAAGGCCATGTCGAAGGTACGTGAAGAGCGCTATCAGATGGGTTTGGAATTAGCATCAGATCTCAGCCGCGCGTTTGATTCTCTGCTTCTTCGTCCCGAAGAAAACATTACTGAACAAGAGCAGTTCGCAGCAGTCAAGAAACTCGATTTTTTCGAAGGTTTTCCGGACGCCGAAGTTTGGGAAATTGTTCGCGCCGGGAAGTGGCAGGATTATCGACACGGAAACGAAATCATCGTCGAAGGAGACTTGGACGATTCCTTTTATATTATCGTCCATGGCCGGGTGTCTGTACGCAAGGCTGGCAAGGATCTTCGGATTTTGCTCGCCGGAGACTGTTTTGGCGAGATGGGGTACTTGGCGAAAACGACGCGAACAGCGACCATAGTTGCTCACGGCAACACATCGATTATAAAAGTGAATTCAACGGTCATTAGCCAAGTTTCATTAAATTGCCAAGTGCGCTTCTTGAAAGTATTTCTGCGCACGCTCATCCAACGACTTTCAATTACTACTGAGAAGGTATCTAAAGAAAGTTAGATAACCCTGTGCACTGGGAGCCTGTGTATAGGACCTTAATGGCACGGCCTCATGAAATATTTATTCTCATTAGCGATTTGCGCACTGCTGGCGGCGCCGAGCGGCGCATCTGAGTTAATGTTGGAACACCTCAAACTTCCGACTGGGTTCTCAGTCGCTATTTTCGCGAGTGGCGTCCCAAACGCGCGGCAAATGGCCAACGGGGAGCGAGGTACGCTATTTGTCGGCTCGCGCAGTGCGGGGAACGTTTACGCCGTTCTCGATTCCGACGAGGATCATCACGCGGATCGCGTTGTCGTTATCGCGCGAGACTTGTATATGCCTAGCGGTGTCGTGTATCGACGCGGTACGCTCTACGTTGCAGAAGTTAATCGAATTATCGCATTCGACGATATCGAGCGTAATCTCGAGGCGCCACACGAACCTCGCATAGTCTACGAACGGCTTCCAAATGATAGCCATCATGGTTGGAAATTCATTGACTTCGGAAGTGACGGAAAACTTTATTTCGCGGTTGGCGCGCCGTGTAACGTATGTTCCGTCGACGATCCGTATGGAACAATTCAGCGGCTGGATATTAGTGACGGAACCACCGAAGTTGTAGCGCGTGGCGTACGGAACACCGTTGGATTCGCGTGGCATCCAAATACTGAGGAATTGTGGTTCACTGACAATGGGCGCGACATGATGGGAGACGATATGCCCCCCGGAGAGATCAACCGAATCACCGAAATCGGCCAACATTTTGGATTCCCTTTCGTGCACGGCGGCACGGTGCGCGACCCAAAATTTGGCCAGGACGCATCGCTGAGTGACTTTATAAAACCGACCTTTGCACTTGGAGCACATGTCGCGCCACTCGGACCGCTGTTCTACGTCGGCCGTCAGTTTCCTAAACAATACCAGGGCAATTTATTCATCGCAGAGCACGGTTCTTGGAATCGCTCGCGAAAAAGTGGCTATCGGATTATGCGGGCGCAATTCGATCATGAAGGTAATATTGTGCGATATGAGCCATTTATGACCGGCTGGCTGCTTGGTGAAGCCCATTGGGGACGGCCAGTCGCTATGGTCGAGTCATCGGACGGCAGCATACTCGTTTCGGACGACTACGCTGGCGTGATTTATCGAATTAGTTACAAGCATTGATTGCATTGGGCTTGAGAAGGCCGAAAGCCGATGGCGCCCCGAGCAGGAATCGAACCTGCGACCTATCGCTTAGGAGGCGATCGCTCTATCCACTGAGCTACCGGGGCATGAGCCGATCTTAGCAGACAGCAAGAGCAGTTTATCCGAATCGACCGCGGTGGTTCAACATTCTGAACATCGTGCGGTAACCGCACCGCCTCGTTCGGTCTCGCGTGATGAGACTCTCACTATCTGAACAAGCTCGCGGATTCTGCAGTACTTACTGGCCTGCTGTTCAATACGGCGTCTTTTAAGGCATTTCACAATTACCCGTTCGGCACGGGTTCCACAGTGCGTTAATCGTTGAGATCAGCAAGATCCGCAATGCGTAACGTCGTCGCTGGATTATCTTGATGGCGAAGGTAGTATATCGCCACGATGTCCGAAAAGTACCATTCAGAAACCGTTGAGATTCGTCTGGCAAAACCTAGCCATGGGGAACGCATGGCAGACATGTCCAAACGTTTAATCGAGGATGGTCTGCCTTGGTGGTGTTGGACGCCGAAGAGAATCGCCCAAGTTATCCGTTCGCCCGACACCATTGCTATCGTCGCAGTGGTCGGAAAAAAGTTAATCGGCTTCGCTGTAATGCATTTCGATGATGAGCACGCGCACTTAAATTTGCTGGCTGTTGAACCGCCGTTTCGACGAAGGCGTATCGGTTGTGAATTACTTGAATGGTTAGAGGAATCTTGCGTGGTGGCGGGCATACTCAACGTGTCGCTTGAGGTGCGCGCTAGTAATTTAACGGCTATCCGATTTTACGAATCGCTTGGCTACAAGAAGGGCGAGCGCATCGCGCGCTATTACTGTGGGAAGGAGACCGCACAACGTATGACGCGTCAATTGGGTCGAGAGCTCTCTTAATTCGATTACCTGGGATTCGTTTTAGCCCATGTGTCGCGTAACGTGACAATACGGTTGAATACGGGGGCGGACGGGCGGTAGTCAATTGAGTCAGCGCAAAAATACCCGAGCCTTTCGAATTGATGTCGGGTTTCAGGCAGTACGCTAGCAAGTCCTGGCTCAACCATCGCGTTGGTAATAATCTCTACCGAATCGGGATTCAAGTGACTTAGAAAATCGTCCTCGCTCGCAGGGTTCGGGACATTAAATAGCCGGTCATATAAGCGAACTTCAGCGCGCCTTCCATGCACGGCAGATACCCAATGTATCGTTCCCTTCACCTTACGCCCGTCGGGCGCATTTCCGCCTCGAGAACCAGGATCGTAGGTGCAATAAACAGCTGCAACCTCACCCGTATCAGGGTCATGTTCGACTCTTGTACAGGTCACCAAATAGGCATAACGCAGGCGGACTTCACGCCCTGGAGCGAGGCGAAAGAATCCTTTAGTCGGTTCTTCCATGAAATCGTCGCGTTCGATAAAAATTTCCCGAGAAAACGCAACGACGCGACGCCCGAAAGACTCATCTTTTGGATGATTCGCCGCATCAAGTTCGTCGTCTAAATTGTCGGGGTAATTTTCAATGATGACTTTCAGCGGTCGAATGACAGCCATAGCGCGGGCAGCCGAATTGTCTAGGTGCTCGCGAACGCAGTTTTCGAGGACCGCTACGTCAATCAAAGTCTGCTTCTTGGTCACTCCGACCCGTTCGCAAAACTCTCGAATCGCCTCGGGTGTATAACCTCGCCGGCGAAGCCCTTTTAACGTAGGTAAGCGCGGATCGTCCCACCCGCTAACGTGGCCATTTTCGACCAGGGTACTGAGCCGACGCTTGCTCGTAATCGTGTAATCCAGCTCGAGGCGCGCGAATTCAATTTGCTGGGGATGGCACGGAACTGGCAGCTCATTTAGTACCCAATCGTATAACGGTCGGTGATCCTCAAACTCTAATGTACATAGCGAATGCGTTATGCCCTCGAGCGCGTCAGACACACAATGCGTGTAATCGTACATGGGGTAGATTTTCCACTTAGTGCCGGTTCGATGATGGACAGCATTTCTGATCCGGTATAGCACTGGGTCGCGCATATTGATGTTAGGCGAAGCCATATCTATTTTTGCGCGTAAGACATGTTCGCCTTCATTGAATTCGCCGGCAGCCATGGCGCGAAATAACTCGAGATTTTTGTGGATTGCCCGGTCTCGATAGGGGCTGGGTCGGCCAACTTCGGTAAGCGTGCCGCGAAACTCGCGCATCTCAGACGCCGATAGGCTGTCGACATAGGCTTTGTTGGATTCAATTAGAATGACGGCGTAGTCGTATAACTGCTGAAAATAATCAGAAGCGTGATAAATCTTTGCTCCCCAATCAAATCCAAGCCAACGGACGTCTTGTTCGATAGCGCCCTCAAATTCTTCGCTCTCTTTGTCCGGGTTAGTATCGTCAAAGCGCAGATTACAGTTGCCATGAAAGTCCAACGCCGTCCCGAAATTCAAGCAAATCGACTTGGCATGCCCAATGTGTAGGTGTCCATTGGGCTCCGGGGGAAATCTAGTTGCCAGTTGCCGATCAAAGCGATTTTTCTGTAAATCGGATTCAACGATAGAGCGAATAAAATTCGCTGGGGCAGGGGACGTTTTTTTATCCATTATGGAGCGCAATTCTTAGAATCAGGGTTTCAGTGTGTGGCCGACGTTCGGAGAATTCAAAGTTCATCCGGCGGGTCTTGCCGCGTCAATGTTCGAGGTGCCGGTTATCGATCTCGCGAGGTTCCAATCCGTTTCAAATTCCTCGTAAGTCGTGGTCTCCGGTCGGCCGCGATGTTACCTCGTTATAGGATTTGTTGCATTACTTAACTAGTTGACCTTAAACAGAATACGCTAAACTAGAACGTAGTTATTGAGATTAAGATGTTACAATCGTGCCGGGGGTTACAGGCCAATGGAGACGACGACCTCGGCGCTGGAATCTCGCAGTCGGACATTTGGAAATCGAAAATTCTGAACGTGCGCGGTCGGGGACTTGTACCTGAGGTTGGACTACACAAAGAGATATCGTTGAGGCAATGAGCACTAACGCGAATGATGGTGGAATCGGAGGCGGCGCGGAACGGCGACGTTACGTGCGTTTGCCCATCAAATTGGACGCGCTGGTTGCGATCGACGGGCGCCCACCCATTCCCTGTACGGTTCGCGATTTTTGTGTCGCCGGTATATTCGTCGCCATATCACAAGAACAGCTTCGCCTAGTAAAGGCGCAAACCAACGCGACGCTGTATTTCGGACTAATAGTCGAAGGCACTGAGCATAATCATCAGCTTTCGTTAACCATTTTTCGAATTATAGGCAGTGGTTTTGGCTGTGGGTTCGAAAACGCGGATCCGAAAATCATCGCGTTACTCCAAGGCCTTGCGCATAGCCTAAATCCACAGCTGGCTGCCCAAACTCCCGAAGACTTGGCCGCCAGCCAAAGCAGCTTCTCGGTTAAATTTCCCGGCGTGGCGATGCCACTCGACGAATTGGTGAAAACTGCGGCAGAAAGGATGTGCGCAGATTTCCTCTTGGCCGTGGATAAAGCCTTGTTTATTGCCGCCAGGGACGCGGGCAATAACGTCGACGAAGGACGTTATTTGGATGGACAACACGAAATTCAAGGCCGAGCAGAGAGCATTTCGACTGAAGTGCCGGCCTTGTTGCGTAAAGGAGTTTCTATACTCAATAGTCCCTTATCGCTCGTTGATCACAATGCAGAGGCGCCGAAACTATCTGAATTATCGTTAATTGATAAAGACGTATTTGAAGAATTCCTAACCCTGTCGCAGCTCGTTTCAGACCTCGAGCCGCGTTTTAAAAAGCCCTTGTACGAAATCGAACGACGATTTTCGGAACTCGCGAATCGACCCGTGGATGAAAGATCGAACCCGCTCGGACCGGCCGTCGTGGGTGGCGTGTTCGCAGAAGAACTAAAGAGCCTGCGGTCGGATCGCATTGCGATAAATGTGGTTTACCGATGTTTGCGTAAAGTTCTCGAGCTGAGTCTTGCCGCCTTGTATAAAGAGGTCAACGAGCTATTGGTCGATTACGACATCTTGCCGATCGTGGAGAAGGAGAAATCCGCGTTTAAACGGCCGCCAGGCTCGGAACCACTACGACCAAATTCCGACGAGACTCCGATATATCCGGCTGGTGGCGAGCCACTTGCGCCTGAGGCCGGACAACGTTCAGCAGGCACGTACGCAGGATATCCGTCGGTCCAGGCTGCCCCGCCGCCGCAAATGCCCGTTGGTGGAAACTATCCTTCGCCTAATTACGATCCGAGCTACGCTGGCGGGCCGCACCACGGGGGTGAATTTAACGCTATTGATCCGGGTGCGTCGGCCTATCCCCAATTACAGCCCGCAAACGCTCCGCCGGGCGTTCCACCGCAACCCTTTGGGCATGGTGGGCAAGCTGGCTATGGGCAACCGACGGGTGTCCAAGCTGGTAGCGTTCAACGAGAAATGGTTCAGCCCGGAATGGTGCAACCCGGCGCCCCGCAGCCCGGTGGAATGGTTCAGGCGGGAACCCCCTATCCAGGGCAAGTAAGCGCGGGAGCTCCAGGCCTACAAGGTGTCTCACTCGGCGGGCTAGAAGCGACGTTCGGTGGATTCGGCGTTGGTCCCGCGATTCATGTTCCGCCGTCGCTTCAGCAGGCGTACTCGGCGGCCCAAACGCAAATGGCGTTGCGGCGAAATTTGCATTCAGAATTCCCCAACGAGGCGATCACACTTGAAGCATCGGCGCCAGCCTACGCGCCTGCACAGTTAATCGAAGGATTAACTAATCTGCAGCGTTCGATGGTGAATACGACCGATCCGAAGATGCTAGACGTACAGGGCATAAAAGAACGAATTGTCGAGGCGATCGGGGCGGCAGGGGGCGTCGCAGGGTCGATCGGCGAGACTGACAGTGACGCCATCGAAGTGATCGCTAATTTATTTGATGTGCTAATCGAGGATGCACTTCTAACTGACACGGCGAAATCGCAATTGAAAAAACTGCAGGCACCAGTGCATAAAACGGCATTGATGGATCCAGCATTTTTTGAA
This sequence comes from Gammaproteobacteria bacterium, assembly GCA_047611805.1. Classification (GTDB taxonomy): domain Bacteria; phylum Pseudomonadota; class Gammaproteobacteria; genus UBA11873. The sequence continues at coordinate 93,924 of JBLFWX010000004.1, forward strand.
GCAACGGATCATCCTGTTCGCCAGCTCCTAAACCGTGTTTCCATGCTGCGCGACAGTAAGACGGATGTCGGCGGCGCTAGAAACGCTCGGGTGTCGCAGCTCATTGATCGGATCAACAGCGAGTTCGCGCACGATCCGGAGGTGTTGCGACCGATTGTCTCCGAATTTGATCAGATTCTACGCGAACAGCGCAGCGCGTTTGACGAAAACGTTGCGGCCGTTGCCCAGGCGAGCGAAGAACAAGGCAAAGTACTTAGCGCTCGACGAGCTAAGAATCTGGAATCAACGGGCGGCGGCTTAAACCAGCAAAACCTACCAGAAGAATGGAACCGTTGGCTCGACCGCGGCCGGCTGCTTGAGGTCAACGAGCGTTTGATCATGAACGCGAACACCAACAAGCCGTACTTGGTGACGTTGGCGTGGGTCGGGCCAGAGTTCAACCCCTTTGTTTTCGTCGATGATAAAGGCGACAAATCCTCCACGTTGACGTTACAACAAGTCGCAATGTATCTGCGGCGCGGCACGCTCAAACAGTTACTCGGGGAAGATGTTAGTGCGGTGGATCGCGCGTTATTCGGCGTTGTGAACCGCATGCATGGAGAAGTCGAATCGCACGCAACGCACGATAAGCTCACGGATTTTATGAATCGGAAATCTTTTGTGCAATCGATCGAGCGGAACTTGCCGGAAGAGGCGGTCACCTCTTCGAATCCGGTGTTGTGCCATATCGTAATCGACAACCTAAAAACGATTAACGACCAACATGGGGCAGAAGCTGGAGATGCCTTGATAAGCTCTGTCGCTGAAATCCTTTGCGACGAGATCGGTCGCCGGAAAGCGATTTTCGGCCGTCTAAGTGGCAGCGAGATCGGCGTTTTTTGGCATAAAGGCGGATTGCAAAACGCATACAAAAAAATGCGAGAATGTTTCAAGCTTTTTGCACAAGAGGCCATTACCGTCAACGACGAATTACTGGTGCCAGTTGCCTATGCCGGAATTACTGCAATCGAAGACGGCCTGACAAACGCCGAGCAGCTCGTAACCATAGTTTCTGATGCGTGCGCTACCGCAAAATCAGCTAATGAAAAGCCGATCTACGTTGCCGGAAGCGAAAATAAATATCGCGAGCAGCTCGAGAAAATGGTGACGTATATCGGTAAGGCCTTTGATCGTGATCGACTTGTGTTGCTTCACCAGTCAGTAAGGTCGTTAACTAAAGACAACGAGCCGCCCGCGTTACACACGCTCGTCACAGCAGAAGACAGAAACGGCAAACTCGTACCGCCTGAGTTTTTTGAGCAAGCGCTAGTGAATTCAGAACGCGCATTTGAAGTGGACCAGTGGCGGTTGAAGAAATCATTTCGCTGGATGGCTGCGAACTCTGAGGAGGTTGATAATTATTCTGCGGTGATCATTCCACTTTCACATGCATCGGTCAGAAGGGACGATTTAGCCAATTTAATCATCACGGAGTTGATGGAGACGGCCGTGCCGCCGGGAAGAATCTTTTTTGAAATAACGGACCGCGATGCGATCGCGAACGTTGCCGAGACAGCGGAGCTTGTTCGAACACTCAAAGAGTTTGGTTGCCGATTTATTCTTGATGAATTCGGTAGTGGGCAAGGTAATTACGATTATGTGAAAGACTTGTCGGTAGATTTTGTGACAATAGATTCTGGTTTTATCAAAGATGCCGCACAAAATCCAAAGGATTTTGCGATGGCTAAATCAATTAATGAGTTGGTTCATTTTATGGGGAAGAAGACGATTGGCAAACAAGATCCAAGCACCAGTGTTGTGGATGTTTTGCGGGAGATTGGCGTCGACTTTGTCTACGATAAATCGGCAACTCATCGGATCGAAGTGTAGATGGCAGATCTCCCCGCAAAAATTGGTAAGTACAATGTAATTGGCATTCTGGGCAAAGGCTCGATGGGGATCGTATACCGCGGCCACGATGCCTACGTGGATCGGGCCGTAGCGATCAAGTTGGCAACGAATACCGATTCCGATGACGAAGCCGCGAGCATGGCAAAGCGAATGTTTGTCAACGAAGCGCGCTCTGCCGGTCGCCTAGATCATCAAAACGTACTCAAGGTCTATGAGGCCGGCGAAGAGGCCGGGCAACCTTATATGGTGATGGAATACATCGACGGGGGCGATACGCTACGTAGCTATTGTAAACCCGAGCACCTTTTGCCGATTCCGACCGTCGTGGAACTCATTCGCCAAGCCGCGGCGGCGCTGGATTACGCACACACGCAAGGTGTACTTCATCGCGATATTAAGCCTGCGAATATTATGCTGACGAAAGACGGCGTCGCAAAACTGGGTGATTTCGGCATTGCAAAACGCCTTGGCGTTGACCAAACGCAAATTGTCGGGTGGTTTGGTTCGCCGCTTTATATGTCTCCTGAGCAGGCACAGGATTCGGATATTACTTCTCAATCTGATATCTTCTCCCTTGGGTCGGTTTTCTACGAAATGCTGGTCGGAGTCCCGGCATTTGCAGCGAAAGGTCTCACCGGTCTAATTCAGAAGGTTTGTCAGGAAGATCCGCAGTCACTCACGGAATTGCGCGAAGATATTCCACCACAGCTGTGGCAAGTCGTGAGTAAGATGCTGCAGAAGCAGCTTACGAAACGTTACAAAACTGGCGGGGAATTAGTAACGGATCTCGAGGCCGTGCTTGAAGTGCTGGAGCACGAAGCATTGGTTTTGACGGACGAACAAAAATTAGAACGAATGACGGACTTAGTATTTTTCAAAAATTTTTCAGCTGCGGAGTTGAAAGAAATATTGAAGGTTGCGCGATGGGTTCGATTCGTCGCGGGCAGCACGATTTTCATGGAAGAAGAAAAAGAGCGAGCTTTTTTCGTGATCGTGGACGGCTCAGTTTCGGTGCGAATGAATGGCGTACGTATTAGCGAAATGGACAAGGGTGAGTGTTTCGGCGAGATGGAGTATTTGTCCGGGTCGGGTCGAACTGCAGCAGTATCTGCCAATCGCGATACGATCGCGCTGAAAATCGATCGCGATTTTAAGGAATGGGCATCCCTGCCATGCCAACTACGTCTTAGTCGAGTGTTTCAAGAAGTGCTGATCGATCGCCTGCAAAAGACGAGCAAAGCGCTCGCTAGAGCGGCTAACTAGACGATCGATTTTCCTCTCTCTGTGCGCTTGTCAGCCTGAGCTATCGGATGTGTTCGGCCAATCAGCGGGCGCGTTTGCAGACGGAGTTACAACCGCTCGCGGGTCATGGAACTTTTCCAAGAATCTCATGTGGCTGATTGCCGCGACGCTAATTTTTCTAATCACGGATCACGGGGCAGTAATGCTCTGCCGGTCCGATTTCCCCTAGAACGCTCGAATGCAATTGCGTCCGGCAATGAGACGATTTCACTGCTGGTGTTGGGTTTTGAGAATTCGCCGACAGGAGGCCGCAAACGCACAGGGGCTTAGAGGCTCGGCATTCCGTGGCCGAAGCGTGGATCGCTGATCGTTAAGGATCGATTGCCAAACGAAGATAGCTGTATATAATAACAGCTGTATATAGATACAGCAGATTACATCATGTCTATCAAGCTCACAGCACGTCAAGTTCAAGTTCTTGAACTGATCCGGGACCATATTGTCGAGAGTGGCCTACCCCCGACGCGTGCGGAAATCGCTCAAACACTAGGGTTTCGCTCGGCCAATGCAGCTGAAGATCATCTGCGAGCTTTGGCGCGCAAAGGTGCCATAGAACTTCTCCCAGGTGCTTCGCGCGGGATCCGACTTGCCGAAGCCTATACCGAGAGTTTAACGCTGCCGGTTGTAGGTCAAGTTGCAGCGGGATCCCCTATTCTCGCCACCGAGCATATAGAAGCTCGACACCAAGTCGATCCCGATTTATTTAAACCGCGCGCGGATTATCTCCTGAGGGTTAGGGGATTAAGCATGCGTGACATCGGCATCATGGACGGTGATCTACTGGCCGTGCACGCCACACCTGAGGCCCGCAATGGGCAAATCGTTGTTGCAAGATTGGACGATGAAGTCACGGTGAAACGACTAAAGCGACAAGGTAGTCGCGCATGGCTATTGCCGGAGAACTCGGAATTCGAACCACTTGAGATCGATCTGCGTCATCAGTCGCTAACCATCGAAGGTCTGGGTGTCGGAGTCTTAAGAACTCAAACGAAATAACCTGATGGTAGGGAGATTTAGCAAAGAAGTTTAAGGAGCTTGTTATTTTAGCTTCGCTATAAGCATTTTTTAACGAGTACGGTCAGATTGATTTAAAGAACATAAACAAAAATGTCCCAAGTAGAAAATAAATCCCATGAATCGTTAGAGGAGCTATTGCGGCATGAAAAGATCTGGCGCGCAGGTGAGGCCTCTTTGCTTGCGGGGATCCCCACAAATTTTCCGGTACTCGATAGCCTCCTGCCTAATAATGGCTGGCCCCAGGCGTCATTAATCGAGATTCTTACGGCCCAAGAAGGAATCGGCGCGTTGCGTCTTGTGCTACCTGCGATAGCACAGATGACCCAAACGCAGTGGGCTATATGGGTTTGTCCTCCTTACGTTCCTTATGCGCCAGCCTTACAGGCAGCAGGAGTTGTGTTGGAAAGGCTGTTGATTGTCGAGCCAGATACCAGTGAACAAGCAGATCTTGATTATGTGTTGTGGGTTTTTGAGCAAGCTCTGCGTTTTGTGGATTGTGGTATTGCGATGGCCTGGATAGGCACTACCCAATATGACCGTTTGCGTCGCCTACAATTAGCTTGTGAGCAAGGGCAAACTTGCGGTGTGATGTTTCGAGCAGAATCGTTAGCCATCCAACCCTCGCCTGCTGTATTGCGCTTATCACTGACGGCTAATGCAGACAGCACGAGTGTACGTATTCTTAAATCCCAAGGCGGTGTCCGTAACCGTAACTGCCAACTCGCGCTATGACAGCTTGAGCGGCTAAGGTGAAAAAATAATGTTAAATACACAGCTAAAAGTAACCCAAACGCAGCACTCACTGTACGCACTCGATACTTACAAGCCGTTAGCACGGGACTTACGTAACAAGGGTCGCGAGGAGAGCAATCAACTCTGGCTACATATTCATCTACCGCAATTTGCGCTGGACATACTGACTTGTGGCAACCCAAACAAAGAGGCTTGTGTATTAGTCGAAGGGCAGGGGACTCGATCGAAGATTGTACAAGCGAATAGTCATGCTGCGAGTCTTGGAGTCCGTCTGGGCATGTCGCTTAGCGCGGCGAAAATTCTCGGCAATCTAACCGTTTTATCACGTAATGAACGGGCCGAAAGCCTCACACTCGAGCGGCTATGCGCATGGGCTTATCAATTTACACCGATCATTAGTGCAACGCCTCCAGACGGCCTATTACTAGAAATAAAAAGCAGTCTAAAGCTCTTTGGTGGTATTGAAGGGTTATTGGCTCAAGTGCGTCGAGGGCTACGTGATTTGGGCCATAAGGCTGTTATTGCGGTTGCTCCAACACCTGCAGCGGCTACGGTGCTGGCCCGCGCTGAACGACAATGCGTGATTCTTTCAGAACAAGAATTATCGAAGGCGCTCGGTCCACTACCACTAGAGGCTTTGCGTCTAGAACCAAAACAATTAGCCGTCCTAAAGAGCATTGGTGCTCGTTTGATCGAAGATTGCTTGCGGTTACCGCGCGGTGGATTAGGAAGACGTACCGCACCAAAGTTGATCGAGAATTTTTCACAATTACTGGGTCAATCGCCAGATCCGAGACAGCGATTCGCATTGCCAAAACTGTTTCAAAGTCGGATCGAAATACCCTGGGAAACGAGCAATGCGCAATCTTTAGGTATTGCCGGCGGACGCTTATTACACGAATTAATCGGCTATCTGCGTAGTTGTTCCGCTGTAACGAGGCGCTTGAGGTGGTCGTTAAATTATACGGCGGGTCACTCGAGTCACTTTCAATTAGAGCTAGCTCAGCCAAGTCGGGATTATGAACATTTTGCTTTATTGTTACGCGAACGATTGAGCCGCATTCAACTTGAGGGCAAAGTCAAAGGCATGGCTTTGTACGTGGACGACGTAAGCCCTGAACAGGTCGTCGCCGAAAGAGATTTATTCAAGCAGCAGCCAGTAGGAGGAGATGAAGATTGGCCCAGCTTTTTGGACCGATTACGTGCACGTTTAGGCGAACAAGCCGTGAAGGGTTTGCAACGAGTTGCCGACCATCGGCCAGAATGTGCTTGGCGATGGTCAGACATCCCGTCCAGCACTAATACGTCAACCCATACCACTGGATCACTCGCTAAGGTTCCGGCGAGACCGTTGTGGCTAATGCGCCATCCAATACGCTTGCGCAAAGAAAAAGGGCATCTAGATATTAATGGTCCGCTACGTTTTGTCGAAGAACGAGAGCGGATTGAAACGGGCTGGTGGGATGGTAAACCCGTTGGGAGAGACTATTTCGTTGCCAGCAATCCTTGCGGTGCGCGGTTATGGATCTACCGCGAACTTTCAGGCGATAAGGATTGGTATCTGCACGGAATATTTGAGTAAATCAGAGCGCTCGCGCCGTTAGATTATTCAGGCGTTTCTTACGGCATCCGACGCGCGGCTAAAATTTCGGCGCCTTCTGGACCGCATCGTTCGTGGTGCGGTGTGCCGCTGTCTAAGGTAAATAAATCACCTGCGCGACACGTGCTCGTTCCGTTCGCAGTAACGACGTTAAATTCACCCGCCAGAACAAGCGCCGATACGGAAAAGTCATGAACGTGCTCTTCGTTGGAGAAGTTACTGCATTTAACGACGATATCGGGCTCGTCGAAACCTTGAGCCTTGCATTGCTCACGAAAAGCCGCTTCGTCCATAATGTACTCCTGATTAAAACGTCGCCCAGAACTTAACTCTTAATCACCCAGATAGCCAGATTAGCGGTAGAGTTAAATCTCCCGAAATCTACCCCCGACGACCCGCGGACAACCTAGATTAAGCCTTAACCCACTCACAAGTCGACCATCATGCGAAGTAAGGCTAAAACAACTTCTATAAGCTAGCGATGCTTCGACTATACAATCTAACCCAACCAATAAACGTGAATAACGATAGCCAGCATGATGAATAGCGAAAAATCAACAAAGATTTTGATCTTCCAGACGAACAGCCACCAGACTAATAAATCGAAGGCAACACGGTGCGCATAGGACTTTGCATTCGAGGATTTACTCGAGTTCTTGAGATCCTCAAGCACGAGTTGCCCCACGACGAAATCTACGAATGCGACGCCGATGAAGTGGTCGGCTTAGCCCCAGATACAGACGTTTTCCTACCAACCGTAGCGCCGATTCCGGCTGCGGCATTCGCGGCTCCGCGCTTGAAATTAGTACAACAATACGGCGTTGGTTTGGATAGCGTGGATATTCCTGCCGCAACGGCGTCTGGGGTCCTGGTTGCGAACGTTCCTAGCGTCGGTACCGGAAACGCTGAATCAGTTGCCGAACTAGCCATCGCTCATATGCTGATGTTGTCCCGTCACATGCCATTAGCATTCTCGAAGTTCAAGGAACGTAAGGTCGGCGGCCCGCTCGGTAATTGTCTTTGGCAAAGTACCGTTGCCATCGTTGGGTTCGGAGGAATCGGTGAGGAGATCGCGCGTCGCCTAACGGGCTTTGGCGTAAGAATCATTGCCATTTCCCGCTCCGGACCAACGGGGTCGAGAAAACGCGATTCAAGCGTGCCGATTGATTTACATGTGAGTGCAACCGAGATGCACGATGTCATCGGGGACGCGGACTACGTCGTTGTTGCGGCGCCCGCGAGCCCAGAAAATATCGGTTTGGTGGACAGCGCGCTTATTGGCAAAATGAAACGCGGCGCCTATATCGTGAACATCGCGCGCGGACCTGTGATCGACTACGACGCGCTACTGGCCGCTCTACGGGAAGGGCACATAGCAGGCGCCGGCCTGGACGTATTTTGGAGTGAACCATTCGATCCGAATAACGCACTATTAAGTGAAAATGTCATCGCAACCCCTCACGTGGGCGGTAACACCGAACGTAGCTTGCGTGGGATCGGCCGATCAGTGGCCGAGAACATAGAGAGAATTCGTCGTGGTGAATCACCCCTGTGTTGGGTAAACCCAGAGGCGGGGCGAAGTCGGCTTACGAGTTAATTCGACTTAGCGCAAGCGTCGAACCACCGCATATAGACCTCTACACACTGTCGCGAATCAACCGGCTCTGAAAGACAAGAATGAGCAATACAGACTCGATTGAAAAACAATGTTGGCGCAGTCCCTGCGCTCAATCGACTCTGACTCCATTGATCTCGAGTTATAACTGAATCTGGTGTTCGGGAGATTGAATAAAGGCGGCGTATCTGGTTGAAATGTTGTTACCACACAGCAAGCCAACCAAAGAGGATACGCCACCGTGAAAGAGAATAACGTTGTTGAATTATCAGGTCGAGTCGAGGCCGGAGACGCGCTGACCGCGATGCTGAGATCCGGGGCTCAGGAGTTAGTCCGACAAGCGGTCGACGCGGAGTTGCAGGACCTATTAGCGATTCACGCAGCTCGTTTGACGGAAGCGGGCCGGGCCGGCGTGGTGCGCAACGGCTATCTGCCGGAGCGACAATTGCAAACGGGTATTGGCCCAGTGACGGTGAAGGTGCCCAAGGTGCGGTCGAAGACCGGTGAGCCGGCAACGTTCCGTTCGGCCCTGGTGCCGCCGTACGTTCGTAAGACGAGAACATTGGAAGCGGCGTTACCGTGGCTGTATTTGAAAGGGGTTTCATCAGGCGAGATGGGTGAGGCACTGCAAGTGCTGGTGGGCCCTGATGCCAAAGGCCTTTCAGCGAGTACAGTCTCTCGATTGAAGCAGGTCTGGGCGAAGGAATATGAGACTTGGAGTGCGGCACGATTAGATCGCGACCGCTGGGTGTATGTTCGGGCAGATGGTGTCTACAGTGGTCTGCGAGCTGAGCAGACGAAGCGGTGCGCGCTGGTGGTGATCGGGGTGAATGAGCGAGGTGAGAAGCATTTTCTATCGATTGAAGATGGCGTGCGAGAGTCGACGCAGAGCTGGCGCGAAGTGCTGCTGAAGTTGAAGTCCCGTGGGATGAATGCGCCGCAGTTAGCGATCGGTGATGGTGCGATGGGTTTCTGGGCGGCGCTGGAAGAAATCTACGGAGAAACCCGGCAGCAACGGTGCTGGATGCACACGAGTCCATGGATGGACGAGGTAGAGCGACGCAGGAAGCCAAAGCCGAAGACGATGAATGTGCTCAACTGTTTTCCAAAGTCGTCGCAGGCGAAAGTGAAGCAATCCCTTCACGCGATTTGGCAGGCCGAGACGAAAGCCGATGCTGAGACTGCGTTCGACTTATTCATTACGACGTATGCGGCGAAGTACCCGAAGGCCGCTTTGTGCCTGCAAAAAGATCACGAAGAGCTGATGGCCTTTTATGATTTCCCGGCCCAACATTGGCAGAGCATCCGCACGAGCAATCCGATTGAGTCAAGCTTCGCGACGATCCGTCATCGGACGAAACGTTCGAAGGGCTGCCTGTCGCGCGACGGCATGCTGCATATGATGTTCAAGCTGGGTCAATGCGCGGAGAAGAACTGGAGACGATTACGCGGTTTCGATTATCTCGCGAAAGTCGTGAGTGGGATCAAATTTAAAGAGGGGATCGAGGTAACAGAGGTCAACCAGGCCGCCGCCTGATTTATTTTGCCAAACACCAGATTTGACCATAGCTCATTGATTGATCTCGCGTCCGTTAATGAGTTTCGGGGACAGTATATTTATTTAAGTCGACCCGCGCAGGCTACCGTCGTTGCTACTCGTGTTGGGTGAAGCCAACCACCGATCTGCGGAATGGGTCGGCGCTAATTGAATATACTGTCCCCGAAACTGCCCTGGCAGACTCAGGCAATGGAGACGAGTGAATTCGAACAAGGACATGTCTGAGAACAAATAGACCGAGATGAAATCAAAATTGCTATGATGCTTTGGTCCATCGAAGGTTAGCCAAGGTATACCCCTAAACCGCAGCTTATGAGTTCTAAACGCTTCTACGGCTGGCCGCTCGTCGGGGTCGGATTTCTGATCTGTGGGCTGGGTATCGCGCCGGCCTATTACAGTTGGGGTTTCTTCGCGCCTGAGGTGATAGCAGAGCTCGGCATCTCTCGACAACAAGTGGGTACGGTCTTCGGCGCGTTAACCGTGACCTTCGCCTTGACTAGTTTCCTGTCCGCGGCCGTCATTCACTATTTCGGCTTGCGAGTGACCGTCACCGTCGGCGCACTAATTTGTGCGCTCAGTTGGTTCTTAGTCGGACGAGCCGAATCTCTCACGCAGATCTACCTGTGTTTCTCACTCCTCGGCGGAATAGGTATCGGCCTATCAACGCAGTTGCCGGCGCAAACCTTGGCGGTTTATTGGTTCGACAAATACAGAGCACGCGCGACCGCTATCATCTTGTTGGGTGCGGCTGTAGTCGGTGCCTTAGTGACACCAGTCGACGCCATGATTCTAGAACACACGGACTGGCGCACAGCTTGGGTTTATATCTCTGCGACTTCGTTGCTGGTCGCCATCATTGCCATCGTATTCATCCGTAACCGCCCCGAGGACATTGGCCAACACCCAGATGGCCAACTACTGCCAACGGAACGAGTATCGAGCGGAGCCCTGGGCACAGAGGCGATCGGTCGCGAGAACGCCGACACAAGTAAGACGAGCTTCACCTTGGTGCAGGCGATTGCGACGCCGCAATTCTTTATCGCGGCGTTTGCAGACATCGCCAACACCATCCCCTGGCGCGTGCTCACGGTTCACGGTCGACTCCATCTAGAAGATCTGGGTTTCGCACCAACCTTAGCCGCCGCGGTTCTTGGCGTCAGGGTCGGCATGAGTGGCGTTGGGCGCCTCTCTGGCGCGCTCAGTGATTTCATTGCGCCACAGCGGGTGATGGCGCTTGCGCTTGTCGTGAGTGCGCTTGGCGTTGGCGGTCTGCGATTCGCCGATGCACCGACGCTCGCTTATGGCTGTGTGGTATTGCTTGGCATCGGCTACGGCGCAGCGTTCACCTCCGCACCCGTCGTTTTCGCAAGCTTTTTCGGCCGCGAGGCGTTTGCCGCCACTAGCGGTTTACGTATTGCAATTACAGGGGTTGTTGGTTTCATCGGACCAAGCTGGGCTGGCGCTGTCGCCGACAGCACGGGGTCCTACAATTCGACTCTCTTTGCCATGATGATCCTCTGTATGGTCGGCGCGGTGATGATCTTTCGGTGCCGCGCGCCTGAGGGATTGCGAGGAAATTGAGGGACACCGATAAGTTAATCAGTCACGCCGTAGTGGCTAACTGATTAAGCCCAGGAGAACCAATCGAGTCTGATCCCCTTGCCCCCTATTGCGAATCAACCGGCTCCGAAAAACAGGCCCTTGATCTCGGCAGCGGCGAAATTAGACGGCGCAAGTGCGCCCGATTGGTGTTCAAAGGAGGTTCACTATCTATCCCGGGTTCTGATAAGCTGCCCCGGCGAGACGCGCGCAGAAGGGGCTTGCTCGCAGATAGGATTCTGGGAGTTTAGTAGCAAGGATGTTGGGTCTCTGAGAGCTATTCGCGTCTTACAAGTGCCGCGGATTGGTGCCGAGAAGAGGACTTGAACCTCCACGGGGTTACCCCCACTGGCACCTGAAGCCAGCGCGTCTACCAATTCCGCCACCTCGGCCGCGAGCCGCGCAATCTACCGAACCTGTCACCACGAGTCAATGAATCAAAGAAAAAAGAAAGCGTCTACTGCAAAGCACGTCGAAAACGACTTCGACGTCCAAATACCCTCACGTGAAGAACTAACACGTTTCCTCGAAAACGCTTCATCGCCCGTGAATATCCGTGAGATTGCGAGCAGCCTAGGTCTGTTGGAGAAACCGGAGCTTGTCGCACTCAGACGTCGTCTCAAAGCGATGACACGAGACGGCCAAATATTGCACACGCGTGGCAATCGATTCGGCATTGCAAAAAGAATGGAATTGATTTCCGGCCGCGTAATCGGCCATCCAGACGGCTTTGCGTTTGTCCGTCCGGAGGAAGCTGGGGCGGACATTTTCTTGTCGCATCAAGAGGCTCGGGTCGCCCTACACGGTGATCGAGTCCTTGTCAGAATCGGCGGTTTTGATAAACGTGAGCGACCCTACGGCACGGTCGTCGAAGTGCTCGAAAGAGTGAATGCCGAAGTCGTTGGGCGCTACTTTCGAGAGCGCGGTGTCGGGTTTGTCACGCCGGACAATGGGCGAATAAACCAGGACATTCTTATTCCGAAGGCAGGCAAGAAGGTCAAGACGGGCCAGTTTGTGGTCGCGCGCATTACGCAGCAACCGGAAACGCGACGCCAACCGATAGGTGAAATTGTCGAAATCCTTGGTGATCATATGGCGCCAGGTATGGAAATCGATGTCGCGATTCGAACCTATGATCTACCTGTGGGATGGTCTGAAGAGGTGCTTCGCGAAACCGAAGACATCCCTGTGACGGTGGACGAGACGAACATCGAAGGTCGGCGCGACTTGCGCGACAAGCCACTCGTGACGATAGACGGATCTGACGCACGTGATTTCGACGACGCCGTGTTCTGTAAAAAAATCGGAACCGATTTCGTCTTGTACGTGGCGATAGCGGACGTTGCACATTACGTTCGAGAAGGGACGGCCCTTAATGAAGAAGCAATCAATCGAGGAACATCGGTTTACTTCCCGAATAACGTAATTCCGATGTTGCCAGAAGCGCTTTCTAACGGAATATGTTCGCTCAATCCAAATGTTGATCGTTTGGCCATGGTCTGCGAAATGCGTTTCGGCGAAGACGGTGTGATGAGCAAGTATCAGTTCTACAACGCGGTTATCAAGTCTCATGCCCGCCTGACATACGATGAGGTGGCAGCCTCGTTAGCGCTATCCGGGATACCAAAAAAAGACAGCATCGAGTTTCATCTAGAGACCCTGCAGGAACTCTATGAACTGCTGAAGCAACGTAGACTGGAGCGTGGCGCCCTCGATTTCGATTCCCAAGAACCGTATTTCGTATTTAACGAGCAACGGAAAATTGAACGGATCGAGACGCGAGAACGCAACGATGCGCATCGAATGATCGAAGAATCGATGGTCGCGGCAAATGTCGCCGCCGCAACTGAACTGATCAAGTACCGTCTCGCCGCATTGTTTCGCAATCACGATCGCCCTGACGCAGAAAGAATTGATTCAATACGCGAGTTTCTGAATGGCTTAGGTTTGCAACTGGGCGGGGGTACGACGCCGTCCGCTCTCGACTTTGCCCAAACATTGACTGCTGCTGTGGGACGTCAAGATCGCCATCTCATTGAGACTGTGTTGCTAAGAGGGCAGAGATTAGCTGAGTACAGTCCGGAAAATCGCGGGCACTTCGGCTTGGCGCTGGAAAGCTACGCGCATTTCACCTCGCCGATAAGGCGCTACCCGGATCTTCTCGTGCACCGCGCGCTCAAGCTTCGGATCGGGCGTCGCAAGCAAGCAAAGGAAGCCAGTGAGCAAATAGCGGCATTCGGACAGCAGTGTTCGATGACTGAGCGGCGCGCTGAAGAAGCGACGCGCGATGTGGTCGCTTGGCTGAAGTGCGAGTATATGGAAGACAAAGTCGGGCAAACATTTAACGGCGTTGTCAGTGGCGTCACTTCCTTTGGGCTGTTCGTGCAGTTAGACGACATATTCGTCGAAGGACTCGTTCACGTTACGAGTTTGCCGCAAGACTACTACGAGTTTAATGCTGTAACGCACTCGTTACTTGGGCGGGCATCCGGTCGCCGATTCGGCATCGGTGACAGCCTCGAAGTCGTTGTTGCGAGAGTTAGTCTGGATGACAGAAAAATAGATTTCTCGATGGCCAATACGCCGGTACGCGGGCGGAAGAACCTTTAGATGGGCACAAAGAACTTCTTAACCTGGGGACACCACGCAGTCCGAGCGGCATTAACCGACGCGCCGGGCAGCATCATCGAACTTTGGTTGAAGGAGGGCCCGATATCAGCAGACCTAGCGCGGATCCAAGCGCTAAGTGACGCGCTCGGCGTCACCGCACAGCTCGTGCCGTCGAAGACGCTCGCGAAATTGAGCGACGGTGCCGTCCATCAAGGGGTCATTTTACGCCGCCAAATGCCGGATCTATTGGATTTCGACGGTTATCTTGCCAAGGCGACCACGCATGCTACGGCGCCGCTGCTGCTGGTTCTTGATCAGATCCAGGATCCGCAAAATTTCGGTGCCTGCCTGAGGGTCGCCGACGGGGCAGGTGTTGATGCAGTGCTAATCCCGCGGGACCACAGTGCGCCAATTTCCGGTACTGTCGCAAAAGCCGCCAGCGGCGCGCTCGATAGTGTCCCGATAATCGCAGTTGCCAATTTGGCGCGCGCGCTTGATGGCCTTCGAGAAGCAGGAATATGGCTCGTTGGGGCTGCGCATGACGGCCCGATCACGTTCTACGCGTGCGATATGACGCTCCCGAGTGCCCTAATTGTCGGCAGCGAAGCGCAGGGCTTGCGCCAATTGACCCGGAAAAAATGTGACCATTTGGCCTCGATACCCATGTGCGGTGCGGTCGGGAGCTTGAACGTCTCGACGGCCACGGCTATCGCATTATTCGAGGCCCGGCGTCAAAGAATGTAGTTGCGACCGTTTTCGAACGGTGCTCCGCATGAGTGCTTTGCATTGCCGGCTCTAGTTGCCTAGAATACGCGCCCTGCCCAGGCGCCCGGCAATGTCTGGAACCACCTGAGCACCAACAATTTGCTACTCCTTGCTTCACCGTCTTATGCGGGAAGCTTATTCCGTAAGGGGAAAGATTTTGCGACATTACGAAATCGTATTCTTAGTCCATCCCGATCAAAGCGAGCAAGTCAACGCGATGATCGAACGCTACCGAACCATGATCGAGGCAAGCGGCGGCGCAATTCACCGTTTGGAAGATTGGGGGCGGCGCCAGCTCGCTTATCCGATCAACAAAATCCATAAAGCCCATTACGTGTTGATGAATGTCGAATGCGACGCCCCAACGCTCGAGGAATTGACTAGCGCTTTCCGATTCAATGACGCGGTAATTCGAAACCTCGTCATGCAGCGCAACCAAGCGGACATTGAAGCTTCCCCAATGGCGAAAGCGAAGGAAGAACAAGACGCAAGAGAAGTCGAGAATAGCGAGAGGCGGGAACAGCACGCTGCGAACCGCGCGGCGAGTGAGGCGGCCGCGGCTGCAGCGGCGGAAGCCGAGAACGCGGACGGTGACGATAACGACGGCGCAGAAACCACCGTCGAAGTGCAAGACGCGGACAGTGACGATACTGACGGCGTCGATGCGAAAGACACCAGCGAAGTCGCCGAGACTACAACCGATGCTGAGACTACAACCGATCAAGACTAGATCATCGCGCCAGATGATAAGGAATTTGGAGAAGAACCATGGCTAGATTTTTTCGACGACGCCGTTTTTGTAAATTTACTGCCGAAGGTGTTGTGGAGATCGATTACAAAGATCTCAATACGCTGAAAGCTTACGTAACCGAAAATGGGAAAATAGTCCCAAGTCGGATCTCAGGAACGAAAGCCCGCTACCAGCGACAACTAGCAGTGGCGATTAAACGGGCTCGTTACCTAGCCCTAATTCCGTACTGCGACGCCCACTAGCGCCTAACCCCAACAAGTAACCCAATCGGGGTAGTTATGCGCGCAGTCGCAAAATTTGCGATGCGAAGTCCGACAGCGGCTTCAATTAGCGCAGCGGCATACGCAATACTAGCGCTATTTTTCGCACCGTTCATGATCGTCAGTGGAGCCATCGTCGCGATGTCGACGTTGCGCCACGGAGCGACAATGGGCCTGCGGGTTGTCGCGATTGCCGGTTCGGTTGCGGGGCTGGCATATTTCGGGTTACTCAAGCAACCTGGGGCCGTGATGTTGTTGGCAACGGCGTGGTTACCCTTGTTAGTCGTAGCGCAGGTCCTTCGTACGAGCGCAAGCCAAGGTCAAGCGCTAGCTATATGCGGTGTTAGTGCAGCGCTGTATTGCGTCGTCGTTCGTGCCACTGTCCCGAACATTGCCGAATTTTGGACGACCCGACTTGAGGTTCTTGGCAAAACGGTTCGTGACCAAGGCGGAACGTTTTTCGCGGCGGACGAAATCGCGCAAATCGCGAGCGTAATGCACGAATCGATTATCGTGGTTGTGGCACTGTTTTGGATATGCGCGACATTGGTCGCGCGGTGGTGGCAATCGGAGCTGTTCAACGTGGGTGGATTCGGTCAGGAGTTTCGAGAACTCGTCATTCCGAGAACGTGTTCATTGATTGCAGCAATCGTTGCTGTACTGGCGCTGATGCAAGTTTACGCCGGTAGCGGACACGGTTTGGCCAGTGACTTGCTCGTGGTGGTGGTGGTATTGTTCGCGTTTCAAGGTCTTGCGTTAATTCACCACCGAGCGCAGAAAATCGGGCTCGCCAAATTATGGCTCGTCGGATTCTATGTGCTGCTGATCATGATGCTGCACCGGATCGGCGTACTGCTCGCGCTGATCGGGATCGTGGACACGATAATCGACCCGCGGCGGCTACGGTCAATCGGATGACGTGCTTAGACATCGCCCTCGAATTAATTGATTTACGTATAGGAACACTGCAATGGAAGTAATTTTGTTAGAGAAAATACATCGGCTCGGACAGCTTGGGGACAAGGTACGGGTGCGCGCTGGCTACGGTCGAAATTATCTCATCCCGCAGAAGCGAGCAGTGCCTGCGACGGCCGAAAATATAGAGAAGTTTGAAGGCCAACGCGCTGAGCTGGAAAAAGCCCAATCCAGTTCGCTTGCAGCCGCTCTCGCCCGAGTGGAAAAACTTAGCGTCGTCGAAGTGACAGTGAGCGCAAATGCTTCCGCCGAAGGAAAATTGTACGGCTCGATCGGCGCGGCCGAAATTTCCGATGCCGTAGGCGCGACTGGCAATCAGCTAGAAAAACGCGAAATACGTCTACCCGATGGACCGATCCGGGATGTTGGGACACACATTGTTACGGTGCATCTACATGCTGATGCCGAGACAACTGTCACCGTGATTGTCGAATCGGAAGATGCACCAAGCACTGCGTCGGAAGAGTAATTTGACCGGCAATCAAACCGCTATCGGTCGTGCGAGGCATGGCTACCGATAACGCGACGGTCGCCGGAGTGCGCAGGGACATTGCAACCGACCAGTTACGCGTCCCTCCTCACTCGATAGAAGCGGAGCAGTCCGTACTAGGCGGCCTCATGCTCGACAACGAGTCGTGGTTACAGGTTGCTGAGAGAATCACTCAAGGCGACTTTTACCGTCGCGATCACAACGAAATCTACCGAGCAATCGAGGCGTTGGCTGATGCCGGTCAGCCTTACGATGTCGTGACGCTCGCCGAGTGGCTGGAGCGCAACGAACTACTCGAAACGGTGGGTGGCCTCCAGTACTTAGCGGACCTAACCGAAAACACTCCTTCGGCTGCAAACATCGCGGCCTATGCGGACATCGTGCGTGAGCGGTCCGTACTGCGCGCCTTAGTCCGTGCCGGCACTGACATCGCTGACAGCGGATACCGAACTGAAGGCCGTAGCGCCGACGAGCTGCTCGACCAGGCGGAACGCTTCGTATTCGATATTGCAGAGCGAGAAACGCGCACTAAGGGCGGTTTTCGCCGCATGAAAGATTTACTCGTCAACGCGCTCGATCGCATAGACCAGCTGTTTCAGCGCGACAACCCGATCACTGGGGTGGCAACTGGTTTTTACGAAATCGATATGATGACGTCTGGGATGCAACCATCTGATCTCATTATCGTCGCCGGCAGGCCGTCTATGGGTAAGACGGCGTTTGCTGTCAACATTGCGCAAAATGCTGCGGTCAAGGACAAGCTGCCAGTCGCCATATTTAGTATGGAAATGCCGGCCGAGCAACTTGCGATGCGTATGCTGTCTTCAATTGGCCGAATCGATCAGCATAAAGTTCGTACAGGAAAACTAGGCGACGACGATTGGCCACGCTTAACGCATGCGGTTGGCATCCTTTCCGAAGTGAACCTTTTCATTGATGACACACCAGCGTTGTCGCCAGGCGAACTGAGAACGCGATGCCGGCGGTTGGCACGTGAGCACGGCCTTGGACTCGTGGTGATCGATTATCTCCAGTTGATGCAAGTGCATGGCTCAAAAGAAAACCGCGCCACGGAAATCTCGGAAATCTCGCGATCACTGAAAGCACTCGCCAAAGAGCTTCAAGTTCCAGTGGTAGCGCTATCGCAACTCAACCGAAGTTTGGAACAGCGAACCGATAAACGCCCGGTTATGTCGGACTTGCGCGAATCGGGCGCTATCGAGCAAGACGCCGATGTCATCATGTTTATTTATCGCGATGAAGTGTACGACGAAGATAGTCCTGATAAAGGTATCGCGGAGATCATTATCGGTAAGCAGCGTAATGGGCCAATCGGGATCCGTAAGTTAAGGTTCTTCGGTGAATATACGACGTTCGAAAACCTAGCTTACGAAGATTATCCGGCGACCGAAGGTCCACGATGACTCGACCGGCGCGCGTCATTGTCGATGTCTCGGCGGTAGTAGAAAATTTCAAGGTAGCCCAGCAAAAAGCGCCGCACTCTCGGATCATGGCGATCGTGAAAGCCGACGGATATGGTCATGGCATTGTTCGAGTCGCAAATGCCTTAGCGGATCGCACCGACTCTTTCGGAGTTGCGTCACTGGAAGAGGCGATAACGCTTCGCGAAGCGGGTATCAGCCGCCCCATCGTGTTGCTCGAAGGGCCTTTTGAAGCGTCTGAGTTGCTCGACATTGTCGCCTACCGATTGGAGTGCGTCGTCCACTCGGAGCATCAACTTGCCTGGATCGCAGAGATGGCAGCAAAACTTAGCGTGTGGGTTAAGGTCGATTCTGGCATGCATCGGTTAGGATTCGCACCATCGCAGATCCCTAAAGTTGTAGCGCAGTTACAAGCGGGCTCGCATTCAATCCGATTTATGACCCACTTGGCGAGCGCCCATCACGCCAATGATCGAAGTGTCGGTGAACAGGTCTCTACATTTCATGGTGCCGTCGAGTCCTATAATGCAGAGGCATCGATCGCCAATTCCAGTGCCGTCTTATCGTGGCCGACGGTGCAGGCCCAATGGGTGCGTCCCGGATTGATGCTCTACGGCGTGTCACCATTTGAAGGCAGCGTCGGATCAGATCATGGGCTGCAGCCCGCGATGACGGTCGCATCACAGCTGATTTCCGTTCGAGAAGTCGCATCGGGTAGCGGCGTCGGCTACGGCAGAGGATATATTTGTCCGGCGCGGATGCGGGTTGGCGTGGTCGCGTTTGGCTACGGCGACGGCTATCCGAGAACCGCGTCGACGGGTACCCCGATTGTGGTGTCCGGTATCAGGACTCAAGTAATCGGCCAGGCTTCGATGGAGATGTTGACGGTTGATTTAAGACCGATACCGAATGCTGCAGCCGGCGATTCCGTGGTGCTTTGGGGGCGTGAACTTCCCGTAGAAGAAATCGCTCAACACGCGGAAACGATTCCCTATGAGCTACTGTGTCGCGTGCGCATGCGTGCTCGATATGTTGAGCGCCGCACGTGAAAGCAAAACGTCAGTACCATTGCCAAAGCTGCGGGGCGATCCATACTAAGTGGGCAGGGCAGTGCGCTGATTGCGAGAACTGGAATACTTTAGAAGAGTCACTCGTCAGTCCGACTCAGGTGGCGAGTGCGCGATTTCAATCCTACGCAGGCCAACGTTCTGAAGTAACAACCTTAGCGAATGTTGTCGCGCAAGAAGAACCGCGCATGACGTCCGGGATCGCCGAACTCGATCGCGTCTTAGGTGGGGGAGTTGTGCCCGGTTCGGTTGTGCTAATTGGCGGAGACCCGGGGATTGGGAAATCGACCTTGCTGCTGCAAAGTCTTGGTGCGATCGCGAATACTCCTGGGGCGGCACCGCTATACGTTAGTGGCGAAGAATCTGCGGCGCAGATCGCGCTGCGCGCAGCGCGTCTAAATCTCGATGCGCAGAGCTTACGATTGCTGACCGAGACCGACGTCGATCGCATTATCGAGGTTGCGACACAACAACGAGCAAAACTTTTGGTAGTCGATTCCATTCAAACGATGTATTGCGCAGAATCGCAGTCTGCGCCCGGGAGTGTGTCCCAGGTTAGAGAATCTGCCGCGCGTCTTGTCCGTTTCGCAAAACAAAGCGGCACGGCCGTGTACTTAGTTGGCCACGTTACTAAGGACGGTGCGATCGCGGGGCCACGGGTTCTTGAGCACATGGTCGACGCGGTGCTCTATTTCGAAGGCGACCAGGGTGGGCGTTATCGATTGGTTCGCGCGTTTAAAAATCGATTCGGAGCGGTCAATGAGCTCGGCGTTTTTGCGATGTCGGATGATGGCTTGCGAGAAGTGTCGAATCCGTCGGCAATTTTACTTTCGCGGCACGAGGAGCCAGTTGCAGGAAGCGTTGTCCTTGTGAGTCGTGAGGGCACGCGTCCGCTACTTGTCGAAGTACAAGCGCTAGTCGACGACAGTGCGCTCGGTAATCCGCGTCGCGTGACGGTCGGCTTAGATCACAATCGATTGTCGATGTTACTAGCCGTTTTGCATCGCCATGGCGGCGTCTCGACAGCTGGGTTTGATGTGTTCGCCAATATTGTGGGCGGCGTTCGAATTTCCGAAACTGGGGCTGATTTGGCCGTGCTCGGTGCTGTGATCTCCAGCATAAAAAATCGACCGCTGTCGCGCGATCTCGTTATCTTTGGCGAAGTGGGACTAGCTGGAGAAATTCGTCCGGTGCAAAATGGACCGGAGCGGTTGCGCGAAGCGGAGAAACAAGGTTTCAAGCGCGCCATTATTCCTAGCGCGAACGCACCTAAGAAATATGTTGGAGGTTTAAACATTGTGCCCGTAGCGAGGCTCGCTGACGCACTAGAGGAGCTTTAGGTGCTCACATCGCTATCGGAATTTCGCGGTGTCGCCTGGTCGTCAACGGCACCGTCGCTACTGTTGTCGGAAGCAGGGAGGTCCTCTATTTCGAACTGAGAGGGCGGCGTAATTCGGGCATTTCTAACCACATGTTCGGTGCTGTGGACGATTTCAATCGTGTAGTCGCCCACGCGCAAACTGGTCCCGGTTTCTGGGATGTCTTCGAGCTCCTTGAGGATCAAACCATTTAGCGTTTTCGGCCCGTCTTCCGGGAGCGTCCAATCGTACGCACGATTTGTCTCGCGAATATTCGCGGTTCCATCGACTAAAAACGTTCCATCTTCTTGGGGATACACATCTCGTGTGTAGTTTTGTCGATCGGTTGTGAATTCGCCAACGACTTCTTCGAGAAGATCATCGATTGTCACGAGCCCCTCGATGTCGCCGTACTCGTCGACTGCAAGCGCAAGCCGTTGGCGGCGGCGTTGAAAATTTATTAATTGAGTGTGTAAATTGGTCTTCGTCGGGACAAAATAAGGCTCGCGGAGCATTGCTTCGAACTCCTCGCGGCCAAATTCTTCGGAACCGCGGACGAACCGAGTGAAGCCGCGAACATGAAGGATGCCAACTAGCTGATCTAAGGTACCGCGATAACAAGGTATGCGCGTATGGCGCAATGACGCTAACTGCCCGACGATGTCGTTCCATTCATCGTCAAGGTCAATGGCGTCTATTTCCGAACGGGGAACCATGATGTCTTCGACGGTCGCTTTTTCAAGATCTAATATCCCAAACAGCATTTGACGATGCTTGCGCGGAATCAACGCGCCGGCTTCCTTAACGACCGTTCGAAGCTCTTCGCGATCGAGAGGATCGGCACTTGCTGTGCGCGGGTTGATATTAAACAAATCCAAAATTCGGTTCGTTACACCATTGACGACCCAGAGCAACGGATAGCTGAACCACAGCAGGGGTTTCAGGATCAGCGTCGACGGAAACGCAATTCGTTCTGGATCAATTGCCGCGACCGTTTTTGGCAGGACTTCCGCAAAGATTAAAATAACAACAGTAAGCGCAAGCGTTGTAAAAATTAAACCGTCTTGCCCGATAAAATGGAGGGTCAGAATTGTTGCGATTTGCGTCGCTAAGATATTGACAAAGTTATTGCCTAGCAGAATTAGGCCGATTAATCGGTCGGGCCGTTCAAGTAATTTAGCGGCGCGCAGTGCGCCCGGGTGCTGCTTTTCGGCGAGATGTCGCAGACGGTAGCGATTGAGCGCCATCATCGCCGTTTCACTGCTCGAAAAATATGCGGACATGATTATTAGCAGAACTAAACCGCCGACAAGCGCTAATATCGATCCGCTCGTCATGTCTTAGGGCTGCCCACGGATGGTGTAAATTCTGCTGCTGTGTCCGTGCGTCGCGCATCGCGGGATGCGAGGACGTTCACCGATCGCTCTACTTGAATGGTGTCGCGCCGCAGCCGAGAATGGTGCGGTGTCTGGATCTTCTCTGTCACGCTCGGGATGATCGCATATCCCGAGTCGATGATGAAGTCGTGCTGCACTGGCATCCCTTTTTCACAAGCGCGCCACCGTGATCGCGACGTTGGCGCAACCCAAATAGGCCAATATTGGATGGCAAGGATCGTTTTCACCTGGGAACTCGGGCAAGGGTATGGACACATTGTTCGATACATAGAGCTGATTAAGCGACTGGTAGAAGACCAGCACGACGTCTGGTTTTTGGCGAAGAACAGCGAGCGTGCCAGATCTATCTTCGGTGAACTCCCCGTACGTGTCGAGGGAATACCAACCAGCTACACGCCAGCAACCGAAAAATTTCCGGAATTGCATTCCTACCCGGATATTGTTCACAATTTCGGTTTTTTTGCTGCCGAGCCGCTCGAGCGACAACTCGGTGTTTGGGTAGACAAACTAGCAGCCATCAAGCCCGATCTCCTCGTTATCGATCACAGCCCGATGGTCCATCTTGCGAATCAAGTATGCAGAATAAAATCAATTGCCTCGGGCAGTGGGTTTACGATTCCGCCTGCAAGTTCCCCGATGAGGCCGATGCGCTTTTGGTCCATGCCGGACTTAAACGATCTGCGCGTCCGCGAATCCCGGGTCCTAGCCATCATCAATCAGGTGCTCCATCGATATGGTATTCTTCCACTCAACGCGTTTGCAGACGTTCTGTCGACTGATAGACAGTGGTTATGGACATTCAGTGAACTCGATCACTACGGGTCTCGCGAAAACGGAAATTATCTGGGAAATTTCCCTCAACCCGATTTCGGCGATGCCCCGATTTGGCGCGATGCAGGTCGAGTAAAGCTATTCACCTATCTATCCGGTGCCCGCTTGCCTTTGGAATTCCCCCACGCGGTGAGAAAAATAGCAGCAGATTTGTGTCTGTTCGCCCCAAATCTGCTGCCAGGTGAAATTGAAAAATTCGGCGATCTCGATTTTCACCGAGCCAGCACCCCTGTCGACTTGGCTAGAGCCGCCGAGGAGTGTGATGCCGCTTTAACCCACGGAGGTCTGAATTCGGCTTCAACGTTCCTGCTGTGCGGAAAGCCGGTTGTAGCGCTTGTGGATAATCTGGAGCGCTACATGGTTGGGCGTCGACTGGAATTACTGGGCGCCGGGCTCTCGGTTCCCGTGCGCGATGCGAAGCTGCTCTACGAAAAGTTACGTGCGGTATTGAATGACCGATCATTCTCACGTAGTGCTGAACGATTCCGTGAGCGCTATTGCCGCGACACCATCGACTCTCAGCTCGACCGCATAATGCTCGACATTTCCGAGTTGCTTGCGTAACTAGGCGTGGGATTAGCGGTCCGGAATTGCTGCCATTCCACCTAGTTCGAACTAGTCGACATTCGGTAAGACGATGTCAAGGGAATAATTAACAATTGCAATGTGTTACATTCGATTTATACTGTATGTTGTTACGAATTTTAAACTGGGGGAATCCAACTTGGTTGGGTATGACGTAAAACGCCGAACTGTGTTTGCAGCTGCGGCCCTATCCCTTTGCGCAATTTCCGCGCCCGTGCTCGCCCAGGTCGTTCCGACTCCTGGCGCCGTTCAAGAGCAAATTCGCCGTCAGCCGACGATGCCGGTGACCCCGGGTGACGCTGGATTTGCTCGGCCCGCTCCCGCAACCGCCACAAGTGGAATTGCCGCAGGCGGGCGCCAAATCCCAATTAACAAATTCGACATCACGGGAAATTCCGTAATTTCTGCCCAAGAGCTGCAATCAGTCGTTAGTCCGTTTGAAGGCCGTGCACTTTCGCTATTCGAGATTTATGAAGTCGCCGACGTATTAACCCAGTACTACAGAGATAGTGGCTATTCAGTCGCATCCGTTACGGTTCCTGAGCAAAAAATCAGCTCAGGGACTGTAAAGCTTGAAGTCATCGAGGGCCGCATTGGCGCCTTGTCGGTAGACGGGAATAAAGCTTATCGGCACGGATTCCTGCGACGCCATGTCACTGGAGCCGCGGTCGGCGACGTTATATCAGAGCAGCGTCTAGAACGAGATCTCCTACTTTTGAATGATTTGCCTGGATTACAGGCGAATGCAGTGGTTGAACCCGGCTCGGTATTTGGCGAATCTAATTTAACGGTAAAAACCAAAGAAAAGCGGATCGACGCGGCGATGCGCTTCAATAATTATGGACGAACATCAATTGGTGAATGGAAAATTGAAGGTGATTTCGCGCTAAACGCGCCGCTCGGTGTTGGCGATCAATTAGTGTTCAATATCGCGCATGCTGATGGTGGCAAGCTCGATTACTTCAACTTCGGGTATAGCGCGCCGATATTATTTTCGGGCACGCGCGCGGCAGCGTACTTCAGTAGAAATGACTACAACGTCGACAGCGACGAGCTTCCACCAGGTCTGGAATCGCTGGACATAAGCGGAGATGGAGACAACTTCGGATTCAACATCAGCCACCCGTTCATTCGTTCGCGCAAAGAAAATTTATATATCGGTATTGGTTATGACCGAGTGATCACGCGCCAGCGGATTGGCGGTCTGGGACTCAAAGACAAAGCAGACATCTCCTTGATGAATCTGAACTTGCTGTACAGCCGAGTTCATTTAGACAATTCCTTCTCGACGGTTAGCGCAAATTTCGCAACTAACTTCGATTCCAATCAACGCGATCCAGTGACCCTGGCCCCAGGAAACAATGCCCAAACAGCCAAGATGAGAGTCGACATGACCCATCTTCGAACGATCGTGGGCGCGTGGTCGCTATTCGGAAAATTAACCATGGTGGGCTCGGTTGATCCGATTGTGGATACGCAAAAATATCGGATAGGCGGTCGAGATAGCGTACGTGGCTACGCATCATCGGAACTTGCTGGCGACGGCGGATACGCAGCCACAATTGAGATTCAACGCCAGCTGATGTTCGCGGACAAATGGCCGACGAGAGCGTTTATCTTTGGTGATACCGGAACGGTAACCCGCAAAAATGCCGCCACAATTGGTTTGGATTCTTCCGAATCGATATCCGGGGCCGGCGTTGGGCTCGAATCCTTGGTCGGCCAACATTACCGAGTGAATCTTGAGTTGGCTAAACAAATTGGTTCGCAAGAATCCACTGATGGGCGAGACGGGGTTCGCGTTTGGTTCGGATTAACTGCAAACTTTTGATCAGATTAAGATTTTTAGTGAATTATTACCTTGTTATACATGCAGACGTACGCCTAGCATGAGCGATCTTACAAGGAAATTGAGCAATGTCAGGGAGTAGTTCCGGATGAACGTGCGGGCTTTCAGACTGCGACCGATCGCAGAGTTTCTACGCCGTAGTCTTTCCTCGCCTTTAGGCTGGGGCGCTTTGGCATCAATACCTGGTCTGGCATTAGCCGGCCCCAGTGGCGAAAACGTGGTGGGCGGCGCTGCCGCCATCAATCGGCCAAATGCAACTCACACACTAGTAGATCAATCTACACAGAACGCGATTGTCAATTGGCAGTCATTCTCGGTTAACAGCGAAGAATATGTAATCTTCAACCAACCCGGCGCCACTTCAACAATCCTGAATAGAGTTGTCGGTTCGCAACAATCGACTATTTTGGGTCAGATTCAAGCAAACGGTCGCGTCTTTTTAGTTAACCCACAAGGCATCCTGTTCGGCCAAGGGGCCAAGGTGGACGTGGGATCGTTAGCTGCAAGTACACTCGACATTTCAAATAATGATTTCATGGCTGGCAAATACGTGTTCGCTCGCGCTAGCAACGCGGTGGACGGCGCCACAGTTGAAAACGCCGGTGATATCAAGGTCGGTGACGGCGGTTACGTCGTGCTGGCTGGGGATTATGCAAGCAATGGCGGCGTAATTTCTGCACGACTCGGGTCTGTCGTTCTCGCAGCCGGGAACAAAATGACGCTCGATCTAAGCAACGACGGACTGGTCAGTTTCGCTGTTGATGAAGCCACAGTATCGGCTCTAGCGGGTGCAAATAATTCGGGTGACGTGTTGGCCGACGGTGGCCAAATCATCATGACGGCGAAGGTGGCGAATGACCTAGTTGCCACGGCAGTGAATAACGACGGTCTACTCCAAGCGCATCGAATTGTCGAACAAGGCGGCGAGATTTATCTCAGCGCTGCCGGTGGCAATATCGTGCAATCCGGCACAATCGATGCAACCGCGGAGTCCAATTTCGCTGGTGGCACGGTTGCACTCCTGGGTGATGAAAACATCACGCTTACCCCGGGCTCAGAGATAAATGCGAACGGTTCAGGGACTGGCAACGGCGGTGTCGTGAACGTAATTGCGGACGGCACTTTAGCGGTTCAACGTGATTCGAACATTAACGCCATCGCGGGCGCCAGCGGCAGTAAAGGCGGCGCGGTTGAAGTCAGTGGTCACGGAAGTTTGATACTGAGAGGCGATGTGACGGTAGGCGCGGGCGGCGATATCGTCATTGACCCGGCTATTCTGAATTTAAGCGCCGGGACCGATCCGCAACTCTCTTATGGCGGAACTGGCGGAACCGATTTTGTCGGGACGCAATGGGTCGAGACCCGATTAGACGCGGACACCAACGTCACGCTAAGAGCCAGCGATGAGATTAATAACGATGCGGGTGGGACCTCAATCGTCTCCACTGGTTTTGGAATGTTGACGTTGGAAATAGCGAGTGGCTCTGGGTCCCGGAACCCGACCGGCGATATCAATTTGGCTGGGTTCGAGATCGATATAAACGGTTCCTTTTCCGCGCTCGCAGGGACCGCCTCGGGCAACGTTAATTTAGGCAAGGTATCTGCTCAAAACGTCGTGATTACGGCGGGCGGAACCGGTGGGAGCGTGACCTTAGATACGGGTGGTATTACTGCCAATAGCGGCGACGTTAATGTTAACGCGCTTGGCGGATCCATTACGATCGGTACACCGATGCTTGCGGGAGACGTTAACGCTTCCGACGCTACGGTAATTATCCGTATGAACGCGGCGCTCGGAATTACAGTAAACGGCAATTTACGGGCCATGGCGACGTCTAGCGACGGGGGCTCTGCTGACGTCAGACTCGCCGCTGGGCTAAACATCCAAGTCGGCGACGCGACGGCTCTTGGGTCTAATAATTTTGCCACTGTTAGATTCGACGGTGGCAATATCGTCGTAAACAATGCTACTGCGATTACTGGGGCTATGGATCAGGCGCAGGTTGTGCTTCTTGGGCCGAACGTCACGGCGGGGAGCGCTATGGCCGTTGGCGGGACCGCCTTTGTCACCCTTATTGTAGACAACGACATTCTCGTGACCAACGATTTGATCGCGACGGGCGCAACCCAAGCAAGAGTCTTCGCAAGCGCAGGTCGGGATCTTAATTTCCGAGATGTAACTACGTCCGCGGGTCCGGGTGGTAATGCACTTTTCAGTTTTGAGGCGCTCCGCAACGTAACTGGTAGAGACATCATTGGGTCTGGACGTCGTGTCCTAATTCAAACAATTGGCGCGACCACGCAAAATATCGGGCTACGAAATATATCGGCAACCGCAGGCAGCTCATCCGCCAGGGCTGATCTTACCGTCGTTAATGATATTGCTTTTAGCGGTGGGGCTTCCGCGACCGGGATGGGGTCGGCGAGGCTCAACCTGAGCGCGGGTAATGATATTCTCGTGGCTAACGATTTGATCGCAAATGGTGCTAGCAACGCTGCAATCGATGCGGATGCAGGCCGGCATCTAAATTTCCGTGACGCCACCGCGATGGCGA
>JBLFWX010000005.1:0-120283 GCA_047611805.1 Gammaproteobacteria bacterium
AATGGCATTCAACCGTGGCATTCTTCCAGTGGAAACCTGCTTGCTCGTAGCCAATATCTTTAACCGCATTGCGCGCCACTTCGATTAAGCGTTCGTTGGTGACAGAATCGGGGCCTCGGACCTCCCCTGCAATGACGATTCGGTTAGTGGTCGTGAGCGTTTCTGCAGCTACTCGCGAAAGTGGATCAGCGCGTAAAAATTCGTCGACAATAGCGTCCGATATCCGGTCGCAAACTTTATCAGGGTGACCTTCAGAAACTGATTCGCTCGTAAATAGGTAGTTAGACCGCACGCAACATCCTCCAATAACAGGGTTCTAAACGAATAAGGGGCCGCATTATGCAGGAGATTGCGCACGATTGCGCCCGGCAACGTTCGCAAGCCCCCCGCGCCAATCGGAAACAAACAATGTCAAAGCGACATGAATTTCTCGATGGATAGACCTCAGTCTGTCGCAACCTCCAACACGATCTTGCCCATATGAGTGCCACTCTCCATGAGTTCGTGAGCTTGCGATACTGCGCCTAACGGAAAGCTAGAATGTACGACAGAGCGCAACTGCCCATTCGCAATCAGAGGCCACATTGACGCTTTGCAATTCGCCGCAATCACGGATTTCTGCTCTGGAGTCTGCGGACGCAGCGCTGATCCGCCCAACGTAAGACGTTTCGTTAACACGTGCACAAGATTCACTTCTGCTTTGGGGCCAAGCAAAAAGGCTATCAGGGCGTAACGCCCATCGAGCGCCAGAAGCTTGAGATTTTTGTCGACGTAGGGCCCCGCAACCATGTCGAGGACAACGTTGACGCCGCGTCCATCAGTGATCCGCTCAGCCTCGACCAGCCAGTCACTGGTTCGATAATTTATGGCGTGGTCCGCACCAAGTTCGAGGCAATAAGCACATTTTTCGTCACTGCCTGCAGTCACCAAGACCTGTGCGCCTAGCGCCTTCGATACCTGGATCGCGGTCGATCCGATGCCGCTGCTGCCGCCGTGAATCAGTACGGTGTCGGTTGCGATTAGGGCCGCACGCGTCAGTAGGTTGTACTGCACCGTGAAGCAGGTTTCCGGCAAAGTCGCCGCCTCTAAGCTACTCAAGTTTTCTGGCCAAGGTAGGCAATGGCGTTCGTCAACCTTACAAAACTCGGCGTAACCGCCCCCGTGAGTCAACGCCACGACCCGATCGCCTAGTTGCCATTGCAACGCACTTGCGCCGCGGGCGACGACTTCGCCGGCGACTTCAAGTCCGGGATAAGCACTTGCGTCCGCCGGTACCTTGTAATGACCTTGTCGTTGCATGCAATCCGGCCGGTTCACACCGGCGGCTAATACGCGGATCAAGACATCACCCGGCCCCGGAGTGGGAACTTCAGCCTGACAGATCTGCAACACGCTCGGATCACCAGGGGTGGTAATTTCAACGGCTCGCATCGTTGTTGGTAATGTCATATTTCACCTTCGGGTTAGAGTGCCTGCGCTAGGTTAGCTGGGGGCCTGTCGGACTCAGGCGTTCATGATGAGGGAACGTCCTGCTTGCGTCTTTTCACTGTACTTTCGAAGTGAGTAATCATTCGATTTAACGAGAAAGCACGCTGAAAATGGCCAGACCCAACGTTGCCGCAATAGAGCATCCCAAGTCCGACAGACTCCTAGTATAAGGCACACCGACGTGTGAACCGGCACGCCGAATTCGAGCAAGCTACATTCGCGTGATACGATCGCCTACGCACATTTTCTGATACAAGGTTATCGAACCATGCCAACAAAACATTGCCGAGTGTTAATCCTCGGTTCCGGCCCGGCCGGCTATACCGCAGCCGTCTATGCCGCTCGCGCGGCGCTTGATCCCGTAATGGTGACCGGTGTGGAGATCGGCGGGCAAATGACGACCACAACCGATGTCGATAATTGGCCGGGAGATGACGAAGGCGTGCAAGGTCCGGAACTGATGGAGCGCATGAAACGTCATGCAGCGCGTTTCGGCACCGAAATGATTCACGATCACATCAGCGCCGCACACCTATCCGAAACACCGTTTCGACTCATTGGCGACCAAGGCGAGTACACCTGTGACGCCCTGATCGTTGCAACTGGCGCAACAGCAAAATATTTAGGACTCGAATCCGAAGAAGCATTTAAAGGCCGCGGCGTATCGGCCTGCGCAACGTGCGACGGATTCTTCTACCGAAACAAACCCGTTGCCGTCATCGGCGGCGGCAACACCGCCGTTGAAGAAGCGCTTTATTTGTCGAACATTGCGTCAAAAGTTACGGTGATCCACCGGCGCGACCACTTCCGTTCCGAGAAAATCCTAAGCAACAGACTGTTGCAAAAACAGGACGCCAATGTCGCCGTGGAGTGGAATCACGTGCTCGATGAAGTGCTCGGGGACGCTAGCGGCGTGACCGGGATCCGCATCCGCAGCACGGATACGGATGAATGCAAAGAGCTAGCAGTGCATGGTACGTTTATCGCGATCGGGCACAAACCGAATACTGAAATATTCAAAGAGCAGATCGACATGAGCGGCGGTTACATCGTGATCGGGAAAGGTCCGGAGGGATTCGCGACAGCCACGAATATTCCCGGCGTATTTGCGGCCGGCGATGTGGCCGATGCGATTTACCGTCAGGCCATAACATCCGCCGGAGCTGGGTGTATGGCCGCACTCGACGTGGAACGCTATCTAGAAGCCAAAAACTGAGCACCTCGCAGTAACATTCCGGCGTCACGAAACGAATAACAAGCGGCGTCGAATTTTGTGATATCCCAATGGTCTTCGAATCGTCTGGTAGCGCACGTTATCTAGTAGGTCCTGGATAACGTTGTTTTAGAGCTGCATAAAGCTGCTCTCGAAAATCCGGATCGTCTGCATCAACGGCCGCTAGGATATCGACTAAATGCTCGTTGTCTTCACGACCGTCCCATGTTTTTGCATAACTACCGTCTCGATAACCATGATCTTGGCGAAAGTAATTTAAGACATTCTTGCCAACGTAGCCGCGATACAGATCCTCGAAGTTACGGCCAATGCCATCGAGCAAAATGGGAATCGTGGGGATCAAAAACGCTTTTTCCGCGAGAGCGTATCTAGCGAGTGCTTCCACATCTTCGAGAAACCCAGTCGAGGTCGTCGTAATTTCCCATTCCCGTGCTATCTGCTCCGCGCCCGCAGCGTGATTGCGATCTGGGGTAATACGCATGCTCAAGCCAAAATGCCAAATATCGACGATTTCCAACATTACCTGTTCCACATCCTGGTGAGTTTCTTTCCACCACTTCCAACCACCGTAGTGGTCCATCAGCTCAGCGCATTCTATCCATAGCGCTCGATACCATTGCCGATCTCGTTCGATCCAGTTCTTATCGACTCTGGCATTCATCGCGTCTTGCATCTCGAGCATGACGGCAATTTTCTTGACCATTAACGCGCGTTGTTTTGAATTTGACTTCATGTTTTCTCCATCAGTTAATCATCTCCGACGCCAGCCTAGCGGACCTCTGTGGGCGCAGAATACTCGAAGCCTTAATGGTGATCATCGTCCTTGGACGACACTTTCGGGAAACCAGTGAGTTGAAACCGCTTGCGCTATAATCCGCCGCTGCAAAGAGCTGCTGTACAGCGCTAAATATAACTTTGATGTAGTCGACCATGGAACCAGCTGTTGTAACCGCGATCGTCCTTGCCCTCGTGATCACCACGCTGATGTGGCTACACCGAGCCCCAGATTTTACAATCTGGGGTGGTGTTGCCTTGCTCAGCGTTGCGCCAGTCCTGCACGACGGCACTTATCATATCGGGGTCATCGTGGCGAAAGATGCGCTTGCCGGCCTCGCCAATGATGGGGTTGTTACCCTTGCGTGCTTGTTTATTGTCGCTGCAGGCTTGCGCGAGACCGGTGTCATGAACTGGTTAGTCAATCGTTTCTTCGGGAAACCGAAATCGCTTTTATCAGCGCAAGTGCGACTGCTAATTCCAACCGCAGTGTTGAGCGGGTTTCTCAACAACACGCCACTAGTAGCGATGCTAATGCCAATTACCCAGGATTGGGCAAAACGTAACAACCTCAGCATTTCGATGCTCTTGATGCCACTATCCTTCGCCGCCATTCTAGGTGGTGCCTGTACGCTGATCGGTACGAGCACAAATGTGATCATAAACGGGTGGCTCATCGAGGAAATGGGACATCCGGGCCTAGGAATGTTTGACATTGCCAGTGTCGCCGTGCCAATCGCCATCGTCGGTATTGCCTGCACTATTTTCTTCAGCCATTTGTTCTTACCTCTGCGCAAACCAGCCCTGCAACCCACTGACGATCCGCGCGAATATGTCGTCGAAATGATCGTCGACGAAGATAGCGAACTCGTCGGTCAAACGGTAGAACTCGCCGGCCTACGCGGCCTACCAGAACTCTACTTGATCGAGATCGAACGAGATCATGAGCTCATCGCCGCGGTATCGTCGAACATAGAATTACACGCAAACGACCGTCTAGTATTCGCTGGCGTCGTCGATTCCGTGGTCGACTTGCAGCGCTTCAATGGGCTTCGGCCCGCCAACGAGCAAATTTTTAAGCTCGATGGCAGCCGTAGCGACCGTGTATTGCTGGAGGCCGTTGTTAGCGACAGTTGTCCGTTGATTGGATCAACAATCAAAGAAGGACGTTTTCGCACGAATTACAATGCCGCAGTGCTCGCCGTCGCACGCAACGGAGACCGTATAAACAAAAAAATTGGTGATATCGATCTACGGGCGGGCGACACTTTGTTGCTTGAGGCACGGGCAAATTTTCATGAACAGCAACGCAATCGACGCGACTTCTATTTGGTGAGCAAAGTGGATGCGGGTATTCACTTTGCAACGCACCGTGCACCGTTGGCCGTGGCCATTATGGTCGCGGTCGTCGCCAGCGTAACGTTAGGATTCGTATCGATGCTTCAAGCAAGCCTATGCGGCGCCATCGCGATGGTTGGGACTGGCTGCTGCACGGCAACGAACGCACGACGGGCTGTCGACTGGGAAGTCTTACTCGTCATCAGCGGAGCGATAGCACTCGGCCGGGCAATGGAAGTGAGCGGACTTGCTGCCGAAATAGGACAGACCGTTCAAACGATCTTTGGAACCAATCCAACAGTAATGCTGGCGGCGATTTTCGGGACAGCGATGATCTTTGCCGGCACGATTACGGCGAAAGCGGCGGCCGTTCTAATGTTACCGATCGCCTTGGCGGTTGCGACCGCCCTGAACGTCTCATACATGCCGTACGTGATCGCAGTCATGCTCGCATCGAGCATGACTGTTGCAACGCCGATCGGCTATCCCACGAATCTCATGGTCTATGGCCCAGGCGGTTATCGATTTTCCGACTATTTGAGAGTGGGCGCCCCGTTGTCGGCGATCGTCTGGGCGATGGCGGTACTGCTCATTCCGCTTGCGTGGCCGTTCTAGGCCGAGGCTGCTCACAAAGTCTCGAGAAATTTTATAACTTGCGCGAAGTCATTCGTTCGAGTCATCGCAGGTAACGCGTCGAGAAAAGACTTGCCGTACGATTTCGTCTCTAGTCGCGGATCGCATAAAACCAACACGCCCCGATCTTTGTCATCGCGAATCAGACGACCCGCGCCCTGCTTTAGAGTGATTACGGCCTCCGGAACCTGATAGTCAAAAAATGGATTGCCCCCATCGGCCTTTAGCGCGCTGATGCGGCTGCGCGTGATGGGATCATCGGGCGGCGCGAACGGGAGCTTGTCGATTATCACGCAGGACAAACCGGCGCCACGAACGTCAATGCCTTGCCAAAATGTTGCCGTCCCTAGTAATACGGCGTTACCTAAATCTTCAAACTGTTTAAGTAGTTCTGCACGCGGGGCATGTCCCTGGATCAAGAGCGGAAAATTAGTTCGCTCGCGCAGCAAAGAGGCGCACGCATCCAACGCCCGATAGCTAGTGAATAGTAAAAACGTGCGTCCACGAGTCGCTTCGATGAGTGGTACCGATAAATTTACGATCGCGTCCAGATAGGCAGGGTCGCGGGGCTCAAGTCCGATCCGAGGCAAATACAACAGCGCTTGCGCCGCATAATCAAACGGGCTGTCCCAACATCCCTCGGAGGCCTCGGTAATACCAAGCTCACGTTTAAAATGCGAGAAATCACCGTTTACCGATAACGTCGCAGACGTAAATATCCAAGCCCCGGAATATGACCCGGTCATGGACTGAAAAGGATCCGCGATCGAGACCGGGGTGGCGTGTAAAACAGCACCTCTCGCGCTCGTCTCGAACCAGCGGATCCACTGAAAGTCGACATCTTCGCTATCCGAGGAAAACAAGTCGAGCCGTGCACAAAAGCGCAACGCGCGTGCGTAACAGTTTTCCGCATTCGGGCCACGTTCGCTCGCTAGTTCTAGCTGGTCGCGCAGTCGATGCAGAGAACGACACAGCGCATTGAAATCTTCGCCGACATGCACTTTATCTCCTAGCTGCGACCACTCTCCACGAGGACCAAAGCGACTCAAGCTCCGTACCAAATTTGCTGTCGAAATTTCCAGCTCGCCGGCCGCGTCTCTCAACGTCGGCATATCAGCCGCTTCGGACTCGCGGGCCGCTGCCGCGTCGCGACATAAATCGCGGAGTTGGCGGGAACTTAGCGAAGATCCAAAGAATGTCGAGGCAACGTCTGGCACTTGATGCGCCTCGTCGAGCACGATGATGTCGGCGCTCGGCAAAAGCTCGGCGAATCCTTCTTCGCGCAAGGCCATGTCTGCGAACAGCAGATGGTGATTTACAACGACCACATCGGCGCTTGCAGCGTCGCGTCGCGCCTTAACGACGAAGCATTCATCGAAATAATCACATGATTGCCCCAGGCAGTTATCTACGGTCGAAGTAACATTGGGCCAAATTGATGAATCATCCGGCAAGCCCGCTGCGTTCGCGACGTCACCGTTATCCGTGTGTCTTGCCCATTCAGCGACGTAAGCCAAATCATCTTGCTCGACCGGTGCGAGTTCGCGCGATCCATGCGCCTGTTCCAGCCGATGCAAACACAGATAGTTTGCCCGCCCTTTCAACAGCGCGACTGACATTCGTGATCCCAAGGCCTCTTGGACGAGCGGAATATCTCGTTCGAACAATTGATCTTGTAAGGTCTTTGTTGCCGTTGAGATTATCGTCTTGCGATCACCATCAAGACAGGGAACCAGATACGCCAAAGTTTTTCCGGTGCCAGTACCCGCTTCGCAAAGCAGCGTGCCACCGTCGCGCAATGCTTGCTCGATACGGGCGGCCATCGCCTGCTGCTGCGAGCGCGTGGTGAATCCTGGCAGGACTTGCGCGATCGGACCGTCTTGACTTAGTAAGGCGCTCGCCCCGGTCCGAGATTGTCCTGGTTCGGCGACTTGATGTTTCGCCTCATCGACGCTCATTCCGGGTGGCATTCAACGCCGCAATCGGCCGTCCATACGCGCCGTGAGATAATTTTGAATTGCGCAAGCGTCATGACACCACGTTTATTCGAGGATTTTGTTGCTAGTACTGATTCGATTGATTCGCGTGTGGCGCAAAAGATCTCTTGCGGCTCATAGTCCTCGCCCATGACGACCAGCATGGTCTCATCCCAGTTTTGATCAAGTTTCAATTGGCCGATGCGTGGCGTTCCTTTCGCTTCACCAAAAACGACTCGGCCTTTTACTTGCACTCTAACGAGTGAGTCCTGACGTCGTCGCAGCGCGTCGCAGCCTGAGTTCATCTCTCCCGGTAGCTCTAGTCCGAGCAGACGAATCGCATCGTTGACTGCAATCTCGGCACTTAGCGGAAGGGTTTTTCCAGTCGCTCGGCGATATTCTGCCGCTAAACGCCGAGCCTCGGCGGTCAGCCGGTCAACCGAATAGGGCTCTGATGTCGCCAACGCACGCTCCTAGTTCATCACGTTGAACATGATGTATATATCCTAACTATATGATTTTATATGCTAGTTGCCAAGCTCTATCCTGATGCTGGCAACGCGCGAAGTGTTACTATCCGTCTGCATATTTGGCGTATTCAGGAACACTCAGGCAATGTGCCGTAGGGATCAAAGCTCGTACATTTGTTCAGCGATTGTTCTCCAGCACTCAGCATAAGTAACCGATCGACACCCAGCGCGACCCCGGCACAACTCGGCATTCCAGCGTCGAGTGCCGCCAGGAATAAAGGGTCTGGTTTCATTATAGGAAGCTTAAGCTCTTGGCGCCGAATGCCTTCGTGCCTATGGCGATCGAGTTGCTCTTCGTAGTCCGTCAACTCGAAATAGCCGTTTGCGATTTCCACTCCGCCAATGATGAGCTCGAAACGTTGCGCAACGGCGGGCGGGCCAGGCGCAATGCGCGCATACGCGCATTGCTCGATCGGAAAATCGTAGACGAATAGCGCGTGAGATGCCGACCGAGTCCGGAGAAATAATTGCGCAAACAAAACGTCGAATAAGATCGCTCGATCGTCGCTTGCGATGCCTAGTTCAACGCCCGTCGCCGTCGCCGTCTCGCTCAGCCTCGGCGTCGATGCGGTGTGCGGATCGAAACCATATTCGCTCTCAAACAGCTCCGCGTAAGTTTTTCGTTCGAAAAAGAGTGACGGCAGTAGCTCTGATACCACGGCCTCAACTTCATCCATGAGCTGATGGTGATCGAACCCTAATCGATACCATTCCAGCAACACGAATTCGGCTAAATGATGGCGTCCAGGCTCCTCGACTCGAAACGCGTGGCACAACTGGAAGATATCTCCGCTTCCACAAGCCAATAACCGCTTCATTGCGAATTCTGGCGATGTTTGCAAGTAACCTCTAAGCCGATTATCGGCTTCCGCCGGCGCGCTTACCGTAAAACTCGTTAAAGCCGGGTCTTGCGACCCCCAAGGCATTAACAGTGGCGTTTCGACTTCCAGCACATCCTGGGCTGCAAAATAATCGCGTATTTGTCGCATGGCCGAAGCACGTCGCCGCAACATTTCGATCGTCGCGCTCGGCCGCCAATCACGCGGTTCAATCTTCCTTGGCACGCGACACGTATTCACCAGTGCGAGTATCTATCTTCAGCACGTCACCGGGTTCGATGAACAATGGGACTTTCACGACAGCCCCTGTTTCCATGGTGGCGGGCTTCGTTCCGCCGGATGCGGTATCACCGCGCAAACCAGGATCGGTGTCAGTTATCGTCAGGATTGCAAAATTTGGTGCGTTCACAGAAATCGGTTCGCCGTTCCACAAGGTAACCACGCAGACCTCTTGGCCTTTTAGCCATTTGATCGTATCGCCCATTGCCGCTTTGGACGCGGACATTTGCTCGAACGTTTCAGGGTTCATAAACGTCCAGCTATCACCATCGCTATAGGAATACTCCATATTCGTTTCGACGACGTCGGCGGCTTCCACCGATTCTCCAGACTTGTAGGTTTTTTCGATTACCCGGCCAGACTTAAGATTTCGAACCTTAATACGGTTAAATGCCTGGCCTTTACCTGGTTTGACAATGTCGTTCTCGACGATGGTATAAGGATCTCCATCGAGCATGATTTTTAAACCCATCTTGAATTGGTTCGTGCTATATGACGCCATTACAATGCATTCTCGACTATTTAAGGCGGGCGTATGATAACTCGAACCATGGATGAGGATCAGCAACCGCGATGGATTGAAGAACTTCGTCAGGCGTACACCGATCCGCTGCGCCTACTCGAAGATTTAGCGCTAACAGCCGGCGCGGTAGATTTGGCATCATCTGAAACAAATTTTTCATTCCGGGTCCCGCGACCATTTGTATCGAGAATGCGCCTCTCGGACCCAAACGATCCGTTGTTGTTGCAAGTTCTCCCTCGCGAACAAGAGTTCGCTGTGAATCACGGTTTCAGTGTCGACCCGGTAGGAGAATTGTCTAGCCGTCGATCACCCGCCTTACTGCAAAAATATCACGGCCGCGCGTTGCTTATTGCAACCGGCGGTTGCGCCATAAATTGTCGCTATTGTTTCCGCCGCCATTTTCCCTACTCACAATCCGTTGGTTCAACCAATATCGATCGAGCGATCGACGATTTACGTGCCGACTTGTCAATCAATGAAATTATCCTAAGCGGTGGTGATCCCCTGCTACTCGGCGACGATAAAATTGCGGCGCTTGTTGAGCAACTCAACACAATTCCGCATTTACGGCGACTGCGAATTCATACCCGACTACCCGTGACCATTCCTACGCGGTTTACGGATCAGTTAATTGAATCACTGGTCACATCGCCTCTAACGCCTGTGATGGTGCTACACATTAATCACGCAAATGAGATTGACGACGCCGTCGCGGCCGGCCTGAGGCGCTTCGCTATGGCAGGAATTCGACTATTAAATCAGAGCGTCTTACTGCGCGGCGTTAACGATAACGAATTAGTTTTGGCAGATCTCTCGGAAGCTCTTTTCGATGCATCTGTTCTACCCTACTACGTCCACATGCTTGATCCCGTCGCTGGCGCGGCTCATTTCGATGTTAACGACGTGGAGGCAAAAATACTGGAGGCAAAGCTCCGCGCGAAATTACCGGGCTATTTGGTGCCGAAGTTCGTCCGTGAATCCGCGGGTGAATTGAGTAAGACACCCCTTTAGCGCTTGATGCGCTCAAGTCGCCCCCTCTGACGCCGACATAGATATTGAACGGCGACCCTCCCTCCCTTTTAGTCCCGTTCGCTGGGGAGTCGGCATTAAAACCGGCTCCCCTTTTTTTGATGCCGAGCCCGCTATTTCTGCGGGCCGCGTGGAGCAAATGCGAGCAATACATTGCCGGGCAGTCCGCCCCATTGGCTATATCCCGACACGGCATATACTGAGCCACCGGCGATAACCGGCCCGGTCGCGTCAATTGCTCCACCGCGCGCTTTCGCCCCATTGATGGTTTTGAACTCTCGCGCCGTGTCATAGGTCCATAAAACCACGCCAGTAGCCAAACTAAAGGCACGGAGGGGCCGCTCACTGCGCCCGCAAAAATAACGCCTGGGATTCCGCTGACTGCTGCGGTTTGCGCCGGGCCATCCAGCTGGAAGCGCCGATGCAGGCACGCGCTTTTCGCATCAATGGCACAGACAGTGCCGTTGCGAGTGCCTACGAACAGGCGGCCGCTGACAACGGTCGGTCGCGGCGGACATTGCGAACACAGCAGAAATAACGGCACGCCGAACAACTGATTTCGTTAGCGTGTCCATCGAAATCCCCGGCTTGTGTCGGAAGACAGCGCAGTTAGCTTACTCTTCCGTTCCCGACATTGACGAATTTTGAATTTAGCGGTCGATTAAAAACGGGTGGCGTGCGCGGGATCACTGTTGGGTTAGTGACGGCTGCAATAGGAGTTTGGTTCTCAGCCTCCAGATCGCGTCTCACGTCGCGATGCCGTGCAACGCTCGTTGCACCGACCACCGCGGAACGCGCTCGGGGTGAGGTCAGCGGCCGCAGGGAGATCGCACTCAAATATTTATCTAGCGTTCCGGAACCGACATCGATGAAAACGACTTGAGCACGAATTCGCGAAATGACAAATTCGAGATCTCTACACCATCTCCATGATGTCGACCTTCTGAAATCCGCGCGGCAATTTCAAGCCACGGTGCGCTCGCTCGGAACGATAATGGTCGAAATCCTTTTGCTTGAGCGTAATGTGTCGACTGCCCGCGGTGATTTTCAACGTACCGTGCGGAGGAATTGCGACGGCAGCCATCATGTATTCGTCACGCGACTTTAGTTTCGCAGCCGGAATTTGCATCATCTTTAGACCTTTGCCGCGCGCCAATTCCGGTAGCTCGGTAGCTCGAAAAATCAACAAATAGCCTTCATTTGTTAAGCACGCGATTTCGTCTGATTCACGCTCAATGACAATCACCGGCGCAATCGCACGGGCCGCCCCTCGAACAGAAAGTAACGCCTTGCCGGCTTTATTCTTCGAATACAATTCGCCGAGCGGTGCGATAAATCCATATCCCGCGTCGGACGCAATTAGGATCTTCGTGTCTGCGTCTCCGGCGACAACCCCAACAAATTCTGTTCCGTTTGGTGGCGTCAATCGTCCGCCTAAGGGTTCACCCATACTGCGTGCGGAAGGAAACGAATGGGCCGCTAAGGAGTAACAACGCCCGCCCGTGTCGAAGAATACGGCCGTTTGGTTCGTTCGGCAGAGCGCTGCGGATTGAAAACCGTCGCCTGTTCTAAAGGCCAATTCTCGCGGATCAATATCGTGGCCTTTCGCCGCTCTAACCCATCCTTTTTCCGATAAGACAATCGTGATGGGCTCTGAGGGGATCAGGTCGGCTTCGGAAATCGCTTGAGCCGCCTGTCGTTTGACAATCGGCGAACGTCGATCGTCACCGAATTTTTCCGCATCAGCTTTTATTTCATCGCGTACTTTGGTTTTTAAACGACGCTTGGAATTCAATACTTGTTCAATTTGCTTACGTTCTGTCGCCAGTTCTGCTTGCTCGCCACGAATGCGCTGCTCTTCCAAGCGGGCTAAATGACGTAATCTTAAATCCAGAATTGCGTCTGCTTGAGTGCCGGTTAATTTAAAGCGCTTCATCAACACGGGCTTCGGTTTGTCCTCGGTACGGATAATTCTGATCACTTCATCAATGTTTAGAAATGCGATCAAATAACCATCGAGTAGGTGCAGGCGATCGATAACTTTGTCGAGTCGAAACTGCATGCGCCGTCGCACGGTGTCAGTGCGAAACTCCAGCCATTCACTCAACAAGGTTCTTAGATTCTTGACCGCCGGTAGGCCGTTTGTACCGATGATGTTGAAGTTGATCCGATAATTTCGTTCAAGATCCGTGGTCACAAACAGATGCTGCATTAACTGCTCTGCGTCGACCCGGTTCGATCTCGGAATGAGTACCAGGCGCGTTGCCGTTTCGTGATCCGACTCATCACGAATATCTTCGAGCATCGGCAATTTCTTCGCCTGCATTTGATGCGCGATCTGTTCGATGATCTTATTACCCGACGTTTGGTAGGGTAATGCGGTGATCACAATGCCGCCTTTTTCGATCTCGAAACACGCGCGCATTTTTATCGAGCCGTGGCCGGTCTCATAGGCCTGGAGGATCTCCTCGGGCGGCGTGATAATTTCTGCCATTGTCGGGAAGTCCGGGCCGAGAATGTGCTTGCAGAGTTCTTCGAGTGTCGCCTTTGGATTATCCAGTAAATGTACGCACGCGGCGGCCACTTCGCGCAAATTATGCGGCGGGATGTCTGTCGCCATACCGACGGCGATACCCGTGGTCCCGTTCAGCAGCAAATTCGGTAGTCGAGCAGGAAGCAGTAAGGGTTCTTCCAAGGTAGCATCGAAATTCGGCGTCCAATCCGTTGTGCCCTGATCGAGTTCGCTCAATAAGACTTCCGCATAAGGCGTCAATTTCGCTTCCGTGTAACGCATTGCGGCAAAGGATTTAGGGTCGTCGCTCGATCCCCAGTTGCCCTGTCCGTCAATTAACGGGTATCGATAGCTAAAGGATTGCGCCATCAGCACCATCGCTTCGTAACATGCGGAATCGCCATGCGGGTGAAATTTACCCAGGACATCGCCGACCGTACGTGCGGATTTTTTGAACTTCGCCCCAGCGTTCAGTCCGAGCTCAGACATCGCATAGATAATGCGTCTCTGGACAGGTTTCAAGCCATCCCCGATGTAAGGTAGCGCCCGATCCAGAATCACGTACATCGAGTAATCGAGATACGCTTGCTCGGTAAAATCGCCTAGGGGCCGGCGTTCAATATCGACAATTTCGCTCATCGCGTTATTTAAGATCCCAACGCCGATCAGGCCGGCGAAATTAGATTACCTTTTTGTTCTAGCCACGTCCGACGATCTGAGGAACGCTTTTTGGCCAGCAACATGTCCAGCATTTTTTCGGTGTCGCCGCTGTCGTCAATGGTTAGTTGCACGAGTCGGCGGGTTTCAGGAACCATTGAGGTTTCGCGGAGCTGCAGCGGATTCATCTCACCTAAGCCTTTAAATCGCTGAACGTTCACTTTACCTTTGATTTTCTCCGCCGCAATGCGGTCGATGATTCCTGCCTTCTCGTCTTCATCGAGCGCATAGAAAACGGAATTGCCGACATCGACTCGATAGAGCGGCGGCATCGCCACATACACTCGTCCTGCTTCCACGACGGGTCGGAAATGACGAACGAACAAGGCGCACAGCAAGGTCGCGATATGCGCGCCGTCAGAATCGGCGTCAGCTAGGATGCACAATTTTCCATAGCGCAACCGCGAGATATTCGCCGATCCGGGATCGACACCAAGCGCAACTGATATATCGTGAACTTCTTGGGACGCCAACACTTGATTTGATTCCACTTCCCAAGTGTTCAAAATTTTGCCACGAAGCGGCAAGATCGCTTGGAAATCTTTGTCGCGAGCCTGCTTCGCCGAACCGCCTGCAGAATCCCCCTCAACCAGAAACAACTCAGTCTCATCTAGGTTCTGGGATGCGCAGTCAGTGAGTTTGCCAGGCAACGCCGGACCCAATCCTCCGAGCTTTTTACGGACCACGGATTTCGACGCTTTGAGTCGCGACTGCGCACGAAAAATCGCTATCTCTGCGATTCGGTCACCGACCTCCGCATATTTGTGCAGCCATAGTGCAAACGAATCGCGAACGACACCGGAAACAAATGTCGAGCTTGATCGCGAAGACAAGCGTTCTTTCGTTTGTCCCGAAAATTGCGGATCCGAGAGCTTGACGGACAATACGTAGGCGCAACGCTCAACTACGTCATCCGCTGTCAGCTTGACACCGCGCGGTAGCAGATTTCTAAACTCGCAGAACTCGCGCATCGCATCCAAAAGACCTTGGCGCAATCCGGTCACATGTGTGCCACCTTGTGCCGTCGGCACCAAGTTTACGTAGCTCTCGGTAATGATCTCGCCCTCGTCGGCACGCCACTGAAGTGCCCACGTCACGGCCTCATCATTGCCTGACATATCACCCTGAAAAGGTTCGCTCGGTAATAACTCCGCGTCAGGCATCGCCTCGCCGAGGTAACCCTCAAGGCCATTCTCATAAAACCATTGTTGCGTTGTGCCATCTTCTTCGTCGAACATTTGAACGCGTAATCCCGGACACAGGACTGCCTTGGCGCGCAGGACATGGCGCAGTTTGCTGAGCGATAATTTAACCGTATCGAAGTATTTCCCGTCCGGCCAAAAACGTATTTCGGTACCCGTGTTCTGTTTACCAACGGTGCCGACCGTTGTCAGTGTCGTCTTTCTATCGCCATTGGCGAATGACATCTGATGAATCTTGCCCCCTCTTTTGACCGACACGGTGAGCTTTTTGGACAAAGCGTTGACGACTGAAACCCCGACCCCATGCAAGCCGCCAGAATACTTGTAATTTTTATTGGAAAACTTACCGCCCGCATGCAGCCGGGTCAGGATGACTTCGACACCCGGGACTTTTTCCCCGGGATGCTGGTCGACGGGCATGCCACGTCCGTTATCGACGACGCTCACCGACCCGTCGCTATGCAATGTCACAT
Organism: Gammaproteobacteria bacterium; assembly: GCA_047611805.1. Lineage (GTDB taxonomy): Bacteria > Pseudomonadota > Gammaproteobacteria > UBA11873. Next base: position 15,548 of record JBLFWX010000005.1, read on the forward strand.
CGATTTCGGAACAATGTCCTGCGATCGCCTCATCGACGCTATTGTCGACCACTTCTTGAACAAGGTGATTAGGGCGGCTTGTGTCGGTGTACATGCCCGGACGTTTACGTACCGGGTCTAATCCCGTCAGGACTTCAATATCTGAAGCGTCGTACTTGGCGGCCAAAAACCACTCCCCAATGTCTTGCGTCGCTTCTCAAGACGTATATTTTAAATTAGATGGCTATCTCAAATAGCTAATAAGTATCAGATTTTCTAACACGGTGAACCTGCGGGTCAAGCACCAAAGCGGCCTCTAGGGAAACCGCATCATCATTGATCGATTGCTAGCTAAAGTCCGCAACTAAAGCAGCATTGGCGAGTGCTTCAATCGGACCGGCTTTAAACGTGTAATGCTCATGTTCGATGCCGAATGCCACTGTAGCGCCAGAGCGGGCACGTTTGAGCATCGATTCCGGGAACTCAAATCGCAGGAAGTGAACCGCCGCAGTTTTCGTTTCGCGTGATCGCTCCAAGTCCTCATCGGCAATCGCCCAGATCCGCTCACAATTATCGATTTGCGCCCACACCCGATCCTCAACACCGACTAGTTGCCCCAACGCGACCGCGCGCTCTTTCTCGTCCTCATACTCCAACATGAAAGTTGCCTTCCAGTTAGTCCCGTCTGGGATCAGTGGGTTATAGGCGGCAAGTTCTTCTTCGATCGCGGCGGCCTCGAAAATGCGCTCTACGCGTAACATTTCTTGGATCTGATATTGCACCGTTAATCGATCCTCAAAGTACAAGGTGGCGTGTGGGCCTATCGCGATTTGCCGCGTGGCCTTATGCGCCATGACCGTGCGTCTGAAATCCCCTCTCTGTTCGTGGTATTTTTCGAGCGGCATGAGGTCTTGGCGCGTAATATTTTCCATAGTCATCAGATCCCGTAGGCGTGCCTTAGTAATGCGAAAGCGGATGTCGCGACACCCTCTGGTCTGCCGTGCTGAATTAAATCGCCCGCCATGGGGCAATCGCTGATGAAATGATCCGCTCGCGCCTCTTCGACTCGCCTAACGACCGGTCGGCAAATCTTTTGCGCAATCGCATAATTCTCGCGTTTAACAGCATACGTCCCGTCATGCCCTGAACACCGCTCGATGACAGTCACCACCGTCTCAGGAACTAGTTCCAAGATATCCTTGGTCTTCGGTCCTATTTTCTGCACCCGCTGGTGGCAGGGTACGTGATAAGCCACAGTTCCAATCGAGTGGGCAAACTTGAGATCCAGACGCTGTTCGCGATGACGCAGCATCATATATTCGAACGGATCGAAGAACGCCTTAGCGACCGCCAACACATCCTCGTCATCAGGAAACATTAATGGCAGTTCTTGTTTGTACATCAGCACGCAACTCGGAATCGGCGCGGTCAAATCGTAGCCGCGGCGGACCAATTTCATGAGTTCGGGAATATTGTGATTCTTTAATTTCTCTACCGCAGGTAAGTCACCAAGCTCGAGTTTCGGCATACCGCAGCACCGTTCCGATTCGGTGATCGCCACGTCAATCTCATTGTGGGACAAAATCAAAGCGAGGTCTTCCACCATTTGCGGCGCATTTCGGTTGCCATAGCAGGTGAGAAAAATGGCGATTCGGCCCGTCGTATGTGCCGTTTCATTAACCGAAACTTTACCGAGGTCGCGCTTGCCAACCCGCTTCCTCGCAGAGTTGCTCGAGTACTTCGGCAGCGGCGCATCGGCATGAACGCCAAGTGTCTTCTCTAATAATTTCCGAGTCAGTTTAAGTTCATTGGCCTTATTGACGATTTCGACGACCACCGGAATGGAAGCAAGCTTCCCGATCTGATCAGTCGAGGTGAGTAGTTTGTCCCTAAAGGAGGTGCCGCCTTTTTCGTGATTAACCGCCTTGGCGCGCAACATCAGATGGGGATAATCGACGTTCCACTCGTGGGGCGGGACGTAAGGGCATTTCGTCAGGTAGCAGAGATCGCATAGGTAGCACTGATCGACGACCTTAAAGTAATCCGCTTTATTAACCCCATCGACTTCCATGGTCTTCGACTCATCGACTAAATCGAACAATGTCGGGAAGGAGTTGCAGAGGCTTACGCATCGTCGACAGCCATGACAGATATCGAAGACCCGCTCCAATTCGGTAAAAAGATCACCCTCGTCGTAGAATTTTGCTTCCTTCCAACCCAACGGGTGACGCGTCGGCGCGCCAAGCCCCCCTTCTGACGTGGTCACTTCATCGGACATAGTCTGACTTCTCCGAGCGGGCAGCGACTCGTCGCCGCATTTTGGCATTCCAAAACAAACAAAGCCGGGCACACGCCCGGCTTCACTTTAACTCGACCGAGTCGACTTATCCGTTGAGTGTATCGAGCGCTTTTTGAAAACGGTTCGCGTGCGATCGCTCAGCTTTTGCGAGGGTTTCAAACCAATCAGCGATTTCATCAAATCCCTCCTCGCGCGCAGATTTAGCCATCCCGGGATACATATCCGAGTACTCGTGAGTCTCGCCAGCAATGGCAGCCTTTAAGTTCAGCTCGGTGCTGCCTATTGGTTGGCCGGTCGCCGGATCACCCGTTTCTTCAAGGTATTCCAAATGCCCGTGCGCATGGCCGGTCTCGCCTTCGGCTGTTGAACGGAAAACAGTGGAGACATCGTTATAGCCTTCGACATCCGCTTTTTGCGCGAAATATAGGTACCGTCGGTTCGCTTGGGACTCACCGGCAAATGCTGCTTTGAGATTTTCTTCCGTTTTTGAATTTTTTAGTGCCGCCATTTTAACTTCCTCCGCTTCAGAGATCCCGATTGACTCAGGACTCTGGATTTATGGTGCTCTGGTAGGCAGCGCCGTTGCTGCCACTTCATCTCAGTCGTTCTTCCTTAGACCACCGCCGCTCGGAAATTGCGATGGGTATCGCAATAATCGAAGGGTGCCCGGTGGACGAGCTAGGGGCCTGTGCCGCCTGGGTTCGCACCTTTTTTAGACTAGTTCTAAACTGTCGAAAGTCTAAAGTGTTCGACTTACAAGAGTCAAGCATTCGCGCGGACCCAATCAGTCCCATTGCGACGGTTAAATTCGTCGCGCCCAGTTGACCCGCTGACGTCCGATCAGTAGAGTTGCCGCGCCGTCGCCAGGTGATTCCTGCCGACGATTTTCGCGAAACGTTAAAGCCTTTGAGAATCGCATTCACACATGTCTCGCAAGACGCAGAAAATCAACTTCGAATCGGCGATTGCCGAACTCGAAAAGCTTGTCGAAAAAATGGAAGACGGAGAGTTTTCCCTTGAAGAGTCATTAAAGCAGTTTGAAAACGGCATCGCCTTGGCCCGTTCTTGTCAGCAGGCACTGCGTGAAGCAGAGCAAAAGGTTTTTCAGCTGACCCAAGACGAGCAGCGGCCGGCCAGCTTAACTCCGTTTGAGCCAAGCGAAGAATCTTGAGAACAAACATTGTCCATTGATAAAATTCTGACTGGGTTTCAGATCGAAGTTGACGCCGCGCTACAGGACAGTCTGCCGCCTGCTGAGCGTGAGCCGACGCGACTCCACCAGGCCATGCGCTATGCCGTACTTGGCCCTGGAAAGAGAATACGTCCGGTCCTTGTGTACGCGACGGGCGAGGCCTTCAACACGCCTATCGCGCAACTGCATGCCAGCGCTGTGGCCGTCGAATTGATCCACGCGTATTCACTAATCCACGACGATCTCCCGGCCATGGATGACGACGATTTGCGCCGCGGCCGGCCCACATGCCACAAGCAGTTTGACGAAGCGACGGCGATTCTCGCCGGCGACGCGTTGCAAGCATTAGCTTTCTCCGTGATCGCCAACGACACGCGATCCCAGATAGCGCCTGCACGACAGGTCGAAATGCTTCGTGCGCTTGCGGATGCTAGCGGATCGGCGGGTATGGCGGGCGGACAAGCGATTGATCTTTCCTCGGTCGGTTCGCAGCTTACGCTTGGCGAATTAGAAACAATGCACCTCTACAAAACGGGCGCCTTAATCCGTGTGTGCGTGAGACTTGCGTGCCTTGCCAGCGGCGTTGAAGACCTCGACGTGGTCGGGAAACTTGATCGTTATGCCCAGTGCATCGGACTCGCTTTTCAAGTTCACGACGATATTCTCGATGTCGAAGGAGATACAGCCATTATCGGCAAGCCCCAAGGCTCCGATAGTGAACAAAACAAACCGACTTATCCGCAGATTCTCGGCATGGAGGAAGCGAAAAACACGGCCAGAAGACTGTGTGATGAGGCGCTAGGGTGTCTGGCTCCGCTTGGGTCTGCGGCTGATACATTGCGTAAAATCGCAAGCTACATCGTGAGCCGCGACCGGTAGAACGGAATCCTCCTTAACAGCAGTAACTGGCTGGTGAGCGAAAAAGAATTTAGAATCTGTCTAGGCATCATCTCCGGAGCTTATTGGGCCTGAGCGTTGTCATAACACTTGTTGCGGCCTTTTAACCGTAAATAGACGGACACTTGATATGAATCAACCGACCACCATAGCGTCGAAAATTCCGGATACCCAAGGCGCTGAAGATACCCGACGGATCGCGATTGACCGGGTTGGTATTAAGGACATAAAGCACCCGGTCGTGGTCCGAGACCGAGCCGGCCGCGAGCAGCATACTGTCGCAAGTTTCAACATGATGGTTGGACTTCCGCACAAATTCAAAGGGACCCATATGTCCCGCTTCGTGGAGATCCTAAATCACCACGAATTTGAAATTTCGGTGCCCACGTTCGAAAGCATGGTCGAAGAGATGACCAGCGTTTTGGACGCGGAATTCGGTCGCATCGAAATGACGTTTCCGTATTTCGTGCAGAAATCGGCACCGGTTTCCGGCGTTAAGAGCTTGCTCGATTACACCGTCACGTTTATCGGGGAAGTGGGCCCGGATGGGCCGATGATCTCCGTTAAGGTTGTGGTTCCGTGCACGACCCTGTGCCCTTGTTCGAAGAATATTTCCGCTTATGGCGCGCACAATCAACGATCGCATGTCACGCTCGAAGTAAAAGTGAATGACTTTATGTGGATCGAGGAGCTGATCGACATCGTTGAGCACGTTGCAAGTTGTGAACTCTACAGCTTGCTAAAAAGGCCCGACGAAAAGTATGTCACCGAACGAGCCTACGACAACCCACGGTTCGTCGAAGACATGGTTCGTGAGGTCGCACTGAAGCTCAACGCGGAAGACCGTATTTTGTCCTATACCGTCGAATCGGAAAATTTCGAATCCATTCACAATCATTCCGCCTACGCAATGATTGAAAGAGATAAACGAGCCGCTCGCGACGCCGCAGAATTATAGGGAACACCATTACCTACCTTGGGGGCCCCGGTTCGGGGGTGCCTAAAATTGTCAATTTTAGGCCTTGGGCGGCGGTTTCAGGCCGCCTACGATCGGACGCCGCCTTTTCTTAGCTCGCAAGCTTCTGTTTTCGTGGCATATAATTAATGGCATGCGGACTGCTAAAGGTCTATTGACGCAAGCGACTTAACAGTCATTGCGCTCCTCCCTTTGGTCCCATTTACGGGTGCATTTGCACCCGCTTTTTTATTGTGCGGGCGAATCTTATGGGGCTTTTTCCGCCCTTTTCGCTTCGTCCCAGAGCTGGTCCATACGCGCGAGGGAGGTGTTCTCAAACTTGAACCCCGCTTGCGCCAGCTTGGATTCAATATACTGAAAGCGACGGGTAAATTTGAGCGATGCGACGCGCAACGCCGTTTCGGGTTCGATGTTCAAATGCCGAGCCCAATTCACGCAAGCGAAGAGTAAATCGCCAATTTCTTCTTCAATTTCAGGAAACGATCCTTCCGAGATTGCGGCGTCTACCTCATTGAGCTCCTCCACAATCTTCGCTCGTACACCGGCGGTGTTCGGCCAATCGAACCCGACTCGAGCCGCTCGTTTTTGGAGTTTCTTTGCTCGCGTCAGCGCGGGTAAGCCGAGTGGCACGTCAGCAAGTTCACTCGAAGCACGCCCATCGTTGGCTGCCAATCGTTCGGCAGCCTTAAGCGATTCCCAGCGATCTGCCTGCTCCCCTGCTGTGAGCGCCGCCGCATCCGCAAAGACATGAGGATGGCGTGAGACAAGCTTATTCGCCAAGGCATCCACTATGTCTGCGAAGCTAAAGAGCCCTTGTTCCTGTGCAATCTGTCCATAGAACACCACCTGAAACAATAAATCGCCGAGTTCCGCGGGCAGATTGCTGAGCCTATCGTGCTCAATACAATCTGCGACTTCATAGGCCTCTTCGATCGTATGCGCAACGATCGACCTAAAGGATTGCTCTAAATCCCAAGGGCATCCATGTTCGGGATCGCGTAGTTGACGCATTATCTCAAGGATAGTATCGATATTGGCCACAGGTTATCTCCATTTCGGCAAGGGGGGACGCCGCAAAACTTACAACCTCGGTGAACCATGACAATACTCATTCGACAAATCTGATCAGCTGTTTGTGCTCTGGCTGGTTTTTGACGAATTGATGTAAGCTTGGAAGCTGCGCATAAGGGTATAGATTAGCCTTTGGTGTAACGCACCGATAGACTGCAATTCTCTGGGGGGGAAACGGACAATGAATCGCTCGCCACTGATTCTTCGGCTCGATGTTGCGGGAACGCCATTGCGGTGGATACCCTGGCAAGATGCCGTGTGCCTCTACAGTCGAGGCCTTGTCGCCTGGACCGCCGGCGAGAACGAATTTACGTTTTTCGGCGGGCGTTGTCGCGCGACAGGCAGGCAATCCTCCGTCACCGTACACTCAATAATCGCCATTAAACGTTCGAACCGCGGACGCCATACGCAGCGAGACACACCGCCGCTAAACAACCACGAACTTTTCCGTCGTGACGGTTATATTTGCATGTACTGCGGGTCTCGAAACGGCGAACACCAGCTCACCCGGGATCATGTTATTCCTTTGTCTAAAGGCGGCCGGGACATTTGGTCAAATGTCGTTACTGCTTGTCGATCGTGCAATACCCGCAAGGGATGCCGAACACCCGAACGAGCATTCATGCCGCTTCTCGCCGTTCCTTACGTGCCAAATTGGGCAGAATTTCTCGCCTTATCGAACAGAACCATATTATCCGACCAAATGGATTTTTTGCGTGGCCAGTTCAATCGGAAGAATCGCTTAATGGCGCTTCAAGCAAATTGAGAGGCAAACTCACCCTGTGTCAATTTCGGCCAATAGCGCGGAATCGACGGACACTACCCGTATTATTCCTCAGCAATACACTGACTAGTGTGTGTGACGCCGCCGAAATTGCCCGTCTCTAGGTACTAGTCCGCGCTTCTCTAGCGGCGCATACTCGGGCGACCAACGGTTCACACGACGAAGTAACCTAGGACTTTGAACCTCGGTGCTAGGATGTAAATTTAGAATACGTTGGCATGGAATCGCCGAATGGACTTGATCGACATTCTAAACCGTAACGACACTAACACGGACAATTTGTGCGCAAAATCTCATCGCGCCACTCATTACCTGACCATTGGGCAACATTGACTAGCGTCAATTCAGCAACGCCGCGGGAACGCTATGATCTGTCATAGCAAGCCGCTACGGCCGCCTCGGCAGAAACGCCAAATATGGCGGCTTCGCACACGTGCTCGGAGCGACGAACGGACAGATCCCCGGCTTCGGTTCGCCAGTCCGAAGGCGGCCTAGATCCTTGGTTATCCGGATCCCGAGGTCACCTGATACCTGGCTTACATTTCCGTTGAACCATGCTTAGAAAACATCTAATGAAATTGCCAAACGTGCTGAAATAGTTCATTATCCTGCACCGCAACGGGATTCCTCACCGAGGACTAACGATTATGTGGATAGGAGACTTTAATTATCATGCAAAAAACACTTTCCCTGACCCTGAAAATGACAGCAGTTGCGGTCGTCTTGGGGGTTCTGTCCGGCTGCGGTGCTTCAGTTAAACCTGAGCAACTAGCCGCCATTGCGGCAAAGGTCAGTAGCGCTGAATCTGCAGCCCGCTCTGCATCGACTGCAGCCGCTACCGCGCTTACGGCGGCGAATGCAGCAAGTGCTGCGGCAGCGAATGCACAAACGACCGCTGATGCGGCTCTTGCCTGTTGTGGCGAGAATAAGGACCGTATTGAAAGAATGTTTGAGCAGACAATGAAAAAATAGCTTTTATTAGCTGACATTGCTGTGGAAACCCCGTTCCTACGGGGTTTTTTTTGGCTGACAATCAGATATCACTGCGCTCCTCGCGCTACCAATACAGTCTTGGCGAAACTCGAAGCTCGCACGTGTATTTCAATAATGGACCGTCGGCCTTGATATTGCTCATATCAAGCCAACAGCGAACACTCGTCTACCGGGCTGCTGTCGCGTCGAACCTGCCTACAGTGCCGACTGCTGTTGGAACGCCATTTTTATCTCGTATCGATTCACGCAACGCAGTCCAATTCAAGTGCACTTGGTAGCCAGCAGTTCTTGCCACAATCAATTCAACCACGTGCGAAAACTGATCGCGGAAAATGTCCGCGTCTTCTTCTAGGTGCGGATGGACTTCGAGGAATACTTGATCATGGGCCAATCCGACCTTGAATGGCTGGTTAACAATATGCACAGGCGTCCCGAGTGAAACGGAATTGAACATTACCTCAACGTCTTTGGGGTACATCCGCACGCAACCGTGCGTAACCCGCATGCCGATTCCATAAGGTTTGTTCGTGCCGTGGATAAGGTATCCGGGCAAGCCGAGACGCATCTTATAAGCACCCAGTGGATTATCTGGTCCGGCCGGCACGATCTCAGGAAGTAGATCGCCTTCGGCAGCGTGCTCTTTTCTAATTGACGCTGGCGGATACCAAGTTGGGTCTTTAACTTTCTCGACTATTTTCGTAACGCCGTGCGGGGTCGTCCATTGCTGCCGACCGATACTGATCGGATACGTAGACACGACTGGGGCTTGATGTTCCGTCGTCGGGGGATAAAAATACAATCTCATTTCCGGAACATTAATCACAATCCCGCTTTTCGATCCGTCCGGTAGGACGTACAGGCTGGGGATCAGAATCTCCGTCTCTTCGCCAGGAAGCCACGGGTCGATAGTAGGATTCGCCCAGCGCATTTCTGAGTAACCTTGGTCGTATGCACGAGCCATATCAGATATCGTGTCGCCCTGCAGGCTCGAACCAAGCACTAGTTCACCGACCAAATCACCGTTAAGTTCGAATGTTCGGGCGCCGCATGCAGTCACGATCAAATATCCCATGGCGAACACTAATGCGCGGAGGGAATTAGGGCATCGAATAAGGCTTCTATTCATCAGTTCTTCAGGTTATTCACAATTCCGCCCAATGCAAGCACCAGCCATGCAAAAATTAGCGAGGCACCGCCGTATGGCGCGAAAGGCGCAAACGTGCGGGTCTCGAGCGCGGCACCAGCAAGCAAAGCGCCGCAAAACAATACAATACCGACGACAAGCAATAGCGCGGCTAACTTGAACCACATGTTGCGGGGGTAACGATCAATAAGTAGTCCGACATTGAGCAAAACAGCGGCGTGTACTAGTAGATAAATTAGTCCCGTGTTAAAAACGTCAAGCGCCTGTGCGCTTAAATGCGGTTTCCAGAGATGTGCACCTAATGCGCCTAGCACAACGCCGCTCGCGCCAAAGATCCCGCTCAGTGCAATAATCCAATGATACAAAGTCTACCTCACTCGTGTAAATGCCGCTCTATTTTGGCCAACTTTTCGTGGTGAGCCAATCCAGTGGCGCTCTTCGCCGTTTCGATGTCGCACCGTCACGCATCTTAGCGATCGGCGTCAGACTCGCATTAATGTGCGTGTTAATTAGCAGCGCACAGAGCGCCCCGCTCGCAAGTGAATTTTCCATCTCAAAGATCTATTCAAACGGTGACCGGTTCATGGGGGTAACGCTACGCGGTACAGTTAGATTAAGCACACAAAAAGTAAATGGCTTGGAACCTCGAGAACTGTCTGGGCTCGCTTGGGATGCCGACGAGAACCTCCTCTATGCCGTATCTGACGAGGGCCATCTGGTTCATTTGCGGCCCATCATAAGCGAACAAACACTGATCGGTATTGAATTAATAAACGCGTTTCCGTTACGCGACTCCGCTGGTGTTAGCTTATCGGAAAACCTCACGGACTCAGAAGGATTAGTCGCCAGAAATTCCCGCAACGGTGTTCATAACGACACGACATTATTAGTCTCATTCGAGGAGCCTCCCAGAATCGAGCATTACCTCCCCAGCGGAACTCGTATCGGGCAACTTGAACTCAGCGCGGAACTTCGTGACGAGCGCGCCTACGCTGGCAAGAACCAGCATTTAGAGGCGTTAACTGAGCTTCCGGAAATCGGCATTATCACCGCGCCGGAACGCCCATTAAAAACCGCGATTGGTGGGAATTTTTGGCTCTACAACTTGCACGGAAAAGTCGGTGAATTTTCGCCGCTCGACGACAAATATAGTAATTTGGTCGGCATGGAATCGATGCAGAATGGCGATTTACTTATTCTGGAACGCCGCTATTCCTCAATCTTCAAGCCCGTTATATTTGCGCTGCGCCGGGTCTCCTTAAGCACCCACGCCGATACGCTAAAAGCAACTGTCGTTGAAGAGGTTGTCCACTTCAACATCTCGGACGGCTGGAATATCGATAATTTCGAAGGCGTTGCACGCCACGAAGGGAATCGGTATTTCCTAATCAGCGACGACAACGAAAATCTGTTTCAGAAGACTTTGTTGATGTATGTCGAGATCCACTCCGACGAGATGGTCTTACCCGCGATGCAAAATTTGTCGGCGGAGTAATCGACGCTTCAAAAGCTTACCGTTCACGTAAACGCGGCATTAATTCGACGAGATTACACGGTCGCGTCCGATAATCTAGTTGGTGGACGATAAGTGCATCCCATGCAAGCGCGCAGGCGCCGGACGAACCGGGTAAGCAAAACACGTAGGTTCCGTTAGCAACTCCGGCTACAGCCCGCGACTGCAAAGTCGACGTCTTTATGTCTTCGTAAGATAAGACACGAAACATTTCACCGAATCCGTCGATCTGTTTATCAAAAAGGGGGGTCGCCGCTTCTGGCGTTCCATCACGCCCGGTGACGCCCGTTCCACCGGTAGTCAATACAACGGACGGACTGTCGTCGGCGATCCAGCGCGAAATCTCGGCTCGAATGGCATAGATATCGTCGCGCACTAGGTGCTTCTCATAGAGCATGTGTCCGCAATTCATGAGACGATCAACGAGCAATTTACCGGATGTATCTTCGGCTTCTGTGCGCGTATCCGTAATCGTCAACACGGCAATTTGGAGTGGCAAAAATTCCCTTAATTGGCTCATGTATATCGCTCACGTTGTTCAGAATTATTAATCGGAGAATAATGCAGTCTAACTGATCGCAAGACACTCGCAGAAGTCGATAGTTTTAAAAATGGAAGAGCAACGATTGGATAAGTGGCTTTGGTGTGTGCGGTTTTTCAAGACACGCAGTCTCGCCGCTGAAGCGATAAAAGCCGGACGGGCAACAGTGAATGGCGCGCGCGCCAAGCCGGCCCGAGCGATAAAACCCGACGACCAGGTGCTGCTTCGACGCCCACCCTTTGAATACCATTTAACGGTTCTCGCCCTCGCCAGGCAACGGGTTGCCGCGAGTCTTACGCGTGAGCTGTACGCCGAAACTGAGGACAGCCAGCAAAAGCGAGTAACGCTTGCACAGTCGATTAAAGATAGTGCCGTTATCGAAGAGCGCCATCCCGGGAAATTATCGAAAAACGACCGCCGAAAACGCGGGAAGATAAAACGTTTCGTGTTGTAGGAACTTCCTATCGCGGGCTCACTCGCCCGATGGAACGAAACCGCCCCGCTTATCGATGGCGAAGAAGTACCAGCCCATCGATACGCCCCGCGCCGCAAAAAATAATAGCAACGCTAACCATAATCCATTATTTCCGAAGTGCTGGAGGACATACCATGCTGGCGCGAAAACGAAGAAGGTTGAAAAAATCATCGAATTGCGCATTTCCCGGCCTTTCGTCGCGCCGATAAATATGCCATCGAATAAGAAGCACCATACGGACACGAGCGGCGAAATAGCCGCCCAAATCAGGTAGCGCTCCGCCTGCATCCGCACGGCGCTGATACTCGTTAACAGCGCAATCAGGTAATGGCCAAACAGCAGATAGAGAGCCACGAAAAGCGTCGCAAACAGTAGCGACCATAGCGCCCCGACGCTCACGACGTGGACAAATCTCAGACGATTTGACGCGCCGATTGACGCGCCGACAAGTGCTTCAAGAGCATTGGCAAACCCATCCAGCGCGAGTGCCGTTAACATCTGGAAGTTCAGTAATACGGCATTTGCCGCGAGTACAGTGTCCCCTTGACGTGAACCTTGGTGGGTAAAGAACGCAAAAGTGGCTATGAGGCTTAGCGTGCGAACCAGAATATTAGAATTCAGGCTAAGTAATTGGCGCATCTGTGACCATTGCCAACCAATGCTCACAGGTTTGTCATAGCGACCCAATTCCCGACTTACCAGCCACAGGCCAAGCCCTGCGGAAAAGTACGCAGTTGCAAACGCTGCGTATCCCGCGCCAGCGATCCCTAAGTTTAGATAAGTCACTAAGACGATATCGAGTCCCGCGTGCAGCACACACGGCAGTGCCGCGAGCCACATTGCCGAACGCGCATTCTGCATTCCTATTAACCATCCGATAAAGACCATCGTTGCAAGTACGCCGGGTGCGCCCCAAATTTTGATTGCAAAGAAATGCGCGGCATGGGTCGCCGATTGTTCGCTACTATGAATAATGTTCAGCGCAAAGCCGATGATTTCCTGCCGAAAAAGCAAGATCCCCGCAGCGATAGTCAGCGCAACGAGCATCGCATCGCGTAATGTCGAAACCATTCGCTGAACATCTCGCGCACCGTGCACTTGCGCGACTACCCCCGTCGTTCCCATACGCAGGAACGTGACGCCCCAGTATAAAAAGTCAAAAATGACAGTGGCGATCGCGATCCCCGCCAAATTGCTCTCATCGTCTAGATGCCCAATGACAGCCGTATCAACTAAGCCCAAGGTCGCAATGGAAAGGTTCGACAGCATCATCGGGGCCGCCAGACGCCATAACTCTTGATGAGCTTCAGGTCGGCGAATCGATGCGATTAAGGACCAACGTCCCGTTTTATGCGTCATCAAATTGTTCTTCCGATTCGATTTCTAGGGTCTACGACTATGAAAGGTGCGTTATGCTTCGAGCCGACTCGAAATAAGTGTGATTTTCGTAATGCCGCAACAAATTGAGACCGCTCAAGCGCAGACAATTTATTCTCGCCTAAGCGAAAATCTTATGCAGGTGATCCACGGCCAGAGCCATACTATTCGCCTATTGTTATCCGCGTTCTTAACCAATGGTCACGTGCTGTTGGAGGACCTTCCCGGAACGGGGAAAACGACCCTCGCGAAGGCACTATCGCGTTCTGTTGGGGCTAAATTTCAGCGCATTCAATTCACGCCCGATTTGCTGCCGACAGACATCCTTGGGGTGTCCGTTTTCAATCCGCAAAACGCGACGTTTGAAGTCCATCGTGGACCTATATTCGCGGAAATTTTACTTGCCGATGAAATTAATCGGGCCTCACCTCGGACTCAGTCCGCCCTTCTTCAAGCAATGGGCGAAGGCGAGGTTAGCCTGGACGGCACCTTGTATCCACTGCCCAATTTGTTTTTCGTTATAGCGACTCAGAACCCGGTGGAATTTCATGGCACCTACCCACTACCGGAAGCGCAAATGGATCGCTTTGCACTGCGGCTCTCGCTCGGCTATGTGAATGCCGAAGATGAAATGGCGATCATCGATGCCGAAATCAACGGAACACCGCTTAACGATCTGACAACCTGTATCGACGAAGCCGACGTCGTCGCATTCGCCGAGGCGGCACGGCGAATAGAGGTTTCAACAGAAATCAAGCGTTACGCAATCGAATTAATTGCAGCGACTCGCGAAGAATCTGAACTAAGCCTCGGAGCGAGTCCGCGAGCCTCCATTACGCTAGTTAAATGCGCGCAAGCACTAGCAATTTTTGATGGGAAATCATACGTCACCCCGGACCATATCCAGCAGCTCGCGGTCGCCGTAATTGCCCATCGATTGGTCGTCGATTCGAACGCACTGTTCAGTGGGGTAACGACGCGCTCACTTGTTGCGCGCCTTCTCGCCGACGTTCCCGTGCCGCGCTGATTTCATGATCGCTCGGTGGCTAACACACCGCAAGCTTCGATCGTTCAGAGGCGTCTCGCGCGTCTCATCATGGTTCGAAACTCGGTTAACAAGCCTTGGGCGAATCATCTTCGGCACAGCATTCGCCGCCGCGGTTTTCGGCATCGATCCGAATCAGACTTTTGCCCTGCAGCTAGCCGCTGGGCTTTTTAGCATTCTCACCGTCGCGCTGCTGTTGAGCGTCAGATGGCGGCCTAACATTACCGTTTCGCGGATTCTCCCCGACACTGTGACGGTCGATCACCCGACCAGTTATACCGTTTCGATCCGCAACAACAGTAACAAATCAGAAGCAGATTTAGTGCTCGCGGATTTTCTCAAAACCAGGTACCCGGTTGCCACTGACTTTATTCGCGCTACGCGGAGCCAGCGCGATCAGAGTATAAATTGGTTTGATCGCGTCGTTGGGTTTCCCCTCTGGCTCGCGCTCGTTCGCAAGAGCCGAGGGGCACGGCTCGAGGCGTTGAATCTGCCCACGATACCTGCGCAAGCAACCATTAGCGTCACGTTTCCGCTACACACGTTACGCCGCGGCAAGCTGGTATTAACGCACCTTGAAATAAGGCGTCCGGATCCGCTTGGTATTTTCCTCGCGGCGCACCGCATAGTCTGCTACGGGGAATTAGTTTCTCTACCGAAGCGCTATCCGACACCACGACTCGACTGGAATTCGCATCGTCACTTCCACCGAGGCGGCCTCACTCAGATTGCAACGGTTGGCGACTCGGAAGAGTTTGTGGGGTTACGAGAGTACCGCCCGGGGGACCCCTTGCGGCATATTCATTGGCGCAGCTTCGCGAAACGCGGGTCACCGGTTGTCAAAGAACACCAAGACGAATACTTCGACCGGCACGCCTTGCTTATCGATACTTTTCTTGGCGACGCTGGCGACACTGATTTTGAGACGGCCATTTCAATCGCGGCGTCGTTTATCCTATCCGAACGACCCACTGACTCTATTTTAGATCTCGTATTTATTGATCGAAAAGTTTGGCGATTAACGACCGGGCGAGGCTTGTCCAACAATCGGCAAGTGCTACTCCAATTAGCGGAACTAAATCCTTCAAAAACCGATAATTTCGATCATCTTGCCAGCTATCTCGGACGTTATTTAGAGCGCCTAGCGAGTGTAATCATTGTGGTCACTACTTGGGACGCTACTCGTCAGACCTTCGTTAACGAATTGCAACAGAGGAAGTTGCGGTGTCTCGTCCTACGCGCCGGCGAAAAACCTGGTAGGCAGGCAAACGCCGAACGACACGACCCGTACACCGTGCGCCCGGCCTTCGCCGCTGAAGACATTGCCCGAATCACGATCGCAACCGGACGAGTCGTTCGATGACAACTGTCGGACTACGCTTGCCGGCGCTGTGGGTCGGTTTATCGCTTGTGATTTGGGGTTGGTTGAGTAGCAATCTTGTTATCGGCTTGACGCTGGCTTTGATCGCGGAGTTTGGCAACTACTCGCCGCTTAAGTGGGAGTTCGACAGCAAACATTTTTATCGGGTAGCCGACCTAAATAGCCTGCTGTTTGCGGCCATTGCAATTTACCAGTTCAATGAGCACTCGATCTACGCGATATACGAAATCCTAGCGCTGCTCCCCGTGTGTATCTTTCCATTGCTGGCTGCGGAACGCTTTACAACTACCGGGGCGATTCCATTAAGTGCATTGTTCTTGTCATTGCGCAAACGAGTGCACATCGATCCGACAAAGGAGGAATACGTCGGCGTTGCGGGTCCCTATGTTCTAACGTGCGCCTTGGCGGCAAGCACCGGCGACATGCACGCGTCGTTATACCTACCAAGTGCGCTGCTGCTCGTAGGTGGCGTACTGATTGGCCAACGGACTCGCCGCTATAAATTACTCACGTGGGTTGCCGCAATTGGCGCTGTTGCCGGTGTCGCGCTAATTTATCAAGCCGCAATCAGCACCGCGCAACGGAAGCTTGAGAATTCGTTCGCCTATTGGATGAATCAGTTCGCTTGGTTTGAAACCGATCCGAATCGGGCGCGCACTGCAATCGGTACGATCGGGCGATTGAAACTATCGGACCGGATCCGAGTCCGGCTATTTGCACCGCTATCAACACCTTTGCCGGTAGTTTTGCATGAGGCCAGC
The DNA here is from genome assembly GCA_047611805.1 of Gammaproteobacteria bacterium. Lineage (GTDB taxonomy): Bacteria > Pseudomonadota > Gammaproteobacteria > UBA11873. The sequence goes on from JBLFWX010000005.1 coordinate 31,976, forward strand.
TATTCAGATTTCAATCTGGGCACCTGGTCGGCCAAGGACAATCAATTTACGGTCATCGATCCGTTGTCATCGGATCCTGTCTGGAACTTCGAACCTAAGCCCCAGTTGTCCGGCGCGCGTAGCGGCAAAATCATTGTCACGCACGCTCGCGACGTTGAGGTAACGCCGTTGCCCTATGGTGCCCAGCGAATCTCTGGCGACGAGGTAATCGAAGTACAACGTTCTCAATATGGGGCGGCGCTCCTAGAGGCCTTGCCGGGGCAATTCGAATATCAGGTGTCTTGGCAAGACGAGTATCGGAATCACCTCGCCCCTACGGATCTTGATTTATCCGTTCCGGACAATTACCTAGCTACGATAGAAAAAGTGGCACAAGAGATTGGCTTCCAAGACGACGCACCACGCGAAGCAGTAGAGCGGGTTTCTAAGTTTTTTGCCGAGCAATTCAAATACTCGCTGATTCAAAAAGGATTCTACCCAGGGCGGACTCCGTTATCGCATTTCTTGTTGAACAATCGCCAAGGGCACTGCGAGTATTTCGCCACTGCCACTACCCTGCTACTGCGCCACGCAGGGGTGCCGGCACGCTATGCCGTCGGCTATTCCGTTGATGAGTACTCGGCATTCGAAGGCGCATTTGTTGCTCGAGCGAGGGATGCGCATAGTTGGGCCGAGGCCTTTGTCGACGGCCATTGGATAGTAGTCGACACGACCCCAAGCGCGTGGTCTGAACTTGAGCAAGCGAACACTTCTAATTGGCAAGTCGTACAGGATACATGGTCTTGGGTTTCCAATCGTTACAGCCGATTTAGCCGCACCGATCGCGGCTCTGTTGGAGATTCACTGATCTGGTTTGTGCCGCCGCTTGGCCTCTTACTTATTTGGCGACTGCGTAAACAAGTTCGGAAAGTGGTTCAACCAACCGCGCTCGATTCGTCAGTGAAAATTAAGGGCGTCGATTCCGAACTATATGAATTGTCCACTGTGTTGCAAGAGCGCGGTATTGGACTGTGCGCTGGAGATACCTTGGCCGGTTTTCTTACGCGAAACGTGGAAGCCAACCTAGGTTCGATACGCTTAAGGCGGATCGTTGATTTGCATTACGACTATCGTTTCGCCGCACAGTCACTATCTGAATCGGAAAGGTCGGAGTTGCGGGACGGAAGTCACGCATATTGCACTCACTACCGTCGGTGATAATCCCGAACGTCCGCTAGGCAGCGGCGAGCGCCTTGCGCAGACTTGTCGCTTCTTCGCCATCGCCAATTTCCGCGAGGTAATCATTAACCGTTTGCTTCTCAAGTAGACCTTGCAACACCATACGACTCTTCTCTCGCGGAGTTAGACCTTGGCTCCGTATAAAATCGGTCGGTGAAATTGACTTCGACGTAAGCATATTGACGCATTCGTTCGCTATGTCCCGCAGCACTGCATAGTTCCGATCCAGGCGCAGACGAACGAACGCCGGCGAGGCCAAGCTATTTTCGTAGATGCCTCTAATTTCGAGTTTATAGCCTCCGATAAGAATTGGGTTTATGGTTTCTTCGAGCTGCTCCTCAATCGTGATGAGCCGGCTGCTCGCGAGATCCGACCAACTAGCGCGACGTGCTTTGTCGTTACCTAAGAACGCATAAATATCGAGAATATTGTTGACGCTCAGGCTACGATAACGATCGTGTACCAACGTGTAATTTCGCTCAACCGCGAGCGATTCAAATGACGAAAAACCAAGAAAATGTACTGCAGTTGTGTAGTCCACCAGTGATGCGTTGAAACCGAGTCCGCAAACAAGTTGGGCCGCGTTCAAGCCAAGCGCCTGAGCAATCCGTGTGCGGCGCGCATTTTGGTCCCCTTGTGGCGCCACCCGCGTTGCAGCGAGCATTTCACCGAGTTCTTGGCGACCGGCGTGCAGTAATGATTCAACAGAATGCAATTTTTTTTTCTACCACGACGCGAACAGTCGCGTGCCTATGACTTTGGTTTCCATCTCTTGTAAATTCTTCGTCCCAAAACGAACGCAATTCCCGTCCTTTAAACTGTAGCGCCAGCCGTGTAACGGGCATTCGACTTCCCCGGTCCGAATATCGCAGAATGCCAATGACGCGCCGTGGTGCGTGCATTTCGCGTCAAATACACGCCACTTTTCCTGGTCCCGGGACGCGAACACGTTACGGCCGTCGCATTCGAGAATTTGGAATTCGTATTCGCTGTCAGCCGCGCAGATGTCGTGCCACTGTTGGCCTTGTTCAGCATCTTGATTGTCCTGGATCAGCACGCCACATTCCAGCAAGACATCAATAGCCCAGAGGGTTTTGCTTAGTCCAATCGCGGGAAATGCCATGAGGATGGAATCTAGAATTTCATCGCTCGAAATGCCCTCCCGAACCGCCTTCAAGGCGTACTGACGCAAGCCGGATTCCGTTTGGTTCGCTACTTTCGTAATAATCGAAATCAACGCGCGAGTCTTCGGATCGAGTCTCTCGCCGTTTTTACGTAGAAAACTAAAGTAGGCCTCCATCGCCTCAGGACGCGCTTCGCTTAGATAGGTTAATGCCTTGCTCACTGGTCTCACTCAATAGTTGGTAATTAAATTCGGGTGCTGCGTCTGCGCGGCACTGCACCTATTGCTCAGTGCTCCGGCGAACGATTCAATCGCGCCGCAAACTATCCCGTACGGCGATCGGCGTGGGGTGCCGCCTGACAATCCAATAGCTCGATACAATGAAAGTAAGCAACGTCGCAAATTGAATCACATACGACGCTCGCTCTGCGATTATGCCCGATTCGAAGGCTAAAACCGCTATCAAAAGACTAAATTCACTAACTTGACCGAGCCGGGCCCCGATTTCTGCCGAGACTCGACGCCGCTCACCGGCGCGGACAAGTAGCACTCGAAATATTATCGGCTTCAATATCAGCATCGCGCCGGCCAATGCGAGGCCAGGCATCAGGATTGGCGGCATCATCGCCGGATTAAATCCTGCTCCGAGTGAAAAGAAAAAGAGGATCAGGAAAAAATCGCGCAATGGGCGCAGGCTGTCCGCTATAAACATTGCCGCGGGACACGACGCTAACGCAACCCCTGCAATGAAAGCGCCTATTTCGTGCGACAAACCTAAGGTTGCAGCTAATTCGGCAATTCCGAGACACCAGGCGATAACCAGTAGAAAAATGTACTCTTGGATTTGATCGAAGCGACGCAGCAGAGGTTCAATCATCCAGCGTTCCAGCGCGTAGGCGATCGCAATCAGAACTGGCAATGCGACCAATTCCCGTGCCACACCAACGAGTGGATTATCACCCAGACCGTAACCTTGGATGACGAGCAATACCAAGATGGCAAAGAGGTCCTGCAACAACAGAACACTGATAATCACCTGCCCGGTATGCTGATGATGCAAAGTTGTTGTTGGCAGCAATTTCAAGCCGATGATTGTGCTGGAAAACATCATCGTGCAACCGATTATCAAAGCCTCGTGCCAGACGAAACCGAACGCTGTCGCAATAGAAAACCCAATTACGGCGAATGCAACGCAGCTCAATAACGTCACTTGCAGCGCTTCTGCGAGCATCTTCCAAAGTTGCTGAGGCAGCATATTAATGCCCAGTAAATACAGCAGAAACATGATGCCAATTTCCGAGACGTCCTCGATCCACGTCGGGTCGTCGATGAGCCCGCCACCCCACGGCCCGAGTATCACACCAACGAAGATGTAAGCTACGATCATCGCCTGGCGCGCATACAGCGCCATCGTCGCTAGTACCGCCGCGCCAGCAAAAATTAAGAAAATAGAGAAAATAACCGAACCGCTGCTCATTGCGACACCCGCTGGAAACCGCAAAGGGCGGAACCATTACCGAAATCCTGATCCATAGAATATTTTCGTGTGTTCATCCGGAGGACCTTAATCGACCTGATTGGCAACTATTACTAATACCACACCAGCGGAATGATTAAGTAACCCACGCTCGTAATGACTAACAGGGCTAGCACATTCATCATTAGACCGGCTTTGGCCATATCCGTCCCCGAAATTAGGCCACTACTAAATATAATTGCGTTTGGCGGCGTCGCTACCGGTAGCATAAATGCACAGCTGGCAGCCAAAGCGATCAACGGAACGACAACCTCAACGTCGAGCCCGAGCAACGGTGCGCTGGCTGCTAATACGGGAACAAGCGTCGCCGTAGTCGCAATATTGCTCGTCAATTCCGTCAGGAAAATCACTAGCGCCACAATCATCGCGATTAATACGATCGGCGAATACCCTGGGGTTCGCGAAATCCACTGGCCGATTACTTGATCGGCGCCAGTAGAGTTTATCGAAGCCGCCAGACTTAGTCCTCCGCCGAATAGTATTAGAGTTCCCCACGGCAAATCTCGCGTGTCGGCCCAGTCCAATATGAATTTTCGCTGCTCGACATCCACGGGAAATGCAAACAATGTGGCAGCGGCAATTAACGCAATAGCTGCGTCACTGAAATTGATGAAGGGGAAATACCCAAGTACACAGATGTCTTTGACCAGCGGGCGAAGTAACCACGCGGACACTAACGCGAGAAAAATGATTAAGGTGGCGCGCGCCGCGAAATCAAGCTCTCGCCAAACCAAGCCGGCGCCGCTAACGCTTTGATCGACGGAGTTTGCAGAACGTGTCAGCACGAACCGAAATCTTGTCAAATAAAGCCATGCACTCGGCAACAGGATAACGCTGCACGGGACCCCAATTAGCATCCATCGCAGAAATCCAATATCTATCTGCAAGACGTCGTTGAAGTAAGACGCAACGAAAAGGTTCGGAGGTGTTCCGATTAAGGTCGCCATACCGCCAATCGACGCGCTATACGCAATGCCCAACAATAGGCATTTTGCAAATTCCGTGTTGTCGGAGCGCCCGCCAATGACGCTAAGCGCAATTGGCAGCATCATGATGGTGGTCGCCGTGTTTGACATCCACATACTGAGGACAGCCGTCGCTAACATGAATCCTCCGACAAGCTGTGCGGGTTCGTTACCAACGCGACGCAATAAGCTCACTGCGAAACGCCGATGTAGCCCCCATTTTTGCAAAGCAATGGACACAATGAATCCGCCCAGAAATAGAAAAATAAGCGGATGAGCGTAGGCTTGCGCAGACGCTTTGAAGGAACCGATACCAAGGATCGGGAATACAATTAGCGGCAGCAACGCGGTGACTGCCATGGGTATGGCTTCAGTGATCCACCAAAATGCCATCCAAACGGCAAGCGCAATAGCGACCCGTGCGCCATAGTTAATCAGGACTGCATCCCCGGTGCCGTTAAAGTAGGTTCCCGGCAGCGAGAAATAAGCCACAGCCGCACTCATTGGGCCGGCAATAATCGATACTTTTACGAGATTTACTTGCATATTAGGCGTCAGATTAACTAGAATTTGGCAGAGTCATTCGCTTGGAAGTCGAAACGCTGCGCGACGACGTTACGTGCGCATTTTCAAATCCCGCGAACGGTAAAGATAAAAACTTTCCTATTCTCAACCTGAATGCTAGGATGTTCGCATAACTATTTGTACTGCATACAAAATATTGTCGGATACATAGATCACGATGTTAACTTTCGAAATTTCCGGCGCACAGATTGACGGGGCCCGAGATTACCAGGAAGACGCCTTTCTCATTACCCACTTGGGCAGTGCGGATAGTGAGGGCGGTTCACTGGTAATCGTTGCCGACGGCATGGGCGGGCATGCGGCGGGCAACGTCGCCAGCAATATGGCGGTACAAACCTTTAATAAACACGTCACTAGCAATTTCCCGAACGATAATTTCGCCGACGTCCTGCGCGAATCCGTCAAGCACGCCAACAACTCGATATCGGAAACAGTACGCGAAACTGCCGCTCTGAAAGGTATGGGATGCACTTTGGTTGCCGCAGTAATGGACAAAAACGGTATCCGCTGGGTTAGCGTGGGTGATAGCCACCTTTACTTGATCCGAAAAAACGAACTCATTAAAAAAAACGCAGACCATAGTTACGGTGGATTCCTCGATCGAATGGCCGCCGAAGGCACGCCAGTCGACGCGGAAGCAGGTTTTTCTCGGAATATGCTGATGAGCGCCTTAACGGGCGAAGATATCGCTGAGATAGATTGCCCTGATGCATCGGTTGAACTTCAAGCCGGCGATCGATTGATCGCGGCGAGCGACGGTCTTGATTCCCTCAGTCAGGGAAAAATTCTGGCGTTTTCAAATGAAGCTTCAACGCCTAAAGAATGCGTCGATGCGCTATTGCAAGGTGTCGAAGACGCGAAGATGCCTCGTCAGGACAATACGACGGTTATCATTATCGACGTCAGCGAAAAAGACGACACCGTGCCTCCAGCAGCTGCCGTTGCCCCGGACGAATCCACCGAGGTTGATAACGATAGTCGAAACGGCGCTGCCCGAAGCCCGTTTCATGTTGAAGCTGAGGAACCTAAAAAATCGAGCATGGGCCTCGTCGTTGGACTCGTTGCGGTTCTCGTGATCGCTATTGCTGCAGGCGGCTATTGGTTCATGGATCAGACGGGTAAAGTATCCAACCCGCCGTTGGTCGATAGTGGCAACCAGGTTCTCGAAGAAGAAGAAACTACGGAACCAGTGGAGCAACAAGAAGATCCGGAAATTGCAATCGGGGTCGACCCAGAACCCATAAGCACCGATGAAACAAAGTCGGTCATTGAGCCAACAACGGTCGCAGTCGGAAACGTGTTCACAGACACCTTAAAATCCGGCGGGACGACTCCCGAAATGATTTGGATTTCAGGCGGTCGAATGTCGATGGGCAGTCACGAAAGTAGTGCCGAGTTCTCAGAGCGGCCACAGCATACAGTGACGTTGAAAAATTTCGCGATGAGCACTCACGAAATCACCATTGCCGAATTCCGCAAATTTGCCAATGCAACCGGCAGAAAAAGACCCGAAACCGGGGACCTCGACGCCAACACGTATCCCGTCTTTTTTGTCTCATGGAACGACGCCTTGGCGTACACAAAATGGCTGTCTGCGCAGTCCGGAAAAGACTATCGTCTGCCGACTGAATCCGAATGGGAATACGCGGCCCGGGGCGGAACAACAACCGCTTACTGGTGGGGCCGTAATTTAGGTAGCGACCATGCCCATTGTTTCGCGTGCGCAACCGATTTGGATTCACGTCATCCGACCCGCGTGGCGCGCTTCAAACCCAATGCATTTGGGCTGTTCGATTTGGCAGGTAATGTTGAAGAATGGGTTTACGATTGTTACCACAAAAACTACGACGGAGCTCCAAGCGACGGTTCGGTCTTTGAGGGCGGCGATTGTTCCTTGCGCGTAACACGTGGCGGGGCATTTTCCAGCGGACCAAAGGCGCTCCGATCATCAGCGCGATCAAATTTTCGCGTCGATCGTGGCAACGACGGCATTGGCGTCCGCATCGTCAGGGATCCGTAGAACAATCTGCTTGCTCGCGGAGCTGCGAGCGAACCGATCGTGTGTGTAAGTTAATCGACGTGTTGGCTTTCGTCTAGCCGGATAATTATCGCCCGTAAATAGATTAAAAGCCCGAGGCTCGGTAGCGCCAACAGAATCGTAGCCGCGTAGAAACTAAGCCAACCGTAGTTGTCCACAACCGCACCGGCTGCGGGGCCGACTAAGATACGCCCTAACGTCGCGATTCCCGTAAAAAAGGCGAATTGAGTAGCCGTGTATTTTTGATCACACATTGCGATCAGCAGCGCCACCAATGCAGCCGTCCCCAAACCGCCAGAAAAATTCTCTAACCCAACCACGAAAACCACAAGTAGATAAGATTTGCCGACGATCGCTAACCCTACGAATCCCAAATTGGTCAGCGTTTGCATGACGGCAAACGCGAACAGCGAACGATAGAGCCCCCAGCGCATCATCAACACGCCGCCAAAAACCCCACCGACCAATGAAGCGCCTAGACCCAAGCCTTTATATAGTGCGCCTATCTCGCTTAGCGAAAGATCCAGTGCTCGCGAGAAAAATACGATACTGACCCGCCCGACTGCAGCATCCCCGATCTTATAAATGAGCACCAAGAACAGTAGTGCGATCGCGTCCGGCCGTTGAAAAAACGCCGAGAAGGGTTTGACAAAAGCGTCGTTAAAATTCTGAGGTTTGAAGATCGGCGGCGCGACTTCCCTAGCCGTAACCGTCACTAGAAGGCCGCCAAAGGCCAGCCCCGCGATTAGCACGTAGGTGATCGAGAATCCGAATTGATCCGCAATAATTAATGCGCCGGCGCCCGAAACGATCGTCGCGATTTTATAACCCGCAACGGACAAGCCTACGCCGAGTCCGCGTTCTTGGGGCCGAAGGCACTCGGCCCGATACGCGTCAAACGCAATATCTTGAGTTGAGGAGACAACCGCGAGCAGTAATGCTAATCCCGCGATGACTAGAATTTCGTTGCTGGGGTCGCGCCCGGCAAGGAGTAAGATAATTATTCCGACGGCGAACTGCATCGCAGCAATCCAACCGCGACGACGTCCCAACCATGGCAGGCTGTATCGGTCTAAAAGCGGTGCCCACAGAACTTTCAACACGTAGGGCAAGCCAAGCAGAGAGAACCAGCCTATCGTCGTGACATCAATGTCATTTACCACCAGCCACGCCTGCAAGCTGCTGTCCGTTAATGCCAACGGCAAGCCGGAGAAAAACCCGAGCAACGCGATGGTTGTTAGGCGCCGACGGCGAGCATCGGCGTTTGGATTGACCGGCATTGTATCGCTCTGGTTATCAAATTCAGACGAACGGCGCACTGTTGCGACCGTCCTACTACGGTGCCACCCGTGGCGGCTAGGAACCTCAAGCTAAATCACGTCCGCAGCGCACCGGCACGCTCCAAATTCAATCTCGGAACTTGGGAGTTGCCTCCCGCAGCCTGAGACCGAAGAACGCACGGCGCGTACCCGGAGACTCTTAAGCGTGATCCTAGGATGTTCTCAGTGCAAATAAGCTTTTGATTATTATAACGTTGTTGAACGAGAACCGACACCCGACACGCAAGTAATAGCTCGCTGGTGCGCACTGATAGCATGGTATACTCAGGTCCCTGTTCCGCCCCTGTTGGAATAAGGCTTAGATTGCGATGGACACGTCAAACACACCAGAAAAACTAGTCGACACGTTCGGTCGCAGAATCAATTACGTCCGGATTTCGGTGACGGATCGCTGCGACTTCCGTTGCGTCTACTGCATGGCGGAAGACATGACGTTCCTGCCGCGCGCCAAAATTCTTACGCTAGAAGAACTGGCGCAAATTTCAAAAGCGTTTGTGGATCTAGGAGTCGAAAAAATAAGAGTCACTGGTGGCGAGCCATTGGTTCGACGAAATGTCGCTAAATTACTTGGGGATATCGGTAAACTTCCCGGTTTGAAAGAATTGACGATAACAACAAACGGTTCCCAACTGCCTCGCCTTGCGAAACAGATCAGGGCTGCCGGCGTTAAACGATTAAACGTCAGCCTGGATTCGTTGGACCCCGAATTGTTTCGACGTATCACGCGAACCGGAGAACTAACACAAGTACTTAATGGCCTCGATGCAGCGCGTGAAGCCGGCTTCGATAAGATCAAAATTAATGCGGTTATATTAAAAAACCGAAACCATCACGAGGTTGTTGATCTGGTGGAGTTTGCGGGGGGTCGCGGCATGGATATATCGTTTATTGAGGAAATGCCGCTCGGTGCAATCGACGACCACAATCGCGAGGAAACCTACTACAGCAGCGACGAAATACGACGCGATCTCGCGCGGAAATTCACCTTGATACCGACTAGTGAAGTCACCGGCGGGCCGTCGAGATATTTCAGCGTCGCAGAGACCGGGATGAAAGTCGGTTTCATATCACCCCACAGCCACAATTTTTGCGATACCTGTAACCGGGTTCGATTGACTGCCGAGGGACGTTTATTGTTATGCCTCGGTCAAGAGCATTCAGTCGATCTCCGCCGAGTCGTTCGCGCCCATCCCGGTGACGGGGAAAAATTGAAGCAGGCGATACGAGACTCGATGTCAATTAAGCCTCAGGGCCATGATTTCAACCTGCAAGAGAAGCCTCTTATATTTCGCCACATGAACGCAACCGGGGGTTAGAAGGACAAAAGCCGTGTTCATGTTATTTGTTGAGGTATCAGCCGTGCTAATCGTTGCAATACGAAAAACTTAATGCGTTCGAAAATCATATCGGGTGTCGTCCTCGCAGGTGGCCTTGGTTCTAGACTTGGTGGCGAAGACAAGGGACTGGTCGAAGTTGGCCAGGAACCCATGATCAAACTTGTCCTGGAGCGTTTTGCACCGCAAGTCAATTCCATTGTAATTAATGCGAATCGGAACCTTGTTCGATACGGGGAGTTTGGCTACCCCGTGATAACGGACGAAAACAACGATTTCGAGGGCCCTTTAGCTGGCATCGCAGCGGCACTCGGATGGTGTTCGAGTCCGTATCTGGCAACCGTACCTTGCGATACGCCCTTTTTGCCGCGAGATTTCGTTACACGCCTGTTCAGCGCACTGAGAGATTCCGAAGCGCAGATTGCCGTTGCCGTGGGCGGAGACCGCCCGCAGCCGGCGTTCACGGTAATTTCAATTACGCTAAAACCAGCGTTAATAAATTTTCTGGCCCAAGGAGGTCGAAAAATTTCGACGTGGTACCGCCAGCAATCCTACGTCGAAGTCAATTTTGGACCCGACGTCGCCCCATTCGCAAACGTCAATACCGAAGACGATTTGGCCGTGGCGGTTCAACGACAAGTTAAGTCTCGCGATTAGAAGAATCCAGCGTGCTCGTCGTTCGCTACCCAGAAAATACCTGCCCACACGCATGAAGACTTATCTGTATCGAGGAGTTCCGGTTTTGGGATTCGCGGCGTATAGCGGCACTGGCAAGACGACTTTGCTGAAGCGACTCCTTCCGCGACTAATTGAACTCGGTAGGCGACCGGCAATTGTGAAGCACGCGCATCACGACTTTGACATCGATTATCCGGGAAAAGACAGTTACGAGTTACGCAAGGCTGGAGCGAATCAAGTTCTAGTCGGATCAAACCAGCGGTGGGCAATGGTAGTTGAGACGCCGGCGCTCGGAGAGGCGCAGTTGGTGAACTTCTTGGCTAGGTTGGAACTTAACCAAACAGATGTAATTTTGGTCGAAGGATTTCGGGACGAACATTATCCAAAAATCGAAATCCAACGGACGTCGTTGGAACGCCCGCTATTTTACCCGCACGACAATAGCGTTATCGCTATTGCGACGGATGCAACGGCGAACCACAATAGTTCCGTTCCGGTGATCGAGCTTGCGGATATCGAGCGTCTTGCTGAATTCGTTTTGCAATACTGCAACGATGCGCTCGTGCCGACCAGAGCACTGCAACGCTCTACGGATTAATTTCGTCAAATGGTATGGTTTGATTTTCAAACTCACAACCTGGCGCATTTCGAGAATTGCCGCACCCCACGGGCGATTGGCGAATATTCTTGCCGAATGATTATTTTTAACGCAACGACGATACAACTGCGCTGATGCGCCGAGAGTAACAAAATGGAAAACAGTAATCGCGTGATCGCCGCACCGAACTGTGACGACGATTACGACAACGCTTCACTAAGCTGCGACGAAGCTTTAGCGAGAATGATCAATACAGTAGTACCCGTAGCGGAGACTGAGACAGTAGCCGTTCGGGAAAGTCTTGGCCGTGTACTCGCAGCACCCATTGTTTCAAAATTTGATGTCCCTTCGCACACCAATTCCGCAATGGACGGCTACGCAGTGCGTGCACGAGATCTTCCAAGCCAAGGTACCAAAGTGCTGCACGTTGTCGGTGTCGCGTTTGCTGGAAAGCCGTTTAATGGAACCGTGAGCGAGAACGAAGCTGTCCGTATCATGACAGGGGCGGTGGTTCCGCCCGAGACTAATGTCGTGATTATGCAAGAGCAAGTCGAAGTAAATGGAGAAATGGTCACCATTGATGACCGTCATAGGGATGGCCAAAATGTTCGCGCGGCCGGCGAGGATATTGCCGCGGGCACGACGGTATTGCATTGCGGACGGGAGATCACGCCCGCTGACTTGGGACTCATTGCCTCACTCGGTATCGCCGATGTTGAGATAAAGCGGCGTATCAGAGTTGCTTTTCTGTCGACCGGAGACGAACTACGCAGTGTAGGAGAGACCCTCGGGCCCGGCCAAATACACGATAGCAATCGCTACACGCTATACGGAATGCTGTCCCGCTTAGGCGTAGAAATTATTGATTTGGGTGTCGTGCAGGATAACCCACACGAAGTCCGAACTGCGCTACGCAACGCGGCGGAAAATGCCGACGTGATCATTTCGTCGGGCGGCGTATCCGTCGGTGAAGCGGATTATATCAAGGAAATATTACTTGAAATCGGTCGCGTTGATTTTTGGAAAATCGCCATGAAGCCGGGCCGCCCACTAGCTTTCGGCACGATTAACGACACGGTCTTTTTCGGACTTCCAGGAAACCCTGTTTCTGTCATGGTGACGTACTACCAGTTCGTGCAACCGGCTTTGCGAAAAATCATGGGCGCGGACCAGCGCCCGCAACTATTGTTAAAAGCAAACGCGAGTAATCCAATAAAGAAACGACCGGGAAGAACTGAATACCAACGCGGCTTTCTCAGTACAGACGAATCCGGTGTGCTCACAGTTACAACGGAATCTGATCAGGGCTCTGGAATTTTAAGTTCGATGTCAAACGCGAACTGCTTCGTTGTACTGCCAATGGACAGCGGCCGAGTGGGGGCCGGCGAGCAGGTTACCGTGCAGCCTTTTTTCGGAATCATGTGAAAACAGAGGCGCGACTAATTTTTTTGCGTGCTCCCTGGTGTATTTTTCGTGACCCAACGGTGTCCAACGTCGCGTAACTCTTTTTTCCAAAAAGGTGCGCGCGACTTCAAATCCTCCATGATGTGACGACTCGCCTCGAAGGCTGCCGCTCGATGCGCGGACCAAACTGCGACCAGCACGATGGGATCGCCGGGATGTAGATCTCCAACGCGGTGGATGACCAACGAATCAAGCAACTTCCAACGCTTTGTCGCTGCGTCGCAGATTTCAGCCAAATGTCGTTCAGTCATACCGGGATAGTGTTCTAAGGTCATGGTTTGGACTGACTCGTCCTCATTGAAATCCCGCATCGTCCCGACAAAGACCGCAGTTGCCCCAAATTTTCCTAGGTGATCCGAGTTTTCGTCTTGAAATCGTTGCAACTCGCCCCACGGGTCGAACGCCTGATCGACGACCTTTACCGCCATATCTCAACCACCAGTGACGGGCGGGAAAAATGCCACTTCGTCACCATCGCGCAGCCCCGTTTCGGGCTCGCAATACGCCATATTAACGGCGGCTAGTATTTCAGTTGGCGCAGCAGACGATTCTTTGCAAACGTCTTCCCATAACGACCCAACGGTCATTCCGTCACAATAGTCGAATGTTGCCTCGCGCCGTCCTACAGACTCCGCTAAACTTGCGAATAACTTAACTTTGATGCTCATGAATTTTCGTCCGTACTCCGATAACGCCTGCGATTGAATTGGATTCTATCGCACCAGGGAATGATTTAGAGAAAATATGTCCAATCTTACTCATTTCGACGAAAGCGGTCGCGCACATATGGTGGACGTCGGCGACAAGCTACCTAGCCGACGCCGCGCCGTCGCTGAAGGAAAAATTTCGATGAATGCCGCGACTTTGCAGTTAATTCAAAGCGGCGGCCATAAGAAAGGCGACGTCATCGGTATCGCGAGAATCGCTGGTATTATGGCCGCGAAGCGCACGGCTGAACTTATTCCGTTGTGCCATCCCTTAGCGCTGACGAAAGTCGCCATCGAGTGTGAAACAAACGAGAAGGATAACCAGGTATCGTGCCGCGCGACGGTAGAAACCGTCGGACAAACAGGTGTCGAAATGGAAGCGCTAACCGCCGTGCAAATTACGCTTCTAACGATTTACGACATGTGCAAGGCAGTTGATCGAGGTATGACCATGTCCGACATTCGATTAATGGAGAAGGCGGGCGGCAAAACGGGACTGTGGTTGCGCGATTAGCCGATCGCCTCGAGACACCGCGCAACTTTTTCCATCCGGCGGGCATTGGCGAGCACGCGTCCGATAGCCTTCCTCCGGCCTTATTTGTCTTCGTATACTAAATACCTGAATCGAGGCTCTTCTGGCGTCCCCTCTAGAGCGCTACTGCCTTCTAAACTGGGCCGCCACATCACAAACTGTTCGATTTTCAATGCAAGCTCAAAATCCTTAGCTGTTATGCCATTCGCATCGTGGGTCATCAACCTCACCTCGACGCAATCGAAGGACACGCCGAGCTCGGGATGATGCCAGGCCACTTCGGCAAGGTGTCCAATCGCATTGACTGCCATCAACGTGCCTTTCCAACCCGCTGTACGAAAGCTACGGCGAATAAATCCCGCTCGATATGACCAATTAGGTAGTTGATCGGCCAGCATTATTTCGATCGTCTTGTCGTCGTACACGTCATCCGCCGTGTTCGTCCCCTGTGCCATAGAACCTTCCTTTTCTCGCAATTGAGTCTAAAAGCGCCGTGTGTAAACTAAAAACCAATATCAACGTGACTATCGATCCGACAGACTCGGCGGAGCGCGATCGCGAGACTGCATTGTCTATCAAATTTCGAGAACTACCGACGGTAATCGAGAGACCGGCTACGGGCCTAAATGACGGGTCTTGCCCTCAGCACTGCTTTCACGTCGACGAACAAATATTAAACTGTCCTATCCCGGTATTGGTAATCGGCATGAATTGGGCGAGCCAATTGAGACCGTATTCAACCGTTCAGGGTAGCTAGTGCGACGTCGATCGCCTGGCGATTCTCTCTGACATCATGTACCCGAAAAATAGATGCGCCGGCAATAATGCCCAGCACAGTTGTTGCGCAGGTCGCAGCGATTAATTGTTCGAACACGGGCTCTTGGCAAATAGAACCTAAAAATCTTTTTCTACTGGCGCCGAGCAAAACCGGCCTGCCTAATTCCACAATCCGTTCCAGTTCTCGCAGTAGCCGCAGATTGTGTTCCGTCGATTTGCCAAAACCGATCCCCGGATCAACGATCACCCGCGCTGCACTAACCCCGGCGCTACAAGCTCGTTGGATTCGCTCTGCAAGAAATTCGCAAATTTCTTTAACGACGTCGTCGTACTGGGGCCGCTGCTGCATCGTCTTTGGCGACCCTTGCATGTGCATTAAAACAATATTGACGTCGTTCTCGGCTGCGAGGTGCAGCATCTCATTGTGCTGTCCGGCGGAGATGTCATTGATGATCGTAGCGCCCGCCGCGAGCGCTCGGGCTGCGACTTCGGGATCGCTCGTATCGATACTTAACTCGACCCGCGCCCCTAGCGTTAGCTTCAAATTCTCGATCACTGGAACAACCCGTTCGATTTGGATACGTGCAGGTACCGATTTCGACCCTGGTCGACTTGACTCTCCGCCGACGTCAATAATTGACGCTCCTTCATCGACCATTCTCCGGCCATGTTCTATGGCCTTGTCCTGATCAATGTATTTCCCCCCGTCCGAGAAACTATCCGGGGTGACGTTCAGAATCCCCATTATTTTGGGATGCGGTTGGGCTGCGGATGCCAATGCCATTTTATCGCTTACGCATTAGCTAAAGGTCTTATGAACGTGTCAATAAATCGATCATTTCATCTGCCGCGTCCAATAAGGCCTCCGTCATCAAGGACTCGCTAGATAAATGACCTGCGGTCCGTAGGATACGCAATGTTGAGCGCGGAATCGCTTGGTGCAGGGCCCAGGCCGCGTCCGGTGTGCAGGTAAGGTCGCGTTGCCCGTGTACGATACTTATCGGGACATCTGGTAGTTTATGAGCGTCTTCGAGTAACTGATTTTCACGTATGAAGTAGGCATTTTTTGCGTAGTGAAATTCCAGTCTGGCCTTCGCCATCACGCTCGAAAGCGCTTCTGTCCCCTGCCCGCCAACGTTGTCAATGGCATAACAAACGACCTCTCCAGACCATTGCGCCCAAGCGCGCGCAATTGCTTCGGCGGCGACGTTATCATCACCGAAAACCGAATCGTACAAGTGGTCCACCATATCCTGCGGCTCCCCGACAACTTTTTTAAATGCGTCCCAACCTCGCGGTAATAGACGATTTGCGCCTTCGGTAAAGAACCAATCAACGTCCCGACGACGAGCCAAGAACGACCCTCTGAGTATCATTCCTAGAACTCGCTGCGGAAACGTTTGAGCATAATAGAGCGCCAGCGCCGCGCCCCAGGAACCGCCGAACAACACCCATTTATCGATCCCCAAATGCTCTCGGATACGCTCGAGATCAGCAGCTAGGTGCTGGGTTGAGTTTGCATCGGTGCCGCCATAGGGTTTGGAACGCCCCGCACCGCGTTGATCGACTAAGACGTTGCGATAGCGCTCGGGCGCAAAGAATTGTCTGTGACTAGGTTTACAACCAGCCCCTGGTCCCCCATGGAGAAAAACAACGGGAATACCGTTAGCGTTACCTCCGTCTTCAAAATAAATTTCGTGCCCGTCGCCTACATCGAGCGATTCGGCACAGCGGGCCTTACTGGCGGGATAGACGGAGCGCATAATTAAATCTTAATGCCCAGTAGAAAGTGATCGGCGTGATAAAGGATCCGGGTGCAACCGATCGTTACATTCGGTGAAGCATAAAAGGCGACTCGACGCTCGGCAGTTCAAAAACCGTGTGCCGTGGTCGGAATCGCGCGGGTAAGCTAAATTTCTTCGAGGATCGATTGGCGACGGCTACGAAACTCGTCGTCAGAAATTAACTGCTTGTCCTTGAGTTCTTTTAGCGTCGCCAAACGATCTTCTAATCCTTGAGATTGCCCCGGGCCTGCAGATTTAATGCCCTCAAGTTCCTTGCGTAGACGAGCCATTTCTTCGCGCATTTGGCGCCTCTCTACCGTCAGTTTAGCTGCCTCCTGGTTGACCTTTTTTTCGCGCTTTCGGTCTTCATCAGGAATCAACGAGTCTCGGTAGCTGTCGGCTGCTGTGAGAACATCTATTTGAACCCAATCTGGTCGTTCGCGGGCGTGCTCGGTGTTTAAGCTCACTCCTGGGCTAGTGACAATACGTCCGGGCATCGCCGCACTGCCGTCGCGATTTCCGTGATCAAAATGAAGATCTGCGTAATTGCCTAAGATGCCGTGGGCGCCTTCTGCCTGGCGTACACCGCGATCTTTCTTAATCTGAAATGTCCCAATAATAATGTTGAGCTTATCGTCCTTGTAAAAAATGCGCCCTGCAGTCCACATCTTTTCCTTCGCGATATCTAACGCAACCTTAGCGTAGCCTCTAACAACGAAGACGATATCTTCGTCCGGCTTTGCCTGGGCCAGGCCTTCAATCATATAGCGAACTAAGGACGTTATTTGACCTGAGGTCAAAACTGGAACCGCTTGTTCGTTACGAAACAGCCCGCCTTCCACCCAAAGTTCCAGTGACTTCAGCGCGTCTTGTGCATCCGAGAGTCGTAGAATTACTGGATGTTGATTCTGTGGGACTCTTCCCTCATCACTGTCGCTTTGCGGTGCCAATGCAACAAATTGTTCTTGTTGCTTCCAAATATTTCGGCTGATCTTAGTACTCTTGAAGATAGACGGAAGTAAATCGAGAGCAGCCGCAGACGTCGAAAACGTAGCTGAAAGGACTAGCCAGAGCAGACTGTGGACCAGTCGATTTTTCTTTTTCGAATCAGTTAAATAACGAGTCATATATTATGTAACCTAGATGTTCGTGTGTGAATTATAAGCAATAGATCTAGGATACCCTATTGGTCGCCATTGTAACCGCGAACCGAGCATTGCTGCGCTTAGGAGATCCGTTGCACACGCTAAGGTACAACCAACACATCGTCCGCCTGCGTAACGCCGTTGGCTGCGATGCTTCGCATAGTATCCGGCCCCATGTTCGCCGCAGATCTTCTTTCGCCCTGCTGACGGCTCAGTAAAACAAGCTGTGTATTGCGAGACTTCATCGACATAGCAAAGTTCATTTTACCGGAGTCATCAAATACCGAGAAATCCGCATTTACGGCGCAATGTCGCCCCCAATTTGCCAACATCCCAGTCGGTGTGCTGACTAGCGTATTCAAAACACTCAAAACGGACCCTTCGGGGAGTGGCTCATTTGCCAATGGCGTGTTGTTCGAACAGACGAGCCGCTTGTCGAATTAAAATTCATGCGGCACGCGTGCGGAGATGGCCGCCTATTCAAGCATTCGGCTAGTGGCGATGTGCGCTTAGTGCTTCGAGTAACGCGCTAATGTGTTGCTCATAGTGTTTCCAACGCGCCAACGATCGACCGTAAATCGGTTGCCTCACCTGCCAACTACTCGCAGTTTTTACATCACGCTTCGCTTCGTAGAAATTCAGAACCTCGGCGTCCCACGGTAATTCACAAAACGTCATCAAATTACGCGCGACTGCTTCAACATCACTAACCGTGTCGGCGTAATGAATCTCCATGATCATCTCCGGGAACAGGCTTTGCCAGTGTCGCATTAAGCGATCGTACTCGGCATAGTGCGAGGCGATGCGCACGAGGTCCCAAGCGTAGTCGTGTTTGTCGGCGAAGTATTGAAAGTAAATCGATAACGCCATATCGACCGGATCTCGGCGGCAACTAATTATCCTCCCGTTGGGAAATAGACTTGCAAATAGACCCAAATTCACGAAATTTCCTGGCAGTTTATCCGTTACCCGTTGTCCGTTCTTAGAATGCCGACGAAGTAGGTCGAGGTAATTTGATGTGATCGTCGCTGCGCTCTTTTGATCGAAGTCTGCGAGACATTTCGGATATGGCTGATCGGAACCTAAGACATGCGGAAGTTGCTGGGCGACGCTCGGAAAATATTGCAACTCGCCGGCGCCATCAGCCCCAGGGTGACTGCTGATTATCTGCTCTATTAAGGTCGTACCGGAGCGTGGCATCCCGACCACTAATATTGGTACGTCAGAATCGGAAGATAACTCTCGTAGCGCAGCAATATTTTGTCGATCGAAATAATTAATTATTTCGGAATACCTTTTTTTAACCGAATCCAGACTATACGAGTGCCGCGCGCGTTTTAGTTCATTGCCTAGTTTGTAGTGCCGGAAAGCATCGTCGTAACAGCCAAGATCGTCGTAGACCTTGCCAAGAGCGAAATTCAAAGCAACCGTTTCTTCTGATTCGGGTTTTGCGCGATTCAAGGTCGTCTTCAATTGAATAAGAATCGGCGTGTGAGGGTCTTCGTAGCGGCGCAGACGAGACAATTCTACTATCGCAGACACACAGTTCGGATCTAATTCGAGCGCCCTATGGAGGGATGATTCCGCTCCTCCTAAGTCGCCGCGGTTATGGCGGATGATACCGACCTGAGCCTGCAGGCGCGCATCGTTTGGCGATACCGTAATTTGATCAAGTACGAGATTCTCAGCCCGCTCGGCCAACCCGATTGCATTCAACAATTCCGCAAATTCCAAAATAATTTGATTGGCATTGGTATGGGCCAAGTAGTCCTCGTAATGCGAAACAGATCGCTCAGCCAGGCCTGAATCACGATAACAACGAGCTAAATCTAATCGCACGGCCAAGTTAACTGGTTCCAAGTGATGGACTCTTTCAAACGAGCTCAGGGCTTTCGGGTAGTTTCCTTGAATCCGGAAGGCAACGCCGAGGTTGTAATGCGCGTCGACAAAGTCGGGCTGAATCTCTACCGCTCGCAACAGACAAGTGGTCGATTCGGAAATTCGGTTTTGCCCGACTAGTGCGATGCTGAGGTTGTAATGGGCTCCAACGGAATCGGGGACTAACTTCAACGCAGATTTCAGCGCTGCTTCAGCTTTGCTGAATTGCTCAGTAGATAAGTACATCCCGCCGAGATCGCTTGCGATGTCAGAATCGTTGGGATCCAATTGGCAAGCGTTCTCTAAAGCCGTGATCGCTTGCGCAAGCTTTCCTAATTGGAAAAGGATGCCGCCGATCCGGTGCCAAATTTGGCCATCATCCGGTTTGCATTTTAGGTATTTGCGGTAAGTCTGTAATGCCACCGTGAGCTTGCCGTCCTGATGCGCCCGTGTTGCATCAGTCAAATGCCGTTCGGCGAACTCAATATTCCTATCGAGTCCCTTCGCACGATGACTAAGCGGTGATTTAATTTTTTTACGCATCGCTACCCGAAGTAAAGCCGACGACTACGGTATCCAAGAAGGGGCAATCAAAAGTAGGCGTTTGTCGCATCATTAATTCGATGCATAAAAAAAGGGCGTATCCGGTCGGATACGCCCTTTAAAGCTTTTAACTCAGATTAGGTCTACCAGAAAAGGAAGGCGCCAAGGCTGAATACATCGGCTTCGGTTTTACCCGAAATATTCGATGTGGAATTGTCGTATTTGTTTTCGAGGTTGCTGTACTCTGCAACGACCTTCATCCAAGACGTCATATCGTGGTAGACACCAACGGTCCACATATTGAGTTTCACGTCCGGCGAGTTAGCCATTGCTGAGTGGTTCAAGCCAGCGTTAATCGCTGAGAAGCCTTCTTCTTTGGACTCACCCCAGCTGCCAGACAATTTCGTCTTACCAGAGAACGTGTAGCTGCCTTGTACGTAGTAGCCTTCGTTATCTGCTTCCTGGCAGATTACGCCCTGCGCTTCGCAGCGTGTACCGCCGACGAACTGCAACGAGCGGCCGAGGCCTTGGCCATCGTAGTAGTAGCCGAGGACGTTAAAGCCGTTCATCTTTACATCGGCGCCGAAACCAACCGCAGCAACGGTCACGTCACCGGAGGCGCCTTGTTGGTTCGACTCGATGTCTTGCCACATGCCATCCATCCAAAGTTGGAAGCTGCCGTTGTTAAACGTCGTGGTGTAGGTCAATTCACCTTCGAATCGCGGTGTATCAGTTTCGTTCAGCAGTGTGCCACCACTCGTGTTGAACACGTTCTGCTCGACGCTCGGGTCATAGAGTCCGAATTCCGCTTGAACCCCCATCACGGTAGGCGTTTTATAGGAAAAACGAGCGTTGAAGTTTGGATACGTGTAGCCGCGGCCCGTGCGGCCTGCACTAATCGATCCGCTTTGTTTGTTCGGCGCGCCAACACCAAACAAGGTTTGGTCTTTTAGCATCGCTTGTCTGCCGAAGATGGATAAGGTCCGACCAAAACTGAACGTACCGAACTCGGCGTCGATGTTGACAACGACTTCGCGTGTATCAATACCTGAACCCTGAAGGCCTTGAACGCCACCGTTGCTGCCGGCTAGCTGATTCGCGTAGAACTGATTCTTGCCGTTCGCGTTTTGAATGACTGGCGCAAAGCTGATTCGAGCAGTCGCAGTCATGCCGTTAACCGTCGGGCTCTTCACGTTAAAGCTGAAGAATGCCGGGAGGTAGCCGGATGTAACACGTGCGCTATCGAGCTCAGGCACCAAGCCATTAGCACCATTTGCATCGAAACCGGCCGCACCTGGGTTAACGTAACCAAGTGACGTAAAACCTGCATCGTAGTCTGTCAGTGTGTAAAACGCGTTGACGTTGCCATCAAAGCTCACTTCCCATCCGTTGTCCCCACCTACAACTACGACAGCGTTCGCTGCTGTACTGAGACCCAGGCTCATCGCCGCAATGCTCACCGCGGTCGCCAAATTAGTTTTTTTGAATTGTTTCGCCATTACTTCCTCCTAAAATAAGGAATCTTAGTTATTGCTTAAGTCCCAGCCCCCCCCACTTACCCAGCTTCCCCCAAGGTCTTTCAGCTGGCAGAACCTCAAAGTCGTCTTTGAGGTGTAGGGAATATGGTTGTGAAAGTTAAAGCATTGAAGTGTTGCGCGCAAGCACTATTTGAGCAAAAACACCACCATACAGGCAGTTACGAGGATATTTTTGTTGTGTTTTCGCTACGAATGTCTGTTTCGACGCCTTTCTACGGAGCGCAGGTCAGGTTAATTACCGTACCCGCCGGGTTTTAACCACCGCCTTTTTGAAAAGATCGTTCAAAACTTTTAAAAAATTCAGCACGTTGCAGATCATTCCACCCGAAAAATCGAAACGTAATCGCCATGTAGGGGATTTTCAACATCCCTAGCTTACGAATTTTCTCGACCGACAACTCAATTTCCAATTTGCGACCATCGTTTCTGGCGATAGCGAACCGCGAGGCGGATATTCGCTCAACCGTCGGCTCAATGCGAGGGAAAATACGATGAAAATCGCTGTGCGACAGTCCGAATTCTCTTTCGATTTCAAACAAAACATTAGAATCAGACATTGAGGTAGGGTTCTCGGCGTGCGACTTTTAGCCGCCGGCCACGGGTGGCCAAATCGCGATCGTGTCGCCGTCACGTAAGTTCGGCGCGCCGCGGTCATCAGGATCAAGATAGACGCCGTTGACCAAAACTAGGTGGGCGCTTTTTCGCGGGACTCTGAAGCGGTCAATCAATTCGAGGGCGGTCACGTTGTCTGCAACTTCTATTTCAATAGCATGATCCCGTGCTTCTTTTGGCAAAAGAGCGGTAAGCGATGCAAATAGTTTAAATGTTAGCTTCACGCAGCGCTCTGGTTGGTTTTCGCGGAGTCGCTTAGCGATCCAAAATTGGTCACTTGAGAGCGAATTAAAGAACGCGGGAATTGAACCCTAGCGCCTGCGTACTACTGAGATAGGCTTCCATGATCCTTGTCGGATCTTCGAGCAATCGTTCCTTCCACACGCCAAGGCGTGTTTTCGACTGAATGAGCCCGCGCAGCACGCCAACGTGTTGTGTTAATCCGAGGCTCGTCGCCCCGACCAAGACATCGTCGGTAAACTGAAGATTCAAATATCGATAGCGGCCTCTGTTTAACAATTCGCTCGTTTGGCCATCTTCCGTGCCCATCCACAATCCGAATGAACTCGATATTAATCCCAAGGTATCTAAAACGTTCATGTTAACGCTACCTCGATGCACCGCACCCACGATACCGGCCATGTTCCGCGCGGCGAGTTGCGCATGATCCGCTGCTGTCGGTTGAATAGCTTGAACAGAATACTCACCCGTTGAAAAATCTCGCCCTTGGGCCACGTCACCAGCAGCAAAGATATTCGGGTCGTTAGTTTGCATGTTCCGATTAACAACAATGCCGTCGTCTGTTTCGACACCCGTGCCTTCCAATACATCCACATTCGGGCGTACACCCGTCGCAGAAACGATAAGGTCTGCCTTGATCGTCGACCCCGTACTCAATGTAACTGAGAAACCGCCGGCGCTTTTTTCAATCGCCGTCACCTTAGTCGCCGTATGCACGTGGACGCCTTGCTCCTCACACCAGGATTTAATCAGGCCACCGGCAGTATCGTTCATCATCCGCGGGACCATCCGGTCTTCCATTTCCACGACCGTTAAATCCGCGCCACTTTTAGCCAGCGCCTCCAAGATTATGCAGCCAATAAAACCCGCACCCATGAGTAAGACTTTTGCACCCGCCGTCGATCGCGACGCAATGTTGCGCGCGTCCTCTAATGTCCAGCAAGAGTAGATCCCGGGTAAATCTATACCCGGAATAGGTGGCGACACGGGCCGAGAACCCGTCGCAATGAGTAGCTTGTCGTATGGGACAGGGCTCCCGGAAGCTAATATTACTTGCCGTTGTTTTCTATTAATGCTCGTAACTTTGTCTTGACGAACATCGATGTTGAGACGCGAGAAATGGCCGCTAGATTTACGTAAATAGGTGCCGGACTCAGCGATTTGTTTAATGAGGTAGTACGGTAATGCCATGCGCGAATAAGGTGGTTCCTGCTCGTCGCCAACGAGGGTCACGGTTGCGTCTGGAACGAGTCTGCGCAGCGATTCCGCCGCAACAACCCCTGCAGGGCCTGCACCTATAATGACGTGATTCATAAATTCCTCCTTCAAGCCCACGGTATACGACTTTCGTCGGGGCATTGTCGCATCACTAACTCAAACGGATCCCGGAACGCTCGCCGGATGCTCGAATTAATTCGATAGGCGATTAAACTGACAAGCGTGCCAAAGTTTCCGCCGTCGGCACGCCGTCGTCTGTCCAGCCACGTATCTGGTAGTACTGCGGGAGCATTTTGCCGAGCTCGTTGACTTTGCCTTTAGCGGGGCCCGTTTTCGCGGCATCTTTGAGTAGTCGTTCTGGGAGCGTGTCGTCAGCGGCGGTTAAGCCAGCGTCAATGTTGAACTTTCGTTCAAGGTTCCAAATCCGCTCACCGGCCTCAACCATCGATTCCGCCGTCCAGTTGCCCTCACACGCGGCAGCGACTTGCGGAGCAATATCTTCAAGCGTCCAGGCGAACGTCGTAAACACGCACAGGCCTGCCGAGTCGACCGCTGCAGTTGCGTCTTGGAATGCCTTAACTAATTCCGGTTTGCCTTCAGTCGCAAACGGATCGGTTTTTACCGGGACCCCTAATATCTCGGACGAAACCGTATAACCACGTAGATGACAAGCACCCCGGTTAGACGTGGCGTACGCCAGTCCCATGCCTTGAATACCGCGCGGATCGTAAGCTGGGAACTCCTGACCCTTGACCGTCATCGACAACTCCGGGTGCCCGTACTTTTCGCACAGACGCTTTGACCCCAAGCCAAGCTCCCGTCCGAAACCTTCGCCGGTCGCGACTAGTTCTGCAGCCTTCGTTAAGGCTTCCGCCGAACCAAATTTTAGTTCCAAGCCACCCGTGTCCTTAACCGTCAAAGCACCAATTTGAAACAGCTCCATCGCGGCCGATACCGTGGCACCGAACGAAATCGGATCGTATCCGTCTTCGTTACATAAGAAATTCGCGTACGTCAACGCGTCCAAATCATCGACCCCGGTATTGGAGCCGAGCGCCCATGCAGCTTCATATTCCAGGCCGCCGGAATTTCCGGCGTATTGCGGTTTGTCGACAATCGTGTAGTGCTGCGGATCGATTGTGGAAATGCGGCCGCACGCAATAGTGCAACCGAAGCACGCGCCGTTCGTCGTTAAGTTCGGCTTGCCGTCACTTTCCCGTGGCTCCAACATCGCTTCGCCGGAGATCTTGCTCGCGCCTTCAAATTGCACCTCGCGCATATTCCGAGTTGGCATCGCACCCACTTCGTTAATCACGTTCATGAGCGCTTGTGTTCCGAGTGCGCCCAGACCTTCGCCTGTCATGGCGTTTTCCGCTAGAACTCGTTTCCCCTCGACCGTCGCACGGATAAAGGCCTGCGGATCGCGAATGTTTCCAACGCCTTTCGTACCGCGCACGGCAACCGCTTTGAGATTCTTCGATGCCATCACGGTACCGACGCCAGAACGTCCTGCTGCACGGTGTTTATCGTTCACGACCCCCGCATAAAGGCAGCCTTGCTCTGCGGCACGGCCAACGGCGGCGATCCTCAGCAAGGTATCCTGGTACTTCCTATGCAGTATGTCGTCGGTCTCCCACACTGATTTACCCCATATCTCGTCGGCCGGGCATAGCGTTGCCGTATCGTTCTCTAGATATAAGTACACGGGTTCAGGTGACTTACCCTCAAAGATGATCATGTCCCATCCGGCATTCTTAATCTCGTTGCCTATAAAACCGCCGGAATTTGAGCACGCGATTGCGCCCGTCAATGGGCTCTTGGTAATCACCGAATAGCGTCCACCGGTCGACGCCATCGTCCCGGTCAGAGGTCCGGTTGCCATTATTAAGTTGTTGGCCGGCGACAGTGCGTCGCACCCGGGATCGATCTCTTCGGCTAAATACTTCGACGCGAGGCCGCGTTGGCCTAGATATTTCGATGCCCAATCCATGTTCAAGGGCTCTGCAACACAAGTTCCCTGTGTGAGGTTTACTCGCAGAATTTTTCTAGTCCATGCCATGACTTAATCTCCGGAGCTTAGTTACGTGGAATTGTCTGCGCCGCGTGAGCGCGCATTCTTTCGAGACCGGTCTGGTCTGCGTCAACATACGTGATCGCCTGAGTCGGACAGGCGGCTGCGCAGGCAGGTTCGCCGCCGCACAGGTCACATTTTATTACCTTGCCGCTATCGGCGTTGTAATTAACGGTTCCGAACGGACACGCGATCGTACACACTTTGCAACCGACGCATATGTCTTCCAGAACATCCTTAGAACCGGTCGCGGGATTGATCACGATCGCCTCGACCGGGCAGGCGTGCAAGCACCAAGCTTCTGCGCACTGCGTGCACGTGTAGGGCGCGAAACGCCCTTCCTCATGGAACGTGAACACTTTAATGCGCGACTTGCTGGGGTTGAAAACCCCTTCGTTCTCATACGAACACGCCATTTCGCATTGCAGACAGCCAGTACATTTTTCCGGCTCGAGTTGCAGGGCTTTCAACATTAATGTTCTCCCACGGTACGATTGAGTAGCTGGTTTCGAATTATCTGATCGATTTAGTCAATCGCGAACGTCGCGAGTGCATCCGGGGTTTCCTCAACGACCATCGGGCGCGATACCAGTGTTCGCACCCTCATCAGATCCGGCGACGAACATCAGATCTGCTCGTTCTAGCCGGGCTAAAACCTGCTCGGAGACTAACGACAATTCTCAACAAAAACCAGCCTAGAGCGACCGGCAAATTGTATTGAGAGTTATTCTCAATTAACTAGGTGAAATCAAGCGCCAGCGCGTTACTCGTAGATCGCGACGCCCCAGGGAAACTTGCCAACAGGAATCGTCGCGATGACTTCTTCACTCACAGTGTCAATCACGCTAACCTGATTACTCACACCGTCCGTTGTATACAGACGCATCCCGTCAGCGGATAGGGCGAGACCCCAAACTCTTATCCCAACGGGGATCGAATTGTGAATTTCCAGGGATTTAGCATCTAAGATGAAAATTCGATTCGCTCGACCACCGGCAACATACAACTTAGTTTCATCTCGACTTAACAGCAGATCTTTCGGCTTAGCCTTATCGTCCGCAAGTGGCATTTTGCCAATAATTGTTCCGCTCGCGACATCCACTTTCTTAACTTCGCCACTGATCTCAGAAGTCGCGTAAGCAATCGTACCGTCTCGGTTGAAAGTGGCCGCGCGGGGACGCGCGCCGACCAGGATGTTGTTGATGATTTTATGGTCCGGCACGCTAATGACGTGCAGCATATTCGTCGACTCGCTGGTCACAATCACGCGTGTTCCGTCCGGCGATATCGCTACGCCTTCTGGCTCAATTCCGACCTTAATTTCGGCCACTAGCTCTCCAGTGTGTGGGTTTATCACTGAAGCCTTCGCGTCGTCTTCATTGGAAATATAGATGTTTCCATTGGGGTGCACGGCGAAGGTTTCAGGATCGTTGCCACCCTCGAAGCGGCGGAGCACCTCAAAAGTTTCCGGATCGAAAACTGCAATCGCGTTATCTTCACTAATCGCGACGTAAACTTCGGAACCGTCCGGCGCTACGCCGATGCCCCGAGGCCGATTGCCGATGGCGATAGTTGCGATAACAGCGTTTGTCGCCCCATCGATTACTGAGACACTGTTGTCGCGCTCATTGGTGACAAAAATTCTTTTCGGCGTCTCGGCCCCAACCGCCGCGGCCAAGGAAGCCACCCAAGTAGTGAGCACGGTTACTAATAATAATTTTCGATAGTTCATTTGCATCCACTCTATTTTGCGCAAAATTCGATCCCCAAGCTGTCCAAGTTCGACGGGTCTGCGGCTCCGCGAACCGGCGCTTCTCCAACGACCTTACCTCCCTCGACCAGCAACAGCGGTTGGCGTAGCTGCCCCGTTTCACGGAAACTCAGGTCCACACCTTTCTGACCGTCAAACGCCAAATTAGTTTTCAATTCGTTGATCAATCCCTGATTAGAAAGTGTCGGCTGACGGACTATTGTGTCCGATAATAGTTTCACGGCCGCCCACCCTGCCCAGGCAGCATCGTCCATCTTGCGGTCGAATTGGTTGTGGAATCTAATATTCAGTTGTCCGGCCGCATATTTCTTAAACGACTCGTGCCAGGCATGCGCACGGGCTTTTGATCCTGGGTTTATCTCTTGCCATTGGCGATTTGCATCCGCGATCATTGCCGC
The DNA here is from genome assembly GCA_047611805.1 of Gammaproteobacteria bacterium. GTDB lineage: Bacteria > Pseudomonadota > Gammaproteobacteria > UBA11873. Next base: position 60,070 of record JBLFWX010000005.1, read on the forward strand.
GCTCGACGCAACGTGAAAAACGTTCTCGAAACACAGCTCACGGAGGCTGGATTCGGTTTGCGAGATATTAAGGATGGCAGTCTCGGAGAATGCTTGTGCAAGCGCCATCAATTGCTGCGCACCAACTGCGGCGACAATCGCCAATCCTTCAAAATTTGGCGTCTCGTTTTCTGGACTCGTGCGCAATTCATACACTGTATCGAGAAATTCGCCTTGTGCATTCGCCTCTATTAAGCCTTGGCTAGCGCCAAGATATCCTAACGTACTCGTGTCACCGATAAACAGAAACGCAAATTCCTTGGCAGGTTCGGCGACCACGACGTTGAGCAATTGACAACCAATGCACACGAGTGCGCCAAATTTCGCTAATGGTCTCATGATCGGGGGGCTCTCTCGCTCGCAAAACGATACGATAGCATTGAACGCGACGAGTTCCGCACTTGAACTCGGAACAACGGCTTGTCAAGATCTACATTAACTACTGGCCACCGCGGATTTCTACGCGACGTTGCACTCTGGCTTCGGGATAAGTGTGCCATCTCAGATTACAATTAGCGCATGTTTAACTCGGCAGCTTTGAATTCGCCAGCCCTTCCCGCTGCATCCAGGCCTATCCAAACCGCCATGCCCGTTTAGCGGGAGTAAGTCGCCACTCCCGGCTTCTATTCGTTATAAATAGCACAAAAATCGCGAACTAAATTCAAGCGCGGACTATCCCGTGGCGTATTGCCAGACGAACAATACCCACCGTTGAATTAACTTCCAATTTGTTCTTAATCTGGGTCGCGTAGTTGGCAACAGTTTTTGTGCTCAGCGATAACCGAAGTGCGATTTCAGCAGCCGTCAATCCATCAGCAAGCGCGTGGAAAATTTCAAATTCTCGAGTCGTTAAACTCGCGAACGATAATTCCGGACCGCGCGTTTTCTGGTACGCCAGGCGCTGGGCAATTTCTGGTTCGAGATAAATATTCCCACTCGCGAGATGTTCCAGCGCGTCGATCAGCACGCTGAGTTCGCAGCTCTTGCTCAAATAGCCCCTCGCACCCGCTTGTAGGGCCCGGGTGACAAACTCCGTGTCGCCACGCCCACTAAACGCTAGTATTTTCGCGCCATCATCTCGCGCGACGATTCTGCGGGTTGCCTCAAAGCCGCTAATTCCGGGCAAACAAAGGTCCATTAAAACGATGTCGGGATCGGTCTCTACATATTCGCGAAATCCCGATTCGCCATCGTGAGCCTCAATGACCTGTTTTACTTCGCTCCATTGGGATAGCAATGCGCGGATCCCTCGGCGCACAATGGGGTGATCATCGATTATTAACACGCGCAGGCGCGGAGCCTCTGTTTCCATCACCCTCTCCCGACCCTGCTTAAAACATCTGCCTCAAACCCGACGATGCCGCGAACCCCGAACACCTACGTTCAACAATGCGAGCCTTAATGTACTCTCGTGCGCTTCTGTGTCTCAGACCTTCACGCACCATCGGCGTCTAGCGCCACTGTTGCGGCACGATCTCTCAACCAAGTATCCCCCGCCTCGTTCGAATCCGGGCGGCTGGGATTTCACGTACTGAATGACAATCAATTCGCTTGATAAATGACAAGCTCGTTCGTTGATGCACTTATCCAGTTCGAATTTGCCCGCTCTTGGCAGCAATAAAATCCACTCGCCTCATGCACAGTGAATTGGCAACGCGTCCAGATTGCGCGGCCCACTACTTATGTTTGTTTGCTTCCTGCTGCGAAGCGTAATTTGCCTGCTGATCGGGGCTAGCCGGTGCTTGGTGCAAATCTTTCCAGACCGCGTATGGCATCCCATAAATATTCTCGCGAGCCGCCTCATAATCGATCGCGATGCCCTTCTGTTCCGCTTCAGCAACGTACCACTTAGACAGACAATTTCGGCAAAACCCGGCCAGATTCATTAAGTCAATATTCTGAACTTCGGTATGTTCACGTAAGTAGTCGCGTAATCGTCTGAAAGTCGCGGCTTCCAATTCAAGTTCTGTTTGATGATCCATCGCTGCTCATTCCTCTGGTAGCAAGTACAGGTTTATCCACGATACGGAAACTCTAATCAATGTTAGGGAAGTCGCAGCGTCGCAGAAAAATATTCAGAAAGTCAATCCGCATTGGGGCTAACTCCAGGTGTATTCTGGACAACAGGCACCATCAATCCGAATGATATTGCGCTCAACACGACGTTCCATCTGTTCATCAGAGATGACCAAGTATAGCCCGCGAAATGTTAACCGGACGATTCGATTATGCTGGCCCGATGCGGACGGGTTCGTGAAACACTCGTTGTTGCCGAATTTTAGATTGAGGCAGGTTCTGGTGCATAGGCTTTCATCGAATCCCCTGGCTACTTTATCCGTCTAGTCCGTGGCGCTTCATACGATAGCGCATCGCCATTCGGGTGATTCCCAGTTCGCGCGCCGCCGCTGACGCATTATCACCGCAACGACTTAACGCAAGTTCGATTAGGGTTTTCTCAGCCTCATCGAGCGTCATACCGACAATCTCCGAGGATGCCCCCGTTGCTCGCGTCCCCACAGGCAGCATCAAATCTTTTGCTTCGATCACGGCCCCATCGTTTAGCAGCGCGGCACGTTCGACGACGTAGCGAAGCTCGCGAACATTTCCTGGCCAGACGTATTCTGTAAGTGAATGCTGTGCCGGCGCGCTGAGCGAAAATGAGTGGAGGCCGTTTCGGCGTGCAATTTGTTCGGCAAAATAATCGGCCAACTCAACGACATCCGCACCACGTTCGCGCAACGGGGGCAACCTCAAACTAAACATATTTAGCCGGTAGAAGAGGTCTTTGCGTAGATCACCTCCGGCAATTAATTTTTCGACCTCGCGATTTGTTGCGGCCATGAACCACGCCCCAACAGGATACTCCCTCGAACTCCCCACTCTGCGCAGTCGTCGTCGCTCGAGAACGGCTAAAAGTTTCGCTTGCAGGACAGGCGGCAATTCGGAAATTTCATCGAGAAATACGACGCCATCCTCGGCCATTTCAATCAGGCCAATTCGCTCGCCCTGCGCGCTAGTAAAGGCGCCTTTTACGTGGCCAAACAATTCCGCCTCTATCAACTCCGGTGGCAGGGCGGCGCAATCGACATGCACGAACGGATGACCGCGGCGATCGGAAGACTGATGCAGTAGTCGAGCCGCTACGTCCTTTCCAGTACCTGTTTCTCCGGTGATAAGGACCGTCGGCGATAGCGAATTGGCCGGCGAGCAGAGCATCGCATATTTTCTAATTTGTTCACGAATGTGTTTAAGTTGATCAGACAGTCCGACAAGCGCAATAGACTCTGTGCCATAGGCTTCGCGCGCGCGCGAATTTGCGAGTTGCGTCGAGACTTTCTGATTGGCGAGGACTTTCTCCACCGCCAATAGAAGCTCGTCCAAATCTATTGGTTTTTTCAGATAGTCCGCTGCAGCGAGCTTCATTGCACTTACCGCGTCTTGCACTTCACCGTACGCGGTCATTACGATCACCGGGGTCACCGTGCCGTCGATGCGTTCCAGAAAATCTAAACCCGATCCGTCCGGCAAGCGCATATCGAGCAGCACAAGGTCCGGTGCTTGGTCATCGAGCACGATTTGCGCAGCGGCGATCGTGCCGACCGCCGTACATGCGTAACCCACGCGTTCAAGTTTACGGGCCACTGCCTTCGCGAATAGGTGCTCGTCTTCCACCAGCAGCACTTTTCTGCGACCCTCCAGCGCAGGTGCCCGGTTATCCATGTTGTGATCAATTGACATAAATTCTTTGTCAGCCCTGAGGTGTCGCCACCTCTACGTTATCGGCGGATGGCAGAACCGCAGTAATCACTACCGTCGTACCGACCTGTTGTGCCACCTCATAGCTAATACTCCAACCGTGTGCTTTGCATATCTTAAACGCTACCGGGATACCTAAGCCCGTACCGCGCATCTTCGTCGTAAGTCCGGGTTCAAGATTGGTTGGTTCGGGAATAAAAGGGATCCCGCCCCCCTGATCCGAGATCGTCATTTTCATCTCGTGATTTAATCGTTCAATCGAGACAATTACCGTCCCGTCGAATGGCGTCGCTTCTAACGCGTTTGAGAGCAGCGCGTAGAGCGCTTGCTCCATTAAATCTGCATCGACCTCAACGATAAGCTCCGCATCCCAAGAACCTTTAACGACGCTGACTGATTTTTCTGCTAATCTCACCGCGAGCAACGCCAAGGTCTCGTCGAACATCACCGCAGCGCAGGTGGGAGCCCTTTGTGGCCTCAAGGGATGCAAATACGAGACTAAGGCGCTGACCCAACGCTCGAGGCGATCGACCGTCTCGAGAATCGCAAGTTGTGCTTCCTTCGTCTCCCAATTGGCCTCTTCGGTATCCAACAATTGCGCCGTCGCACGAATCGACGCAAGCGGATTTCGAATGTTGTGCGCGACTACCGGCACCAAGGCGCCTAAGGCCGCTTGCCGCTCACTCTCAACTAATGCGTCTCGGCTGGATTCCAGTTCACGCGACATTTCATTAATGCTGCGGACGATATCTTCGACCTCGGAGACTCCCCGCGGATCAATTGCGATGACGGGAGCATTGTCTCCGACACCGTGCAGGACCGACACCAGGGATTGTACGGGGCGAACGAATCCCCGCCTAAGGCTCTGTCGAGAAACCAAGAGCAAGATTATCGCGACAATAATCGGTATCGGAATCGCGATAGGGGCGATCTGAGTCCAGCGCTCGATTGCGCGCGATTGTGCGTCGAGTTGCTGGTTAATCAGTCCGCGTAGATTTCGGTACGCCGTCTCGAAGTCTTCGACAAGCGCTTGTTCGTAATTCGGTTCTAACACCTTAATCCGCACCCTTAAGTCGGTCACTTCGGGATCTTCAAAAATTCGCTGCATGTTAATTTGGATAGTCCCGTAAGCCTGCTGCAGCGCTTGGACTGCATATCCTTCCGCACGAGATATCGAACGTTGACGCAGCTGATTAAAGCTCGCGTTAATCAGCCTAGAAAATTCGGAATCAGCCTCTGACTTGTCGCGCAAGCGCGCCAAAGTTACCTGTTTGATTTGGCGGAATAAGTCTGCGCGAATTCCTTGGGCGATGTGCGCTAGCCCATTCAAACGGATGGACTCCTCTGCGGTCTGTTGCCAAAAATAAGCCCAAAGGCCACCGAGTGAACCAGCCATCACGACTAGCACCAAAAACGCTAATTCATGGGTGAACAACAGGCGTCTTAACGACTGTGGCCGATTCTGGGGCATGTCAATAAAAGCTTTCTCGGTAATGTTTCTCGTGGCCGTGTCTGGTTGAATGGCGCTCTAATGCCGATTTTGGCTCACGGGAAGCGTGCGTCACCACGGTACAATTCGGCGCAGGATTCCATCCTTGCCGCTCAAGCCGTGAGAGACCGCACCGCAAATATGAATCCCAACGAACACCACGAACAAAACTGAACTCATGACGTGAATTTCCGTAAATAACTCATTCAATGGAGAATCAGCCCACCCCCATTGGGGCAACGGAACGCCGAACACCTTCGTTCCATAACCGCTAAACGACGAAGATAGATAACCACTTGCCGGCTGAAGAACAAGCAACACGTAGAATAAAAAATGCGTACTTCGCGCAGCCGTCACTCGCCACGCCGGTACGGCATTGTCATGTGGTGGTGGGCGGTGAAAAAATCGCCACCAAATCCGTACCCCAGCCAATAGAAACACCGTCAGCCCGATGGATTTATGCAGGGCAAAATTTGCGCTTCGATCCGGCCCCCGAGGCAGATCAACCATGTGCCAGCCAATCGCGAACAAAGCGAACACCAAGATCGCCATTAGCCAATGCAGGACCATCGCGACGCCGGTATAGCGCTTTTCCAGATCAGCTGCCACTCGTAAAACTCATCGTTTTAAGCAGCAATATCCCACTTCTAATTGCCATCTTTGTGTAAGACGCGATTGGCGTCGCCCCGAACGCAAAGACTCGTGCCGTTCTTCGAGGGTTCCAAGGCCCCACCAGAATTAACGTATTTGCCCAATGTGATAGCATCATCAATAAATCCTCAGATTCTTCCAATTAGATTCGGTTGTAATAACTGTGCATCGCGCTACCTTACTTGGTGTCTTACTCATTCTCGCTCATTCGACCGCACAGGCTGACGGGATGGATCTAGTTACAGAGACTATACCTAGAAATTTCCATCTCGAGTTTGACAAGTCCGAGCGCTTGTTGCGTCTTAAAGCTGGTAGCGAAGTGTATCGCGAATACGTAGCCGCATCCGGCAGCGGCGGTCGCGGTGATAAGTCATATGTTGGCGACAAGCACACACCGGAAGGCATCTATCGAATTACAGAGTTCAACGATCAGAGCAAATTTCATTTGTTCATGCGACTCAATTATCCGAACGTAAAGGACGCTTTTTACGGCTTGAAAACCGGTGTCATTTCGCGGGCGGAATTCGACCGGATTGTCAACTCCCAGAAACACGGCCGGCCCCCGCCGCAAAATACTGCCCTGGGGGGTGCAATCGGTATTCACGGGGTCGGATACGAGACCGCGAAAAAATTACACATCCAGGCGAATTCGGATTGGACCAACGGTTGTATCGCCCTAACGAATGACGAGGTCAGTGAGCTGCGGCAGTTCGTCTCGCTCGGTACCGAAGTGGTTATCAAGGAGTGAAGCACTGCAATTTTCGATTATTCAATCGATGTCTGCTTTATGTTTCTATCATCGTGCTGTCGACTTTCACGGACGCAGCTGCGTCTAGCGATGAATCTATCGTTCGCAATACAACAGAAAAATCGTTCGAAGACGTTATTTTCGAGCTTGAATTTGCTATAACGGAGCTTAACTTCCGGATTACAGCCCGCAATAAGATTGGGAAAGGTCTGCGCGAACGCGGCTACGAAGGCATTCCAGAAATTGAGGTTATCCATTTTTGCAATCTTGAGTATGTGCACGAAGTGATGCTGCTGGACCCCGGTTTCATCGCTCAAATGACCTGTCGAATAACCGTCCACACCAGCGCTGAGGGAACCGTTATCAGTTTCATGAAACTACCCGAGAATCACTCGAACGAACGCATCAATGAATTTGCACGCCGAATGAATGTGCTAACGCATGAGATGGTCGATTTCGTGCTCGAAAAGGACGCGCTAAAAACTCCATGAGACTCCAAGACAATACACATTACCTACTACTACTTTGGTTAATGATTACCGGCCTGGCGCTGTTCGGCGTCGTTGTTTCTTGGAATGAAGGACTCGTACGCCAGCTAGTCGACGGCGACAGAAGTCGAATCTGTTTGGTGATTGGCTTGTTGTACTGCATTGGAACAATCCATTGCGCCTGTCGTGTGCTCTTCCTATCGAGTGAGTTAAACAATGCCGATTTGATCGCTACGCGACTGTCGAGTACTGAATCGCAAAGCGCACTGTCCGTCGAAGACGGTCACCTGGTAGTCGGGGAAAGCGGCCCCCTACCCGATTGTGTGATGACGCGACACCTCGTAGACGTCGTCATATCCAATCGCGAGTCGACTGTTTCAGAGTTGTCCTCAGATAACGCGAATCTTATTGATTCGCTAGCGCAACGGCTCAAAGGAGCCCACGAGTTAGGCTGGTTTGGTGTAGACATCTTATTAAAGCTTGGGCTCGTCGGTACTATAATCGGATTCGTTGTGATGTTAGGTTCCGTGACCAATACCGATACGTTTGACGTTACAACGATGCAAAAAATTCTACGTGATATGAGCAGTGGAATGGGAACCGCTCTGTACACTACGCTCGCCGGGCTGGTCGGAAGTATCGTCCTTGGATTGCAATACCTCGTCCTAGACAAGGGTGCGGACGAACTCCTCCATCGAGTGATCCGCAGTACCGAGATACACATCAAACCGCATATGAACAGCAGTCTGACGGAATAATCATGTCGGTTTTTGGAGCGAGCAATTTTCGTCGCCGCGCTACATCGGATCCATTTACCGATTTGCTGTTCAATGCGCTACTCGGATTCACGTTCTTGTTTTTGATCGCGATCATGTTCATGAATCCGGTATCGAAAAAGGGCATAATTGATCCGAAGGCTGAGTACATCATTACGATCGGTTGGGCTGATCATAGTACAGACGACGTCGATACCTGGGTCGAAGATCCAAGCGGAAATCTTATATGGTTTCGAAATCGAGAGGCTGGGCTCGTCCATTTAGATCGCGACGATCGCGGCCAAATTAACGATACGATCACCGTTAATGGTGTGGAGATTCAAAATCCTCTAAACCAAGAAGTTGTTACGATCCGCGGCATCGTACCAGGGGAGTACATAGTAAACGTCCATTACTATGCCACCGAAACGCAATTGCCACTCAAGGTCACCGTCAAGGTTGCTAAAGTTAATCCTGCGTTGGAAATTGTCTACTACGGCGATACGGTGCTGGAGAGCAAGGGCGATGAAAAGACCGCCGTTCGATTCGTTATCGACCAAGCAGGACAGGTTAGTCAAATTAGTCATATCAACAAAAGCTTAGTGGTGTTTGGATAACGGAGAACCTGATGTGATTATGTTAAGCCAAGCTGGACTCGTCGCCGCCTACGTTTTAGTCGCGCTGTTGCTTGCCGCGGTCTGCCTGTATGCACGGTTCAGTTGGCAAATTAAGGCGCTCATGATCGGTGTTGTATCTGCGTTTTATATCGTGACGTATTTCTCTTTCCCACCGTTAATGGGCTGGCCGACAGACGCAAAGCTACCTGAACGATTTAATCTCGTCGCAATGTCCGTAGAGGAACCGAACAAGACTTCCGGCGATTCCGGGTACATATATTTGTGGCTGACGAATCTAGAAAAAGGACCCGGCCGCGATCAACCGCGAGCATACAGAGTGCCATTTAGCGCAAACCTCCATGCGAAAGTGGTCGATGCTGGAACAAAAATGCGTAAAGGGCTGCCGCAGTTAGGCGAGTTGGTTGAGGAGGACCTGGGACCTAACGGACGGCCGAGTGATGAGAATCGTGGCGGCCAGCAGTCCGTGGATATTGATTTCTTCGATTTGCCAGATCCGCTGTTTCCGGAGAAATAGCTCCTTTTTCGTCCAACCGCGAGTCCAAGCAGTGTATTCATTTCCATTCAAGCCGGTGTTCCTGACGAGCAAGCTGCTCGCGATTGCTGCCGTCATCGCATTCTGCGTGTCGTCCTATTCGGCGACCCTCACGGAGCACATGGATATCGAATGTCGACAGTCGCAACGCCATGCTCTGGATTGCGATTACCGGATTCTAAATGGCGCGGAACTAGCCGCTAGTACGGCGCAATATGACGGCGGATCTTTAGCTGCTCGCACAGCGGCTCCTGAAACACCGGATTTGCGTCCCGACGCGATGTTGTTTCTGGTCGACACCAGTGATCCATCGCGCGCTGATGTGATTAAGAAGAATCGGGACCACATCCACGAGTTATCTCATTTGGGCAGTGCCAATCACATTTTCGGCTTAGCGACATTCGATTCCGAATTCAATTTTTTGTGTGAGTTTCCCTGCTCCGAAGACGACCTTGCAATCACGACAGAGACATTGGTTGCGCAGGGGAAAACCACTGAACTTTACCGAAACCTCCTTGAGGCTATAAAGCAACTGGATAACGTCGACGCAAAGCATCGTCATATCATCCTAATGTCCGACGGTCTTGCCGAAGACCTTGCTTACTTTCATAACGATGTAATTCGCGCGGCACGAAAGAACAAAATCGCCATCTCTGCCATCGGATACCCGCGATCGATATCGGAATCCGTAGCATTGCAAACCCTAAGACGGTTGGCAGAGGAAACGGGGGGCCTTTTTATCCAAGCGGATCACATTAATCATTCCGTTCCAGAGTCGTTTTTTACGCAAATCCATTCCGTATTTGATAGCGTCGGTCAACTATCTTTTGACTTGCAAGGAATTCCGCGAACGGCTGTCGCCCGAACACTTGAAGTATCACTCGCCTTCCAAACCTCTGAAGATAATTTTTCGGTTGTCGTGCCAGTGGTTATTCCAAAAATGAAAGTGCCTGAGCCGCCAAAAATTGAACCTGTCGCTTTAGAAGATGTTCGCCATACGGCAATGTCACCTGCGTCAAAATCGGTGACGTTGCCGCCCGCTGGCCCATCTCCGTGGTCATGGTTTTGGTACGGATTGCCGGCAATAGTTTTTTCCGCGATCTTGGCGCTCGCTCTAAGTTACGCGGTGGTCTCAAGACGCGGACGATTAGGACGACAAACCACAGACATCGGCGCGAATTCGTCTGCCTATCTCGTATCAGTAAACGACGATGACGTTCGTCATAAGCTCAACCGCACGCCTTGGCGAATCGGGCGCAGCCGTTCGAGCGAGCTCCGTCTAAACGACACCTCAGTCTCTCGCCTACATGCGGAGATTCGACGTGACGCATTAGGCCAGTTCACGGTCCAGGATATGGAATCCCTCAACGGCGTATTCGTTAACGGAGAGCCGGTCGAAATGGCGCACTTAGAAGAAAACGACCGGGTCGAAATAGGCGACGTCGGCTTTATATTTACTTTACGCGATGAACAATACGATCACCAGGAACCGACTGCATACATTCATACGCTAAAGCCGCGTTCAGCTGATTAAGGAGCCTCTAATTATTGTGGGGGTTGTCGGGTCGGCGCGCACAATCGTGTTGAATCCGACACCCTCTCCGCGAGAAGAAAAAGCACCCCCCGCGACGTCCGCGACACCAAGACGAGGAAGGCTGCACCCAAGGTCGCGGCGCATAGATTAATCAGAGTTTCCTTAGTCTTACTATTCTACGGACGGCGTCCACGTTATTTCCCAGCCCATCTCGTCGCCCGTCACACCATAAGGTGCACAGGTGCAAATACCCGCAACGGCAGCAACAGCGTCACCTACGAAGATAAGCGGAGTTTGCGAACGTCGCCAAGGTGGTACGCCCCACTCTTGGAATAGACGTTTCAAGGATTGACTGTGTTGCCGATTCTCCGGTCGGCACCGCTCACCGCCACGTCGGAAATCGACCGTTACTACGTTGTGCACTACAAGTTCCGCACTGATCCCACGACCGCGCGTCATTTTGGCAGTCAACAACCCCGCATGAGTCTCAAGCGGAGATTCGATATTCCACACGCAATTGACTGGAACACGCGGCGTCTCGGTCGGCTGATAGGACAGAAACAGGTGTTCCCGATAACGTTTCAATTCGGCACCCTTCCAGCGGACACGCGGCTGGCTGTCTTGCCGTGCTGTCACCAGAGTTAGCATGGCATCTAAATGGGCCGAATCAGGGATAGGAAATCCTGCGTTCGCGATCCAGCGCCGCAGGACCCAGCGCCGCTGCGGTAAATCTTGTCCGGCGAATATCTCGGTTCGAATTATCTTGCGATCTTGCTCCACTGCGCTACCAAGACGGTCGTCCGCAACTTCGTCCAATAACGCCGCAGCCTGCTGTTGAAGTTCGGCTGCGTGGAGAATTCGGCGTGTTGCGCCAGGCCACCGCTGCGTGATCTTTGGCATAATTTGATGCCGGACAAAATTTCGATCGTGCTTCTCAGAATCGTTGCTCGGGTCATCAATCCAGTTCAGCTCGAACAATTTGGCATACGCCTGGATATCACTACGCCCCACATTTAACATCGGGCGAACCAGGCTTCCCATTCCGAAAACCCTGCGCTGCGGGATACTCGACAGTCCGTGCGGACCTGCTCCACGAAGGAGCTGCAAGAAAAAAGTTTCGGCTAAATCATCTCTATGATGAGCAGTGAGCAGAATATCGCCCGTCCTCATCATTGACTGTATCGAAGAATAGCGCTGCCGCCGGGCCCAGTCTTCGGTGCTGTCGCCACGACCCGGACGTTCGTTAAGCGTCACCGTATGCGACGGGACACCAAGATCGCGTGCCGTCAAATGACAATGCTGCGCCCACTCGTGGCTAGCCTCCTGGAGGCCATGATCCACGTGCACTGCTAGCATCTGCGTTTTATCTGAACACAAACGCGACATTGAGTGCAGCAATACATGGGAATCAATGCCACCACTATAAGCGATGATGAAATGCTGCGTAGATGTGAAAGCCAAGCTCGCGCGTAACTCGTCGAACAAGATCGTAGACGCATCCATGCTCAAGCCGTGCGGAGTCCTGCTTAAAGACGACAGCCGGCTCGCCTATTTCTCAAGGTACTGTCCAAAGTTCTTATATCGAGCCCGTCGCTTTAGAAGCAATGTGTCCGGGTCCAACTTCATCAATTCGGCGAGAGACCGTTCGAGATGTTCACCGAGCTGCTGGGCGGTTGCGTCGATATCTCTATGGGCACCGCCAAGCGGTTCGTCAATGATCGCATCGATCAGGCCTAAGCTCGCCAATCGTCGGCTCGTGATCCCCATCGCCTCCGCGGCTTCGGCCGCCTTTTCCGGGCTTTTCCATAAAATCGCCGCGCAGCCTTCCGGAGAAATTACCGCGTAGGTCGCATATGTCAGCATGAACACTTGATCGGCCACGCCGATCGCGAGCGCGCCACCGGAACCGCCTTCGCCGATAATTGTTGTAACAATTGGCGTTCTGAGACTGGCCATCACCAACAAATTCCTGGCAATCGCTTCGCTCTGCCCGCGCTCTTCCGCCCCAACTCCTGGATAGGCTCCCGGCGTGTCGACGAACGTCACCACCGGTAACTGAAATCTTTCGGCCAACTGCATTATGCGCATTGCCTTGCGATACCCTTCGGGACGCGGCATGCCGAAATTGCGATGCAAATTCTGTTTCGTATTGCGCCCTTTCTGGTGGCCGATAAATGCGACGCCAAGCCCTCGGAATTTTCCAATTCCGGCGACGATGGCAGGGTCATCGCTAAATGATCGATCACCGTGTAACTCGCTAATATCATCGAACAATCGTTCCACATAATCTAACGTGAAAGGACGCAACGGATGTCGAGCGAGTCGCGCGATTTGCCATGAATTTAACTTCGAAAATATCTGCTTGGTCAGCTCACGCGAGCGCTCGCCAAGCCGGGAAATTTCGTCGGAAATATTAATTTCGGAGTCGTCGCCAATCTGTCTCAAATCCTCAATCTTCGCCTCGAGTTCCGCGATTGGCTGCTCGAAATCGAGAAACTTTAAATTAAGTGGCTGATGGTCTGATACTGGTTCTGACATTTTAATTGATCCGTACTCGGGTTCGTTTCTACGACTTAAACATAATTTTGTTGCCGAATGTCCCCTATATCGCTTGCCGCGCCGAAACCATTGAGCAAGCTTTCCAATCGCTTAGTGGTACTCGATGGCAACTGAAGTTTCGCCGAACTGTGCATGCAACTGCTCTAACATGGTTTCCGAAATCGCCACTCGCCACTCGTCACCCAAGCGCAGGCGCGCGCGCGCGCATCCATTAGAAAACTCCACGCTAACCGGGCAGTCCCCTGCCGTATACGTCGATAGCATTTGCTTGAGTAATTCGAGTTTACCGTTTTCAAACGTCGAGTCCATGGTTAAGCGTAAACTGCTAGCGTATTGGTTCCTGGCTTCGTCTAGGCCAAGGACCCTATCGGCCTTCATCGAAACGTCACCGCTATATTCGTCCATGTTGCAGTCGCCGATCATGACGCAGACCCGGTCATTGACGATCCGATCTAGACACGTTTCCAACACTTTGCTAAAAATGGTTATTTCCGCGCGCGCCGTTTTATCGTCGAGTGTTACGATAGCCATCTGCCCTCGTCGCCCTTTGGTCATTCGCACACCCGAGATTAAGCCGATGACCCTTCGTTGCTTACCGGGTTTCAGCTCGGCTAGGCGACACGTTGATAACCCTCCGATTTCGGCATCGTAGCGATCAATCGGGTGTCCGCTCAAATACAGTCCGAGGGTTTCTTTTTCCCAGGTTAGCAGTTCTTTATCGGGCCATTCCGGGGTCGCAAGTGCGGCTTGCCAGGCTTCGGCGTCAAGTTGGTCAGGCTGCGTATTCACGCTGGCGCTCGAGCTCCCAAGTCCAAACATGTCACTTTGCCCTACCGCTGCTGCCTTCGCTTGTTGTTCTGCGATCTGAATTGCGCGAGCGGCTATTGACGCTAGTCCCCGTCGCGACGCGCCGAGGCAATCGAGCGCACCAGATTTAATAAGCGCCTCAAGCGCACGCTTATTAATTTTTCGAGAATCGTTGCGGCAACACAAATCGAAGATGTCTTTATACGATCCGTTCGTCGTTCGCTCATCGGCAAGAACTTGAATCACGGCTTCTCCAAGTCCTTTTACCGCGCCAAGTCCGTAATAAATCGTAGAATCGTCAGCAACTGTAAACCGATAATTACATGAATTGATATTAGGCCGCGCAACTTCTAAACCAATACTCCGACATTCTTCGATCAAACGGACGACCTTATCTGTCGAATCCATATCTGAAGAAAGCACCGCCGCCATAAAGGCAGCCGGATAATGCGCCTTCAACCAAGCAGTCTGATAGGCGATAAGGGCATAAGCCGCCGAATGTGATTTATTAAAACCATAACCTGCAAATTTTTCCATTAAGTCAAAAATTTGCGCGGCTATTTCGACATCAATTCCGTTCGCCGACGACCCATCTAAAAATGACTGCCGTTGCTTCGCCATTTCTTCCGCTTTTTTCTTGCCCATCGCTCGACGCAAGAGATCGGCTGCACCCAGTGTGTAACCCGCCAATTCTTGGGCAATTTGCATCACTTGCTCTTGATACAGGATCACCCCGTAGGTCGGTTTCAGTATCGGCTCGAGTTTCGGATCAAGATAGCGAACAGTTGCGCGTCCATGCTTGCGATCGACGTAATCGTCGACCATGCCCGACTGTAATGGCCCTGGACGGAAAAGCGCGACCAAGGCAATCAGGTCTTCGAATCGATCGGGCCGCAGGCGCTTGATCAATTCCTTCATCCCGCGCGATTCGAGCTGGAACACGGCTGTCGTTTGCGCGTCTTGAATTAACTTGAACGTCGCAGCATCTTGAAGCGGGAGATCAGCAATATCTAATGGGTCGTGGCCTTCAAGCGATAATTTTTCATTAACGTTTTCGAGCGACCAATCGAGAATCGTGAGTGTACGCAGTCCAAGAAAGTCGAACTTAACGAGACCAACGGTTTCAACGTCGCCCATATCGAGCTGAGTTACTGTGGCCGTGCTGCCTTGCTCACAGTAAAGCGGCATGAAATCCGTTAATGCCGTTGGCGCAATAACCACTCCCCCCGCGTGCTTGCCCGCATTTCGCGCCAACCCTTCGAGCGTTAATGCTAAATCCAAAATTGCTCTAACGTCGTCTTCTGCATCGTAGCGTTGCTTGAGCAACGGTTCTTCGTCCAATGCCCGCGTCAGAGTCATATTTGGATCGAAGGGGATCAGTTTCGCCAGTTGATCTACAAACCCGTAAGGAAAACTCAACACCCGACCAACATCGCGTACGACTGCCTTCGCCGCCATGGTGCCATAGGTAATTATTTGCGCGACTTTATCTCGACCGTACCGATCGGCGACGTAATCGATTACCTCATCACGTCTTTCCATGCAGAAATCGACATCAAAATCCGGCATTGAGACGCGTTCCGGATTTAGAAATCTTTCAAAAAGGAGATCGTATTCAAGCGGATCAATTTCTGTGATGCGCAAGACAAACGCGGCTAGCGATCCAGCACCAGAACCACGTCCTGGGCCAACTGGAATTTTATGATCCTTTGCCCACTGAATGAAATCAGCGACGATCAAGAAGTATCCCGAGAACCCCATCTCGACGATAACTTGGAGCTCACGATCCAGCCGAGCATCGTAGGTCTGCCAATTCTGCGCGTCTTTCTCGATCCCTTTCGATTTCAACTTTGCACGCCAGGCTTCTAGCCCGGCGTGAGTCTTTCGACGCAAAATAGCATCGACCGTCGTATCCGTGTCGACTGGAAAAACCGGTAGGTGATATACCCCTAGCTCTATTTCGTGAGTGCAACGCTGCGCAATCGCAACGCTGTTTTCTATTGCTTGCGGTACGTCTGCGAACAACTCAATCATTTCCGCTGGTGTGCGCAAGTACTGCTCTGCAGAGTAGTTTCTTGTACGACGCGGATCAGACAAAGCCCGGCCATCGTGGATACAGACACGCGCCTCGTGCGCGTCGAATTCATCTGCACGAAGAAACCGGACATCATTGGTAGCGACGACAGGGATACCGAACTTCTCAGCCAAATCTAAGGCACCGTCGTTAACGGGTCCCTCAGTGGCGCGCCCTGTGCGTGTTAGTTCCAAGTAGAATGCGTCGCCTAGCAGATCGCGCCAATAGGACACGAGATCGGATGCACGATCCAAATTACCCTCAATCAGGGCCGCCCCAACATCTCCGTGAATACCTCCAGAGAGAACGATCAGCCCTGAAGAGTTCTGAGGACCTAGCCAGTCATAGCTAATTGCAGGAATGCCTCGGCTTTGGCCTTCAAGATAACTTCGCGTAATTAATTCAGAAAGATTCTTGTACCCAGACTCATTTCTACATAGGAACACCATCCGATTTCGAACATCGGAATTTTCTCGCGACTCGATCCAGAGATCGGCACCTATTATCGGTTTTACGCCGGCATTACGTGCTGTCTGGTAAAACTTAACGAGCGAAAATAAGTTGCATTGATCAGTCACTGCAATCGCGGGCATCCCTAAATCCGCTGTATGTTTCACGAGGCTAGGCAGCCGGAGAAGTCCATCGACTAGCGAAAATTCGGAATGGACGTGCAAGTGGACGAAACAACTATCCACGTTATATTTCCTGCTCGAGCAGGTAACGTCGTACCGGTCCGAATGACCGTCTGTGCTCAATCGTCGGCCCATAAGTTTGCAGTGCCATGCGATGCGCTTTGGTTGGATAACCTTTGTGTCGGTCGAAGCCGTAGTTTGGGTACTCAAGATGCATCGCGGACATGAGCCGATCGCGCGTCACTTTCGCAATAATAGACGCAGCGCTAATGCATGCTACGGTCGCGTCGCCGCGCACCACGGCCGACGCCGGTACATCAAGAACGGGACAACGATTTCCATCGCACAACACCGAGTCGGGGCGAACGGATAATTCCTCTACGGCCCGCTTCATTGCCAGCATTGATGCATGAAGAATATTGATTTCATCAATTTCCGCTCTGTTAGCCTGTCCAACTCCGATTGCCACGGCAAACTCCACGATGGCAGCAAAAGCGATTTCACGCTGTTTCTCTGAAAGCTTTTTCGAGTCACGGAGGTACGGAATGTCTGTCGTAGCGCCGAGTATCACAGCAGCCGCAACCACGGGTCCAGCGAGAGGCCCACGCCCAGCTTCATCGACACCGGCGACCAACATCCGCTTAACCTGCGCCAGCAAGGCGCAATATTTCGAATGCGGCGCGCTCAGCCGCGCCGCGGCGAAGGCTTTCGTGAAGATCAGTGCAAATTTGCTGGTAATCTTGAACCTTTTTAGGATCATCTAACCACCCAGTCAGGGCTCTAGCGAGAATCTCAGGTTGAGCGCTGCCCTGCAGATACTCTGGCACTAGCGCTCTATCGGCCAAAAGGTTTGGCATCGCAATGTAAGGAACTTTGACCATTCTTTTCATTATGAAGTGTGTGATAGGAGACAGCTTATACGCCACAACCATCGGAGTCTTGGCAAATAATCCTTCCATCGTGACCGTTCCGGACGCGCAAAGGACCGCATCACTGGCGCATAGAATTTCGTGGGAATGGTCCACACGAATGTCAATTTCCAGATCCGGACATATTTCACGCGCGCGCGACTCGATGTGTTCGCGAGCGTCTGCGTTAATAGCTGCAACGAGAAAGACCACGTCTCGATACTTTGCGGCTACTAGCAGAGCAGTATTGAGAAATAGATCAGCGTGTCGAAGCCACTCCTGGCGCCGGCTTCCTGGCATCAGCGCGATGACTGTGCGCGTGACGTCTAAATTAAGTGCCAGGCGCGCCCGTTCGCCGTCTTGAATAATCGGAAAGATGTCCGCCAGTGGATGACCAATAAATGCTGTATTAACGCCATAACGTTCATAAAATGGCACTTCGAATGGGAACAACGCGAGTAGAAGATCGAGTCGAGCGGCAATTTTTCTGGCCCTTGATTGACGCCAAGCCCAGATTTGAGGGGCGACGTAGTGCACGGTCTTGATGTTGTCTGCGAATAAACGCGCTTCGATGCCCATAACGAAATCTGGGACATCAATACCAACGAAGACGTCCGGGCGATTCTCAAGATAGAACGCCGAAATCCGATCGCGCAGCCGACGCAACTGCGGGTACTTACGTAATACCTCGGCAATCCCCATTACCGAAAGTTCGTCAACATTGGCAATCGCTTCGCAACCAGCCGCGACCATTTTTGGACCCGCCATACCCGTTATTCGTATATTTGGATGGGCCTGGCGCAGTGCAGCGACAAGCGACCCACCGAGCTGATCCCCGGACGACTCCCCAGCTACAATTCCGACGTGGATCATCGCTCTGATGCGTGAATCTGTTGAGCGCAAACGTTCAGCGGCGCATGGGTATATCTAGCGTACGATGCCGCGTTGAGACGCTTCTATGAAATTCACTAATTCTGCAACTTCCGCGACGTCCTCGGCTTCAAGTTTAAGCTCCGCCACCGCATCTTGGAGGGTCAGACCCTTGCGGTACAGCGTCTTATAAGCTCGTTTCAAGGTGGCTATCACTTCTTTATCGATACCGCGACGTTTCAGCCCTTCGCGGTTAAGCGTCCGTGCGCGCGCCGTATTTCCTTCAACGAGGATAAATGGGGGCACGTCCTTAACAATGATCGCCGCAATAGCCGAAAAAGAACCGACTCCCATCCGGCAAAATTGATGCACGCCAGTGAATCCCCCGAGTACGACAAAATCGTGAATTTCGACGTGTCCAGCTAAGTTAGTGTTGTTCGCAAACACCGTTTGGTTGCCGACGTGACAATCGTGTGCGACGTGGCAGTAAGCCATGATCCAATTGTCGTCCCCTACCGATGTCTTACCTCCACCATTGGGCGTTCCGCGATTGATACTGCAATATTCTCGAATGATATTGTTGTTGCCAATCACGAGTGACGCATCGGCAGCACCGTTATACTTCTTATCCTGCGCATCCTCGCCAATGGAGCAGAAATGAAAGATCCGGTTGTTCGCACCAATCTTGCTCGGGCCCTTAATAACAACGTGTGAACCTATCCAAGTACCTTCTCCGATCTCAACATCTGCCCCAACCATCGACCAAGGACCCACTGTTACGTCAGCTGCGATCTTTGCGTCCGGATGGATTATTGCTGTAGGGTCGATCAACGGGTACTTACCGATTCCGTCGTCATAAACTGTCCCGATGCAACGAGCTCCTCGTCAACATGCGCTGTTGCCTCAAAACGGTAGATCCCGCGCAACGTCCGTGTGAGGCGAGCTTTCAAGACCAATTGGTCGCCAGGTCCTACAGGCCGTTTGAATCTGGCTTTGTCGACACCGACCAAAAGATACTCGGCGTCACTTTTACTTCGCGAGTTATGCGAATAAAACGCTAGAACCCCAGTCGCTTGCGCCATGGCTTCGAGAATCAGTACGCCGGGCATAATGGGTCTGTTTGGGAAGTGTCCCTGAAAAAACGGTTCATTTATGGTGACGTTCTTGATGGCTGTAATCGTCTCAAAAGCTTCCACCTCGGTAACTTTATCGATCAGTAGGAACGGATATCGGTGAGGCAGCATATCGAGAATTTCTTGTATCGTCATACGACTCATCGAGTGATCCCCAACAGTTTGAAACATCCCGGCGTCGATAATTCATATCGAGTCCTAGCCCGGTCGTTAACGTCGATTGTTAGCCCTGAGTCCGGCCGATCCGAACCGCCCATCATTGTGCTTCGTCGGCTCGCACGTAGACTATCGCGGCAGCTCCGTTTGGATGAACTTACGTCTCCTCGACGCCGCTGGAACCGAAAACGCGCCTCTTGCGTCGTTTGCAACGTGCGAGTCATTGCTAATTTACTTCCTGTCGTGTTCGTTGAGACTTAGCTGACGGATACGCCCGAGATCGTTTGAGGAGCGGCGGCTCTAGGTAACCAAACCGAGTTAACGCCAATTCGCTCAATATACCGGCGCGATGTCCGTTACAAAAAATTAGCCCATCACCGTGATCGAGCTTGGATAGCGCCCGTAGGAGGATAGGTCTGGCTACATCGAACTTCTAATGAGCGATTATCCTCAAACTCAGTCCGCCCGACGCGCGCGTCTCGTCAATCGCTGCGCCGACAGTACAATTCCCCGCAGCGGCGGCGATCTCACCCGGTGCAGCGATCATGCATGCAAATAATATTTATTTTTTCATATGGCCGATCACGATGTCTGTTACGTCGACGGCCTTGCTGGCATAGATCACGCCTTCACCTATTACGAGATCATATTTTTCTTTCTTGGAGACTTCACGAATCGCCTCGACGATGTCTCTCTGGATCTTGCCGAACTCCTCGTTTCGTCTGAAATTAACGTCTTCGCGGAATTCTTCTTGATCACGCTTGAGTTCTCGCCTTTTACCGACGATGTTGCGCTCCAGACCCTGGCGTTCCGTTTCGCTCATGATGGCACCATCTTTTACCATTCGGTCTTCCAGGCCTTTCAGGCTTTTTTGCGCGGCGACTAGTTCGCGGTCGCGGCTCGCGAATTCACTCTCAAGTTTCTTTCGAGCGACGTCAGCTTGTGGCGCTGCTTCAAGAACACGAACGGCATTGACTACGCCGATTTTCAGGTCTGCGGCGCAGACGTTCCCGCCAACGGTGAAAAATGCGGAAACCGCTACCAGGAAAAGACTTCTGTTAAATTTTCTCAATTCAATTATCTCCGTACTTCGTCTATGTTTGTCGCCGGCATAGGTGCCTAAATGATTGTGTCCACGCTAGCTACTTTGAGCCTGCGCTCAGAATGATGTTCCAAAGGAAAACTGGAACTTCTGGATTTCGTCACCATCTTGATCGTTAAACGGTTGGGCAATACTAACCGATAATAATCCGAACGGGGACAACCAGATCCCGGACAGTCCGCCGCCCATCCGTAGGTCGCTAAATTCGAATTCCTCGCCTGAACCGACCACATTACCCGCGTCAAAAAACGCGGTTAATCGAACGGATTTAAATTCTGCGAGGAACGGAACAGGAATAATGACTTCAGCATTTCCAACGACCAACGTATCGCCGCCCAACGCTCGTCCGCGATTATCTTGAGGGCCGAGCGAATTTTCCTCGTAGCCACGAACTGTTCTCGGACCGCCACCGTAAAAATTCTCGAAAAACGGCAATTCGAAAGTGTCTCCGTAAGAGTCGCCGTAGCCTATTCGGCCTTTTAACAATAAGGTGTAGTTCTTGATTAAAGGAATGAACAATCGAGAATCATAATCGACTTTCCAATACGTCAGGTCACCACCCGGTACTGCAGCTTCAACGCGGATCCTCTGCAATGTTCCTCGGGTCGGAAATATCGATGAATTGCGGGTGTCGTAAGCAAACGAGGTGGACAAGCGAAAGACGTCGTATTTGCTACCCTCGATGATGATGAATCTTTGGATTCTTGGGTCGAGGTTGAATAACGGCGTATCTAAACTCGTCGACTCGTAATCGCCCGAAATCGATACAAAGTTGTACTCAGAAATCGGAATGCCAAACGAGACACCACCACCGATGATTTCCGATTCAAACTGAGTGATATTGTCGTTGTCCCCGGTGTCAGTCTTCTGATAGGAGACATTAAATCCGCGGCTCACACCATCCATCGTCCAATACGGGTTGATATAGCCTAGCCTAAAAATTTGGTTAATTTCGCTATTGTTAAAGGCGAAGCTAACATTCTTACCGGTGCCAAGAAAATTATCTTGAGTAACATTGACGTTGAAAATAATTCCCTGGGCCTGAGAAAATCCAACGCCGAGCAGTAAGTTCCCGGAGGGTCTTTCCTTGACTGCGAAGTTGACATCCACCTGATCCGTAGAACCGGTAACAGCCGGAGTTTCAACATTAACTTCTTCGAAAAACCCGAGTCGCTGGAGCCGGATCTTTGAGCGCTCCACTTTCGACGTCGAGATCCAGCCGCCTTCCAGCTGACGCATTTCGCGGCGTAAAACCTCGTCTTGCGTCTTGCTGTTGCCGTAAAAGCTAACGCGTCGCACGTAAACCCGTTGCCCTGGATCGACAAAGTAGGTGACGGTGACCGTCTTGCCTTCCTCGTCGGTCTTCGGGATGGGATTGACGTTTGCAAATGCATAGCCTTCATCGCCAAGGCGTTCCGTTAGATCTTTAGCGGTTTGCGTCATGTCCTTGCGTGAAAACGTCATGCCCTTGCGGGTCGCGACGAGATCGAATAACTCTTCCGGTTCTACGATCAATTTGCCGGACAGTTTTACATCAGAAACAGAGTACCGATCACCTTCGGTGATATTAACCGTGATGTAGACATCGGCCTTATCTGGCGTGATTGAAACTTGCGTGGAATCAACTTCGAAATAGATGTAGCCGTTATCGTTGTAACGCGAGCGCAAGTTTTCGAGATCGCCCTGAAGTTTCTGTTTTGAATACTGGTCGTCTTTCGTAAACCAGCTCGTCCAGGTCGGCGTCGTTAAATCAAATGCGCCAATTAGCTCTTTGTCACTGTAAACAGTATTTCCGACGATGTTTATTTCTTTGATGCGCGCCGCTTGGCCTTCCGAAATCGTAAAATGAACGCTAACAGTGCTGTCGTCCAGATTTTCGAGTTCTGTGGATATCCGCACACCGTATTTGCCGTGTGCGAAGTACTGACGCTGAAGTTCTTGCTTAACCTTGTCTAGTTTCGCCTCGTTGAACACTTCGCCGGTCGCGAAACCCACGTCGCCGAGACCTTCGAGCAAGTTGTCCGTCTTCAGGGCCTTGTTGCCCTTGAATGTGATTTCCGCGATCGATTCACGCTCTTCAACAAGAACGACAAGTATGTCGCCGTCGCGCTCGAGTCGCACATCGCGAAAGTAGCCGGTCTTAAAGAGGGCCCGAACGGCATCGCGAGATTTTTGATCGTCAACCGTATCGCCAACGGTGATCGTCAGGTAGTTAAATACCGTCCCGGGCTGTATACGGTTTAGACCTTGAACTTGGATGTCGTCGACAATGAATGGCTCG
This sequence comes from Gammaproteobacteria bacterium, assembly GCA_047611805.1. GTDB lineage: Bacteria > Pseudomonadota > Gammaproteobacteria > UBA11873. Next base: position 83,222 of record JBLFWX010000005.1, read on the forward strand.
ATCGCTGCGACTGAAGTGAATATCGCATAGAGCAAGCAGCCCAACGCCCAGCGCTTAACGAGGGTAATGTGCATAGATTTTATTAATTATAATTTTACGTCCGTCACCAGCTACATCATTCTCATGATGTCATTGTACACCGCGAGTCCCATCAGCCCGAGCAACAACATAAATCCTACTTGTTGCCCAATAACTTGAACTGATTCAGGCACGGGTCGGCGCATCACGAATTCTAACAGGTAATACATTAGGTGTCCGCCATCGAGCAACGGAATTGGCAACAAATTCAAGATCCCTAAACTTATGCTGACGAGGCCGAGAAAATCTAGGAATCTAGACAGTCCTAATTTGGCCGATTGGCCAGCAAACTGCGCGATACTGATCGGTCCACTAAGATTATCTACCGACGCTTCGCCTATGATCATTTTACGAATGAATTTCAAGGTCGTCGAAATCGCCTCGGCGGTGCGCGAAAAGGCGCGCGGCACTGCTTCAACCAGGCCGTATCGCTCGATCCCTCTAGGCGCGGACTCGATCCCACTTGCATCGACTTCAGCACCGATACGCCCGATGGTCTCGCCGTCGGCGGAAACGGACTCGGGCGTTAGCCAAATATTAATCTGCTGTCCGTCGCGCATCACAGCGACGTCAATTCGACGGCCAGGCATCGAACGGATAAATTCCACCCACTCGATCCAGTCGCCAATTAACTGGTCGTCCCCGGCGAGAATCAGGTCACCGGCCAACATGCCCGCCAGTGCGGCAGGATCGCCCTTAACGACGCGGCCTATTCTCGGTTCGATGACCGGACGGAATGGCTTGAATCCAACTTTCTCGAAAAAATCGCCGCGGCTCAAATCGTCGACGGAAATCGACTCGAGGTTAAGAATCACGTCACGTTGCAAGCCGTCGGTATCGTTGACTTGCAGCTCAATTGATCCCGCATCAAGGATCGCCGTAATCGACGACCTGAAAACATTGTCCCAAGTAGGCGCCACATCGCCATTGACACCTACAATCTCTTCGCCGAAACGTAATCCTGCGCGCGACGCAATTGAACTTTCTGCTACTTCTCCAACGATCGGGCGCGGTCCAGATACCCCGACCAGATACATTGCCCAATACACCAGCAAAGCGAACAATAGGTTTGCGACCGGGCCGGCCGCGACAATAGCTATCCTGGCCCCGAGCGATTGTGCGTTGAACGACCGGTGGCGAAGCTCGGCCGGCACTTCACCTTCTCGGTCGTCGAGCATCTTGACGTAACCGCCGAGTGGCACTGCTGCGATGACAAATTCTGTTCCGTCACTGCCTCTTTTGATTGACCACAACGGTTTCCCAAATCCAACGGAAAAGCGCAGGATTTTCACGCCAACTTTTCGAGCCACCCAGTAGTGACCGTATTCGTGGATGGTGACTAATATCCCGAGCGCGACGATGAACGATGCGACCGTTTGCAAAAACGCCATTAGAATCCACCGTCTCGGAGTGCTTGTAGCACGAAGGCGCGCGCTTTACGGTCGTCTTCCAACACGATATCGAGCGTATCCGCGGGACGCCCACTGACATTTTCGAGTGCTTTTTCAATCAATTCTGGAATCATGGTGAACGGCACCCTCTCTTCTAAAAACGCCGCGACGGCCTGCTCATTCGCGGCATTCAAAATTGCAGTCGCCGTTCCGCCGGCCGCCATCGCCTCGCGTGCTAAGCGCAAGCATGGAAATCGGGTTGTGTCCGGAGGTTCGAAATCCAAACGTTGGACGCTGAATAGGTCTAAGGGTTCAACTCCAGATTCATAACGCTCCGGCCAGCCTAACGCGTAGGCGATTGGCGTGCGCATATCCGGATTGCCAAGTTGAGCTAAAACGGACCCGTCCACATACTCGACCATCGAGTGGATAATGCTTTGTGGATGAATTACCACGGTGATTTTGTCTTGCGTGGTGTAGAACAACCAACAAGCCTCAATAATTTCCAAGCCTTTGTTCATCATTGTGGCGGAATCAACCGATATTTTTCGCCCCATCACCCAGTTCGGGTGCGCGCAAGCTTCATTCGGAGTGACTTCGTTGAGTTCGCTAATTGCGCGTGATCTGAATGGCCCGCCGGAGGCGGTCAAGAGGATCTTTCGAACGCCAGCCCGACTCAATCCGGTTTCGAATTTCGCCGGCATGCACTGAAATATCGCGTTGTGCTCGCTGTCGATGGGCAGTAGCTCGGCGCCGTTGTTTTCGACGGCGTCCATAAATAATTTGCCCGACATGACCAAGGCTTCCTTATTCGCCAGCATTACTCGCTTGCCGGCGCGTGCCGCGGCGATGCTGGGAAGCAGCCCCGCAGCCCCAACGATCCCGGCCATAACCGAATCGGTCTCGGCGAGACAGGAAACGCGTTCCAGCCCGGCTACACCGCTCAGCACTTCGGTCTGTGAGCCAGCACCGGTTAGCAATTTCGAAAGTTGCTCGGCGCAATCGTCATCCACCATGACCGCGAACTTCGGCTGCCATTGCAAGCACTGAGCGTAAAGTGCGTCAACGCTGCGATTTGCCGTCAGCGCGATGACCTCGAACTTCTCCCTGTGCTGACCAATAACGTCGAGGGTATTTACCCCAATCGTACCGGTTGATCCGAGAATCGTAACGCCAGTCATAGATGGCGCACCCATGAATGTAGTCCCGCGACAAAAATTGGAGCCGCGGCGACTAATCCATCAATTCGGTCCAAAACACCTCCATGCCCTGGCAGGATCTGGCCACTGTCTTTAACTCCGATGTTTCGTTTCAACATGCTTTCAAATAAGTCTCCAACAATCGAGAAGCAAATTGCACCGACGCAGATCATCACGAACGCGATTCGTGCTTCGTCGGACAGGGCAATTGTATAACTAATTAGTACGCCACTGAGTGTGGCAAAGCCAATCCCGCCTAGGACTCCTTCCCACGATTTTCCGGGGCTGACGTTCGGCGCCAAACGACGCTTGCCCCAGCGTCGCCCGACAAAGAAAGCGGCCCCATCGGCCACCCAGACAAGCATGAACACGGCAAAGAGCAGCTTTCGATCAGTGGACAACAACCACACTAAGGCGGACCAGGCCGCTAACAAAACGATGACCCCGGCTGTCGCATTGCTTGCAATGCGAATTAAGCCTCCCAGCCGACGCCGTTGTGCGAGTATCACGAGAACTGTGCACAGGAACCACCACACGACTGCGCCGCGATAGATAAAAGTAAATACTTCCGCCGTATCGTTCCACCTCCAAATGCAGATTGAAAGCGCCACGACAAGCGCCGTATAGCAAAGCCGGGCAATAGCGCTTGACCATCCAACTAACGCTGACCATTCCCAAGCCGCAACCGCGAGAAACGAACCGAGGAGAATTGCATTGGCACCGATCGGTAGATAGAACAAGCAACCTACAACAACGATCCCGAGTATTGCGGCGGTGATGATCCGGGTTTTCAATTGGCCGCGCCGACTAATTGAAAATTGCCGCTACTTTGCGCACCTTTGCTGAAACGAGGGCGGGCCGCGAGATGATTGACGTAAGACCCAACTTGGTGCACAGAAGTTCGGTCAGCCAGTCGACGAAATGGGTAGCTTGGCGCGCTCCACTTGGTCACCGGTCATTCCAAAACGGCGTTGCCGAGCCGCGTAACTTTCAAGCGCCCTGTCGAATTCCGCTTGATCAAAGTCAGGCCATAAGCAATCAGTGAAATACAACTCTGTGTACGCTAACTGCCATAGAAGATAATTACTGATTCGCTGTTCACCGCCTGATCGAATGAACAAATCCGGCTCCGGCAAACTGGGTAAACATAGGTACTGGGCGATCAGTTCTTCAGTAATTTCATGAGGAGCGAGTTCGTCCGACGCTACCGCCTCGGCAATGCGCCGAGTCGCTTGGGCGATGTCCCAGCGTCCGCCATAGTTTGCAGCAATAACTAGGGTCAAGCCTTCATTGTCGACCGTTAGCGCTTCTACCTGATCGATTCGCTGTCGGAGTTTGTTCGGGAATTTACTGCGATCGCCTATCACAAGTAGACGAATGCCGTTTTGATGAAGCTTCTCCACCTCTTGTTCGAGGGCGCCGGAAAACAATTCCATCAGAAGTCGGACTTCGGTCGGTGGACGCCGCCAATTTTCGCTACTAAATGCGAATACAGTTAGGACGCGAATGCGGAGTGTCGCACAACGTTCGACTATTAATCCGACGTTCTCAACACCCGCGCGGTGCCCGGCTACCCTAGGCAGTTGACGGCCATTGGCCCAGCGACCGTTGCCATCCATAATTATGGCAACGTGTTGCGGTAAAGAAGACGGCGGTAGCTGTGCCATGGGTTATCTAGATTTCTAACATCTCGCGCTCTTTGGCAGCCAGAAGTTCATCGATTTTTTTGATTTGTGCATCGGTAAGCTTTTGCACTTCCGCTTCGGCCCTATGCTCTTCGTCTTGGGCTACTTCTTTATTCTTGACTTTGTTTTTCAGATTTTGAATTGCGTCGCGCCGGATATTGCGGATCGCGACTCGACAGCCCTCGGCCTCCGATTTGGTGATCTTAATCAGATCGCGACGTCGCTCCTCAGATAGCGGCGGCAAGGGTATGCGCAGCACCGTCCCTGACGTGGCAGGATTAAGTCCAAGATTAGATTCTAAAATCGCCTTCTCAATCAACGGCACCATCGACTTGTCCCATGCGGTCACCGATAAAGTACGCGCGTCGTCCACCATAACGTTAGCCGCTTGCGTGAGTGGTGTTTGCGTGCCGTAGTAATCAACTGTTACATGGTCAAGCAGACTCGGGTGAGCGCGACCTGTGCGAATTTTCGTTAGATCAATGCGGAACGACTCGATGCTCTTCTCCATCCTCGTCCCCGCATCAGCGATAATTTCTTGAGTCATTAACGCGTCCCTCGGTTCGTCACTAAAGTACCTTCTGCTTGACCTAATGCCGCCCGAACGAATGAACCGGGATTGTTCATGTTGACAACCCTAAGCGGCATTTTGTTATCCCGACATAAAACGATCGCAGTCGCGTCCATCACGTCGAGTTTGTCTCGTAGTACGTCGTCATAGTCGAGTTCGTCATAGCGCACGGCGTCCGCAACTTTCTCTGGATCGGCCGAATAAATGCCGTCGACTTTTGTCGCTTTGATCATCAAGTCCGCTCCGATCTCGATTGCCCTCAAACTGGCCGCGGAGTCGGTAGTGAAGAACGGATTACCCGTTCCAGCCGCCAATATGACAATTCGTCCTTTCTCAAGATGCCGGATCGCTCTTCGTCGAATGTAATCTTCGCAGACTTCGTTGATTTTTATCGCAGACATTACACGAGCGTGCAATCCGACCCTTTCAAGCCCGTCTTGAATGGCCAAGGCATTTATTACCGTCGCCAACATGCCCATTTGGTCCGCCGAAACGCGGTCCATTCCATTCGCGGCCAATCCCGCACCACGAAAGATATTCCCACCGCCGATGACAATGGAAACTTGCACGGAAGCGTCGACAAGCTCCTTCATCTCAAAAGCGATCCGGCTTAAGACGCTTGGGTCGACGCCGTACTGCTCGTTGCCCATCAGAGCCTCACCGCTCAGTTTTATCATCACTCTACGAGACATGTCGCGCTCTGGGACTAACGTCACGAACCTGCGCCGTCGGCGTTTCGTGCTTGGGCCATTACCTCCTCCGCGAAATTCTCTTCCTTTTTCTCGATCCCTGCGCCGACCTCATAGCGAATAAAACTCTTCACCACGGCGTGGTTGTCCTTAAGCAATTGCCCTACCGTTTTGTCGGGATCCTTAACGAACGGTTGCCCCGTCAGGGTTATTTCGGCCAAGAATTTTCGAATTCGCCCGGCAACCATTTTTTCGGCGATTTCTGGCGTCTTACCACTTTGTTCGGCCTGAGCAATTTGGATTTCCCTTTCCTTGCTAATGATTTCTGCAGGAACCTGCTCCTCGCCGACACAGACTGGGTTGATTGCGGCAATGTGCATCGCGATGTCTTTACCGAGCTCGCGATCGCCGCCCTCTAGTTCGACCAGCACGCCAATACGATTGCCGTGAAGATAGTCAATCCAAAGGTTGCTGCTCTGGAGTCGCTCGAAGCGCCGTATAGAAATTTTTTCTCCGACTTTTGCAGAAAGTTGCTGACGCTCGGATTCTACGGAACCAGTAGTATTTGCAAGCGTCTGATTCGCTAATTCGTCAGGATTCGTCGCCTTAGAGCCCAAAATCGTTGTCACAACGTTCGCGCCGAATGAAACGAAGTTTTCGTCTTTCGCGACGAAGTCTGTCTCACTATTAATTTCGGCGATTACTGCGCACTCACCAACGACTTTAATAATGACGGCCCCGTCAGCCGCGATACGACCTGCTTTTTTTGCCGCTTTTGCCGCACCTGATTTACGCATTACATCGAGGGCGGCCTCGATATCTCCATCGGTTTCGACGAGCGCCTTTTTGCAATCCATCATTGCTGCGCCAGAACGTTCGCGCAGCTCTTTCACCATTGCGGCGGTCACTTGCATTGTGTGTTGTTCCTTATATCTTGATTTCGTAAGGGCACTTAGCGGTCTCGCCGTTGCGTGACCGCTAAATGTCAGTTCAGCTCCGTGCCGGTTTAGCGTTTAACCGATTGGTGATTAGGCAATCATTGTGCCGGTGCAGACTCGTCGAGCGCAGCAACTTCCGCACGTGAAGCCTCTTCGGTCGCAGACGGAACGTGTGCTGCAATAGTCGGTTCAACGGGCTCGGCGTTGGTTTCAAGTTCGACGAAATCATCTCCCGCTCTGCTTGTAGCCACGGTAACCGCTGAGCGAGCATCCAGCACAGCGTCAGCTATGCCGCCAGCGTACAAATTTATCGATCGAATCGCGTCGTCGTTCCCAGGGATAACGTAGTCGCAACCGTCGGGAGAGTTATTAGTATCGACAATAGCTATTACCGGTATCTTCAGTTTAACTGCTTCGGCAACTGCGATTTTCTCATGGCCGACATCAACGACGAACAACGCGTCAGGAAGCCCTTCCATGTTCTTAATACCCGAGAGGCCGCGATTGAGTTTTTCTAATTCACGGGTCAGGTTTAAGCCTTCTTTCTTGGTGATGCGTTCAAGTCCGCCTTCCTCGATCAATGCCTCAATTTCTTTCAGACGCTTGATCGATTGCTTCACCGTCTTGAAATTCGTCAGCATACCGCCAAGCCAACGGCGATTTACATACGGCATTCCGCAGCGGGTAGCTTCGCGCGCGATGGCCTCTTGCGCCGCACGTTTGGTCCCGACAAACAGGATCCGCCCGCGTTTCGCTGCCAACCGACCAACGTAATTGGTTGACTCATGGAACAGCGGCAGGGTTTTTTCCAAATTGATGATATGGATTTTGTTGCGTTCGCCGAAAATATATGGGGCCATTTTCGGGTGCCAGAAGCGCGTTTGGTGTCCAAAATGGACGCCTGCTTCAAGCATCTGTCGCATTGTGACGTCAGACATCGTGTAGTCTCCTTTAAGTAGGGGTTTGGCCTCCACGTGCCCCATGCGCCGATCCGTCGTTCATTTCGACAGACACCCCGGCGCACGTGTCGGAACGTGTGCGGATTATTAGTGATTGCTCCTTGAGCGCGCGCTTTATAACATAGAAGTGTTTCTGCAACAATGACTTGGAACTTACACATACATGCCCGTTAGTATCAAAAATGCCACTGAGATAGACAAAATGCGCGTTGCCGGACGCCTTGCGGCGGACGTCCTCGAAGTCATTGAACCCTATATAGAAGCAGGAACCACGACCGACAGACTCGATGAAATCTGTCACAAGTACATCGTCGATCAACAAAGAGCGATTCCGGCGCCGCTAAATTACCACGGCTTTCCGAAATCAATTTGCACCTCAGTGAATCACGTCGTTTGCCACGGTATTCCCGGTGACAAGGTCTTGAAAAATGGCGACGTCCTCAATGTCGATATAACCGTAATAAAGGACGATTTCCATGGCGATACGAGCAAAATGTTCTTCGTCGGAGAGCCGTCAGTAAAGGCCAAACGATTGGTGGAAACGGCCTACGAATGCCTAAACATCGGTATCTCCCTGGTACGTCCGGGCGGACGTCTTGGCGATATTGGCGCCGCAATTCAGGCACACGCGGAGGCGAGGAATTATTCGATCGTGCGGGAATATTGTGGTCACGGCATTGGCCGAGGATTCCACGAAGAGCCGCAAGTCCTTCACTATGGCACCAAGGGTACTGGAATCGTGCTGGAACCGGGAATGATTTTCACAATAGAACCGATGATAAACGCGGGTCGGCGGCACGTGAAGCTCCTACCAGACCGATGGACCGTCGTGACTAAAGACCGCAGTCTCTCGGCGCAGTGGGAGCATACGATCCTCGTCACCGAGCACGGCTTCGAAGTGCTCACGGCGCGCACGGGCGAGACGTTTGGAGAATGAGCCAATTGCGAAACTCATTTGGGCCGTTGATTGGCGACCTGTCAACGCTGAAAGAATTCGTCGACTCGCCCCTATCTAACAACGACATTAGTGTCTACCGCGAAGCGATAGTTGCTGCCCGGGTAGAACTCGAACGCCGCTTCGACGACAGCGTAAATGCGCGCGAACTTGTCGCACAACGATCTGATTTTATTGATGAAATTCTTATTCAACTGTGGCGGCGCGCTGGGCTATCGGCCGGCCAACACGCACTCCTAGCAGTAGGTGGATACGGCCGACGCGAGCTCCACCCGTATTCCGATATCGATATCGCTATTGTCTTGGGCGCGAGACCGTCAAAATCAGAATCGGCTGCTATTGCGACGCTAGTCACCTTCCTGTGGGATATCGGCCTTGAAGTGGGGCACAGTGTGCGCACGGTCAAAGAATGTGTAGCCTCGGCGAGAGGCGATCTAACCATCATGACCAACTTAATGGAGGCTCGACATCTTTGTGGCGCAGCCGAAAGGCTGCCCGAACTTTGCAAACACACGGCACCCAATAAAATTTGGCCGACAGCAAAATTCTTCGCCGCAAAACTTGCCGAACAGACCGCGCGCCACGCGAAATTCAACGATGCATTCCAAGAGCTCGAGCCGAATGTAAAAGAGAGCCCTGGAGGAATGCGTGATATCCAGGTGATCGCGTGGGTTGCAAACCGACATTTCAACGCGACCAGCTTGCGCGGCCTCGTCGCTAACGAATTCATTACAGAGACTGAAGGAGCCGACTTACTCGGAGGAGAAGAGTTCCTCTGGCAGATTCGTTGCGCCCTGCACTTCAAAGCCGGTCGGCGCGAAGATCGATTGCTGTTCGAGCATCAAAAATCCGTTGCTAATCGGTTTGGTTACACCGACGACGACTCAAACGCGGCAGTGGAAAACTTCATGAAGGACTACTACCGCACTGTTCGAGAATTGAGCAGTCTGAATGAAGTCCTGCTTGGATTGTTTCAAGAGGCGATCTTAGAACCGGCGAACGAGGCGCGCGTTGCGCCCTTGAATCGTCGTTTCCAGATCCGGAATAATGCAATTGAAGTTTGTAATCGATCTGTTTTTGCTCGCACACCGAGCGCCCTACTCGAGATTTTTCTACTCCTCCAGCAACATCCAGAAATAATTGGAATACGAGCTGAAACAATTCGCTTACTGAAACAAAACCTGCATCGGATTGACGAGAAATTCCGGAACGATCTACGCTCGAAAAGCTTCTTCATGGAGATCATCCGGCACCCTCGAAGAATTGGCCACGAACTACAGCGAATGCATCGTTATGGCGTGCTAAGCGCGTATTTGCCGGTTTTCGGTGCAGTCGAAGGGTTAATGCAGTTCGATTTATTCCATATCTATACGGTGGACGAACATACCTTATTCGTTGTCCGAAACATGCGCTATTTTTCGTTTCCTCGTAGCGAAAACGACCAGTCGGAACTGATACGAAACACGATCGAAAGGATACCGAAACTTGAACTTCTGTATATCGCCGGCCTGTTTCACGACATCGCGAAAGGCCGCGGCGGCGACCATTCAGATCTCGGTGCAGAAGACGCCGTCGCGTTTTGCCAGTCACACGGTCTCAGCAACTACGACACGCACGTCGTTGCCTGGTTAACCCGCAACCACTTAGTGATGTCTACTACCGCGCAACGAAAAGACATTTACGATTTGGACGTCATCAAGGAATTTGCGGAATTCGTCGGCGACCAAATGCATTTGGATTACCTATTCTTGCTCACCGTAGCGGACATACGCGGGACCAATCCCGAACTTTGGACGAGTTGGAAAGAATCGCTTCTATCCGAACTATATATTGCGACGCGGCGAGCGCTACACCGTGGTTACAGGTTGCCAGCAGACACGGACGAGAAAATTCAGTTCACTCGCCGCGACGCACTAGAAATCCTCGATGCGAATGAATGCAATGGACCTGAAATTGAAATACTTTGGGACTCGCTTGGCGACAACTACTTCCTGCGCCATCGTCCTGACGAAGTTGCCTGGCATACGCAGTCAATTCTCTCGGCTGAAAGTGCCGACCTCCCAATAGTCGCAGTGCGTAGTTTCGACGAACGTGGTGCGACGGCCGTTTTCGTATACCAGAAAGACGTCGATAATCTTTACGCTTTGGCAACCTCAGCTCTGGATAGATTACGCTTGGACGTCAAGGAAGCACGAATCATTACGTCCAAGGCCGGCTTTAGCTTAGATACCTTCATGGTCGTCGAGGCTGACGGTAGTGACTTGATTCGTGACGCCGAACGGATCCAGCAGATCCGTAACAAAATTCGCGCGACAATCAGCAGCGGCAAGCGGGATAAAGTCCCGGCGACGCGCGTATCGAATCGAAAGATTAAACATTTCACGATCCCTACGACCGTCGAATTCGATGTCGATAAAGTGCACAAACACACAGTCATGGAGGTGATCGCCACAGATGAACCAGGCGTTTTATCGAAAATTGGCCGCGCGCTCGAAGAGTGCGATGTCAGATTGCACGACGCTAGAATCGCGACGTTCGGTGCCCATGTTGAAGATTATTTTTATATAACTGATCGTGACAACAACGAACTCGATATAGAAACCCAGATCCCGCGTTTGAAAAGCGCCGTGCTCACCGCTCTCGACGGATAGTCTGTCACCGTGCGATCACGTTCAACGCCCCGCGATGGCCGGCCAAAACCACCGAGTAGTGAAATCGAGTTGCTCAATAATGCATCCGCTCTCGCCGGCCAAACGCTCGGGCAACTCGCGCAATCCCTCGACGCAACAGTTCCAGACAACCTGCTCCACGCTAAAGGTTGGGTCGGTGAGCTGATCGAGGTGGCTCTCGGCGCAGACGCGGGGTCGCGGCCGGTGCCGGATTTCGAAACGCTCGGCATCGAGCTCAAGACACTACCCCTAAACACTCGCCTGCAGCCCCAAGAATCGACGTTTGTTTCTAGTGCGCCATTGGCCAATACCGTCGGCATGCAGTGGGAGACCTCTGCGGTAAAAGCGAAACTTAGCAAGGTGTTGTGGATCCCCGTCGAAGCCGCCAAGGCGCTTCCTATTGCCAAACGTCGAATAGGGTCGGCTTTCTTGTGGAGCCCCTCACAAGAGGACGAACATATCCTACGCGCTGATTGGGAAGAACACATTGAACGGATTGCTTTCGGACATCTAGACGAACTGGACGCGCGCCATGGAACTTACTTACAGATACGACCGAAAGCCCTCAATCGGAACGAACTTACCGTCGCGACTGACGTAACAGGCGCGCCGACCTCAACCCTGCCAAGAGGGTTCTACTTAAGAACCTCATTTACTCGTAAAATTCTCCTTCGATAAGCAGCCCTCTATTTTCCCAAAGACTAAATTTCCAACAACAAGCAGTACTTTTTAATGAGTTTTGATAACGTGAAGTCCTCGCCGTGGCGATTTTGTGTAGCACCGATGATGCAGTACACCGATCGCCATTTTCGCTATTTCGCTCGAATCATGAGCGGCGAGGCGCGCTTGTATACCGAGATGGTGGTTTGCGATGCGCTACTCCACGCTGGGCCCGAGCGGTATCTCACCCATTCGACTTTCGAAACGCCCGTCGCCTTGCAGCTAGGTGGCAGCGATCCACTAACACTGGCACAAGCTGCAATACTTGGAGAAGCCGCAGGGTTCTGTGAGATTAATCTGAACGTCGGCTGCCCCAGTGATAGGGTTAAATCAGGGAAATTCGGCGCCTGCTTAATGGCCGAACCGCAACTTGTGGCTGATTGCGTGCGCTCGATGATCGAGGTCGTCAAAATTCCGGTGACCGTCAAGACTCGAATAGGAATCGACCGCACAGATTCTTACCAAGCGCTGACATCATTCATTCAAGCAATTCACGATGCAGGGTGTCGTGTCGTGATTATTCACGCGCGCAAAGCCTGGTTGGACGGATTGAGTCCAAAGGAAAATCGAGAAATACCGCCGTTGCGTTACGATGTTGTTCGGCAATTAAAACGTGACTTCCCGGACCTCACCGTGGTCATCAATGGCGGCGTTGATTCTATCGCTGCAACACTTGACCATTTGCATTCCGTAGATGGCGTAATGATCGGCCGTGCGGCCTACAACACGCCTTACGTCCTCGCCGGAATTGATCAAAACGTATTCGGCTTGGCCTCGAGACCCTTGAATCGAAAAACGATATTCGAGCGTTACTTAGCGTACGCGGCGACGGAATTGGAAAAGGGCACGAGCACGCGTGAATTAGTTAAACCCCTGCATTATTTGTATCAAGGGCAACCAGGTGCGCGCCAATGGCGCCGTCACTTGAGCGAAAAATGCGCCAAGACTGGCGCTGGAATCGATACTTTGGCTGACTCAATTCGACACGTCGAGCGAGCGGTCAGCGAGAATCTTCACGTCGTTGGCGCGGTAACGACACCGTAAAGGACACGCCACTTCCGTCCTCCAGGTTTTTTGCAGTGATACGACCTTGATGAATTTCCGCAATGAGTCGCGCGATGTGCAACCCAAGTCCTAGATGAAGATCGCGTCCACGCCCTTCGGCGCGTAACGAGACCATCGGATTAAACAGTTCGTTTTGCATCGACTCGGGCAGCAGCTGGCCGTAGTTCTTCACCTCGATCAAATACTCATCCTCGTTAGACCACAATCCGACTTCAATCGCTTTTTTCGCGACGCTGAACGCAACCGCGTTGTCGACAAGTTTGTCCAACAATTGTGCGATGAGGTCGTCTGAGGCGAGAACCTCACATGCAATACTGGGCAAATTCAATTCGAAGCGATTGCCGAGATAGGCATTTTTGTATCCGTCGACTGACCCACGAATCAATGTGGCCAAGTCAAAAAATTCGAATTCAACACTTGAAACTGACTGTTCAATGCGCGACGCTTCACTCAAGCGCGACACAAGGTTATGCAAACGGTCGATACCTTCGCGCGCTCGATCCAGGAATTTCTCTTGATCCGGGTTTAGGGACGTCGAATCAAGATTTTGCAGCGACGACGAAACGACTGTGAGCGGCGTGCGTAACTCATGCGTCAATTTGCTAGCCATGCTTTCTAGATACGCGTTGTAGTCCTTAAGTCGGACAAGCATCGCACTATAGCTGCGTGTTAGATCCCCAATTTCGTCCGATGCCGAACTTCGCGAAATTGCGCCTACTACCCGGCCGTGTTGATCAATTGCCCGTTCGGATTGATCACGGAGTCTAACAATTCGAAAAGAAAGCCGACTCGCGAATATCAATAAAATTAGCGAGACTCCCGCGAATACGCCGATCGACTTGTTAAACAATGCGGCCATCGCGTCACGCTGCACAGTTTGAATGCTATTGGTTGTCTCCTCGACGACAACCGCGCCAACTAGTTCGTGTCCGGAACGAACAGGGTGTGCCGCAGAAACTATTACGGCACGCTCATCCGCCGACGATCGCCAACGCGTCGATGCCCTACCACTGAGCGCTTCCAACACTTCCGCGCCGCGTAATCGCGAAGCGGAACGTAGCTCATCGTCGAATGTTCCACTTGCGATCGGCAGAATCCAGGTATAGATAAAATTGATTGCCCCTCGCTTCGTCTCACTAACGAGCGTCCCCGTACTTGCAAGAACCTGTCCGGTGCGGTTGATAACCCACACCCGACGACCTTTCTTGAATCCAATTCTTTGAATCGATTGCTGCAGCATTGCAGAGGTCCGAAGTAGCGGGTTTGGTGTAGCTCCTAGCTCCTCGCCCATCGTTGACACTTTCATCGATTCGCTAAAGCCAATATCTTTGTCGTGAATACTAATTCCGAGTGCATTCCCAACCAGATTCAACGGTATACGGATCTCGACCGCGTACCCCAATGCGGTTTCGCGCCACTGCCCAAAAACATTTGCGACGGGCTTTCTCGTCGTCGAAAAATCCCAATTTTCGCTAATATCGTAAGCGGTTATTGGTCCCGGACCCGCCGTGCCGAGAAATATCGACTGTGTCCGCCCATTATTCTTATAAATCGTTATCTCGACCGTATCCGCGGCTTGCGGTTCGAATGACCCGCCGTTTTGATACACGTGACTTTCGTCTGACACCAACACCAAAACATTCAAATATTGTTCGTGCTCACCAACAATTAAATCGAATGCCGGGGGGGTGCGCTGCCCAAGCGTAGAACGGCCACTGGATTCGAAATGGTCAGCCCATTGGAGATACCCTTCCCAATCGTCGATATAGCCATCGATATGAACTGGGTAGTTAAGGGAATGAGAGAAAATCGGATCGCGCGATAGCGCGTTGTCCGAAGAATTACGAAACAACGCTGATTGGCTTTGCAAAGAAACTGCTAATGCGCCTCCAACAGCTAACAACGAGTCCTCGAGACTGCTTTGAAGATAACGCTCTGTTTCGCGCAAATACTGGAACCCAACATAGGGGATACTTAGCATCGCTATCGAAAGCATCACAAGCTTTACGCGGATCGTAATTTTGGGCATTGAACGTTCGTCGTTTCAGGGGTCTATCAGATCCATCGATAACCCATGCCATAAACTGTTTCGATCGAATCAAAGTTCAAGTCGATTGCCTTGAATTTTCGGCGGATTCGCTTAATGTGCGACGTAACAGTCGTATCGTCCACCACAACATTCGCGTCGTGCATCAGTTGTTCACGCGTTTTTACATGGCCTGGGTTCTTAGTTAACGCGTTAACAATCCAAAATTCCGTGAGCGTCAGATCAACGACGGACTCTGTCCATCTAGCGACGACTCGATCAGGGTCAATGGTTAGCTCCCCACATTTACGTTCGTTGCGTTGGTTCGTCGGATCTCCGAGCGCTTCTACGCGGCGAAACAGTGCACTAATTCGCGCGATAATGTGCGGGATCGAAACGTCTTTGGTTAGATAGTCGTCAGCGCCGACGCGCAATCCAGCAATCGAGTCGTAATCGCTGTCGCGTGCAGTGAGAAAAATTATCGGAAGCTTGCTACTCAAGGTGCGTAGCTCCCGGCACATCTCAAAACCCGCATCGATTTCGTCTTGTAATGCAATATCAAGAAGCACCAAGTCCGGAAGGCGAGTTCGAAATGCGCCCATGGCGTGCTCGCGATTGGCGAAGGTCTGTACGCGATAACCTTGGCGGCGCAACGCATCGGCGTAATTTTCACGGATAGGCGCTTCATCTTCAACAATAGCAACGGTTCGGCGCATTGGCTTGAACTCGACGCAAGCATTATTTGGAGCCCTACTCTAACGGATTAACCCACCAACCGGCGTACGGCGGAGCATATTCCATTTTTTTGCCAGAATTCGCCTCATTCATAGCTCATTGTAGCCGGCGCGACGCCATAAACTTGAGCTTAAATCTGAATTGAAATAACCCGCCTTAAACGACTTTTGATTACGCAACGGAGCATCTGCATGGCTGTACCGGACCTAGGAATAATCTCGTGAGTCGCGATCAATGATCGTTAGCGTAAAAGCCGCACCCAGCTGCCCTGAAGGGCGCGCGATAGTACGCGAAACGGTGTCATGCGTACTAGTCGGTTTAGCGATAGGGAGTGTCGTCGGCATATTGCTATTCTCACTGACTTTCGCTCTTTCTAAGGCGTCCGGATAGGGCCCTTTTGTATAGCTCGTTTGTTACTCCCCCGTGGCGCCTCAGCGCCAATTGATCACGAATCGGCTGGCTGCTGCAGTCGATTCGTGATCGCTTTTTAATCGCGACAGAATCGGACGTCCTAAGGCCTCAATGTACCTCAGACTTAAATCCAACTCCAGTTTGGCGCCACGCCCAACACATGAGTTAGGCCTTCCGGAAGCGTTACCGCGAGGTCTGCGAAGTTTGCTATTTTCTAACCACCTCAGTTCTTTCGATTGGCGATGCGGCGGACCAGTCGGCCCGATCAAATTTATCGATTTGCGCGAGCTCGAATACGCGCTATTGCGCGCCGAGCAAGGCGACGTTAACGCAGCTCCTATGGCGCAATTGTATCTGCGTGCAATGGGGGCGTTGATAGCTACGGATAACGGTGCCGCCTGCCAGTATTCGATCGGCGATAGGTGGAATAGTCACAGCCGACAATTCACGTTGGCAGGCCAAGCTCTGATGTTGCAAGCGATTGGTATTGGTGCGGCACTCGGTCGTCGAAAAAGCCTGGCCAATGTGGCCATGCGAATTCGCCGTTTCGTTGCCCGTAGCGGCGGCGAACTCGCGCCACATCCGTCGTTTCAAAAAAGGGATCTATCTCACATTTCGAGCCCCATATCGAGGCTAAGAGATCGTTGTTGGTACGCCCGTGCCATGCATCAATTCGGAACTGCATATGAGCTTTCAAATTTTGTGCACGATGGGGCCGCTCTGTTTCGTTTTGTGATCGCGCGCGTTGAGCAGCCAGAGCAGCCGCTCGAAATGCTCAACCGCCTCGACGACCAAGTTGCATTTATCGCAAGCTTGGCCTACTTCGCTAACTATTTCGGTGATCAGCAGCTTTGGGCGAAAGCGATCTGCCGACTCATTGCGACTGCGACTCAGCACGCGCACCCTCGTGGCGGCTATCAGCAGCTCAATAATGGTCGTCAGATGCTTGAGGCAGAAATTGATGTCGATTGCACAATTGAAATAGTCCGAATCTGCCTTCTTTTAGTGGACAACGTCCCTGACTCGCCTTTGCGTCCTGTCTTAATTCAAGGAATGCGCGGCTTATACGACCCCAGTACCGCCCTACGGCGCAATCCCGAATCTGGTATTCTGCTGATCGCAGATGCATTAGAGATATCACCTCTAATGACGCAACACCTTGTTCGTGAGGAGGTGATTAGCACGACCGATTCATTATCGAATCGCCTCGCGTCCTAATCACTCACCTGTCGCTCGCTCAAAGAAATTTTTGGGGCGTGCGGATCGTGAACAGTGTGGTACAGTCAACGCCTTGCAAGCTAGAGCTAGAGTCATTTCGAACTAGCCTCGATGCAGGGTTTTCAATCGGTGACTCGAAATTTACTAGAGGACCACCCGCGACGCAAAGGCGAGATGTGAGTTATGGATTTCGAACAAGCCAGGAACAACATGGTCGAGCAGCAGATCAGGACTTGGGAAGTCCTAGACCAAAATGTTCTCGATAGCATTTCCGCCATTCCCAGAGATGCGTTCGTCCCCGAAACTTACCGAACCTTAGCCTACTCCGATACATTGATCCCGCTTGGCTACGGCGAAACGATGATGACGCCAAAGCTCGAGGCGCGCATCGTCCAGACTTTGAATCTGCGTGCGAAAGATCGTGTCCTTGAGATTGGCACTGGGAGCGGCTACCTAACGGCTTTATTAGCGCATCGTTCAAGGCATGTCGTGAGCGTCGAAATTCTGCCGCGACTCTCCGAGATTGCGAAAAAGAATCTTGACGCACATGAGATCCATAACGTTGAATTAATCGAGGGCGACGCGATTCTTGGTTGGAACGCTAACGAACCCTATGAAGCGATCGTTCTAACCGGATCGGTTGCCTCACCATCTCCAGAAATTAAACGTCAACTAACTATCGGCGGCCGATTGTTTATGGTGTGCGGCACGAGCCCGGTGATGGACGCGATCCTCGTCACGCGAATCGGCGAACACGAATTCACCACAGAATCTCTATTTGAAACAGACCTCAAGCCCCTAACTGGCGGCGCTGCAAAGTCACAATTTAAATTTTGATGCTGAATATAACGGTGCGTAATACGATCGGGTCGAGATTCGCGCCGATTTCGCGATCGACGTCAACGAGAATTATGCCGTGCGCTTCGTTGACCGACGCAAAGCCTTGCACGGTTGTTGGAATGCCTAACTGGATAAGCACAATGACCTCGTGGACAACGCGACACGGCGGTTTATGCCGGAGGCCGAGCGCATTACCCGAGCTGTTGTTGTGTCTAGCCCTCGGCGCGATTATCCCAGTAGACACTTGGGCGATAGCCGACTTGGTGACCGTTTTAGAGCAAGCGCACCTTACAGATCCCACCTATAGCGAAGCAAGATTCAATGCGCTGGCTGCTGCCGAGGGAATTCCCCAGGCACAGGCTGAAGCATGGTTACCGACGCTCAACTTCAATGGGAGCGCAAGCCGCGTTAAGCAAGATATTGTGCTCGATGCAGGTATCGGCGCTGGGGGCGAAGTTGCCTATACGGGAAGGCAGTTTCGTATCACCTTGAACCAACCTGTGTTTCATTTCGATAGCTACATGAGAGTCGACCAAGCCGATCTGCGCTTGCGACAAGCCAACTACGAACTCGCCGCAGCCGGGCAAGCGCTGATCGTTCGCGTCGCAGAACGATATTTTGACGTCTTGGCGGCGCAGGACAATTTGGATTTCGCGACCGCTGAAAAACAATCGCTTGAAGGACAACTGATCCAAGCGCAACAACGATTCGAGGTCGGACTTATTGCGATTACGGACGTTCAGGAAGCGCAAGCTGGCTACGACAGAGCAACTGCAAGCCAAATTGTCGCGGAAAATGAACTCAACAATTCACGTGAGGCGCTGCGTGAAACGACGGAGGTCTACTACGACAAACTCGCAACCTTAGGCGACGCCATCCAGCTAACCCCACCCGAGCCGTCGGATATTGAGGCATGGACGCAAACCGCCTTAGAACAAAACCTGGAAATTTCCGCGGCAAACACGGCATCGGAAATTGCTCAAAAAGAAATCCGAGTGCAGTCGTCGGGCCACTTGCCCACTTTGGATTTAGTCGGCAGCCACGGATTTAACGCACAAGGCGGCCGATTCGGCGGCAGCGAGGTCACCCAAGGCGACATTACCTTAGAGTTAAACGTGCCGTTGTATGAGGGCGGCCGAGTGACTTCTCGAACGCGTCAGGCCTCCCACGAACACAGTGCCGCGTTACAGCGACTAGAGCAGGCGCGGCGAGCCGTTTCCCGCGAAACTCGTCAAGCGTATCTAGGGGTCATCGCGGAAATCAGTACGGTAAAAGCGCTCAGCCAAGCGGTTCTGTCATCGAAGACTGCAGTGGACGCGACTCGTGCAGGGTTCGAAGTCGGAACGCGTACGGCGGTTGATGTAGTGGACGCTGAACGCGGATTGTTTCAGGCGCGCCGCGATTTCTCTCGTGCGCGATACAACTACATCCTCGATATCTTGCGCTTAAAACAAGCTGCAGGGACATTAGACAATGAAGACCTCGCCGTGGCTAATAGCTGGTTAGTCGAACGCTAATACACACAAGACGTGGCCGCTAGATTCGGTCGCTTTATAAACACCCTAGGGGAGTGCGACATGGTAGGACAAATTACACCCGCGACTAGCCCCAAATGCTCTGCGGACACGAGTATCTTGCTCGTCATTGATGTCCAAGAAAACTTGGGCGCGGCAATGCCCGGCAAGGTGCTTAACCGTGTGGTGAATAATTCCGCACTCTTGGCGCGTTCCGCAGGCTTGCTAGACGTGCCAGTTTTTGCAACGGAGCAGTATCCGCGCGGACTAGGGCCTACAATAAACGAGGTATCTGAGGCGCTTCCAGCCAGCAGCAAATTATTCGAAAAGACCGTGTTTAGCTGCGCTAACGCGGAGGGTTTCGGACCCGCATTGCGAGACAGTGCCAAACGGCAAGTCATTGTGGTGGGAATGGAAGCGCACGTTTGCGTGTTACAAACCGCTTTCGATCTCCTCAGTGACAACAACGAGGTATTCGTCGTCGAGGATGCAATATGTTCGCGGCGTCTGGAAAATTATCAAAACGCCCTCGACCGGATGCGTCAATCCGGGGTGCACGTCGTGAGTGCTGAATCTGTTATTTTTGAATGGCTCGGCGATGCCAAACATCACCACTTTAAAGCGATTCAAACAATGCTGCGCTAGGCGGATCCGCGGGCGAATTAGTGTCAGGTTCTGCTTAATCTAATTTATCGTATATTCACGACTGCGCATACAGGCGCCGTAAGCGCGATTGTATTCGTCCACGCGATCGATTCGTTCTAGATACGCTTGGTCCGCCTGCGCTTGACCTGCTTGGGCTTGTTGATACTGTTGCTGTTGCTGTTGCTGTTGCTGTTGCTGTTGCTGTTGCTGATTTGACCGAGAGTTCGAACTCGATCTCGAAAATGCGCCGAATACGGTTGAGGAGAGCGCGCCTATTGCGGCACCTTTCCCGGCGTTGCCTGCGAGTGCCCCACCAGCCGCACCCAGCGCGGCCCCCGTAGCCGCATCACCAACGGCGCCACCCCCTTCGAAAAAACCACCATTTCCAATGCCAAGGAATCCCCCGCCATTACGGCGATTGTTGTTGCCATATGGACGTTGATCGTAGCCTTGATTATAGGCCTGTTGGGGTGGAGGAGCGTGCACCGCGGCACGCGGCGGCAGTGGCTGCGCCGTTGTTGGGTTAAATCCAGTTTGACTCACGGACCATTGGTGGCATTCGAATCGATCTCGAGATTGCTGCTCCTCGGATTGACCCGCACTGGGGTAGGCAAATATCTGCGCCTGCGCTATGACACCGGTTGGCAGCAGCAAAAGTACCCACACAGCGAATTTTCTAAGTCGTTTGGTGTTTTGCATATTTGCTTCTCCGCTACCTAAAGTTCGGGGATTTGTCGTACGCCGGGCCGTGAAAATTATACGCCTTTCTGAGCGCCAAACTGATACCTATTCCGTGAAATAAGCACTGCAATTCACTGAACCTCAATGCTCACGCGGCAAAATCTTTTGTCCTTTCCAACATCCTATCAATAATCCCGGTTATTTTTATCGTCGCACCTTTATTTTGCGACACGATCCGCCGGCCGGCCGAACCAGCGATATCGCGCAGGTTCGCGCTGCTCAATAACTGTCCAACCTTGGTTATCAATTCATCTTCGTCGCTCACTACGTACAGCGCGCCTTGTTCGTCGAGCATCTTAGTAATTTCTGGAAAATTAAATGTATGCGGCCCGACGACGACAGGGACGCCTAAAGCCGCAGGTTCCAGTACATTGTGCCCGCCTCTAGGCACGAGCGAACCACCAACAAAGGCGACATCGGACGCTGCATAGAATTTCGGCAATTCTCCCATTGAATCGATTAAATACACGTTCGTTTGCGCCCGACACGCAGTAGCGCTGCTGTGCCTAACCACCTCTAGCCCATTCTTACGACACAATTCCGCAACTCCCGCGAACCGCTCCGGGTGTCTTGGCGCGAGCAGCAATAGCAACGTAGGGTGGTGAACCTTTAGACCCTCAAACGCCCTCAGCAGGATTTCCTCTTCGCCCTCTCTCGTGCTCCCGGCCATAAAAATCGCCCGACTGACTCCAAGTTTTCTACGCATGGATTGGCCGGATTCCTCGGCGCTCGGCGGCAACGCAACGTCAAACTTCAAACTACCCGTGACAGTGACTGATGCAGGAGGCGCTCCAAGGGCAATGAAGCGTTCTCCATCGACGGCCCCTTGGGCGGCGAAGCACTCGATCGAATTCATCATTTCAGCCGTCACCCGAGATATCAATCCATAGTTGGCTACAGATTTAGACGATAATCGCGCATTGGCAATTAACACTGGAACCTTTTCGGATCGGCATTTGCGGAGCAAATTTGGCCACAGCTCCGTTTCCATTAAAACTAGAATCCGTGGTTCGAAGTGGCTTAAGAAACGGCCCATCGCCGAGGGTAAGTCGTACGGCAAGAACACGTGTTGGACTTTGGTACCGAACCGGTCTTGCGCAGCCTGTGCTCCGGTTACCGTTGTCGTCGTAATTAGTATTGGAATCGACGGATGGTGTGTCACTAAGTAATCAATCAGCGGTGTCGCCGCAACGGTTTCCCCCACTGAGACCGCATGGATCCAGATTGGTTTCTCGTCTGGTCCTTGCGGCAGACGCAGCGCGAACCGTTCGTTCCAACGCTTACGGTAGGTCGGGTGACGACGCTCCCGCCACCAAATTCTGGCTAGCAGTAAGGGGCTCAACAACGTGAATAATACGTTGTAGAGAATTCTCAAGAATTCAGCCAATCCAGATAGTTACCGATCCCTTCACTGACCGATCGGTAATGCAAATTACAACCGGCCGCTCGGAGCGAACTTAGATCAGCCTGTGTATTACTTTGATACGCTTCAAGCAACTCGCAGGGAAACGGCACGTACTCAATCTCGCCGCTTTCGTGCCAGTCTAGTACGGCTGCCGCTAACGCATTGAAACTTTCTGCCCGGCCTGTTCCACAATTAAAAATCCCAGAGCATTGCAAATGATCGGCGAACCAAAGCGTTGTGTTGACTGCATCGTCCACAAAAATAAAATCGCGTCGCTGCTCTCCTGCTGCCATTCCGTGACTGGCGCCGAACAACCGGACCTTACCGGACTCTTTCAGCTGCCCATTCAAGTGGAATGCTACGCTCGCCATCGCACCTTTGTGTTGCTCTCGAGGACCGTAGACGTTGAAATATCTCAGTCCCACGACTTGGCTTTTCAACGAACTCAGTTCGCGCGCGACGAAATTGTCGACCAAACTTTTCGAATAACCATATACATTCAGCGGCTTCTCATTGGCGGACTCCTCCGAAAAATTCGTGCTGCTGCCATAAACTGCCGCACTTGACGCGTACACGATTGGAATGTCATGTCGGATGCTGAAACGGATTAAGTCGCGCGAATACGCGTAATTTAGATCCATCATGAAACGCCCGTCCCACTCCGTGGTGGTTGAACACGCACCCAGGTGATAAATCCGATCTATTTGATGGAATGGAAATTCGTCCTTCAGGAACGCCGCCCGAAAATCCTCGAAATCCAGATAGTCGGCGATTCTTGCACCCGAGATGTTCGAATACTTATGACCATCTGTCAGGTCATCAACAACAACCACATCTTCATGCCCGCGGCGGTTTAGCTCGTGTACTAGGTTACTACCGATAAACCCGGCCCCGCCCGTCACAATAATCATGCCTTTTGCGCTCCTAGCTTAGCGATTATCCCCGAAGTCGACTGCCCTGATACAAACGGCAACACAACGACCTCACCGTCTGATTCCCGAACATGCGCTGCGCCAACTATGTCGTCAAGCTGGTAGTCCCCACCTTTCACTAAAACATCTGGATTAATCTTCTCAATCAAATTCAATGGCGTATCTTCATCAAAACTCACGACCCAATCGACCGCAGAAAGTGCTCTCATCACTCGCATCCTATCCTCGAGACGATTAACGGGTCGAGCGCTACCCTTGAGACGCGTAACCGAAGCGTCGGAGTTCAGAGCGACGACTAATCGGGTTCCCAGCGCTTTCGCTTGCGTTAAATAGGTCACGTGTCCGGCGTGTAGTATGTCGAAACAACCGTTCGTCATAACGATCTTTTCGCCATGGGCCCGTGCAGCCATAAGTTCTGGCAAGATGCTGGACAGCGGTACGATTTCCCCAGATATTGCTTCGCCCATCTCGTGATCGTTATCGAGTTCGGCTCGGGTGACGCTTGCCGTACCTAACTTTCCAACGACTATACTCGCCGCAGTGTTTGCATAAACCATCGCTTGATGAAGTTCCTCGCCGGCCGCCAGTGCACTCGCAACGACCGCACAGACGGTATCTCCCGCCCCTGTCACGTCGAACACATCGCGGGCTTGCGCCGCGAGCGATAGGGATTGGCAATGCGGTGAGACCAAGATCATCCCGAGTTCACCTCGGGTGATTAGAAGTGCGCCGATATCGTGGTCGCGACACAAGCGTTCGCCCCGCTCGATAATATCTTGTGCGTTTAAACATGAGCCAACGCAAGCTTCGAACTCGAGATAGTTAGGCGTGACTAAATAGGCGCCTGAGTAATTTGAAAAATCATTCGACTTTGGATCTACGACAACGCGCTTCCCGGCAGCCTTTGCCGCGATTATCAGACTCTTACAATCGCTGACGAACCCTTTCCCGTAATCCGACAAAACGACAATATCCGCAGATGGAAGTTTATCGTTAAAATGATTAAGCAGCACTTCCTTGTCATAGCTCGATCCATCAGCTTCAAAGTCTAATCTCAGGAGCTGCTGATGTTGGCTCAATACGCGCAATTTAACCGTAGTGCGGTCATTGCTCGAACAAATCAGGTCTGCGCGAATGTTTAAGTCGGAACATAAGTTATGTAGCGTTTGACCCGCGCGATCAGGGCCAACGCCGCCGATCAGCTCGACTTCAAGGCCAAGTGCTACGATATTTGCAGCCACATTTGCTGCACCCCCGACCCGTTCACTTTCGTGATGCACTTTAACGATAGGCACCGGAGCCTCAGGAGAAATACGAAGAGTCTCACCATCCCAATATTGATCTAGCATCACGTCGCCGACGACGAGAATTTTTGCCTGTTTCCAATCTCTAATACGCCGGTTCATCTTAGGTAGGCTGCGCTATTTTCCTTGCAAGGTAACGAAGTATTCGGGCCCTTAAATTGAACACGAATGTTAACATTAAGCGGCATTCTAATCTGCGGATAATTCTGACTCACACATGCGCAATTTTGCTACGTTTTACATAACCACGCTGTTGCTACTGACGGCTGACGCTTGTGCCGTCGATGGATATCAAGCGACTTATAAACTCGTTGTAGGCAACCTGACTGTTGGAACGATGGACCGTTCGTTCGTTGTCGCGGCAGACGGCGCTTATCATTTTCAGTCTAGCTTTCAAACGACTGGCCTTGCCGCGGTCTTTCACAAAGAGAAAGTTCTGGAGTCTAGTTCTGGCACCTTTCGAGACGGGGTTTATTTACCTGAACGATATACCTACCTGAGAGAGCGTAAGAAAAAACCAAAGAACGTCACCATGCAATTCAACAGAACAGAGAACCGCATCGATACCGTTATCAATAATAAATCACAATCGTTCCCGTTACCGCTAGGGGTGCTCGACAAGCTGATTTATCAAGCGGCCCTAATGCGCGACCTCGAGTTGGGGAAATCTGAATTTCATTATTTGATCGCCGACCGTGGGAAAGAGAAAGTATATGAACCCGTAGCCGAGAGCAATATCTCTATCAAAACCGAGCTCGGGACGTTCGATACGGTGAAATTGATCTGGCAAGGCGGTGGCAGCTCGAAGACCACTATATTTTGGTGCGCCGTTGCATTCGACTACTTGCCGGTGCGCGTCGTACATCGAGACGAGGACGGTTCAGAGACCGTCGCCTCGATCGTAACTTATCAAAAGAGCGACCCACCTATCGATGCGAGTCATTAGCCAGTTGTTAGGCGGGCGCGCCTGGGGTTATAGGTCGTCACTCAGTGCTATTTTTCGAGTTCAGCCAACAATGCCTCGGCTTCGGATCGCGATGAAAACGAACTATCATCCGATAAAATTTTGCTAAGCTCGGCTACTGCTCCCGGCACGTCGTTCGTCTTTGCCAGAGCGGTAGCGTAGTGGAAGCGGATGTCGTTATTACTCGGCACCAATTTCAATGATTTCGAGATAAAATCCATCCCTTGTTCGACTCGACCTTTGCGTAGCAAAATCCACCCGTAGGTATCCATAATTGCGGGGCTTTCAGGCGCGGCTTCATACGCCCTTCGCCCGTACTCAAGAGCCCGTTGGTCTCCGGATTGGTCAAATATCCACGCTAGATTATTTAACGCAATTAAATTGTTAGGCGATTTTTCGAGAATTATTTCGTAGTTGCCGACGGCCTGGTCTTGCTGCCCTTCGCTGAGATTTTCCATCGCGACGGCCGTTCGAACCAAAACGTCGTCGGGGTTGGTTGCTAACCAGTCATCGAGCAGGGTGTAGTCACCGCGTCCCGATTGTTTTTGGATAGCGTGTATCTTTAAGAGCGTCCGAGCTTGCGGTTTTAACTCATGCGCCTTCTGGTACGCACCGAGGGAACTCCGCATGTCGCCTTGGGCGAATTTTAAATCCCCCGCAAACACGTTACCTTCGACTTGCGCATCTACCACCGCCGAGTGGACCAATTCATCGGCGAGCTTTTCCGCAGCGGGATACTCCCCGCGTGCCGCATAAATTTTTCCGAGCGCGGTTCGCGCCGATATCGCAGTAGGAAATCTTTCCACGATCTCCGCCAAGCCTGATTCATAGCCTTGCGAGTCGCCGCTCAGGCCTTTCGCCTGGGCGCGTAACTCTAGAACCTTTTCGGAATTCGGGTATTGCAGGATTAACGCGTCTAGTGCAGGCATTGCGAGCTTGGGCTCACCCGTACTCAATTTTATTACAGCGAATTCCAACTGGGCTCCTGAGGCATATGGTGCCAATTCATACGCTTCCTCTGCAGCACTTTTAGCCGCAGCAAGATCCCCGTCACGGCGATACAGACGTGACAAGACAATCCGTGGCTCCGCCGCATCTTTGTTGTTTTCTCGCGCTTGCTTGAGCAGCGCGATTGCGGCGTTCGTATTGCCTTGTTCGATCTGCATCGTCGCCAAATATACGAGTGCTTGCGGTTCATTAGGAGTTCGTTCGAGAACCGTTTCAAGCCTTCGGCGAGCACCATCCTTATCCTTAGCGTTGTGCGCGAGACGCGCCAGATTAAAGTTCGCAGGATGGAATCCAGGATCCTTTTGCAGCGCAGTCTCGAAATCCTCGGTCGCATTCGACGTGTTGCCGAACAGCTGTTGGAGATAGCCACGCACGTTGTAGTAAATCGCCGACTCCGGGTCGCTTGCCACCAATTCATTGGCAATGACGAGTGCCGCCTCCGAGTCGTCCTTCGCAGCAAAACCAAAAGCTTGCAAGATGCTCGCAAGAACGAACTCCGGTGCCTCGCTACGTATTGTCGTGAGTTCATCCAGAGCTTCTTGCACGTCACCGGAACGCAGTTTGCTAAATGCGATCTGGGTACGAACTGGCACCGAGCCTGGGGCCAACTCCAATGCCTGTTCTAAACTCTTGCGGCCTTGTGCAATATTGCCGTATTTCAAGTGAGTCGCACCTAACAGCGCTAATAGCTGTGGGTCCGACATGTGATCGGCTTCTAAACTCTGCGAATCGAGTGATTCGTTAGGCAGCTTCCCCATTGCTAGCCGAGTAGCGCTCAACATCCGTAGAACTTTCTTGTTCCCAGGGTCTATTTCTAATAGGCGTTCAAGATATCCTTCCGCGTCTTCATATTCAGTTTGCTCGAAGTGGATCGCGGCAGCCTGCCCCAGGCTCTCTCTGTGACCCGGTACAGTGGCAAAAACCTGGCGGAGATAACGCAGGGCGTTACTGGGTTCCTTTTTCTGGCGCGCTATCAATGCTCTGAGGTACAACGCCTGCGGATGCTCCTGCGATACCGCTCCCATTGCATCAAGGTCAATTAAGGCTGCGTCAGCCTGGGCCAAGCTCACATGCACCGCGGCGCGGCGTAACAGTCCCACTGGATTGTTTCCCGAAAGTTCCAGTGCGCGCGAGTAACTCGTAAGCGCCTCCGGCATGTTTTTATCGAATTGATCTAGATCGCCTTTCAATAGCCATATTTCAAAATTGTCTGCCCTTAGTTTCAGCGATTCCTCAACGTATTTCCGCGCTTGCACTGAGTCACCAAGATTGATTGCTGCCCGAATCAATGCGTGATGTGCATCCTCATTACTGCTGTCGAGTTCTATCGCCCTCTTTAAAGTCGTACTGGCTTCTGTGTAACGACCAGCACCAAGATCGACGAGCCCTTGCAAGGTGAGCCATTCACTACTTGAGTCATCCAAATTGAGCGCCAGTTCCGTGGTTGCCTCATCCAGCTTGCCGCTGAGAACGAGGGCCTTGGCGACGGCGAGATTCAACTCCCTCGATTGCATACCCAATGTGCGAGCTCGCGTAAGTTCCTTCGCCGCAGCAGGATAATTCGAGGATGCAAGATACGCACTGCCGAGGGAAAAGCGTGCTTTTGAATTGTCCGGCGCTCCTTGAACCGCATTCTTCAGTTCGACAATAGCGCTCGCCAGGTCTCCGTCTGCCAAGTATGCATTACCCTTGTTTAACGATTCCGCCGGATCGCTCTTCCCGCCACAGCCGACCAGCACACTAATCGCCAGAGCGTACGCTGCGACCCGCACGGCCGCCTTTATCGCGTGATTACGGTTACCCAAGGAAGGCATTGTTAAACGTCGCAGGTATCGTAGATTCATTGATTATCTCGCCGCACCGCTCGCCTAAGCGAAAGTTGGTTCTATTATTCGATCGCGAACGGGCAAATGTGGCTCGTTTATCTCTTGTAAAAGCACCGATCGAAAACTTAGTTTTGGGAATGGATCGACCTAGCTATCTCGATCGGTCAGCATCCGAATCAGATCTTTGGCTGGGACATATCCGCCAAATTGCTCGCCATCATCCGAAAAAACAGCAGGCGTGCCTCTAATACCCATGGCCTCCCCCATTCGGAAATGATCTTTTACTGGGTTCTCGCACGTCGCCGATTTCACGACCTGGCCTGCCTTAGAATCGGTCAAGGCTTTTTGGCGGTCGCCTGCACACCACACAGAGACGGCTTTATCGTATGACTCGCCTTTTAGTCCGGAACGCGGATAGGCCAGATACTTCACGGTAATTCCTGCCTCGGTAAGTTGATTAACTTCCGTATGCAATTTACGACAGTAACCGCAATCTATATCGGTATAAACATAGAGCGTTCGCAGCGCCTTGCCCTTAAGTGGCGAAAACTCAATCATGTCCTGCGCGTTGAGATTTTTGAACGAATCAGCGCGCGCGCGCGCTTGGCGGGCTTTCGTGAGATTTTCCAAAGACTCGATATCGAAGACTTCGCCCTTTACGACATATCGTCCGTCCTCGCTTATGTAGAGTGCGCTCGGGCCTATCATTACCTCGTACATGCCGGGGATCGGACTAGGAGCGATGCTGGTTACTTCGGCGTCCTTTAGGACTTTCTGAATAGATGCGGTAAGACGCTTGTTAAGCTCAGATTCTGCCGATGCCGTTATTGAACTCACAGACAAAATCGTTGCTACGGCTAGTATCACTAGTTTCATTGCATATCCTCAAAGGCGCGGCGCACTTCGCACCACAGCGACGCATTGTAAAAGTATCTCGGTGGTAAAACCACGATCGCACGCTCAATTCGACTCACAAACCCGCCCACTGGTTCCCTGCTACGTGCTACGCTTCGATACGCCGTGCCCAGTGATGATAAGTCGCCTAGATTCGTGTTGCGGAAAATGACGATATGCGCGTGCGATCAAATCGAGGAACGTGACCTTATTCACGATGATCGAAAATACGTCAAATTCGCTTGAAGGCCAGGCGATCGGAAAGTACCAGGTTCTCAAGACCATCGGCCGCGGGAACATGGGCACTGTGTACCTCGGACAAGATCCTTTCGTCGATCGCCCGGTCGCTATTAAAGTAGCGGCAGACGAGTACGTTAATTCAAGTGACGATGGGCCACTGTATCGCCGTCTATTTTTTAACGAAGCTCAGGCCGCAGGGATGCTCAAGCACCCTAATATCACCGCGATATTCGACGCTGGTGTCGACCAAGACCGCTACTACATTGTTATGGAATATGTGTACGGCGGGACAACGCTGGCTCGATTCAGCAACTCGGAACACCTGCTCAGCATCAAAAATCTGACGGATATCTTATATCAGTGCGCAATGGCTTTGGACTACGCTCACCGCGAGGGCGTAATTCATCGCGACATCAAACCAAAAAACATCCTCATCACCGATGACCTAGAAGCGAAAATAACGGATTTCGGCGTCGCGATTGTGCCGCACCTTCAGGAGGGAATCGATCCAGAGCACGCCGGCTCCCCCATGTACATGGCGCCGGAACAACTCCGCCTCGAACAAGTAACTAGTCAGTGCGATCTGTTTTCTCTCGGGATCGTGGCTTACGAATTGCTCACCGGGAACCATCCTTTCGAAGGGCGAAACATGGAAGCGATCCAGCATCGAATTCAAAACACGCCCCCAACACCCGTCCACGAATTTCGCGCCGACATACCCGATATCTATCAACGAATAATCGACAAAGCGCTCGCTAAGAATACAGCCCATCGCTACAAGTCCGGCGCCGATATGGCAGGTGACCTATCTCTGGTTTACGATTTTATTCGGCTCGCCGACGGTCAACCTGTACAGCAGGAAAAATTTAACCGCGTCAAAAACCTCGAATTCTTCGCTGAGTTTTCCGACACCGAATTATGGGAAATCGTAAATGCTGGCGACTGGCTAGTTGTCCAGGTCGGCGACCCGATAATACGCGAGGGAGAAGAGGATCCGTCATTTTACGTACTCGTCGATGGCGAAGTTTCCGTGCTAAAGAGCGACGTTGAAATCGCAAAACTCGGACCGGGTGATTGTTTCGGCGAAATGGGAATCACCGCGGGCCGCAGACGCACCGCGACGATTAACGCCGCGAATATTGTCACCGCGCTAAAAGTGCGCAGTTCTATAATCCAGCGCACGTCGATTAATTGCCAACTACGTTTCCAACGTCAGTTTTTATATACATTGATCGAGAGGCTAGAGTACGCAACGAACAAAATTGTTGACCAGTCCGATGCAAAGTCGAGCGAGTAGTACAGGCACTGTTTCGGGGACAACATCGTTGAACTCAGTGTCAGACGAAGTCCACACAAGCCGCAAGATTACAGTTGGCGACGTTCTTCGAATTTTGCTGCAGCGAAACATCCTCTCTGAGGAAACCGCAAAGCACGTCCGGGCCCAGGTCAAACCAGAAGATACTCGGCATCCGTTTCTAGCAATCGGCGAATTGCGTCTTCCCAGTCCATCGAACCCGAGTGGACATCTCAATTCCGAATTCCTCACCCGGGTCGTCGCTGACGCCTGTAACATGCCGTACCTGCGTATCGACCCTCTCAAAATCGACGTCGAAACGGTAACCGGAATCGTTTCACAAGCTTATGCAAGCCGCTTTCAATTTTTAGCCGTCGAGTTAACGGACTCTTACGTGACGATAGCGACGCCTGAACCCTACGTAGACGACTGGTCCGCGGAGTTAGCGCCCATATTGAAGCGCGACATTCGCCGCGTTCTCGCGAACCCCGCGGATGTAGAGAAATTCCTGAAAGAATTCTATGGTGTGAGTCGGTCCCTCTCTGGCGCCGCGAACAAGACAAAGAAGGACCGAGTTGGCACTCGAGACGGCTTCGAGCAGCTAACAGAACTCGGCGTGGTCGGAGAATTAGACTCCAATGATCAGCACGTCGTGCATCTGGCCGATTGGTTGTTGCAATACGCATTTGATCAGCGCGCAAGCGATATTCACATCGAGCCGCGCCGTGGCCAGGGAAGCATTCGCTTTCGAATCGACGGAGTGCTGCATCTCGTTCACGAGTTAGCAATGCCTACGATGGCAGCGATCACAAGTCGCTTAAAGTCGCTGGGTAGGATGGACGTAGCGGACAAGCGGCGACCACAGGACGGCCGCATAAAGACTCGCGCTCCTGGCGGTCGGGAAGTAGAACTTCGATTGTCAACCATGCCGACTACGTTTGGCGAGAAGCTGGTGCTTAGGGTTTTCGATCCCGATAAATTGACACAGCCGTTCAGCGCGCTCGGGTTCAGTTTGCACGACGAAACTTTATGGAACGAGATGACGCGAAACCCACACGGAATCGTGCTCGTCACAGGCCCAACCGGCTCCGGTAAAACGACCACCCTATACTCGGCGCTCAAGCAACTTGCACGCCCGGAAATCAACGTTTGTACGATAGAAGATCCAATCGAAATGGTCGAGGCCGCGTTCAATCAAATGCAGGTCCAGCCGGCTATAGATCTGGATTTTGCAGCCGGCGTGCGAACGTTGCTGCGACAGGATCCGGACGTCATTATGATCGGCGAGGTCCGCGACCGCGAAACGGCAGACGTTGCTATCCAAGCGGCATTAACGGGGCATCTAGTGCTGTCTACTTTGCACACCAACGATGCCCCATCAGCAATAACCCGTCTGATGGATATTGGTATTCCCAGCTATTTGATCGGCGCAACGCTACTCGGCGTTATCGCTCAACGGCTAGTTCGGACGTTGTGTTCAAATTGCAAAGAGCCCATGCAGCTCACTGCGGATGCGTGGCATTCGCTAATTGGTAGTGAACCGCTAGATGTCGATCGGCACGTTCACCGAGCAGTCGGATGCGACGAATGTCGTAATACAGGGTTTAAAGGTAGAGAAGGAGTCTACGAAATATTACAGGTCACCCCCACGATAGGTGCGATGATAGTACCTGATGCCGGGACGATGGATATTCGGCGACGAGCATTAGACGATGGCATGGTCCCGCTGAGTAAGGCAGGTGCGCTAAAAGTAGCGGCAGGCCGAACAACCTTAGAAGAAGTATTAAGCGTCAGTGCGGCGACCACCACTTAATTGAAATTCTTGCAACGCACGCCCGCGCACTAATCGAATCGCTAGCCTCGAGGATGATGGCGTCTGTGCATTTCTTTAAGCCGTTCACGCGCCACATGAGTGTAGATTTGCGTTGTCGAAATGTCGCTATGGCCCAGCAGCAGTTGAACCACTCTAAGATCGGCACCGTGATTCAGTAGATGTGTCGCAAATGCATGCCTGAGGGTATGCGGTGATAACCGCGCGTCAATGCCGGCTGCCAGGGCATATCTTTTTATTGCATACCAAAATGCCTGTCTGGTCATCGCGGCACCGCGATTAGTCGGGAACATCGCGTCCGACAATCTCGCCTTCACGATTTCCGGTCGCGCCTCGACTAAATATCGTTCCAACCAAGTTTGCGCTTCTTCACCAAATGGAACGAGCCGCTCTTTGGCGCCCTTGCCGACTATGCGCACGACGCCTTGCCGTCGATTGACCTCCGTGAGTGTAAGACCAATCAATTCCGACACACGAAGGCCGGTCGCATAGAGCAGCTCCAGCATCGTCCTGTCGCGAAGCCCAAGCGCTGTGTCCACATTCGGTACGGCTAAAAGCGCTTCGACGTCTGACTCGCTGAGGGAACGAGGAAGTTTCCGGCCAATTCGAGGAGCCGACAACCTATCCGTCGGATTAGTGGCCGCGAGGCCTTCGCGCACAAGATACCGATAGAAACGCCGTAGCGAAGACAGTCGACGAGCCGTTGTGCGGGGAGCCCCGGCTGCGATTTCGCCGAGATAGTCGTTAAGATCGGCTTCACTCGCCCGAAGCAAATTTAGATCCCTGGCTTGCAAATGCTTTTGTAGCGATCGCAGATCTGCTCGGTACGCTAACGTCGTATTGTCGCTCAAGCCGAATTCAACCCACAGGTGATCCACAAACCCGTCGATAACCGACTCATTGCCCCCAGCGCTCATCGTATGATCAATCATTGCTGGGCTCTAGCTGGCCAGTCATTGTGAGTATTCCCCCAATCCCCCGTAAGATGTTACTTTATCCTGCCGCCCAAGCAAGCCAAGTGGGTGCACACAGTTTTTAAGAAATTAGAGGAACCCAGGAATGTTGAAATCATGGTTCGGCGAAGAACGAGGAGACGCTAGCAGCAGCGCGCGACGCTCACCAGAAGCCCAATCGAAAATCGATGAGGCGACAAGTAAGCTGGCGCTCTATCATTACGAAACGTGCTGGTTTTCAGGAAAAGTACGCTCGACAATTAGTGCGCTGAATCTATCTGTCGAACTGCGCGACATCCATGTTGACCGTGCCCACCACCAACGCCTAATCGCTGAAGGCGGATCAGGTACAGTGCCGTGCCTGTTCATCGAGAAAGATGACGGCAGCGTTCAATGGTTATACGAATCGAGCGATATCTCGTCTTATCTTGAGAATCGCTTCGCGGCAGATTTGTAGAAGTTCTTCCCCGCACATGCGACCTAGCCCGATACCTTAGGCGTTCCTCTAGCGCCGTTACGGCGCTAGAGGAACGAAGATAACCGCTTGAGCCGGTTGCATACACAATGCAGCCGGCGAATCACCCAATGCTTGCGCTCAGCGACGAATTTTTTCCTTGATGCGAGCCGCGCGCCCACGTAATTCCCGCATATAGTAAAGTTTCGCACGCCGCACCGCGCCACGGCGTATAACTTTAATAGTCGCTATGGCTGGACTATAAGTCTGGAATACTCGTTCTACCCCTTCGCCGTGCGATATTTTTCGAACGGTAAACGCAGAGTTCAGGCCCCGGTTGCGTTTAGCTATCACAACGCCTTCAAAAGCCTGTAGGCGCTCGCGCGTACCTTCTATTACCTTAACCTCAACAACGACCGTGTCCCCGGGCCCAAAGTCCGGTACGTCGCGTTGCATTTGCTCCAATTCTAATTCTTGAATTATGTTCGACATGTCGATTCACCAAAGTCCGGCTCGATTCTCAAGGCGCGCGATTGTACAACATAAACGACAAGATTAATCCTCGTTTCAAATTCAATCTCCAAAATCTTCATTTTTCGTCCCCATCTTAGAGAGATGTCTTCGCTCCGCTTCGCTCAATTGTGCTTCAACAATGAGATCGGGACGCTTGGTAAAGGTGCGCTGCAGACGCTGCGCCTGTCGCCAAGCCTGAATATCCGCGTGATTGCCGCTTAGCAGTACCGGAGGAACGGATTGCCCATCAACGATTTCAGGACGGGTGTACTGCGCATGTTCGAGCAGGCCGCGGGTAAACGAATCGGACTGAGCGGATAAATCACTGCCTAGAGAACCGGGAAGCAACCGAATTATCCCGTCAATCAGGGCCATCGCCGCGATTTCGCCGCCGCTTAAAACGAAATCGCCGAGCGACAATTCCAAATCGATGTCGCGCTCTATCACTCGTTCGTCGATGCCTTCGTACCGACCGGCGACGAGTACGAGATGATTAATATGTGTGAGTTCACCGAGCAGCTGCTGGTCTATGCGGCGACCTTGTGGTGTTAGATAGGCCACCGTTGCGGGTTCGGGTTCGCGAGCACTACTGATAGCGGCGCGCAACGGTGCAACCATCATCACCATGCCTGGTCCACCGCCGTAAGGCGCATCATCCACTCTGCCCGTGCCAGCAGTTGTGAACGAGCGCGGATTAACCGTCTTCACAGCGACGTGGCCCCGCTCGCATGCGCGCCTAACGATTCCGACAGCAGCAAAGGCTTCAACAAGTTCAGGGAATAGCGTGACGACCGTGAATTGATTACGCGCGTCAGTCATCTTCGTGCCAGTCTACCAGCACACTGCGAGCATTCGCATCGACATCTATGACGTAAATTCCGCTGACATAGGGGATTAATCTTTCTGTGTCACCCTGCACGACCATGACATCGTTCGCGCCCGTGGCCAGCATTTGCGATATCTCACCCAGCTGTATGCCTGACAAATTTCGGACGCTCATTCCAATGAGGTCAGCCCAGTAATATTCGCCATCGGCATTGGGTGGGAGCATCGATCGGGTGATCGCGATATCACAACCGACAAGTTCAAGTGCTAAGTCGCGATTTGAAGTCCCGGTTAGTTCTGCAACGAGACCGGGCCCGTGCTTCTTAGCAGCGATGACGCGATGCTCATGCCACTTTCCGCCCACGCTAAGATGCCAGACCTTATAGGTTAGTAGATTATCCTGGGGTCTCGTATACGAATGGATTTTTAGCCAACCGCGGGTTCCAAACACCCCACTGACACGTCCAATCAGGACGTGTTCTGGGGTCTCGCCATCGCTCGCAGCTGCCACTTAGTTTCAGATCCCAACCGGATCGCGACCTACAATGGCATGCCGGCGTTACGAATTATGCCGCGGTCGCAGTTTCGATCACGGCGCTACGAAATTGTTTCACAAGTTTTTTGACACGAGGAGATGGTTGTGCGCCAACTGACACCCAGTAGTCATAGCGACTTTCGTCTAATCGAAACCCAACATCCTGCCCGACCGCGAGCGGATTAAAGAAGCCCAGACGCTCGATGTGATTTCCATCGCGTTTGTCGCGGCTATTCGCCACCACGACGTGGAAAAATGGGCGTGCCTTGGCTCCGCCACGCGCGAGTCTGATAGTTACCATTAAATTTTATTACTCCGGAAAATGATGCCCACCCAAAAACTACGGGCTCGAAGGGCGCGTATTGTAAGGCAATCCGCGCCGCGAGTTAAGTGCCTCTTTCAAACCTGAACTTAAGAATTGGAGTTTCCCATGAGAGCAATGCAAAAGTGGCGATTGCGCGCTAATTCGCTGCTTGGTTGCAATTGTCTGTAAACTTGCGGCTGAGTGCTCCTCGGGTTCAAACATCCAGATGTCGACATCCAACAAGAAAAAGGCCTTGCGGCAAGTCATGTTAGCCTCACGAAAGCGCCATGCCGACGCAGACTACACAGAAGAAAACCTAACAATTACGTCGACAGTCTTACGGCTGCTCGCGTCGAAAAATTGCGCATCCACCCTAGTCTACGTATCAGCGAACGGCGAAGTGGATACGCACGGAATCATCGATGCGCTCCTCGACGAAGGAGTCGCTGTTCTCGTGCCGCGAATTATCTCCAAAGAGCAAATGGTAGCTGTCGAGTTTCCAGGCTGGGAGAACATGACCCCGGGTCCGCTAGGAATCCTAAGTCCAAGCGATGATCATCGTTGGAAGTCGAGCATCGATGCTGCAGTTATTCCAGGACTCGGATTTTCCATTGATGGGGAGCGCATCGGATACGGCGCCGGATACTATGACCGCTGGCTGGCGGACAACAACAACGTTTGGAAAGTTGCTGTCTGTTTCGATTATCAGATCTGTGAGCAACTACCGACCA
>JBLFWX010000006.1:0-114729 GCA_047611805.1 Gammaproteobacteria bacterium
TCCGTCTTGATGTTTTTCGCAGCCGCCTGGGCGATGGCCTGCAGTTCTTTATTCTTCATAACCTACCTCTCCTTACCCGTAACCGGGTTCAATGATAGGCAGTTACACAGTTTTTCTTACAGTCTCTGGAACTATGAAATTCGACCTCGCAAAGCTGGCTAATTAATTTCGATCAGTGTCCTAAGTTAAGCTTTTTCACACCGTCACGGCTCATGTGAGACAACGGCTAAGAGATTGAAAACATGCGGAGAAGCTCCTTAACTTAGCGCCATTAGGTATCGACCCCTTTACTAATCGATCACGCGTTCGGCTTACTCGTACCGTCTGCCCTCATGCTCTAACCAGCCGGCCGGATGATCACCGCGTGGGTCCGCGTGAGTCCAGTGCACGACGCCACCGCGCTCGTTGGTTTCATACTGCCCGCGGAATCGCACTTGGTCGCCGCGCTTGAGCCGATCAATGCGTGGTGCCAGATCGATATTGTGCGCAATGAGCAACGTTCGGTCGCCACTGAGTTTAAGAATGAAGCGTTGGTGTCTGCTACCTTCGCTATCATCGCTGAGCAGCTTCTCGACGACACCAGTACCGTCCATCATTTGCCCATCAACATAGTGTAGAGCCGCCGTGCGACCCATTGACGACGTCGGGGTCGGTGCAACATCTACCGGCTCAGGCTGTTGCCCGTTAACAAAATAGTAAACACCGACCACCAGGACGGCGATTATTGTTGCGTAGGGTTTTCTCGTCACAGTGTCATTTGCCATGGTTTAAAGGATATCGCTAAAAAAATAACTTCAGCAAGGGGCGCTATTGTAAAGATTCGAGTTCGCCCCAGCGCTCCAGCGCTGCGTCCAACTCGGCTTGCCGTTCTTTCAGGCGGTCCAGAATCGGCTGCGTATCCTGAAAAGACTGCGTGTAGAAATCCGCCGTATTCGTTTGTTCCAGCAATACGTTTATCTGGTTTTCAAGTTCATCGATTCGATTAGGTAGCTGGTCCAGCTCATGTTGCAGTTTGAACGTTAATTTTGCGCGCGCTTGTGGCATCACTCTCGTTTGTGCATTGTTGCTAACGGCTTCAACGACCTGGTTTTTGGGGCTGTCTCGTTCCGTCAACGAATGTCCCTGGCGTAACCAATCGCTATAGCCGCCAACATAGCTCCCAATCGCGCCGTTGCCTTCGAAGACTAAGCTGCTCGTGATCACGTTATCGAGGAATTCTCGATCATGGCTCACGATAATTAGCGTCCCGCTGTAAGTAGTTAAACGTTCTTCCAAGACTTCCAACGTTTCGACATCGAGGTCGTTCGTGGGTTCATCAAGCACGAGTAAGTTCGACGCCCTGGTGAACAAGCGAGCCAAAATTACGCGGTTGCACTCGCCCCCCGACAACGCCCGAATGGGTGTGCGTGCGCGCTCGGCGCTGAATAGAAAGCCGCTCAGATAACCAATGATGTGGCGAGGTTTGCCGTCAATATTGACGAAGTCGCTACCGTCGCCGACGATGTCCGAGACCGTCTTGTTTGGATCCAGTTGTTCGCGCAATTGGTCAAAATAGGCGACCTCAAGATTTGTGCCGAGTTTCAAGGTTCCGGACTGTAGTTCAAGTTCGCCGAGCAGCAGGCGCAATAGCGTACTTTTACCGACACCGTTGTTGCCGATCAGTCCAATGCGATCGCCGCGCATGATCTTGACCGAAAAATTTTCGATCAACGGCGCCTCATCGTAGCTGTAGGTGAGGTTGCGCGCTTCGATGACTTTACGACCCGAACGTTCCGCCTCCTCGACGATTATTTTTGCTTTACCGTCCGGCTTCACTCTGCGCGCGTATTGCCTGCGCATCTCTTCCAACGCTCGCACCCGACCTTCGTTGCGCGTGCGGCGGGCCTTGATACCTTGTCGCACCCAGACCTCTTCCGCCTGAAGTTGCTTGTCGAACAGGGCGTTGTCGCGAACCTCCTCTTCCATCGCGCTTTCCTTGTCGCGCAGGTAGGTTCGATAGTCGCCTGGCCAACTACGTAACTTTGTGCGATCGATTTCGACGATGCGCGTCGCCAAGCGCTGCAGAAAAGCCCGATCGTGGGTGATGAACAATACGCTGCCGGCAAACCCTCGCACTTTGTTCTCGAGCCATGCGATCGTGGACAGATCGAGATGATTTGTCGGCTCATCTAGCAGCAGCAAGTCTGGTTCACACACCAAAGCGCGGGCCAAGCCGACCCGACGTTGCCAGCCGCCAGATAGTTCGCCCAAGGTTTGGTCTCCAGGCAAGCTTAATTCGCTCAGTACCGTCTCGACCCGTTGGTCGACATTCCATCCGCCAAGTGCGTCGATACGTTGTTGCAAGGATTCAAGTTCAGCGAGACCACGCGAATCGAGCTCATCATGCGAGCGTTTCTCGTAAGCTTGGATCAATTGCGGTAGCTCTCCGAGTCCGGCCGCGACATATTTTTGGACGCTAACGTCTAGTTCGGTGGGTAAGGCTTGTTCCAGTTGGCTGCACTTAACGCCGGAGGTAAAGCGAACTTCACCACTATCTGGCTCAATTTGTTTGGTAATGAGCTTAAATAAAGTCGTTTTACCGGCGCCATTTCGGCCGATCAAACAGACCCGTTCGCCAGGCTCGATAGAAAATTCCGCATCTCGGAGGATCGACTGATCACCGAACGCGAGAGAGACGTGCTCAAAAGTAAATATCGCCACTATGGCCCAACCGTGAAGTGAGAAGGATCTTGCAAACAGGCAATCGCTTGCGCGCTTACTTCCCGCACAATATCGCCGGCACGCGGCCGATCGTTAACTAGGTCTAAGGCTTCGCCAGCGATAACAGCGGCGACGTCGTAATTGGCGTGCGCTAATCCGTCAGTGAAACGAGCTGTCTGCGCGCGCTTATCGCCGCGGAGTTGCGCAAGATTATCTGCAAATTGTTCGGTCATATCATTTTTGATCGTGCGGAGCGTGTAGGGATTTGGCCAGGAATAACCGCGCAACACGTCGAATACGCGGCTCCTGATAGTCTCGTCCCCACTGGTCGCGATTGCGCGGGCTTGCGCTTGTTCAGTGGCCAACGATTCTTCGCAACAATAAAACCGGGTGCCCATCAACGCGCCGCTAGCGCCGAGCATTAACGCGGCGGCAAGCCCTCTGCCATCGGCGATACCGCCGGCTGCGACTACGGGGATCGGACCCACCGCATCGACCACGGCAGGTACCAGCGGCATTGTGGCGCGATGTCCGCCATGGCCGCCAGCTTCAGTGCCTTGAGCCACCAGCATATCGGCACCCAAGGCCACTGCAACTTTGGCGTCTTCTAGCGACTGAATCTGAGCAATAAACAAACTCTTGCTCGCATTAATTATCGGTGCAAATTGACTCAAGTCGCCGAACGAAAGAAAGATCGCACGGGGCGCGTATTCTAGCGCGAGTGCGAGCAATTCAGGTTGTTTGGCTAGTCGCCAGCTAATAAAGCCGACCCCAATGGATCCGCAATCGCATCCATTCAGTTGCGCCTCCAGCCATTGTCGATCGCCGTAGCCACCACCGATTATGCCGAAACCGCCTGCCCGACTCACCGCATTCGCGAGGTCGGCGCCGGCGACACCGGCCATCGGCGCGAGCAGGATCGGATGCTGAATACCGAGCTGTTCAGTTAAGCGCGACGTGATCATTGTTTTGCCTGCATAAGTCTCGCAATACCGATCGAATTGTCGGTTGCTTGCGCCTCCAGAGCATCGATCACATTTGAGCGATCCTCACTCGCACGATTTTGATTCAATTTAAACTTACCTTGGGTCTCGCTGACGATGATCTCAAACGCCACGGTCTGATTGAGCATGTTGGCGGCCATGGGCGATTCAAAATCTGCTGCCCACGGCTTCTCTTGGGCTGCTTCGTGCTGATTCGTTAAAGTCACCATGGCCTGTCGGTGCGCACTCGGATCGTGCAACACGTGAAAATGCCCGTAGAGATGGACCGCGACATAGTTCCACGTCGGCACGCCGGGATTAGCGTACCAAGTTGGCGAAATGTAGGCGTGCGCCCCTTGAAATACGGTCAAGACTTCGCGGGAACTTGTATCCAGGGCTTCCCAATGTGGATTGGCGCGGGCCATGTGCCCGAGCAACCGGCCGCTCTGCGGCTCGTAGACGAACGGTAGGTGCGTCGCAAACGGCCGATCGTCGATCATCGAGATAAGACAACCGAAATTATTCTGTTGAATAACTCGAGCCAATTCTTGTGGATCGTTTTCGCGGAAATGAATGGGTATGTACATGATGCTTATCGTCACTAAGGGGTGATTTGCGCGCCGCGGCAAACACCCGCGAGGATTGGAGGGCGGATTTTATGCAATTTTGAAGTTTAAGATCTGTCTTAATCTCATAAAGTTTCGCCCAAGCGCGTTCGGACCAAGATCGTTCGATGCTCACGAGTTCGCACGAACGGTGGTGCCGATAGCGAGGGTTTGCGATATCAACTAGTATGAATCAAGACTCACAGCACACGCGCGGAAATCTTCAGACCGATCCCCGTCCGTGTTTGTGCCAAACGGGAGGACACTCAATTATGCCCCGAACGACCGGCTTACAAGACAACCGTGGTCATACGTCGACTGACGATTTCATCACCCGTACCTATATTTTACCGATCCTCGCCGACCCAGTGCGGCGCAAGGCGATCGTAGCTGAGCATAATGGTAATCCCATCGGCAAACCTGGGTTCGCCGGCAAACGGGGGGTCGGTCACAGCGACGATCTTAAGCGTGTGATCGATAAATTCCGGCGCGCTCCTATGACCGGAAAATACGTCATCGTTCAAACCCGAGCGCATGAAGATTATCGGATCGGCGTTGTTTCAGGGGTGCGCGGCACACCGGTCAAAATACTACCTAAATCATTCGCATCTCAAGACGCGTGCGAACACGGCATCTTTCTCAAGCGAGTCAAAGATTTGATGGCGGCCTACGACATTTCGTAGGTTTAGAGAAAATCGTCATTGAATCTTTGATGGCAACAACCGATCGAGTAACTGGAGATGTGCGATGTTGAGGATTACGGGATATAGCGATAAGTACTCGGTTTGCCCAGGCGAGGTAGTGCAGTTTTATGTGAATTCAGAAAACAATGAGACGTATAACGCCGACATCGTCCGCTTGATCCACGGCGATACGAATCCTGACGGGCCGGGTTTCAAAGAAAAACTCATTCGCTCGACCTGCAACAAACGTTACAAAGGGCACAACCAAAAGATCCATGGGGGCTCCTACTGCGTCATCCCCGCTGATCACCGTATGGACAGCGATAGCTTCACCGTACAAGCGTTTATTTTCCCGACGACACCAGATAAAGGCGCGCAAGGTCTCGTCACTAAATGGATAGACGGCCGAAATTCTGGCTTCGGTTTATTCATTGATGCACAGGGGTGCCTGGCCTGCTGGATTGGGGATGGTAAGAAGGTCGTTAAGTTATCGAGTGCTAAGCGCTTATTGCGCAAAGTCTGGTACCTGGCAGCAGCGACCTACGATGCGAAAACCGGACGGTTGCGCTTGTATCAGCAACCCGTCGTCACCTCGGCGAACGGCGGACTTGGCATGAGTTTGTTGCACCCGGCGTCGGCAACAACCGCGTCGGTCACGAAATTGTGTAAAACGAAGCCGGCTAAGAACGACGCGCCCCTGCTGATTGCAGCGGCGACCAAAGTCGCGAATTCCGGGCGTACGGTTTTTGGTGCGCATTACAAAGAAGCGATGGAGCCGGTCGCACTGCCTGAGCAGTGTTTAACCTACAACGGCAAGATAGATCGCCCACGATTATCAAACCGTGCGCTCTCGAAGGAAGACATTGAAGCGCTCGCTCGAGGTTACAAAACGTGCGCGGCAGATCTACGTCGCGCAGTCGTTGGCGCTTGGGATTTCCACGGCAATATCACGAACAATATTGCTTCAACCTATATTGTCGACGCTTCTCCGAACTGCCTAAACGGGCACGCCATCAACCTGCCGAATCGAGGCATGACCGGTTACAACTGGACCGGCGATGACATCGTTTATCACCACATCGCAGAAGAATACGGCGCTATTCATTTCCACGACGACGACATCGATGACGCACGTTGGAAAGTCGATTTCAATTATCTCATTCCGAAAAATTTACCGAGTGGCGTCTACGCAGCCCGTCTAAGAATTGGCGGTGAAGAATCACCTGAAACAGAAGACTACATTCCGTTCTTTGTGCGGCCGCCGCAAGGCAAGACTACAGCCAAAATCTGTTTGATCATTCCGACGAATAGCTACATGGCTTATTCAAACGACAATTTAGCGACAAACTCAGTCGTCGCGCAATTGTTGGCTGGCAAAGTGCCGCTAATGCAGGCCTCGGATCTATATTTGAACGAACATCGAGAATACGGTTTGTCGACCTATTCGTGCCACTCTGACGGGCATGGCGTAAGTATCTCGTCCAGACTCAGACCGATCCTTAATATGCGGCCGAAATACCGACACTGGTTGTCGCCGTCGCTATGGCAGCTGAACGCCGACCTTCATCTCACGGATTGGCTGGAAGAAAAGAATTTCAAGTTCGACGTCCACACAGATGAAGATCTCGATCGTGAAGGGGTCGACTTGCTGAATCGCTATCCCGTCGTACTAACCGGATCGCATCCTGAGTATTCTTCGGAAAAGATTATCGACGCCTACGAGGCGTACCAGCAACACGGCGGCCGCTGGTTGTACTTGGGCGCCGACGGTTTTTACTGGGCTTCGCAGTACCATCCCGACAACAGCAATATTATTGAGGTACGCAAGGGCGAGGCGGGGACCCGCGCATGGACGGCGAATCCGGGAGAATATAACAACGCGTTCGACGGCAAGTATGGCGGCATGTGGCGCGCGCGCGGACGTATCCCAAGCAAGACTTGCGGACTGACGTTCACGGCCTACGGTTTCGATGTTTCATCGTATTATCAACGCGAGCCGGACTCTCTGTTGCCGGAATGCAAATGGATGTTCAAAGGAATTGGGGACACCGAAGTTATCGGTGACTTTGGTTTAGTCGGTGGCGGTGCGGCGGGCCTTGAACTCGACCGTTACGATTTGGAATTTGGCACTCCGCACAATGCGTATTTGTTAGCGCGCTCTGAAGGGCACACGGACCTCATGATGCAGGTTAACGAGGAAATTCATTTCATCGTCCGCGGCTACTATGGCGGTGGCGACGAAAATCCGATGGTTCGCGCCGACATGATCTACTACAAGACGCCAAATGACGGGGCGGTGTTTGCACCCGGTTCTCTCGCATGGTGTGGTAGCTTGTCGCACAACAACTACCAGAATAATGTGTCTAAATTAATGGAGAACGTTATCAAAGGCTTCTTGAAGTCTGGAACTTTGCCCTAGCGCGGTTCCATTGAAGCGGTCCCCATGTTCGAACACCCGAGTGATTTAATGACTTTTTCGTTGACGTATTTTGGACACCCGTAATAAATCGCGCAGCTCGCGTATGCCGCTGATTCGCCCGCCGCCGGGTAAGCATCAAATGCCGACCAGCGCCATCGAGTCGAACGAAATCGAAGCGCAGTTGCTCGGCGGCCTCGATTTGGAAAAGCTCAACGATCTCGCTGAAGTCTTGTTCGCGCTCAACAACTACCGGCTTGGGCCAGTTCCTGGATTTTACGTTGCCGTCGAGCTAAGTCCTGGTACGCAATGGTGTGTCGGTCAGTTAAGTGCCGATAGGGCTAAGCCATTGCGAGTTGTGGGTAAACGAATTTATAAAAAAGCCGCCAGCGCGCAACGCGCTGCCGAACGCATGCGCGC
Organism: Gammaproteobacteria bacterium; assembly: GCA_047611805.1. Classification (GTDB taxonomy): domain Bacteria; phylum Pseudomonadota; class Gammaproteobacteria; genus UBA11873. Next base: position 7,808 of record JBLFWX010000006.1, read on the forward strand.
GAAGGACTTAGAGGCGATGGCAGCGTCAAAAAGCGGCGCAGGCTGAACGTTGCGCAGACACGTCGTTCTGTCTCGTCACGTAATTAATTTCCGCGTAAACGCTATAGCTAGCAAATGCGATTCGCTTGCGCTGATTGTAGTACCTTCTTGAACAATGTGTTTTTAGCTAAATGGGAAAACTTGGGCTTCCTGTTCGAGACGCCGAATTTAAGTTTAAACCTTGTCAGACACGCGTCGATCGTCGACTAAACGCCATAACGGACATTCGATATTCTGTGTTATTTCGGCGGGTAACGGCAACCTTCGGACGGTCGCCAGCGATGACAGCGTTATATTGAATTCAATCGAGTTTGACCTCATTTGGTCTTCCTTTGGGTACGCTTTATTCACATACTCCATTTTCAAATAATCGCCCTCTTATCCGGATCCACAATCTTTGACCGAACCATTACTTCGTCCACCAGAAAGGATCGGACAAGTGAAGGCGCAGTGTTTCTTCGCATTTGCCGATAGGCAAGAAAATTTTTTTCGCTTTTCCATGCGCTAATAACAACGAGTCGATTTTCCTTATCAACGGCTTCGAATGCCGAGACAATTATATTTCCAGGATACGTCACAGATGACGCAAGACCTGGTTCAATCCCCCAGAACTCGTTGACCTCATCTCTTATGTCGACGTCGTCGAATTGCCAGATGTGAAAATTGCAGACACTACCTTCGGGCGCACCGTAGAATGCTGCTTGGGTGCTATTGATTGTGGGACTAGAGTCTAGCTCGCGTAGCTTCAAAATATGTTCGGGTTCCATCATGGGTAGGAACCAATCTGGAGAAATGTCTGTTCTGTGCAGCAAATAGGCGTCCCAAGCTGCCTCACTTTCCCAGCGACTGAACATATACGTTGTATGATCGTTATGACAGGCATCACAAGGACTCACGAACATATTGCCAGGCGCTTCACGCGCCATTGGCAGTCCATCAGGCATATTTGCATACTCATGAAGCGGAAAGTCGTCGATCACGAGCAGTAAGAGCTGGACGGATGTCGAAAATCCCGTCAGGTCGAGCGTGTAGGTATCTGGGTCGCTGAAGTCGGTTCGAATGTTATTGTTCGAGCCGTCGATGAAAAAAATACTCGACGTTGGGGACAGCGCGATCGTTTGAACAAATTCTGCTTGCGCTGGCAAGGTTGCTATTCCAATTAATACGACTGCGAAAAATGTTATTAGAGATTTCATGGTGTTCTTCCCTTTCGTGAAATTCGCTGCTCCCGAGGATGCATTGTTATTGTCACGGTGGGCAACGGTACGGTGAATACGATGGGTGTGAGTGGTGGTCGCGGGGTGAACCGCGATCTAGGGTTGGCAACGGGGGTGCCTGTCTTCGGTACGACGGGCAGCTCAGGGCCGATCTCGCTCGTTCGCGTGCCGCACCTGAACGCCCGTTTTCGAACGGTTAGCTGCCGGACGATACCGCGAATGCGACTCCCGGATTCGGCCAATAAGAGAAATTAGAATTGGTTGGATACGCCAGAGCTGTGAGAGCTATCTGATAGGGCAACTTCAATGTAGATGGGTCCATTCGGTCGGGGTACATAAGTAAACAGTCGCTCTAACTCGTTCCGCCGCGTGCTGTGCGGGTCTCGAGGTCGACGCCAGATTGCGGCTCAGATTTTCTTAATCTCGGACTTAAGATCGCGATTGCAATCGATAAAATTCCGACGCTGTGCCGCGAAACAGGCGATCTTTGTCGCTCTCGCTCAAATCGGCGCTGATCTTCTTGAAAGCGTTCCACAACACGGTGTACGAGACTGAGAATTTGTCGACCGGGAAATTGCTCTCGAACATACAACGCGCAGGCCCAAACGCCTCGATTCCGTGGGCGTAGTAGCGCTGGTGCGCGGCAACTATTTCATCAGATGTTGGCGGCAGCGCGCGCGCCTCGAAGCCAAACCCATTCCATGGCATCGCCAGCCCGCCGAGTTTCAGCGAGACGTTGGGACAACGTGCCAATTCACTCAAATCATCCGCCCAGCTCTTAAATATTTCGTCGTGGCATCCGGCATACGGTCCCACCCCGAGCGGGGTGCCGAAATGGTCGAGCACGATGGCCGCGTGCGGAAGCGCCCGTGCTAAATCCGTGAGATGCGGGATCTGGTGATGGTAGTGCCAGGCGTCGAATGTCAAACCCATATCAACCAATACTGCGAAGCCGGCGCGAAAGTCAGGGTCTCGGTACAGCGCACCGTCTGTTAGCCCGGGCCGCTTTAGCACCAGGTCTGAGGCGTCCCATGCAGCTGCCTGCCGGATACCCCGGAATAAGGGGCTCGCGGTTTGATGTGCTTCAAGTACTTTGCGCACGGCAGCGCCGAGTCGCAATTCTGCGGTTCCAACGATGGCGCCGATCTGTGTTGCGTCGCGATTTTGCCGTCCACGCACGGCGATCGCCTCGACCCATTCGGTTTCGCCTACTGGCAGCAGCGCTTCGGGACCGGTGTCGCGATAGCCTTCACCACATTGTAGATAGACTGTTTGCTGAACCCGGTGACCGGCACAATCTGTGCGTAACTTCGCCAAATCGTATTTTTGGAAAGACTCTCGAATAGCGAAAAAATGATGATGGGGATCAACGATGATGCGCTCGGGATCGAGCACTGGCTCTTCAATCAGCGCTAGCCAGTCTTCGCGGACAGCATATTCCATCAGACGTTTACTCCTCTTGGGGCGCTAACTCTGTCTTAGAGGGCGAGGCCCCGTTTTACTACAGCCGGATCCGCGCGACTGGTCGAGCGAGGGTCGATACGCGGGTCGATACGCGGGTCGGCCCGTTACTCGCAGGACCCAGCTTGGAAAACCTAGTTCCTCTAAATCAGGCGAATCAATGAACGCTTCAATGATCCGAACAGACTTATCTTCGCTGACGCAATCGTCCAGACACTGGCGCAGCAAGCTCATCTGAAAGCGCGTTCCGCCCTGAACAAATCGCTTCTTGAGAGGACACTCTGCGGGAATGTCCAATTTTGATTGTCAGGATCGTGTTTTTACAAACTCTGGGTCGTTTTGCGACCGTGCGCTTTCCCATGCTGGGTGCTATCGCTCCATAAAAAATTTATGTGCCGCCGCCTTTTACGATCGCTAACTATTGGCCTGAGCGAGATAGAGGATGCGACGACTTATTTCCTCCATCTCGTTGTACCCAAGTTGCAGGTAACTTTTGTCACCAAATCTAGCCTATTCTGGCGAGAAACGAGTGGTGTAGAAGCCGGTGATTTTCTCCATATGTTTGGCGAAATTATTCCAGCAAACCGACGCGACTAGCCCGCATTCGCTGTGTCGACCTTCAAATCGTCAACCCCTCGCCACGGCGCAATTGGGCCACGCAGTAGAAATGCGTGTGGATGCCCGCGCCCGCTATGCGCTTCAACGGGTCCCCAGTACGCGTGATCGACGGCTGTACTGATGATGCCGACGAACAGTCCGTCGCACAGTTTGCGTACTTCGTTGGTCATACCGTTGTCTTTGTTATGGCTAACGAACGCTTTGTAGTAGCCCATCAGCGACGGCCGTCCATCAATTAGCGACGCGTTGACCTCACCGGCGAAACGCATGGTGCGCACGAGACCGTTTGGCATGAACCACAGGTTGTAGCCCTGGCCGGGATACTCGCCGGTTGGCTCCGGGGCGAAGGCTTTGCCGAACCATTCACCCGGACCTTCCGTTTTTCGGATCCGTGCGTGCTCGACCGACTTCGGAAAAATCATCGTGCCCTCGTACTCCCCGTTCATTTCCTCCAGGGTGGGCGCATCGAGTTCGCGCCAGAGTTCGACAAGTTCATCGGAAGTGTGATTTTGCAGCCACGCATAGGTGTATACTTCGGTCGATATTGCCATTGCTGTCTCCTTTGTTTTAGTCGCTAGTGTGAGAAAAGGTTTGTTCGAGTTTTCGTTTTCAAGAGCGTATGTGAACGGCGCATAACCGCCCGCGCCGCTTGCGCGAGCCAATGCGGGTAGCGCACTCTCGATCGGCTGGACATTGTCGCGGACCATGCATCGGTGCGACGAGTATCAAAGTGCTGAGTCATGTACGCCCAGAATTTGATAGATGCAGTTCATCGTTGATGGGATAGATCCTCTGCTTAGTCCACGGCTTCAACGGCGGTCTCCGGCTGGGATGTGGAAGCTTCTTCGCCCTCATCAACCCGAATCGCGCCTGAGGTACCGTCTATCGTGATCGTCGCACCATCCGGAATGCGCTGCATAGCGCCGGGCAATTGTACGGCTGGAATACCATACTCACGCGAGATGGATGCACCATGTGACAAGAGGCCGCCGGTTTCGATGATGAGGCCACTGATCACCAAGAACACCGGTGTCCAGCCCGGATCGGTCGCGAACACAATCATGATGTCGCCCTGCTGCACCTTGCCGATGTCTTTCAGCTCTTTAACAATACGCGCCGGTCCCGTAATCACACCTTTACTCATGCCTGTACCCTGAAGGCCGTCGCCGGTGTCCTCGTCGAACGACACGGCTAAGTTGTTCTTCATGTACATCGGCGGGCTAGCTTCGCGTCGATCCGCGAGGTCAAAGACCGTCATGCGCGCCGTGATTTTTGCTTTCATGAGTGGTGTTAGCTCAGCACCTTCGAGGAGCGCGTAGAGGTCTCTTTCCGTTAAGAACCAGAAGTCGCGTTCGGTTTCGAACACGTCACGCTCCATCAACCGCCGGTTAATTTCGAGGAAGCAGCGTTTGTAGGTAAACGTCGCGATGTCGACATAGTCGCGGTGGTCGTCGCGCAGCCACAGCATTGTCTGGACGTACGAGTAGACATGCTTGAATGCGCGCGCCTTTAAGAAGCCGAACGGCTTGCGGCGGACGCTTTCTAACACTTCCGCATATGCCGTTTCTCGACGCTTGTTACTCTGCCCTTCGAGGTGTTCGGGATCGTGTGATGCATCGACGGTGAGGAATGACTGGAAGGCCCGATAATCAAGTGCTGGGTCTTCGACCCGCCGCTTGAAATAGAAGTCGCGATCGGCATGCCCACGGTGGCCGCTCTTAGCAAGAAAGGCGTTGTATTTCTCGAGCCAAGCAAGCCCTTCATCGTGCTGTTCGAGAGCCCTCAGGAAGTCTCCATCGGTGTTCTCGTTGAAGTCCTCCATTAATTGGGTCGAAGCGCGGATCGTTTTTGAGAGATCCCACAGCGTACCGTTCTCGATCACCGTGGCACTGCGCCGCTCCGCGCCAGTGAGCAGGTCCGTTCCCGCCATTTCGTTGTCGCCGTCGTACCAGCTGTGGACCATGTAGGCTAAGGTGAGCATCATCAGGCGCATGTTGAAGAAGAATCCGTTCCACACATCGATGATGTATTGATGCTCAAACTTAACGCGATCGACGGTGTGGCGGATCAGCTCTTTATCCGATAGCGCTCGCAATGCCTCGTCGGAAAGACCGCGCGCCTCGTCCACTCGCTCGTAGACGTAGTGTTTGAGCATCTTGATCCAACCGTAGAGTCCGTACTCGGGGAACAAGCGCCCGTTGCGATGGATCCGTCGGGCGAGTTTTAGGTAGCTAAACGGTGCATCGATAACGCCTTGGCGATCAGGTGGCGCGACGTGTTGTATCACCATGTGCCGCATTGGCGGCGGGCACATGTGGGTGACATCGGAGGCCTCCACCCTCCCGTCGTAGTATGCCCCCGCCTTCCATGGCTTGTAGTAGCGATAGTTCTGCGATTCGAGTCCCCACATCTTGTGGGTGGCTGCATGCGCGTCGTGCAGCATCTTGCCGCGGGTGGTGTAGAAGAGCGGCGTAATCGCGCCGTGCCATACTTCGTCGGACATGCTGCGGGTTAAAAGTAGGTCCTCGCCTTCGGGAATGACGTGCCAGTAGTTGAGTTCCTCATCCCACGTGAACTCAACCCCAGTGATGCGGCGTGATTGGAGCAGATAGATCTGCCCGGCGGCGATACCGAACTCGAGGTCTTGTGGGAAACCGCCGTAGTATTCCATGACGCGGCAACATAGCTCTGTGAGTTCGGAGGTCTGACTATCGCTTAAGCAGAACCGATCTTGATCCGATTGCGCAACGTCGATTTCAACCGTTCCGATTCCGGTTTCTGGATTGCGTACGGTTTTGACTTTCTTGCTGCCGAGCGTCTTCTCCCGTACGCGGAATTTATGGTGTTGCACGATGTAGGAGTCCGGTGTCACAAGGGCCGCGACGATCGCCTCTCCCAAACCCCAGCTCGCGTTAATGAAGGTCTCGTCGGTCGCAGTAGTTAACGGGTTTGCGGTGAATACGACACCGGACACATCAGAGTTAACCATTTGTTGAATGACGACGGCAACGCCGACGTCGAAATGATCGATTCCTTGGGTTTGACGGTATGACGTCGCACGCGCGGTCCACATTGAGGCCCAGCAGCGCTTCGTCGCGTCGACGATGCTGTCCACCGTTTTGATGTCGAGGTAGGTGTCGTGCTGCCCGGCAAAGGACGCGTCGGGAAGATCCTCGGCCGTCGCAGAGGATCTCACTGCGACGCGGACATCATCGCCAAGCGCGCCATAGCACTGCTCGACACTTGTCTGCAGGCCGGCAGGGAACGTGCTGTTCTCCACAAGTGCTCGAATGTCCCTGGTCCGCTGATCGAGATCGTCGAAGTCGTCGTAATCCAACTGCTTTGCGATCGAGGCGATCTTCTCGGCCAAACCATTTTCGGCAATGAACGCAGCATACGCCGCGGTCGTGATCGTGAAGCCGGGGGGGACTGGAAAATCGGCCTGAGCCATCCGCGCGAGGCTTGCTGCCTTGCCGCCGACGATGTCGATCTCCAAGGAACGCGCTTCGCTGAACTGCGCTATGTACGACATCCGTCAAATCCTCCTGTCAGGATGTGCACCGACGCCGAGTGCACAATGGATCGCAGAACGGTAACGGATGGGCGGTCTATACGGCGGAATCGACGGCCCTACGCCCGGTTGATTCGCGTCGAATGATGGTCCGGGACTCACATGTTAAGTTGGCGCACTACGTAGAACAAGGTTTATGCGTGCTTGGTATGTCCGACATGGTTCCATCGGCCAGTTCATGCTCTGGGATCCGGTCGAGAGGATCAATGGAGTAGCTCGAATCAAATTTCTTGCGATAAGGGCCGGTCGATGCGATTCATAAGACCACCCATAGTCGAGTTTCGCAGAGCGCCTCACCGGCATCGGCGCGTCACTTTTTTCGGTACCGCGTGCTAATCTCGCAGGCGCGTAAAACCGCGCTACTGTGGCTTTGTTTACCGAATCATGCTGATCGCCCAAATCTCCGATACTCACGTACAGATGCCGGGCGGTGCGCTCGATAGGAACTACGATACTGCGGGGCATCTTGAGCGTGCGGTTCGCCATCTAAATTCTCTCGAGCGGCAACCCGATCTGGTCCTTCTCACAGGCGACACCGTCGACGAGGGTAGCGCCGCCGAGTACGGACGGTTGCGCGATATCCTCTCGGAGCTGAAGCCACCGCTTTACGTCATTCCCGGGAATCACGATAACCGCGAGGAAATGCGGCGCGCCTTTGGCGGCGACGGATATTTGCCGCAGGACGGATTTCTGCAGTACACGATCGAGGACTGGCCGGTCCGGTTGATCGGGCTCGATACGCACATCCCGGGTGAGCACGGCGGCGCGCTCTGCGCCGCGCGACTCGAGTGGCTCGCTGCCCGCCTTAACGAATCGCCGCAACAACCGACTGTGGTGTTCCTGCATCATCCGCCTTTCGCGGTCGGTCACCTCTTGATGGACGACATGGGTCTCGACGGCGTTGACGGGCTGGCTAATGTGCTCGCCGCACATGGCCAAGTTCGCCATGTCCTGTCGGGTCACCTGCATCGCCCGGTTGTTACGCAGTTCGCCGGCACCGTCGCCTCAGTGTGTCCTTCAACGGCACAACAGCTCGCACTCGATCTGCCGCCCACTCGGCGCCTCGCCACGGTGATGGATCCGCCTGCGGCCACGCTGCTGCTGTGGGATGAAAGCTCAGGCTCGCTTGTCCACCATTTGAGCTATATCACCGCGCGCCCGACCCACGTGCTGCATGATGGAACGGGCTGGCTTGAGGGCGATCCGCCGCCAGGCTTTCGCGACTGAACGCGCCCGAACGTTTCTGTCAATGTGGCACGCCGTTGGATTGTCGCCCGGACTGCTCAGCTAGCAGGAACTCACTATCTTGGGTAAATCGTCACGCATTGAGATTACGCGGCCGAAGTCGGTTTGCTCGACGAGGCCGGGCAATTCTCGCGGCTTGCTTCGGTTGATTTAAGTGGGTATGTGCAGGCTTGCGGTAACTAAGGTGCTAATTATTTTCTTGCGCTAGGCGCTTGGGTTTGAGGGCGAATTGAATGTGAATTCGGAGAGGGTCGCGGGCCTATCGCTGTTTTTACCCCGCTAAGTCCGATTTGCTACCCGTAATTTGCCTGATTTGCTTTACCTGCCATAGCTAAATCTTAGGGGTTGGTCTGTGAATGTAGGTGTGATTGAAAATATTTGTGGCAACTAGTCTTCCGAACCACGATGTCGCTAGTGAGCACCAAATTCGGTTTGAATCAGAAGATTTACTCGGCTTCCGGCTCGCGCGTCCTTTGGTAAGCAGCGCGGTGTTTTCGTCGTTCATCGGCGCGGTTCTTCCGATCTACTGCGCGTTGTTTGCGTTGCGCCTCTCGTTCATTCGCACGCGCGAGTCGTTGCCCCTTTCGATAAAGGGCGTCGTTTTCCTTTTCGACGAACTTAAGAGACCTCTCCGCACTCAGTTCACAAGCAGCTAGGGCATCGGCGTGCAGGTGAAATGTTTTTCTACATTCCTGCTTAATGCTTCGGCCAAATATGCGGTCGCAAGTTGTTTTCACCTTTGAGCCATCTTCATAACAAACAAGTAATTCGTCACACGCGGCAGAGAATTTGGCGACGCCAAGAAATTCTCGATTATCGACTTCCCAACGGTCTCGCAAGCCAAATTTATCTGGTCGACCTTCTCGGTCGCACCCTGCCTGAACCGGGCTTGCGGCAATTAGGTAATGGCCAAAAATTAGGGCCAACAGTGGAACTGTTTTCATCTTAGTAAACCATCTGTGCTTAATGCGTACGGTTCTAATCGCTAGTGTGTACCGCAGGTTCGTGAGCCGCTACCGACAGCCGAGTAAATTTTTCAATTCTTTGCACTATCTGACGAGGCTTGTCGCCGACGGTAGCCTTCCATCTAGGGTTTCGACAGGCTTGTTCGCGGCCGAATATTCGGCAATTCGCGCATGATAATCTTAGATGGGTTCATGATCTGAGTTAATACATTGAAACAATCGGAGCAAAAATTATTACGCGTATATTGTGCTGATTTTAGATTTTCGCTTGATTTAGTGTAGTCGATTCACCGCCCCGGCGGCGTCGTGGGTCATCGACCACGATTAGATAGTCGTCCCGATCTGGCAGAACGCCTTAAGATGGTTCCGTGAATGCTTCAAACCGTGTATTACAGTCAAGTACGCGAATTTTTGACGAATTAAATTCGCCCGAAAAACCCTCAAAAGGAGCGACGTGATGATTCTGGACGGTGTCAAAGTTCTCGATTTTACCCAATATCTTGCTGGTCCTGTGGCTACTCGTCTGATGGCCGAGATGGGCGCCGAAATTATCAAAGTAGAGCAAGCGCCAAACGGGGATCCGACCCGCACTTTACCCATCATGAAAAACGGACGCAGTGCGTATTTCGTGCAGCAAAGTCTCGGTAAGAAAAGTATTTGCCTGGATATGTCGAAGCCTGAGTCGCAAGGCATTATCGAAGAGTTGGTTAAAGCGTGTGACATTGTTATAGAGAACTACAGTAAGCGCGCTGCAGATAAGCGAGGACTCGATTACGCGACGTTGTCGAAAATTAACCCGCGCATTATCGTCGCTTCCGTTTCGGCGTTCGGTCGTGATGGACCCTATGCGAACAAGACTGGCTACGATTGGATCGCGCAAGGTTTTACCGGGGTGATGCACATGACTGGACCCAAAGATGGCAAGCCGCATCCGGTCGGCATCGGCATTGCCGATTCGAATGTTGGGGTGCATGCGTTCTCCGCGATCGGTTATGCGCTCTACTACCGTGAAAAAACCGGGAAAGGGCAGTACCTGGACATCTCAATGGTCGATGCTTTGTACCATATGAACGAAATTACCTTGCAAGGCTATGCTGCGTCCGACGGCGATTACGTACCAATGCGCACGGGCGAGCACCATCCGCTAATTTGTCCGTGTGGCGTGTATAAATCGACCGACGGCTACATGGTGTTGCTTGTATTACAAGGCCAGTGGCAACGGCTTTGCGATGCCATGGGGCGTTCGGAACTAGCGAGCGATCCGCGCTTCGACAGCCAAGAATCGCGTGCCACGAATCAAAGCGCACTCATTCCAATTATCGAAGCCTGGCTGCAAACGTTTCCGAACGATGTGACAGCGTGGCAATGTCTCGAAGACAACAGAGTCCCTAGTGGTCCAGTGCTGAGCCCACAAGAGACGATTGATCATGAGTATTATCGCGGGCGCGGCGCGATCCGGACCGTCCACGATCCGGTCGTCGGAAAATTGGACATCCCGGCGTTCCCATTACGTTTTTCTGAACAAACTGAATTTAATCCGGGGGCGGCACCAAATCTTGGCGAACACAACGCGGAGATCCTTGCCGACGTGCTCGGCTATAACGCCGATCAAATAAGCGATCTAGACAAATCAGGTGTGCTGATTAGCAAGTTCGATTGAAAGCTGTGGTGTAGATTAAGTAGTTACGGACTTGGGGGTTGGCTGAAAATAGTCGACTCATGTGTGCCTTGGAATCATCGAGCAGGTCGCCTTTTTTCTGCACTTCGAGTCAAAGCGAATATTTCCGAAAATATTCCTGTGTTGCGGCGAGCACTTTAGGAGATAAATAGATGCAGGCAATTAAGTTCGGGATCACCATTAACGCAAATGCGGAGTCGATAATATTAATCGTCGTCGTTGGGTGCCAAATCGCGCCGCACGGCAATAGGAGTAGATAGACGTAGATGAAATGGCCGCCGCGCTTTTTGCCGAACAGATAGCGTGCGCATTTTTGCGAGTAGTAGGCGTAGCTCACCATCGTTGAGAGTGCGAATAAGGTAAACACCACGGCTAAGACACTCGCGCCGATCCCAGGCATGCTGGATTCGAAAGCCATCGCGGTCATCACGACACCTGCTTCATGCGGCGCAACGCCGCTCGTTAAGATCACCAACGCCGTTAATGTGCAGATTAAGTGAGTATCGATAAATGGCCCGATCATCGCGACCAGGCCTTCGCGCACTGGTTCAGACGTACGTGCTGCGCCATGCGCTAATGCAGCCGTGCCAACGCCAGCCTCGTTTGAAAATACCGCGCGTTTCACGCCAATGATCAAGATTTCTTTGAACGCGAGCCCGGCCCCACCGCCAATCATGGCATCCGGATCAAAGGCACCAAAGATGATCGCTTTGAGCACAATCGGAACTTGGTCAAGATGATCGATGACAACCACCATGCTGCCAATCACATACACCACGCACATGAGAGGCACCACGTAGCGTGATACTTTGCCGATGCGCCCGATCCCGCCGATGACGATCATTCCAACGATTGCCATCGCGACGAGCCCAGTGATCCCATTTGCCACCGACCACTGATTGGACATGAGATTGGCGAGTTGATTGGCTTGAAAAATACCTAAACATCCAATCGTGCCGCTCAGCGCGAACATAATGGCGAGCGGCTTAAAGCGTTTGCCCATGCCGAGTTCGATGTAGTACATCGGCCCGCCCTGCCACACACCGTCTTCGTCGCGTTGTCGAAACAAGCACGACAACGTGCAACTGAAATACTTGGTGGCCATGCCCAACGCACCGGCAACCCACATCCAAAATACGGCGCCCGATCCGCCCATGGTGATCGCCACCGCAACGCCGGCGATATTGCCCATCCCGATAGTTGCCGACAGCGCCGTGCTTAACGCTTGGAAGTGCGAAATCTCCCCTGGGTCGGAGCTTTTGTCGTAACGGCCGGACAATATCGCAAACGCATGGTGTGCACGGCGCAGCGGTAGTGCACGCGAGATAATGGTGAAAAAGGCACCGGCGCCGAACAACATAAAAACTAATGGCAAGCTCCACAGCGTCGCGACTGCATCGGCCCAAAAACTGTCAAACGTCATAGGTTCATTAACTCGGTGATCTGGCGCTTAGGCGCTCTATGGTTAACAGCATCGTTCGGTGCTCAGCCATCGTTAGCGCAAACCCAGCGAGCCTGGGTTCATTTTTCGTTCGGGATCGACTAAGTCTTTCACGCCGTTGAGCAGCGCTTTTAGTGGTTCATTGCCGATGACTTCTTGATAGGGATAGTACTTCCCAATTTGTAAATGACAGCAGCCGTGTTGGTCGTACAAATCACGCAGTTTGTCCCGCAGCTCTAAGGCTGCTCTGCGCTTTTCTGGTTGCGCTTCGAATATTTTCCATTTGTTCTGAAATTCCTCCTCGATCAAACTCAAGCGAAAATCGCCCAACTCGTCTCGCCAGTACAAGCTTGGTTCGATGACAAATTCAGTTCCGGAAAAGCACGTTAAATACGAGCTTTTGATGCCATGTTTGGCCATTAGATCGCGATGCTCGGCGAAAAACGCTTCGGTTGCGTTACCCACCGCGACGGCTTTAGATAACGGCATGAAGCCGTGCACCGGGATCCAAACTTCGCCATCTTTGCCGAGCAATACTGTGCGCACGCCACCGAACGGGTGGGCCCGAAATACGGTTGGCAAGGTGTTGTCGATTTCATACCCGCCGTTGTCATCGCACACTTTGCGCGCCGTCTCTAGCGCTCGGTGGGCGACGTCTTTATCGTAACTATCGAACGTCATATGCAGCGAGTAGTCCACATTGCGCAAGAAGGTTTTGCCGCTACTAGCAATTTTAAACGAAGTCCACAGACCCTTGATGCCACCGTCACTAGCGGCAACGTCGCGGAGCACCGCCATGCCTTCGGCAAATGTGAATCCTTGGCTTTCGAAACTTTTGTTGTAGTACGGATCGAAGCCATAACACTCGGCGCAAATTCGTTTGCGTGCGAGCACGGTTTGCGTTCGGATCATGTCTTCCAGCGAGTTGAATCCGAATGACAGGAATAAAGTCACCTCGGGCGCCTCTATGAGGCGTAATGTCGCTTGCGTCTTAATCCCGAAAGCGCCGGTATCAGCAGTAAATATACCTGTCATGTCCGGACCAAAATGACGATAAAATGCCTGCCCGTTAATGTGTGCTGCCGATCCGGTTTGGAGTATTGATCCGTCCGCGAGCACGACCTGCAGCCCGAGCGCGCTTTCCGCGGTGGTGTTATACAAACCCGAACCTAGAAATAAACTGTTTTGCGATAATGCGCCGCCGACGGTCGCATACATACCGGATAGGGGTCCAAAGTAGGGCGTTCTAACGTTGTGCGGGAGTAGCGCTTCGTAGAGTTGCTTCCACGTGCAGCCTGTTTGCACGGTCACGTACATGTCTTCAGTATTGATTTCCAATACTTGATCCATGCGTTGCATATCGACTAACAAGCTGCCCTGCTGCTCGGGTTGGTAGCCTTGCGTATACGACATACCACCACCACGGGCGACGATCGGCATGTTGGCGCTCGCCGCAATCGAAATGCACGTGGCCACTTCCTCGGAATTCGCTGGGCTGACCACGACCTCAGCGATTTCTCCTGGTTTAAAGCTGAGATCGGTGGACAACAATTTCCGTGTCACCTCATCTATGGACACGTATGCACTACCGATCGCGTTAATCAATTGTTCAACGACATCGATTTTGGCGGCGGGTGGGTTGTTCATGGCATATCTCCGAGGGGAGCAACCGAATTAAGGAATCGAAGAAGCATACCCAATCTTATTCGGCGGGAGTACTGACGGTGACCTGATGGACGTGAGTTTCGGGGCGCTGACGTCTATTCGCGACGTCGTGCGACGCACGCTCGACTATGCGATCCTAAACGCTGGTTTAAGCACTCCAACCTCATGAGTTCGGAAAAGAAACGGCCGGCACGCAATCTCAGGATGACATCTCGATGACAACACAACTTGTACGATCAATGGGTATCGTCGGTGCGGGTATCATCGGCGTGCAGCTTGCGCGCGCTTTGCAGCGGCGCGGACTCCAAGTGACTTTATTCGACGGTCGCGATCCGGGCATGGCTACCTCATTCGGCAATGCGGGTTACTTAGCCACAGACGAAATTTTTCCGCTCGCCCACGGCGCCGTATTGCGCTCCTTACCGCGGATGCTGCTCAATCCACTTGGGCCATTGGCGATGCGTTGGAAGGAATTTCCGCGATTGCTGCCGTGGTATGTGAAATACGTCCGCGCTTGTTCTGGAACGCGTGCCGATCACAGTATTAACGCGCTCGCGAATCTGCAAAAGACGGCAGCCGCCGACTGGAAGGATGTTGTGTCGCTCGAGAATCTACATCAATTAGTTCTCAACAACGGCGCCATGCAAGTCTTCGAAACGGACCAATCGTTTCAGCGGACGAAAATGCAAAGAGATGTTCAAACTGAGTACGGCATTAACTGGCAGAGTCTGTCGGGTGATGCGGCGCGCGATAAAGTCCCCGAACTGACTGCTCGAATTCGCCACGCCGTGGTCTACCCTGCCGGAATGCACGTCACCAACCCTTATGCGGTAACACAGGCCATCTTCGATCATTTCTTGAACGACGGCGGCACGTTTATCCGGGCCAACGTTGAGCAAATTGGACGATCCGGTCGACAGCTTAGTCATCTCACGGCTGACGGCCAGCGCTATCCGTTTGATGCGATTGTCGTATGCACTGGGCATCTATCAGGGCGCTTGCTGAAGCCGCTAAATTATAAAGTCCCAATCGTCGCCGAACGGGGCTATCACATTGAAATGAGCCATTGTGAAACGCGCCTGAATTGCCCGGTTGGCTCCGCCGAGCGCGGATTCTACGTGACCCCCATGAGCTCGGGCCTCCGTCTTGCCGGCACGAGCGAGTTTTCGTCTGCCGACCATGACGAGGCCCCGACCTGGGCACGGGCGGAAATTCTAAAACGTCATATTGATGAACTAATGCCCGGTTTGGCCGAACAGGAGACAGGTCGCTGGATGGGACACCGACCGACGATGCCGGATTTCTTGCCCGTGCTGGGTGGTGTAGCGGATTGTGACAATCTCTTTGTTGCCTTCGGCCATCACCACCTCGGACTAACCTTATCCGCCGTCACTGCCCGCTTACTCGGCGATCTGATCGTCGGCACGGGCGAGGCGACTGATCTAACGCCGTTCAGTTTGAACCGTTTTCAATAAACTTCCCGCGAGCCGATTTGTCGGCAAATTGATTCGGCGGCAAACTCGCTTGTACCTCGTGTTGGCAGCCTCCGCACCACGCAAACGAAGCAGAATCAGCCTATGAGGGTTTAGCGCAAAGCACAGCAAACAAATCTGACAAAATTATCGCCATCAGGTAAAAATACGGCACGTACAATTCAGCAAATAACTCTTAAAGCGATTATATGACTGCGTCATCCGGTAAAACTGCACTGCATATTGCGTCATGGCTAGGCTTGTTGTTCTGCCTTGCCACAGCGGATGCGGCGGGTCCACGTAAACCGGCAGTCGTGTCACTGTCTGCGATCGATGCGGCAGTTTCACTGTCGATCGAGGTGGGCGAGGATGGTGCAATCGAAGGGAGTTTGCGTAACAACACGGAGCGCAAGATTGGTGATGTGGAGATTCTCGTCGAGTACGCTTGGATCTGGGCCAAGGATTTCGCTCGCGATCGCGCAGATGACCCGGGCTGGTCGATGACCTATACCTTACCCGTGGAAATGGCCCCAGGCAGTTCCGTACCAATGAAAATCGCGCCCTTACGCCCGCTAATCGAACGCGACGACGGACACTACTTAATCTCCGCAAAAGTCGTGGGCTATGTGCGCTATCGTTGGGTTAAGCCGCACGAGTACCCCCTCTCACGGTAAAGCTCCACGCGGCGCCTGTTTTAAGCGAACAGAGGGCTTTCCCGACCCGCGCACCGCGTGTTTGCCTAGTCCTGCCCAACCGCATTTCGATCGTTGCGCGTCCAACTCATGTTTTAGTTTCAATAAAGCTTGACCGCGGTGGCGCCAAGGTTTTAAGTTATGCAACAAAGATTCATCTAATGCAACTTTAGGCAGGCACAATGTCGCAGAGCCTCAGGCGCGAATTGCGCGATGTGCCCTTGAAACTGGGAGTAAACATAATGCGCACGCAATCGCATTCCAAGTCTCTCATGGGAGGCCTCGGCAATGGCGGAAGTAACAACGACTCGCTCGGACAATAGATGGTCCGGTGGCCGTGCCGGACAACATCGCGCTGCCGGATCACCGGTTAAGACAAGTGCTTGGGCGCGCTTGGTTGAATCCGAAATGTCGCTAGATCCAGTGTTGGCTGACTCGATCGTGCGTATCGCATGCTCGACTAAGCATCGATTCGTTTAGGCACAAGCGACGATTATGTATCGGTTGGGTTTAATTGCATGCGACGTTGTGCCGGACGAATTGCGCGATCGATTCGACGACTACCCCACGATGTTCGAGAAAGCGATTGCGAGCACGTCGGCTAAAGTCCAGTGGCAGGTTTATCGGGCGTACCGCGAAGAACTGCCAAACTCAGCGAACGAATGTGATGGCTACATTATGACGGGTTCGCGTAATTCTGCCTTCGATACAGAGCAGTGGATTCGCTCGCTCGAGCAATTTATTGTGGGCCTGGTCGATGGCGGCCAGCCACTCGTCGGCATTTGCTTCGGGCACCAGGTCATCGCGCAAGCGCTAGGTGGCAAGGTCGAAAAATCGGATCACGGCTGGGGGATCGGCTTGCGCCGCTACCGTACAGCAGAATATCCAATGCATGATTGGATGCACCCACCGGCGGAAGAATTTACCGTGCCCGTGTGCCATCAAGATCAGGTGAGTGAATTGCCGCAACAGGCGCAATTATTAGCAAGCAGCAAGCACTGTGAAAATTTCATGGTGCAGTTCAACGAGTCGATGCTCGGCTTCCAAGGCCATCCCGAATTTAATAAGGACTACATTCATACTCTCCTCGATCTCCGCGAATTAACCATCACCGGTGCCACGCGGGAGACGGCTTTAGCCTCTTTGCAGCGGACCGGTGATAACCCGACAATCATGCAATGGATCGTGAATTTTCTGGGCATCCACTGATGTCGCTTGATTCGTTTGAATTATCGACGAGGAAATCGCGAGCCTCGGCATTGAAGCGGGATTCGTATTGATGCACGGCCTCGACAATCGTCAAATAGATCCTGAATTCTATGCCCAACGCCCAGAATACTTGCGCGAGCTATAAGGTGAACTCCAATTCCATGCTGTTTGAATCACGATCAACTCTGCTAAACGACAGCAGCCCTCAGGCGGTCCGCTAGTGTCTATTCGATTACTAAAATACGCCTTCATAGAAGATCATGCCGAACCGCGCTTCTTCAGAACGCCGAGCGAGCTGCAAGATAGCTACGACGTGGTCATTATCGGCGCGGGTGGACATGGGCTCGCGACGGCATACTACTTGGCTCGCGACCATGGCATCACCAACGTTGCTGTGTTGGATCAAAGCTATATCGGCGGCGGTAACACGGGACGCAACACGACGATCATCCGATCAAATTACCTCACCGTTGAAGGAGTAAAGTTCTACGACGCGAGCGTCAAATTATTTAAGTCCTTGTCCGATGAACTCGATCTAAATATTTTCTATTCCGAACGTGGGCATTTCACCTTGGCGCATAGTGAAGCGACCTTGCGCACAGCGCGCTGGCGGGCCGAAGTGAACAAACACTATGGCATTGAAAGCGAGGTGGTTGGGCCAGACGATGTGCTGAAAGCGTGCCCGCAAATCCATCTCGATTGTGGTGGCAATCACGAGATATTGGGCGCGCTGTATCACGCACCAGGTGCGGTGGCGCGTCACGACGCTGTGGCTTGGGGTTATGCGCGGCGAGCGTCTCAGGAAGGGGTCGAAATCCATCAACACACTAAGGTCACCGGAATCGACCTCGAGGGCGATCGGGTCGTTGGTGTGACCACCTCGCGCGGTAAGATCCGAGCCAACCAGGTAGTGTGCGCCGTCGCCGGTTTCACGCCGAGTGTCTTGTCGATGGTTGGCCTCGCAAGTCCGATTGAAATATTTCCGTTGCAAGCTTGCGTTACTGAGCCCGTCAAACCGTGGCTAGATACGATCATCGTTTCGGCTAATTTGCATCTCTACCTCAGCCAAAGTTCGCGCGGCGAGATGGTTATGGGTGCGTCACTCGACCCCATGGAATTGCATTCGCGCCGATCCACGTTTGAATTCGTGTCCAATTTATCGGATCAAATTCTCGACATGTTTCCGTTTTTAAGTCAGATCAAAGTCAATCGGCAATGGGGTGGGATGGCGGACATGACCCCGGACTTCGCGCCCATCATGGGGTCGACTCCGATCGAGGGTTTCTACGTCGATGCTGGTTGGGGAACCTGGGGATTCAAAGCGACACCCATCAGCGGTAAGACAATAGCGGCAACCGTCGCAGAGCGTCGCGATCATGAGTTGATCTCAGGATTCAATTTGTCTCGATTCGATAACTATCAACTCGTCGGCGAGAAAGGTGCGGCCGCGATTGGCCACTAGGACAGGTAATGAAAACATTTGATTTCCCCGAGCTTGGGCGGCGTCCTTCGACGGAGTTCACGGTCGCCGGCGTGCCGGAACTCGAACCCGCAGAACTTGAAGGCATTAGCGCTAGCGCTTGGGTGTTCAATCGCGACAGTGTGCCGCAGGAAAGGAACGAATGGTGGTATCACACCCCCACCCAGTTGTGGTTCATCGTGCGACGCGATACGGCAAGCGACAACATATTGAGCGCGCGTCTTGCCGGTGATCCGTTACATGATTAATTTCTGCTTTGGAGTTGCGTACGCCTTTTTTTGGAGATACTTAGATGGGCGCTAAACGTCTACCTCCCCAAGCAAATGAGCGGATCGATCGGGGCGCGCCGCTCAGTTTCGTTTTTGAGGGCCAACGCTACGACGGCTTCGAGGGCGATGTCGTCAGCAGCGCGCTGGCGGCCAATGATCAAATCGTGATGGCGCGAAGCTTCAAATATCATCGTCCGCGCGGGATATTGTCATTCGCAAACCACGACGCAAACGTACTCCTTAGCTGCGGCGAGCGAACGAACATTCGTGCCGACCTTGAGCCGCTTAGCCCTGGCAAGAGTTATCGTGCGGTCAATACCTTTGGCGGCCTGCGTTGGGATCTGGCGCGCGTAGTGCAATTATTTGCCAAGGTCTTACCGGTCGGCTTCTATTACAAGGCGTTTTATCGCCCACGATTTTTGTTCCCGTACTGGGAGCGATTAATCCGGGCAATGGCTGGTCTCGGCAAGATCTCGGTAGATGCGAAAAGCGTACGCTTTTCGCGACGCAACCGATTCTGCGACGTTTTAATTATCGGCGGCGGGGTGGCGGGACTTGCGGCGGCAAAGCGCTGCGTAGGCGAAGCAGCCGATGTCGTTATTGTCGACGAGAATGGCGTCCTAGGCGGCACGTTCGATTATCTGCATGCCCGGGACTTAAGCGCGCAAGCAGATAAAACCGCGATACTCGAATCCTTAACAAGCGCGGCGAATGTCGAGATATTTGCGGGATATTTCGCAGCCGGCTTCTACGCCGACAACACTGTTCCCCTCGTCGGTCCGGAAGGTCTCGTTCATGTACGCGCGAAGACAGTCATTTTCGCGACCGGTCTATATGAGCAGCCGGCGGTTTTTCGAAATAACGATTTACCTGGGGTTATGCTCGCGAGCGCTGCACAACGGCTCGTCCATCGCTATGCGGTGAAGCCGTGCGACAACGCAGTGATTCTCGCCGGCAACGATGAGGCCTACGCGGTCGCCAGTGATCTCCTTGCCGCGGGGATAAAAATCGCAGCGATAGTCGATCTCGAAGATCCGAATGGTCGCGGCGAGGCGGCGAGAATCGCGCTCCAGCAAGGTATTCAAATCATCCCGAACGCGGTTATTGAACAAGCAAGCAGTCGAGCCGATCGATTGAATAAAATTGTTGTGCAATCGAACAACGGTGGCAACCGGCAAACCATCGATTGCGACGGATTGCTCATGAGCGTCGGTTGGGCACCTGCTGCTGGTTTGCTCTATCAAGCCGGCGTGCAGCTACGCTACGATCAAACGCTCCGCCAAGTCGTCCCACATGAGTTACCGCCAAGTTTATTCGTGGCCGGTAGAGTGAACGGCGTGTTTGGCTACCTAGATAATGTGCGCGACGGTACCGCCGCTGCCTGTGCTGCGTTGAACTATCTCGGTTGTGATGTTGCTGTTCAGCCCCCTGAAGTTCGAACGGCGCAACCGCATTCCCATGTTTTCCCCGTTACCGCACACGTTAAAGGTAAAGACTTTGTCGATTTCGACGAAGATTTAACGGTCAATGATTTGAAAGTGGCGTTCCGCGAAGGTTTCGATTCCGTCGAATTGATGAAACGATATACGACGATTGGCATGGGACCCAGCCAAGGCAAAACGTCGAATATGAACGGCGTTCGCATATTGGCCGATTTGCAGGGCACTTCCGTGCAAGCGATTGGGGTCACGACCACCCGCCCCTTTACCTATCCTGTTGCCCTAGGCGTTTTGGCTGGTCGCCGCGTTCGCCGCCAATGGTTGACGCCGATGCACGACTACCATTTGGCCGAAAACGCGGATCTACAAGAGGCGGGTACCTGGCTTAGACCGATGAGCTACGCCGCAGGTTCGCCCCAAGCCACTATCGAGCGTGAATACCATCGAGTGCGCAATTCCGTCGGCATAATCGATGTATCGACGTTAGGTAAAATCGAATTGTTTGGGCCCGACACGATCAAGCTACTCGAATACGCATACACCTGTTCGTTTGCCAAACTGAAACAAGGCATGACCCGTTACATCTTCATGGTCGATGCTGGCGGCACCTTGGTCGACGACGGCGTGGCCGCGCGCTTTAGCGACGATCACTTCTACATCACGGCCACCAGCTCGCACGCGCAAGCGGTGGTTAGATCCTTGCAGCTGTTCGCGGACCAACTTGGTTCGGATGTAGCGATCATGGATCGGACTTTGCAGGTCGCCGCATTAAACCTCGCCGGACCGCGTTCGCGCGAAGTGCTCGCTCAACTTACCGAATACGATATCTCAGATGCAGCGTTTCCTTACCTCGCTATTCGCGAAGCGACTATCGGGGGAGTTCGTGCGCGCTTGATGAGAGTGGGGTTCGTCGGTGAACTGGGATTTGAGATCCACGTTCCCGCCAGCCACGGGCAAACGGTATGGAACGCGTTGTGTGAGGCCGGGCGCGAGGCTGGAATTGGTCCATTCGGTGTCGAAGCACAACGTTTGTTACGGCTTGAGAAAGGTCATTTGATCTTTGGCCAAGATACGGACGGCACAACGAACCCGTTCGAAGTGAATCTCGGCTGGGGTGTAAGCCTTTCTAAAGCGCAATTCAGCGGTCGGCATAGCTTGAGAATACTCAAAGAGCAGCGATCGCGCCGAATGGTTGGTTTCATCACGCGTGAGGATCCCGAAAGACTGATCCGTGAATGCCATCTCATTATTGCCGACGACCAGATCGTGGGCCGCGTGACGAGTGTCGCCTACAGTCCGCACTGCCAAGCGGTGATCGGTTTGGCGATGCTTGAAGGGGGCGCTGCGAGAGCGAGCGGCGAGGGTTTGTTGATACGGTTAAGCGACGGAACTCTAGTTGCTGCAGCAGTCGCTGAAACGCCGTTTTATGATCCGGACAATTCACGCCAAAAACATTCTTCAAGCGAAACGGAACAAGGCTTAGCAACATGACTCGAACAAGTCCACTGCTATCCGCTTACCCGTTGAGTCACTTTGAGCACGGTGTCGCCCATAATACGAGAATTGCCTTACGATCGAATCGCGGCTTACCGAACCCGAATTATATTGCAGACATTAGCGCGATCCGACGTCGATTATTCGTCGGTGCTAAGGCCCCAGGCTGGCTTAAGGAGCGCAGTGTCGAGGTGTCCGATCGCCTATTTGAGTATCGATCATTAGACAAAGGTGCACTTGTCGTGCGTCTCCATAGGCAGCAGTACTTATTGATCGACAGCTGTGGCGTATCCTCTTACGACGCATTGTTTGAGTTAGACGAGGGGCGCCGTGCGGACGTGTTGGTTCTCGATTATGAAGCGGCCGAAATAGCGTGCGGCGGTCCCTACGTTGCGGATATGTTGTCCGAACTCTGCCCAATGGAAATCGCTGCCGTGACCGGTACGACATGGATCGCGACCCGCTTAGCGCATTGCGAAGTTGCGATACGTCGACAGCAAAATCCAATGCACATCAGGATCAATTGCGCGCCGGCTGACGCGAGATTTTTGTTTGGGATTTTAAGCACAATAGCCCTAGAGCGCGATGGGGCCGTCATCGGCTATGACGATTTCCGCGCGTTGTTAAATAATGAGGATCCGGCATGACTCCAAGCGAGGCAAAAGCTTTTTTAAAAGCCAACGAAGTCAAATTTATCTTGGCGCAATTCGTCGATATCCACGGTGTCGCGAAAACAAAGTCCGTGCCCGTCGAACACTTAGACATGATTTTGACCGACGGTGCTGGTTTCGCCGGATTTGCTGCCTGGGGCCTAGGCCAAGGCCCGCAAGATCATGATTTCATGGCGGTCGGCGATTTAGATACTTTGTGCCTAGTGCCGTGGCAGCCAGGCTACGCGCGCTTGGTATGCGACGGCACGGTCGACGGAAAACCCTGGCCGTTCGATACGCGTGAGGTAATGAAACGCCAATTAGCAAAAACTGCTGCTCGTGGCTGGACAGTTAACACCGGCATCGAACCCGAATTCATGTTGTTAAAACGCCATGACGATGGCCAGATCACGCCCGCCGATCCCACTGATCGTTTGGAAAAACCTTGTTACGACTATAAAGGTTTATCGCGTAGCCGAGCGGTCATTGAGGAATTGGTGAGTAGCTTGCAGCAGGTTGGCTTTGACGTATATCAAATTGATCACGAAGACGGCAACGGGCAGTTCGAGCTTAACTACACTTACACTGATGCGCTAACGTCTGCTGATCGCTTCGTCTTTTTCCGCATGGCGGCGGGCGAAATCGCCCACGAGCATGGACTGCTTTGTTCATTTATGCCGAAACCGTTTAGCGACCGTACTGGAAGCGGCATGCACATGCATGTGTCGATCGCCGCATCCGACAACAAGAATATTTTTCACGATGACAGTGATCCGAACGGGCTCGGATTATCGAAGACAGGCTACCAGTTTCTCGCTGGTCTACTTGCGCATGCACCGGCACTCACGGCCTTGTGCGCCCCGTCTGTCAATTCCTATGCGCGCTTGGTCGTTGGGCGGGCGTTGTCGGGTGCTACGTGGGCGCCAGCATTCATTTCCTATGGCGATAACAATCGTACGTCGATGATCCGAGTGCCGTACGGGCACTTGGAGTTACGTTTGGCCGATTCATGTTGCAACCCGTACTTAGCTGGCGCGGCCATGATCGCCGCCGGGCTCGACGGCCTCGAACGTGAGCTGGATCCTGGTCCGCCGCACAACGTCGATTTCTATGAGATGAGTGAAAAAGATCGGCTCGAGCAGGGAATTGGATTGTTGCCGCAAAACCTTGGCGAAGCCCTCTGCGCACTCGAGGCGGATACATTTTTCGCCGCGGCGCTCGGCAAGGAGATCGTTGGGGAGTTTATTGACGTGAAACGCATGGAATGGATCGAATACTCTCGCCACGTCTCGGATTGGGAAGTAAATCGCTACTTAGATTTCTACTAGAAGCTGGCTAGTGACAATGACAAACCAATCCTCTAGTCCGCCGGCACTCGAGGTGCACGGCGAAGATGTCGCCGACGCGAATGGTCTTAGCGCGTTTGTTGGCATGACGTTAAAGCGGCACCGTTTGAATCAACATTTAACGATCCAAGACGTGTCCGAATTATCTGGCGTAAGTCGCGGTATGATCAGCCGCATCGAAAATGATCAAGCGACGCCGAGTCTCGATGCGTTGCAACGGATTTGTCAGTCTTTAGGCGTGTCTTTGTCAAACTTGTTTAAAGACTTCGACATTCCAGACGGCGGGGCGAATTTCGTCCCACGTGGCCAGGGGATGGACGTAGCGCGCCGCGGTACTAAGCGTGGACACTCCTACGAGCTATTGTCCTATGATCAGGGACCGAAGAAGTTATTCGAACCTTTTTTGATCACTTTGGACGACGAATCCGAACTATTTCCTCGTTTCCAGCATGAAGGAACGGAATTCATATACATGTTGCAAGGGAAAATTGAGTATCGCGTTGGGAAAAATTCCTACGTCCTGGAACAGGGCGACGCGATCAGTTTTCAAGGAAGGATTCCTCACGGGCCGGACAGATTGATTGAATTGCCGATTAAATTTTTATCGACGATTCACTACGCGCTAGAACCGACTTAATGACGCAGAGAGTTCGCGACACTTTGGATTCTGATATCGACGACCCATTACGCGTCGTGTGATGTCTTCCATTTTCAATCGAATTCAATCACCCGGAAAACGAAGGGCAATCCAATCGACCACGAAGCAATAAAATTCAAGTTACTAAAAATTCGAGACGAGCTACTTGCTCTCCAGCTAAGTAGCGCGGATTCGTCGGAAGTTGTCGAACTTGATCAGAGTCGCGTTGGACGGTTATCGCGTATGGACGCTATGCAGGCGCAAGCCATGTCGCTAGAGGTTAAGCGGCGGCGCCAAGTCGAGTTAAATCGCATCGAGGTCGCGTTGCAGCGTCTGGCGCGTGATGAGTACGGTGACTGTATTCGTTGTGGTGAGGTAGTCGAAAGCAAACGTCTGGAGTTCGATCCTTCAATACTGCTATGCATCGACTGCGCAAATGCGGCCCAATCCTAACGTCAAGCCACGTAGCCGCTTCGAAAGATCTCACGTGATGTTCTTCGATAACGCCCTGGCTGCATTTTTTCGCGCAGCGGTGGCCACTAGAATCTGCTGGCGTCGTAACCGCGAGGCGCTCACTGTTGCTCAGAATTAATAACCACATCACCGTTGGTGAGGAAGAGCTTGAAATGCGCGCAGTACGCGCCCAAGGACCGGGCGGCCAAAACGTGAATAAGGTTTCGAGTGCGGTTCATATGCGCTTCGACATTCGAAGTTCGTCGTTGCCCGAGCAACTGAAACAACGGCTCCTTGGTCTGTCTGATTACAGAGTGACTAAAGACGGAGTCATCGTCATCAAGGCGCAGGAATCACGAAGCCAAGAGCGCAATCGAGAAATCGCTCGCACTCGATTGATCGAGCTAATTGGCAGCGTTGCCGTCGAGACTAAGCGTCGACGGCCGACGAAACCGAGTCGCGGCGCACGTGCACGGCGCATGGATACCAAAATTAAACGAGGAAGGACCAAGTCGTTAAGAGGTCGGATTGTGGATCACGACTGAACACGGATCGCAGATGGTGTGGTCATGGTTTGTCGCGTGTGAGGTGAGGTGCCAGCGTTTATTGTGCGCTGCGCCAATTTGGCCAAGATCGCCTTCGCTTGATTTTCGTAGAATCAACGCGAAAAGATGCGTATTATGATTGCCAGCTGAGCATGAGAATCAGCGCCCAACAACGCCAATACAACTTGGCAATTTGAAATAAGTGAGTGTTTGATATGGCAGAGCGAGTAACCGGAACCGTAAAATGGTTCAGCGATGACAAAGGTTATGGATTCATAGAGCAAGAAAACGGCAAAGACGTATTCGTGCATCACAGTGCAATCAATGGCGAAGGACGTAAGAGCCTACAAGAAGGTCAAATGGTAACGATGGAAGTTACCCAAGGACAGAAAGGCCCGCAAGCCGAGAACGTCACCCCCTCTTAAACTTACCAACGCAAGCCCTACGCCGCAACTAAGCTCCTAAACAGTCAGCCTCCAGCTAACGCTGGCGGCGTGCACTAGGGGAGTTGCTGCGCTCCGTAAGCTGGGTCGGGTTTATCCGTGCCCAGCTTGCGTTGGATTTCGACACGAGTTCCTGCGATCCTGGTTATCCGTTAATAAAGATAAGCAGGTCGTCACGGACATGAAGCAACACCAAATGCAATTGGATGGGACGCGCACGCCTGTGTTCGATACGGGTGGTGATGCACAGGAAGCTGTTCTGTTCGTGCACGGCAATCCAGGTTGCGGTGCAGACTGGTCGTTCCTAATGACCGGTGTCGCCGAATTTGGTCGCGCCATAGCACCGGATATGCCCGGATTCGGCAGCGCGGAAAAATCGGAGGACTTTACCCACACCATCCCAGGATACGCTGCTCACCTCGCTAAGCTGGTCGACGCGCTCGGCTTAACTAAGGTGCATCTGGTGTTGCACGACTTCGGTGGACCCTGGGGACTAGCCTGGGCAGCCGCGAATCCAAGTAAAGTTGCGAGCGTCACCTTATTTAATATCGGGGTGATGCCGGGTTATCAGTGGCATTATTTGGCGCGCCTGTGGCGCACACCGATCATCGGCGAAATTTCTCAGGCGATCACCACTCGCTTCGGATTCGACCTTGCTCTCAAACATGGTAATCCGCGTGGACTGCCGCGCGAGTTTGTCGACCGTATGTTTTCTTCACTCGATAAAGGGACCAAGCGCGCCGTGCTGAAGCTTTATCGCGCTACTTCTGACCTCGGTGGCGCAGCGCGCGAATTAACCGAGGCACTAAAGCCACTAGACTTGGACGCGCTGGTCGTATGGGGCAAAGCCGATCCGTACGTTCCCCATCGATTTGCCGAAGCGCAACGTGACGTATTCCCGCGAGCGGATATTGTCTATCTTGAGGACAGTGGGCACTGGCCGTTCGCGGACAATCCGCAGGCGGTCAGCGAAATTGTGATGCCGTTCTTGCGTGCTCGAGTCGGCGCGAGTTAGCAGCGCTGCTAGTTTTCGATCGAGAAGATCGCTGCCATATCTTGTTTGATCACAGCCTCGATGAGGTGTGGTCCTTTGGTTTTCATCGCCGCCTCAAATTGCGCATGAAATTCTTCTGCAGTTTCCGCGCGGCTCGCACTGACACTCATACCGGCAGCGATGCTTTGCCAGTCGAGCGACGGGTGCCCGATGTCGAGCATCGACAAGGTTTTATCGCTTGGGTTACCGGTTTTTAGGCGCGCAAGTTCAATATTTAAAATCGCGTAGCTATCGTTGTTGAGTAGCACGATCACAACGTCGGCATTCTCGCGCGCCATACTCCACAGCGACTGCACGGTGTACATCGCGCTGCCGTCGGCCTGTAAGGCGACGACTTTCCGGTCTGGACACGCGATTGCTGCGCCGAAACTAACCGGTAGACCTTGCCCGATCGCGCCGCCGGTAATGGCTAACCAATCATGTCGCGCCGCGCCTGCTGTGCGTGCAAATACTTCAGCGGCGCAGGTGATGCCTTCATCTGAAATGATCGCGTTGTCTGGGAGCAGGGATGCGATGGTGTCACCGATAGTCCCGGCGGTTAACGGACCGGTGGGTGCATCCGGCAACACACTATCTTGTCGGACTTCTAAGCCAGCGCCAGCGCCAAGCGCGTCAGCTAATGCGCTGAGTGCAGGCAACACAGCTTCGTCGATGCTCGCAAGAGTCGTGACATTAGCGTTCGGCGGAACAAGGACGCTGGGTGTATCCGGATAGGCGAAAAACGCGACCGGCGTCGCCGCGCCAACTAAAATAAATTGTTCGTACTCCTCGAGTACATTGAGCGCGACTTCTGCGAAGTAAGGGATCCGGGTGATACTCACTCGCCCGACTCCGCGCTGGTGGCGAGTAGGGAAGGTTTCGCCAAACAAGGGACACCCCGTCTTCTCGGCAATGCGTCCGGCTAAAACAAGCGCGTCCTCGCGCAAGGCGTGGCCGCCGAGCACGATTGCGGTTTTTTTTCCATTGCGCAGTAAGTCCGCGATCGTGCTTACGACCTCGGCAGAGACATTTGGCAATTTCTTAGGCTTGAGTGCCCGATAGGATTTTTCTGCTGGTTCCCAAGCGTGATTTGCCGCCGCGATTAAGGTCGCAACTCGGCCCGTACCGACACTGGCTTTCTGAACGGCAGTTGCGCCGAGTTTCGCCAAGTTGTCAGCAGAGGTCGATGTTTTTACCCAGGCGGAATTAATCTTCGCATGCGCGGTTACATCGGATGTCAGTGGCGCGTTGTGCGGCAAGTGATACGGCGCGTGGTCACCCACAATATTAACCATCGGCACGTGAGCTTTTTTCGCGTTGTGCAGGTTCGCCATACCATTGGCGAGGCCCGGCCCGAGGTGCAGCAAGGTGATCGCCGGTTTATCCGCCATACGTGCATAGCCATCGGCGGCGCCGGTGACCACGCCTTCAAACAAGCACAAGATGGGCCGGACTTCGTTCGAGCGTCCGATGGCGGCCACGAGATGCATTTCCGAGGTTCCGGGATTTGCGAAACAAATTTCGATTCCGGCGTCGACCAGTGTCTTGAGTAGGGCTTCAGCGCCATTCATTGCAACGCGTTCCTTATATTGTCGTGTAGAGATGATTAATTTTAACCGACGATCCCAGCGTGCGTCGTGCGCATCGGGTGGGAGCTAACTATCGACGGTTTTGCGTAGGATTCGTACGTTGGAGTTGTTCTTTTGCTTTTGCCGCTTCAACCCAAAATGATTCCAAGGCTACCGATACCGACGTCGTCGTGTTCTTTAAACACCAAGCGTCCAGCCACTGCACCATCTTGTGGATGTCTATCGATACATCTTTTGCGCTATCTCCGACTAGACCGTACATTGTATTTCCAGCCGTGAGGTACCCAGACAGGTAAGCGTGAATGTACGACGTATTCGTCAGATCTTGTTTTTCTTGATCTTCACCGCGTCGATCAAGGTAGGTCTTGCATTCTAGCTGCCCCAGGCCATAGGCCGAGTATCCGGCAGCGATTGTCGAAAAAGAAACTAGCGCGGCCCATATGGCAAATCTTGTCGTCGTTTTCATTCCCTTAGCGCAAATTTCCTTAATCGCGATTTAACTCGCCTCGTCCTGGGTGACCCGATTGGCCGGCACTTTTAGTTGATCTAACAAATACGTTTTGAAATCGTCTGGGTAAGGCTGCTCGCTAATGGCGCGTTCCATACAATTTAGCCAAGCATCGCGTTCCGCAGGGCCGATCACCAAATGCGCGTGTGCAGACGGGATGCTTATCGTCCCATATTTTTCGTTATATCGGTTCGGACCGTTTAACCAACCGCATAAAAACCGTGCAAGCTTGTCTCGCGATGTCGTCAAATCATCAGGATGCATGTCGCGGACTATTCTCGCTTGCAGCGAGGTTTCCATCGCATCGTAAAATGCGTCAACCAAGCGACGGATCCCAATATCTCCGCCTGCCGCTTGGTAAGACGCATCGCCGATGCCATACAACGGCACAATTTGGTTGACACCGTTATTCATACGATTTGTCGCATCACAGTTTCGGAATGACTTTTTCGCCAAACAAACGAATGTCCTCTAGCGCCTCGGCTTGTGGCGGTCCGCCCGCTTGGCGCATGCGCAACATCAAGTAATCGGGTTGCACAACTTCGGACCACATCGACAATTGTTCTAGACATTCTTCCGGGGTGCCGGCGATTAAGCGTTCTTTGGACGCGATCTCAAAAGTAAGGTCTTGCGGCCCCTTTAGATCTTTAGTGTGTTCGTCTTGAATATAGCCGCCAAATTCGTAGTACCAGCGGTGCGTATCCATGGTGGGTTTGCTTTTGGCGATGGTGTCTTCGCGGCTCGTGCCAATCACACAGTCGCGCATCAAGATAATAGAGGGGTCGCGTCCATGTTTCTTCGCTTCAGCGCGGTACTGGTCTGCGTAGTCCTTAATGACGGAAATGGATTGGATTGGATCAGCGATCCAGGCATCGGCCATACGCCCAGCGCGCGCCAATCCTGGCGGCGACCAACCGGCTAACCAGATCGGCGGGCCGCCGTCTTGGTAGGGCCGCGGGGTAACGCGCACGTCTTCGATCGTGTGATATTTGCTTGGATAGCTAAACTTTTCGCCACTCCAGGCATGCCTCAAGATATCAACACCCTCTTCAGTACGTCTTACGCGTTGTGATTGGCGTACGCCAAACGCGTCGAAATCTGCCGGCTGATAGCCGATGCCAGCGGCTGCGGCCAAGAAACGACCTTTTGTCGCCTGATCGATTACCGCGATGTCTTCGGCGAGTCGGATCGGATGGTATAGCGGCATTAGCAAAACGCACGTTCCGACATTCAGTGTTGTTGTATGCATGCCGACGAGGCCAGCCATTAACACCGGTGCCGGGAGGTAGGCGTCTTCTTGTTGATGGTGTTCGGTGAAAAAGAAACCGTCGAACCCTACCGATTCGCACATTTTGGCCTGTTCAATGATCTCATCGATCATGGTGGCGACGTTAGCGCCGTTTGGTGCATCTTGGGTGCAAGGAAAATAACCGACGCGCATGTTTCAACTCCGAAAGTAATCCTAATGTGAGCTTTAGAATGGCATCCGCACGTAGCCAAATCAATGCATCGCGCAGAGATCGAAATTATTGCTGTGGCGCGGTCATAAATCGCTATTCACAATATTCGGATTCGCGTAGGGTGCGCGCTTGCCCAAAGCCCGGACGTTTTCCGTAACGTGAAGCCAGCCTCGAACCGCGATTATTGGATCAATCGGCCTAATTTAATCGTCCTCAGTGCGAGTCTTATCGCGATCTTGGTTCTCGGCCCGCGCAGTACACTCGGCTTATTTACGGATCCGATTTCGCTTACCAATGGCTGGGGGCGCGACGTTGTCTCGTTGGCGATTGGAATTCAACACTTGGTCTGGGGCCTACTGCAACCGGCGGCCGGCGCCTTGGCGGATCGCTACGGTTGTCGCCGAATTATTGTCATCGGCGCGTGCGGATACGCTTTAGGACTCGCGCTGATTCCGTTCTCTACAACACCTCAATCGCTTTACCTCACGGCTGGATTGTTGGTCGGAATTTCACTCTCTGGTGTAGGTTTTCCCGTCGTGGTGGCCGCCCTTGGTCGACTCGTGCCGGCGGCCCGCCGTTCAGCGGCACTTGGAATAGCCACCGCAGCTGGCAGTGTCGGACAGTTTCTGTTTGCCCCTATTGGTCAGGGGTTCATCGCAAATTATGGTTGGCCGGTGGCGCTGTGGTGTATGGCCGCAACGGTGCTTACGGTTATCGTGTTAGCGGTGCCGTTTGCGGCCGATTCCCAGCGCCCTAACGCGGATGTTGAGCCGCCTTTATCATTAAAAGCTGCCGTGTATGCAGCGTTTGGCCACCGCAGTTACGTGCTGCTTGTCAGTGGCTTTTTCGTCTGCGGCTTCCATGTGTCGTTTATCATGGCGCATTTCCCGCCTTATCTTAGCGACATTGGAATCAGTTCCAGTTTGGCTGCGTGGGCGCTTAGCTTGATCGGCTTATTTAATATTTTTGGCGCCTTTAGTGCAGGAATTTTCGGTGGGCGGTATAGCAAGAGAATTCTGCTAAGCGCAATTTACGCTGCGCGCGCGATAGCCATCGCCGTTTTTTTAGTATCGGGTAAGTCGGACACTGCCGTCTTGTTGTTCGCAGCGACTTTAGGTTTGTTGTGGTTGTCTACAGTACCGCTTACGTCGGGATTGGTCGCCGTGATGTTTGGCACGCGATATCTCGGAACTTTATTCGGCTTCGTGTTTATGGCACATCAACTTGGCGCATTTGTCGGTGTCTGGTTGGGAGGGTACCTATATGAACGAACCGGCTCCTATGATTCCATGTGGGTATTGGCCGTTGGCTTATCAGTCGTCGCGACTTTTCTACATTGGCCACTAGAAGAACGACGTGCGAGTCAATTCGCCGGACCGGCTTTTGGATGACCAACACGTAACGATCGCCGCGCGCGTTCGAACGGTCGCGTATTCGAATGCGCCATCGCGTTGTAACTACATCACTAGTGCCTCGCCCCCAACACGCAGCATAGTTTGTTGAGGTTTCGTGGCTTCGTACCGCTGGCCTATTTATTCCTGATCGTAATTTGGGGTCACAGCTGGGTGATGATGAAAATCGCCTTGGCCAACGCTGGCCCGATTACGTTCGCGGCTCAACGCACATTCTTGGCGGCGGTGGTTCTATTAGCGGTATTGCCCATACTGGGTCGCCGGCTCCGACCCGTCAGGATCCCAGAAACAATCATGCTTGGGATCGTCCAAACCACGATTTTCGTGACCTGCTCTCAGTTGTCTTTGGTTGATGGTGGCGTAGGACGTAGTGCCGTACTGGTTTTCACCATGCCATTTTGGACAATCCTGCTTGCCGCATTCTTGCTCGGCGAGCGGTTGGTCGCGACGCAGTATTGGGCGGTCGGTTTAGCCGCGGTGGGCTTAATTTCGATATTAGAGCCGTGGGCACTGAGCGGCTCCGTCCAAAGCAAGCTGATCGCTTTGTTGGCCGGTTTTGCATGGGCTGCAAGCGCCATCATCGTCAAACGAATGCAACGTCACGCCGATGTCGACCTTATCTCATTGACTGCGTGGCAGTTGCTGTTCGGATCGGTTGTCTTGATCCCAATTGCCCTATCCAGCGGCGAACCGCCAACCGTTTGGACACCCGAATTTCTCGGCGTACTCGTGTTCACCGCAGTTCTGCCATCTGGGCTCGGGTGGGTTGTGTGGTTCTATTTGTTGCAGCGTCTGTCCGCCGGCGTTGCAAGTATCACGTTACTCGCAATCCCCGTTTTTGCGACAGCCTCATCTGCCTATCACCTCGGCGATCGCATGGATCCGAATGAGACCGTTGGCATGGTGTTAATCATTTTGGCCTTGGCGATGTTGTCGTGGATTGCACTCGTTAATCGCCCGGACGAAGTTGCCTAACATTTAAATCGGTCGATTGATCTGTGATAAATTTGCTGGAACTAATCTAACCGGAATCGATTAGCAAGCCTATTAAGGCGAATATTCTATGCTGTTGGGAGCTCGGCGAAGGCCTCGGTCACCTCGGGCGCTTAGCGCCGCATATTTACGCGGCGCGGGACACGATGTCAATCTGGCGTCGGGAATTCTGCTACCCGTCTGACCCTTATTCGGCGACAGCTTGAATCGAGTTTATCAAGCACCGTTTCAATTCGGTCTGAGCAGCGAAGCGATTCAACCGACCGTTGGTTTTGCACACGTTCTCAATAACGTCGGCTTTGGTTCTGAGGGTGCGCTTTTAGCCCTAGTACGCGCATGACCTGCGTTGTTTGATGCATCAAAAATCGATTATGTCATCGCGGACCATAGCCGGACCGCGGTGCTTGCCGCGCTAACCGCCGGAATAAGATGTGTCACAGTAGGCAGTGGCTTTGAGTTACCACTGTTTAATCGACCGTTACCGTGCTTTTGGCTTAATCTAAATCAGGCCGCCACATCGTCGCTGGAACAATACGAGCAAACGATTTTCAGGCACCTCAATGCGCTACTCGCACGTTTCGACAAACCGCCAGTGCGCTCCGCTAGTGATCTCTACGCCGCAACAGTTGGGAATTTGTTGATCACTTTTCCGGAATTCGACCATCACGGCGAGCGTCCAAATTTCAAGCACTAAGGGATCCCGATCGAAGCAAGTGGCGCCGATCCAGTTTGGCCTAGCGCACCTGGTCCACGACTCTATGCGTATTTAAAACCGGGTCCGCGTCTCGCAGAATTCTTTGTCGGCATTAACGCTTCATCTGTTTCCATGCTGGTATATCACAGCAATTTGCCACGCCACATCGTCGAGCAGGCCAGCAGCGACAAGATCCACTTTACGAATGAAATGCTGGACCTAAATATCGTCGCGAAAACCGCAGACCTTGCGCTGCTTAACGCGACGTATACTACGATGGCGCAATTTCTACTAGCTGCCATGCCATGTGTACTGGCGCCACTGCATCCGGAACAACGTCTTTTTGCGGAGGCCGTGCGTGCCTTTGGTGCGGGTGTCATCGTGGACTACAGTAACGAAAAGCAACTCCTGGCCGGAGTTCGCCAAGTGTTGTCTGATAAACGTTATCGTGACGCAGCTGCCTCGTTTGCAGCGCGTCATGCCGCCGATGATCAGGGCGCGCTCGACGCGCGGATGCACAACGAAATCGAGCGCCTAATAACAACATCCGTTTCGAGACCGTGAACGGCACGGTCAAACGAATGCAAAGCGGGTGCCCTCGGCGTAGTAAGTAGGCGAGGTATCTCGTTGCGCGCTAAACGACGTAGGCGTTGAGCAATCGAAATTGTGGTTTTTCGTGCAGGTAGCGCGCGAGTCGGTCACTTTGCAAAAAACTGGCTCCAATAAAATCGACGGCTTCAACGATTCGCGCCGCTGGTTCAGAGCAACTTAGGCGCAAAAAACCGCCTCCCGCGTCACCGAAACATTCACCGCCCAGGCACGCAACGCCGCGATTTTCGTCAGCTGCTTCGAGTAGAAACATCGCAAGCCCGTGAGATGTGATGTGATGGCGGTTGCAAATTTCCGCGACACAAGGGAAGGCGTAGAAGCTGCCACCTGGCTCAAGGCACGTGACATCGGGGATGTTATTCAGTCGACCGACGAGGTCGAAAACCTTGGTGCGGAATTCCTGCATCATTGCATCGCGCTCGTCGAGCGCCAACCGTAATGCGGCCGCTCCTGCTAATTGCACGAACGGTGGCACACAGGACAATGTCGTATTGGTGAGCTTCGCGAGCATCTGTGCGCTTGGCACAGAACTCACAGAGAAACCGAGCCGCCAGCCACTCATAGAAAACGATTTGCTGAATGTGTAGGCGCCGACGCAGTGATCCAACATGCCGGGTTCGGCAAGCAAGGAATGATGTTTGTCGGTCCACGCCATCTGGTCATACGGTTCGTCGCAAAACACCGCAATGTCGCGACCGCGGACTAAATCCGCAATGGCGGCCAAATCCTCGTGCGTCGCGATACCGCCGGTCGGGTTATGTGGGCTATTCAAATAGATCGCCTTGGGCGAACGATCGTGATGAAGAAAATTATCGATGTCATCGATGTTCGGTCGAAATCGTCGTGCTTGCTTGAGTGACGAGAGCACCAACCGTGCGCCGCGTCGCTCAATGCTCGATGGGTAGGTTGGAAAGTATGGGCTGAACACTAAAACACCATCGTCGGGGTTTAAGAAACTTTCGGCAAATAAGGTTTGAAACGTTTTGGCGCCAGGTCCGGCAACGATATGCTCCGCGCCGGTCTGCAAACCGAATTCGCGATTAACGTATTCGCTCGCAGCTTCGCGAAACTCGAGTAGGCCGCTCGATGGAGCATAGTGTGTGTTGCCTTGCTCGATAGCGGTAATGCAGGCGGTAATCGCCGCTGATGGCGTGGCAAACGGGCTATCACCTATCTCGAGTTCGATGACGTGTTTGCCCTTAGC
Source organism: Gammaproteobacteria bacterium (assembly GCA_047611805.1). Lineage (GTDB taxonomy): Bacteria > Pseudomonadota > Gammaproteobacteria > UBA11873. Next base: position 43,339 of record JBLFWX010000006.1, read on the forward strand.
GATCAAATTTTTTGCGAGCGCCAGAACTTCAAATGCGCCTTCGGGTTTGACGGCTTCGGCGAATCGACTAAATGTTACGGACATGCTAATCCACCTCTTGCGCGCTTATCCTGCGCCTTGAAATTTTAGATAGTTTGCCGCGGTTTCAACCGGGCGTTCGAGCATTGGGCAGTGGCCCATTTTTTCCATTACGATCGTTTCGGCATGGGGGATAATGTCGCCAAGCAATTTGGTACCAGACACATGTAGAATCCGGTCGTTGTCACCCCACACGATTTGGGTTTTCGTCTGCGATCCTTTGAGCTCGTCTTCTAATCCAGGGGGGTCGGTAAATAGTTCGCCGAAAATTTTCTCGTTGAAACTGCGCTCGCGAACACTCCGTTCGCACAAGCAGCGTTGAAAAACCTTTGGAACATAGGGAATTTTCGTAAAGCACATCTGCATAAGTCGTTCGAAGTCTGCTGGTGAATCAACCAACAACGGGTTCTCGCCAGCCTCTATGCAGCGGAAATATTCGCTAGGCTGTGCGCCAATGACACCCGCGGGTGCGAGTAACCACTGGCTTTTCACGGCGTCGGCATTGCGCGCGGCGTAAAGACCAGCGAGATACCCTCCCATCGAATTGCCGCCGAGATGCACTGGCCCGAGTTCAAGCTTCTCGATCAGTTGTTGCAATCGCCGAAGCTGCTCGTCAACACCGTAGCGTGCGTCCGTGTTGCGGGTCGAATCGCCAAAACCAGGGAGATCCGGAATAATGAGACGATAGTGCGGCACAAGGAGTGGTGCGATCTGCGACCAATTGTCTTTATTCGCGCCGAACCCGTGGAGCAAAACCAGGGGTTCACCTTGGCCCCCTTCGAGATAGACGATATCGTGATCATCGATACGAATGGTGCTTTCTTTTAAGCCGGATCGCATGCGCTGGGCACGCATTGCTAAGTTGAATAGCGGCCAACGAAATAGTTGTATCGCCACCCAGCCTACGACCAGAACGCTGGCTACCGTGATGAGAATCCACATTGTTACTTTCCCTTCTCGTTCAATGGCGATCAGCGAAGAACTTAAACATGCCATGCGACCCAGGTTGTTGGAACTTGGGTGGCAGGGACACCGCTAATAGTTTTCCCGTACAGCCATTATTATCAGATAGATGATAGTACAATGCGGTGCCGTGAAACCTGCACTTTTGTCGCGCACAGGCGAATCGCTCAGTGCTCAAATTTTAATCACCAGTCATTACAAAAGGAGACGATCATGGATCTAGGCTTAGCCGGGAAAAACGTAATCATTACGGGTGCGAGTCGCGGTATCGGGCGCGCAACGGCGCTCGAGTTCGCTGCCGAAGGCACGAATGTAGCAATTTGCGCGCGCGGCCAAGAGGCTTTGGATAGCACGGCTGCAGAGTTGCGAGCTCGCGGCGTGACAGTCTACGCCGCGAGTTGCGACGTCTCGGACGCCGCCTCGCTAAGTGGGTTCTTAAACGCCGCTAATGAGGCACTGGGTGGAACGGACATCCTAGTTAATAACCCGTCCGGTTTCGGCATGACCGATGACGAAGCCGGTTGGGAAGCGAGCCTCAATACCGACATGATGGCGACTGTGCGCGCGAGCTGGCAAGTCGTACCGTGGATGGAACAACGAGGCTCCGGGTCCATCATCCACATATCGTCATGCTCGGGCTTGGAAAGTGGCTGGCCGCCAGCCTATGCCGCGGTTAAAGCAGGATTGATCTCACACGCTAAGACGATGGCCGCGCAACTCGCAGAGAAGAAAATTCGCGTGAACACGGTAGCGCCGGGCTCAATCGAGTTCGAAGGGGGTGTTTGGGACATGGTCAAGCAGCATGATCGCAAGATGTACGATGCAACCTTAGCGTCTATTCCGTCTGGCAGAATGGGGCGCGCAGAAGAAGTCGCCGCAGCCGTGGTATTTCTTGCTTCGCCGAAAGCCCAGTGGGTATCTGGCGCCATGCTGGCAGTTGACGGAGTGCAGCATAAGGGGATTTTTTAGTCGGCCAGTCGTCTTAACTCATTCGGGTGCAAAGTCGGCATATTGGGTCAGGTCTGCGCGTCAACAAATCGTACGCGCCAGATCGACCCTACGTTAACCTAGCCGAGTGTGTAGAGTCGTCGTCCTTGCGGTGTGTGCTTTCGACGATTTTTCGCCGAGCGAGCTATCATTACCGATCACTCGGGCGCCTCGGCAAAAATAGGTGGCTGCGGTGACTATGTTCGAATTCGCCGTCGACTCGCGAGCGCTAGGCACGCACTCACCATCAGTAGAATGCTTGGTGGGATTGGAACGACGCTGGTAGTGAGAGTGACGTCGCCAATAAAGAAGAACGTTAGGTTGTTGATAAATGAATATCCCCCCGCTGCTCGAATAGTCGCTTAGCAGGCCACCCAATATTGCTTGTCCATTCGCAAGTAGCGAATAGTGAGTGCCAAGTATCTGTAACGAATAATCCGTCAGCGCATTCGTCGTATCAAAAGAGAACATTCTCGGCGCGCGTGAAACTCGTCTCTTACGCAAAGATCGAGCCTTCCCAAAACCGAGTTCGATTCCGAGTAGAGCGTTCGCGAGGAGAATGGTCGAAAAGCCCGCGCGATCGGCGTTCCCAAGATGACTTTCGGATTGAACTTGCAAGGCAAAATCCAAGTTAATCCCCAGGTCCCGCTCAAGGTCAATTGAAACTGTCTTCGTATAACCGCCTCGACCCCCGTCCACAGGGGTCGAATCGAGGTCAACGCCGCTAGCGACTAGGGCTCGTGAGATCCCGTTCTTGCATAAAATCAGATTGCCTTACTGACCCGGCACGTTACCCTGGCTCGCGTCATATAAACTTACCTGCTCGGCGGATGCATTTAAACTCAACGCGCCGAAGGAGAACGCAATGCTGAAGATTAATCGGTTGAACAACTGCATGGTTTGCCGGAGAGCCAATGGAAGGTCCCCACAGTGTAAAATTTTGCCTGCCACCCGTCGGGTAATCCCGCGCATTTGCGGAGCGCCAAGGCCGAAGGCGTTGGGGCGTACAGTTGTTTGAAAATATCGTTCGGCTAGAATCGGATCCAACCCAAAGTTGTTTGCTGATAATTCTGAGATAATACAAAAAAATCTAGATTTGCCCTATTTTCATGGCCTTTCGGACAGTATTTTTAATGAATTCAACTCGAATATTCGCATTCGCCATTGGATTGCTTGCTAGCTTGGCGTGCAGCGGCTCCGAAGAGGTCATCGACCGCGCCAAAACCATTCGTGAGACCGTATTGCGTAGCGAGCCGACACGCGCAAGCAGCGCTGTCGTGACACTCGGTGCGAACACGCAAGTCGAAATATTCGAACGCCGAAGACTCTGGGTAAGACTCGGTGTAGCCGGGCAGGTTGAGCAGTCGAGCGGCTGGCTGCGATTCACGGAACTGCGTTTCGGAGATTCTCGCACGGTATCGAACATGCCGAATGGACGTTCGAGCGGTGGTGGATTCGCCGGATTCTCTCGATCAGTCAGCGGGTTTTTAAGCAGTTTTCGCTCGCCGAGTTCACGTACGACAGAACGATCAAGCTCGACAATTGGCATACGCGGTTTGACCGTTGCAGAAATCGAGACAGCCCCGGCGGACGCAAACGCTCTAGCCACAATTAGTCAGTACGCGATGTCTACGGCAGATGCGGAAATGTTTGCCCGCGCTGGCGGCCTTAGCGCACGTCATGTTCCCTATGCGGGAGAGAGGCAATGAGTACCCGGCAATGGATTGGCGGGTGCGTGGTTGCTCTCATAACGTCAGTGCTTGCCACGTCGGCCGCCGCGTTTGATTTTGGCAAACTTACCGATGCGGTCAGTAAACTTGATATTAACAAGGCCCTGGAAGTCGGCCAGAAACTCATCGCTAGTACGACCGAGCTACCGCTCGAACAGGAAATCGCATTAGGCGACGATCTGACTGCACGGCTACTCGGCGCGATGCGCCCACTCGATGATCCGGCCGTGCAAAGTTATGTAAATCGCGTGGGTCGTTGGCTTTCGGTGCAAACGGAACGGCCGGACTTGCCATGGCGATTTGCCATTGTGGATACCGAATCTCTGGGCGCATTTGCGACCCCAGGGGGTAACGTCGTCATCACGGCGGGCTTAATGCGATTGATGCGTTCCGAAGACGAGCTCGCTGGCGTTCTCGCGCATGAAATTGCGCATGTTGTCGAAAAGCACCACCTTAAAGCAATCATGGGGCAAGCACGTGCAGCGCTCGCTCGCGATGCCGCTGCAAACATGGCGAGTGACTATGTCGCGAAGAACCCGCTTGTTACCAATGCAATCATGGGCGCCGGAATTAAGTTGTATTCGAGTGGTCTGGATCAATCGGACGAGTTGTCGGCCGACCAGGTCGGAATGATTATCGCCGCTCGCGCAGGTTACGATCCCTTAGGTTTAGTATTGGTTTTAACGACTTTAGAGTCGATCGATATTTCCGAACCGCGCGGATCATTGATGTTTTCGACCCACCCGCCTACGCGTGAGCGCATCGATCGTCTCGCCGAATTCGCCGACCAGACTTCGCTTGCTTATCCTGGAATGCTGCGTGATGCCGAGCGATTCAGCGCTGTTCAAGAAAAATTATTCGCGGCACCGTAGCTCGCTCATGAGGTGGCTAAAGGGTGGATTCGCGATGACCGTGCGGAAAGTTAGTACGGAGTTGTTCGCGTTCGTCTTGCTAGTCAGTGCGTCAGTATCGACGATCCACGCAGGCGAACGTCATGGTCTACTCAATCAGTCAGCGCCTGATTTCTCACATTCAGAACAACGCGACTGGTTTAACGTCGCGCCGTTATCGCTTAAAGATCTGCGCGGAAAAGTCGCGTTAGTGGAATTTTGGACGCTCGGCTGCCCTAGTTGCTTTCGTTCGATCGCATGGTTAAAGACGCTCCAAGAACGTTTTGCCGATCGACCCGTGACGATCATTGCCGTGCACACGCCAGAATTCGATCACGAACGTGACCCTACAAAAGTCGCCGCCAAGATCGAAGAATTCGGGCTCACCTGCCCGATTATGGTCGATAACGATTATTCCTATTGGAATGCCATGGAAAATCGATTTTGGCCGGCATTTTTTCTCATCGATAAGCACGGCGTCATTCGCAACGTCTATTTCGGCGAAACGCATGAGGGCGATTCGCAGGCGCGGAAAATGGCGACTGCGCTATCGCGCGTGGCCAAGGAAGATTATACCGAGCCCCAGTAGCGTGATTTATTCCACTTCGCCGAGGTCGAGCGCGGCTCGACTCGTGCGTCGGATTAACAGATAGTATCGATTTGCTTATTCGGCCGGTATATTCTTAACATTCGGCGAACCTAACACGCGGCGATTAATCATTGCCAAAGCAGACTAAGGGCTTGGAGAGAATGCGATGAAAACACACGTTAAAGAAGAATATGTCCAGATTGATGCAACCGAATGGCAGCCGTTTCCGGATACGCTGTCCGAAGGCGGGATTCGCTGGAAATTGCTGCATGTATCACCCGAATCTGGCGCGTGGACGGCTATTTTCGACTGCCCAAAAGGCTCCTCTTTTAACCGACACGTTCACGTTGGGCCAGGCGAATATCTTCTCACGAAAGGAAAAATGGAAGTACGCGATGGGGTCGAAGAAGGCGGTGCAACCGCGCTCGCCATGGGCTACGGTTACGAATCGTGCAACGCGCGTCACGATCAAACTTTTTTCCCCATGGATAGCGAGTTCTACATGACATTCATGGGACCACTGCAATTTATTGAAGAAGACGGCTCGCCCATAGCAGTCGTGGGCTGGGAACAAGCACAAGGCTTATGGGCACAACAGACCGGCGCCGCATAGCCGGGCAGGTCCGCTGTGGCTGATCTTGAGCTTGCCCATGTCTGAAGATATCTCGCTTGAGCGGATCGGCCACGTGGCCTTAATTACGATTAATCGTCCGGACGTTATGAATTCATTGGACTTTGCAGCCAACGATTTGTTGGTTGCGACGTGGCAAGAGTTTGCTCGCGTTGCGGAGCTCAGAGTGGCCGTGATCACGGGTAGTGGCTCTCAGGCTTTTTGCGCGGGCGCCGACCTAAAAACCTATACGATGAATTACGCGACGACCCCAGCACCCGAATTTCACGCGAAATATACTCAAGGCCCCGGTTTCGGAGGCATCACCAGAAACTTACACATTGCCAAGCCGATCATTGCCGCCGTAAACGGTTTTGCGATTTCCGGTGGTTTTGAACTCGCGCTCGCATGCGACATCCGGTTTTGTGCCGAACAGGCGGCCTTTGGTTTTCAAGACGTCAACTGGGGGTTCCATCCTTGTGATGGCGGGTTGATCCGCTTGCGCGAGATTGTCGGAGCTGGAAACGCGATGGAAATGATCCTCTCCGGCGACCGCTTCGATTCGACCCACGCTTTGCGTATTGGATTGGTTAATCGGATCTATCCTCAACAATCACTCTTAGACGAGACACTCGGCTATGCCGCACATCTTGCGTCGCGTGCACCATTGGCGCAGCAACTTGCGAAAGATGTCATGGTACGAGCACAGGGAATGAGTCTTGATGAAGCATTGCGACTCGAGTCGACGTCGTTTCATAGTTTAGGTCAAACGGCCGATCTTCAAGAAGGCACCACCGCATTTCGCGAAAAACGCCCGGCTAAATTTCGCGGTTTCTAGGAGCGCGCAGGGCTGAAGGTGTTCTGCATAGGAACAGCTCCCGCGTCGCTCTCGACTTCGGTTCCAGGCTCAGTGCTACCTCGTCCATCCATGCGGTTGTATCTCCCCCAATCGTACCCACGACGTTCCCTGTAGAACTGCCGAACAGCCGGGCATGGCCATTTTCAGTGCACTTTGTTGGTAAAGCGAATGACTATTCGCTGCAAGGGGACACTCGAAATAACTCAAACCGGACTTTCTCTCATGACAAACACCTAAGTCCGACAGGCGCTTTGGTGCGAGCGTTAGCCGCTAAATACCTGCAACGGCGGCTCATCCAAGGCGGCGTATTGCTCGCGAAGGTCCAGAATATGCTGCTCCCAATAGCGCGGCGAGTTAAACCAGGTGAACGTGCGTGGAAACGCGGGGTCGTCCCAACGCTCGGCAAGCCAGGCGTTGTAGTGTAGTAGCCGTAATGTGCGTAGCGCTTCGACGAGCTGTAACTCTTTAAAGTGAAAATCATTGAATTCAGCGTAGCCTTCCAAAATTTCGGAAAGTTGCGCTCGCTGTCTTTCTCGATCGCCGGACAACAACATCCAAAGATCTTGAATTGCCGGCGCCATTCGCGCGTCATCGAAATCGACGAAATGCGGCGTTTCATCGCGCCACAGAATATTGCCACTGTGACAATCGCCGTGTACGCGGATGCGTTTAATATCGCCCACGCTCGCGAAAATAGCATCTAATTTGCTTAACAAGTGCTCGGCCAGAGAGTCGTAGGCCGCAGATAATTCTACGGGGATAAAACGCCCGCCAATGATCGCCACTGAATCGTGCCCGAAGTTGGCACAACTGATGGTTGGTCGGTGTTTGAATGGCCGACTCGCGCCGGTTGCATGGATGCGCCCAAGTAAGCGGCCGAGGATCAGCAGATTGTCTAGATCATCAATGTCCGGCGTGCGACCTCCGCGTCGAGGAAATAAGGCAACCCGAAACTCTCCGCAGCGAAGCATGCTCTGGCCGTTGCCATCCACGATCGGAGCGACAACAGGCAATTCGTTTGCCGCGAGTTCGAAACAAAATTCGTGTTCCTCCATGATTTGGTCGTCGCTCCATCGATCGGGCCGATAGAACTTTGCGACCAGCGGTTCCCCATCTTCGACGCCAATTTGATAGACGCGATTCTCGTAACTGTTCAACGCCAACAACCGGCCGTCGCTGAGCACGCCGTGCTCTTCCAGCGAATTAAGAATGAAATCTGGGGTCAAGGTGTCGAACGGATGGCTAGGTTCGAGGGTCACTGTCTAGTTTTCGGGTCAGTATTCATGTGCCATTCTAACCTGCTCGTGTAGCGGAATCCCGAGCGTCATTCACGACGCGAACCACCTTTTAGCCGCAGTCCATTCTAGCGACCGTGTGGCGTTCGATTAACCACTAATGTTTTGGGGTTCGTGGTCGCTAAACGCCTTATGAGAAGTGCCATATGACTAACGAATCGGAATATACCTCAGCCGTGAACCTTGCGTCCGAGGAGTCAGGAATTGCGCGCGAGGAAGTGGCACCAGCGCTTGCGAGTGCGAATAAGGCGCGGAGTCGTACGTTCGAAGAATTCGAGAAAACGGCTGGGCCGAGTCTCGGCGACAATCTATCTGGTGATGACTTATGGTCGGTTCCCTGGTCGGATTTGATGATGGTCATGTTTGTCCTATTTGCCGCCCTATTAGCTGTCAAATCAGTGGAGCCGAACGTCGAAATCCGTTACCGGTCGCAGCCCGTGCCGGAGATACACGAGGTCCCGAAGGACCGCGAGATTGAAAAGGAAGCTCCTGAACCCGCTCCATCGTTCGATTCCCTCATGCAGTTAAACGTCTTTGATCGCAGCCAAGATGCCGTTCTCGAGACGCAACTGAAAAACATAGACATTGCGCTACTCGATGACCAGTCAGTAAAAGTGAGCGTCCAGGGTCCGATGTTTTTTGCGCGAGGAAAAAGCGAATTACTATCAGAGATGACCCGGTTTCTCGACCGACTCGGGAAGGTAATCCGGCAAACGCCATACCAAATTCATATTGTCGGACACACCGACGACCGCCCGATCCGTACGCAAGAATTCCCCAGTAACTGGGAACTATCCGTTGTCCGTGCAAGCCGCGTGGCGCGATATCTAATCGCTAGCGCGGCGATCGACCCTGCGCGCTTCGTGGTGAGCGGTCGAGGTCAGTATGAACCAGCGTACTCGAACGACAATGAATCGCAGCGCGCACGAAATCGCAGGGTCGAAATAATTATCACCCGTGAAATTGCAGACGACGCACTAGAGGAACAATGATATGGGTAGTTTAAATTGGATGGGCGTCGTGTTGTTCGCCGGGATCTACGTTTCAACATTCGTTTTCACGGAAAATCCAAGCCTGTTACTCAACGGAATCGGCATCACCGTGGTCGTTTCTGGAACCTTAGGCGCGATGTTTCTGAGTTATCCTTTTGCGGATATTCGCGCCGCGGTCCTCGTCATGCTGAACACGTATTCGCGCAAAATGCTGACTCCGGAGAAGGTGATCGCGGTGTTACGCGATCTGGCTGTGCGTACTCGCAGTGACGGGCTATTGGCGTTAGAAAACTACAGTGAGCAAACAACGATTGGTTTTCTCCGGCGGGCGTTGAACTTGCTGGTCGACGGGTTCAAAGACGACGACCTACACGAAATTCTGCATACGGAAATGTTCTATTTCAAACAACGACGAGCCCAGCACGAAAGAGTTTTCCGTCACGCAGCAAAACTTGCTCCAGCCTTTGGCGTTGCGGGAAGCATTATTGGTCTAATCGCAATGTTGGCAGGCCTTGGTGATCCGGAAGTCATCCTAAAGTCGATTCCCATTGCTTTAACCTCAACGCTCTACGGGATCGTAATGAGTAATTTCCTATTAACCCCGATGGCAGAAAGCATACACGCGAGGACCGAACGGGAGTTGCTTCTACAGCAACTCGTCACCGATGGTGTGATCACGATCCGTCGAGAACCAAATCCGACCCGGCTCGCTACCCGACTCGAATCATTTCTAACTCCGGCGTCCAGGCATCACGAAAACCGGAGTATCGACGAAATTCGAACGGGTATTCGCGATCTGCATCTCGAACAAACGTAGGCGATAAAAATCCCGTTGTTGTTTTTCGAACGTCGCTATTTTTGAGTTTTCTAGAATAAGCTTGTACATCAAATCTTTGTTGCTGAGCACGAATCCCACAATGGCGCAGTGACATTAGTAGGCTCGACCGAGCTATCTACGTCGATCTGAATGAGCGCAGCTGGGCAATCGGCACGGGTTGCCCACTCGTCCCTAGCAAGAGACTTGCTCACGGGATCATCTTACAGAACGTCCAAAATAAGGGTCTTCGTTTGGGCGCCGATTTGAAGTCCAATTGAGGCAGTAGTACTGTATTCAACCGCCTTGCCACCCATGACTATCGCACCTCCCTCGTCCTTACCGCCAACACTAAAACCAGCTTTGACCTTAATGCGAATGCGCCGTTAGCTTAGTCAAGAAATGTCTGCCCGCTATCTACTTTGTCGGCGAATCGTTTGATCGCTGCACCAATATCGGTGTTTAGGTCAGACTTCGACAACCGAAAGAATAAACACTAGGCATGATAAAAAATAATTTCATAACAACTTCCTTTTTGTCGATTCGAGAAAGGGCCCATAGCTGATGAATCGATAAAGCTGGGCGGTGAATTAGCCATTGCAATGAGCTAAATTCGAAGACCGCGGGCAACTGTTATTTATTGCAAACTTCGTTATAGTTGGCCACTGCCAATATATGACATGGAGAATGCGTATGCTGGCTGATGCGCTTGCCGACAACCGTCGCTGTGCTTATCGGGTTCGACCGATTTCGACTGATAATCTTGCCTTTGCGCTTGCGCGCAACGAAGAGCGTCACATCCCGACCGAAGTTGCCGATGTCACGTGCAACGGAGCGAGTGTGCGCTTCTTAAAGGGCTCGGGGCCTGCCGTTAACAAGGGCGAGCGGATTTTCGTATCAATCGATTCACCAAGCTTCGCGCGCAAGGCCACGATCTCGGCAAAGATTGTGTTTAGTCGCGATACGGTAACGGATAGCCTCATTGGCTTGGCTTTTGATTCGCCAGAGGATTTAGCGAATCACGCAGGCGGAGACTTCTTTCAACTATTCAATCGTCGCGCAGCTTATCGCGACCGTGAACCTAGCACTGCTACCAGCTTGGCAGCAGCTGTCATGCCCTTACTTTCGATACCGAACAATCGATTGCTTTATCCGGTGAATGTAAGAAATATTTCCGCGACCGGGATTTGCCTGGACGTGGGGCGCGATCCAGACGACTTCCTACGTGCGCACCAAGAAGTTCTCTTAGCCTTGCGCTTGCCGGAGCAAACTGACGCGACCGATATCGTAACCCGAGTGTGTTATCGAACCGCGAACGATGTAAAAGTATTTTACGGGTGCAAGTTCGATTGGTCCGAGACTCCGAATGCCGAATCGATTCTCGAAGGCCTAACGCAGTACACGCTCGATCGACTCGACGCCGGGTTGCAAGCAACTGCGTAGAGATATTTCTGGCGTGAAAAGTAGTAGCCGAGTTCGGCTCGCGATCGCCTAGCCAAATTTAATGACGAATGATGTCCGCGAATTTTGCTATCGCATCCAACTGCGTAAGGACAGCGTCACGATCATTAGCTGCGACGCCGAAAATCATTTCCGAATACCCTTCGGCGATCCACTCATTTGCTTTCGCCTCATCCTGCGGTGCCATGAACAGACCCAAGGTTATTTCTGAAAAATTCCGACCACGTTTTTCGCAGGCTTCTTTGAGCTTCGCGATATCGCCGCCTCCGGCACGCCCCGCAATTGGCATCCAGCCGTCGGCGTAATCTGCAACTCGATCCGGAACCCATTTGGAATTTGCCCCAATCCAGATCGGTGGGCCGCCGGCCTGGACGGGTTTCGGGTACGACCACATGGGATCAAAGTTTACCGTCTCGCCATGAAATTCCGCTTCGTCGTCACGCCAAATGGTTTTCATAGCCATGATGCGTTCGCGCAAAATTTTCCATCGGTTCTCGAATTGCGTGCCATGGTTTGCCATCTCACCAGCGTTCCATCCAGCGCCGATTCCGAGCACGACACGTCCGTTAGAAATCTTGTCGAGCGATGCTACTTCTTTCGCCAACGTGATGGGATCGCGTTGGGTCACGAGGCAAATGCCGGTCGCTAAGGTGATCCGTTCAGTGACCGCGGCGCAAGCCGCCAATGCGACGAATGGGTCGTGTGTGCGTTTATAGAACTCCGGTACGACGCCATCTGGCATAAAGGGCGAGGTGGAACCAACCGGCATGTGCGTGTGTTCGGGCAGAAATAACGAATCGAGTCCGCGTTGTTCAACGGCTTGAGCGAGCTCAATCGGTTGGATGGTCTCGTCAGTCGGAAAAATGATAATGCCACATCGCACCATTTTAGTTCTGCCTCAATAAATCAAGATGGCGGTATCTTACGATAATTGCGGGACAGTCGCAGTGAAAGTCAGCGAACGCTATGCAGCGGAGCCAACTTCGGCGACCGATCCGAGGCCTGGCACACGGGCTTTCGAATCGTTGTGATGGTGTGCTCCGAATGTTCGTCCCACACAATTACTCGACCGCTGACCTGCGCTATTAAACCGCCTGACCCTGACTTTTTCTCGCGCGCGCTAGCAGCCTATTACGCTAGGCCGTGCTATACCCGCTTTCTCGCATTCCTCAAAATAGGAATCACGGATCGAACCTGCATCGACCACTGATTCTACATTTCCGTCGTCGTCGAGATTCAGGTTGGCGCCGTAGATCGCAAAAAATACATCGGTTGGACCCTCAGTATCCGCCAGCGCATGCAAGGTATGTATCGAACCTGCGGGTTCGTACAAATAAGAACCTGGTCGATTAATCTCCGGATATTCGAGATACCGCCATGCGCCGCTAGTCGTGTACGCAAATACCATTCCAGTATGGCGATGACGTTGGATGGTAGTACCTGGGTCGAATTTCGTGCGCACGATCCATAGTCCGAGATCGATATCTGCTTGGAGCAACTGAAATTCGACGCCGTCAGTTAGTTTGACGAACGGCAGATCTTCTTCACTGCGGTGATCAGCTGTTGGAATACCTGGGATAGGGGCTAGTAGTGCACTCATAATTGACGAACTCCGTCGGTTAGTTTGTGTATTCGTTATTGTGTGCGAACCCTGAGCGTAAACTCAGCAAGTTCGCGGTTGAATCGCGTCGCGTCTTCGAGAAAAGGGGCATGACCGACGCTGTCGTACCAGGATGCTATCGCAGTTCTGCAGTGTTTGAGTATCGTCTCAGCCGAGCTTGGTAATACGACGATGTCCTTTTTCCCCTGGCTAACGAGTACGGGAATGTCGAGCTTGTCGAGCACATCGGTGTTGTCCAAATCGCGCGAGCCGAGGTTCAAACGTACCGTGGGCGATACCATCATGTTGTAGGCCAGCGCGCGCTCAAAATCTGGCCGCGACAATGGGATCTCGAAACAGGCATGAAGAAAACGGTTCATTGCGGCGATATTGGTCGGTAGATCGGCCGAGGTCGCTTCAGCAAAATTGTCCAAAAAACCCGGACCAATTAAGCTACCGAATGCTGATTCATTCAGTACGCTCGCCGCGCCTACATAGTTAATTCCACCAATCGCATCATGCCCATGAATCCGTAAGTAGTCGCCAATGACGAGGCCACCGTAGGACCATCCGACAAGGATTGGGTGATCTAGATTTAGCTGGTGAATAATCGCCGCGATATCATCAGCCCACAGCTTAGAGTCGGCGTAGCACGCAGGATCCAGCGGCGCTTCGGACATCCCATGGCCGCGTAGATCCAGTGCGACTAAATGGAAATCTTGGAGTAATTTATTCTGATATTGTTGTTCCCAACACAGATGAGATTGCGACCAACCATGGATCAACAAGATCGCCGGGCTTGAGGGGTCGCCCCATTGGCGAACATGTAGTTTGAGGCTGCCACCGCCCGCGATTGTGTGGGTCTTCATGCGCTATTGCTCCAGCTTATGCCTACGGTCTCAGTTGGCCGAAAGACCTATTATATCGATCGTGAAACTCACTGATCTTAATGCACGGGCGAAATTGGAACGCACGTCGCCAGCGTTCATTAGCAGTTGCATTGTTTGATCTGAAACATAGTTAGTGTAGAGTGGCAGGTATGCCTCGAAACCTATTGAAATATAAGATTAATAATTTATCAGTTTACGATTAATTCTCTAGTTGGATGCTCTGAACGATGCCAAAACTCGATATTGACCGGCTTAATCATGTTCCGAAAAGCGTTCTCGAAAAGAGCGGACGGACCGTGCGCGGATTATCCGTACGTGGTCTGAACGCGGTAATCGATGCCCTTCCCGAACCGATGTGGGCTAAGGATCGCAGTCACCGTTGGGTGATGGTCAATGTAGCATTTTGCGATTACATGGGATGTGCTCGAATTGAACTGATTGGTAAAACGGAACGCGATTTTTTGCCAGACCGTGAGGCCAGCGTCATTTGGGAAAACGATGAAGCGGTATTCGCCACAGGTCAGCCCCGGATTGACGAAGTCGTCGCGATAAGTCCGGGCGAGCCCCCACGTGTGTTGCAGACGCATCTATCGTTATTCCGTGACGCAGCCGACAAGGAACTTTTACTCGGCGTGATTCGAGAAACAGATGCACCGGAAGCGCGCGGTCTCGACCGTGACATCGATACTAAATCAAAACGAGCACCGAGCAAACGGCGCAAACTTAATCGACTCACGAGTCAACAAGTTCGATACGCTTTTTCGGATCCCTTAACCCAGCTACCAAATCGTCGTTCTTTCATGAACCTGTTCGACACGACGAAGACAAATCGTTGTCATAGTGCTGCTGTCTTCGTCATTGGAATTGACCACATCAAGCTAGTCAACGACCTTTTCGGTCATTGCGCCGGCGATGGTGTCATTATCGAAGTCGCTGATCGCCTGCGCGCATCGATTAGAAACATAGACATCCTCGGTCGACTAGATGGTGACGAATTCATCGTACTCGCCGAGGATATCGATTCAATGCAGGCCGAGCGCATCGCAGAGAAGATTCTCGCCGAGATCGCCCAGCCAATGACATTGTGCCAGCAAGATTATCGAGTATCGGTGAGCATCGGTGTGGCGATGTTTCCGAGCCACGGAAGTGATGGGCAAGACCTTGCGCGAAACGCCGGTATGGCGTTGCGTTGGTGCAAACGCCGTCGCCGCGGCGGTTCAGAGTTTTATTTCGAAGGTGCAAGCGTAGCTGCCGAACGGATTTCGGCAATAGAGATGAAATTGCCGATGGCGCTGGATAACGCAATTTTGTCATTACATTATCAGCCGATCGTGAGCTGTAACGACCGAAGCGTAGAAGGATTCGAAGCGCTTGTGCGCTGGCAAGACGAGCAGCTTGGCGAACTGACGCCGTCGGAATTCATTCCTCTGGCAGAAAAGATGGGGCTAATTTACCGGCTTGGACAAACCGTACTTGATCAAGCGTGTGCGTACATCGCGACCGTCGCGGATCCAAAAATTTCTGTATGGGTTAATGTCTCGGGGCTTCAGTTGATGGACGAGACATTTCCGATATTTGTCGCAGAAACATTGCAAAAACACGCAATCAGTGGCGAACGGCTGCTTCTCGAAATCACCGAATCAGCGGCGATGGATGCTGATGCAGCCGTCTGGCACGTATTCGACGAGCTGACCAGCATCGGCGTACGTTTGGTGATCGACGATTTCGGTACCGGATTTTCGAATCTTGCACGTTTGAAAGAACTGCCTTTTGCCGCGATAAAGATCGATCAAGAATTTATCCGTGATCTGCCTAATTCACCGCAGGATTGTGCAATATTCCGCGCGACCTTGGCGATCGCAAAAGAGCTCAATCTAAAAATTGTCGCGGAAGGGATCGAAAACGCCGCGCAGGAAAAGTTCATTCGTCGCCTGTCAGTTGACTATCTACAGGGCTATAAATATGGTCGCCCGATGCCGGAAAATAAATTCAAGAGATATCGTGACGTCTGATTCGTCGAGTCGCTGTTAATTTCCCGGATAGCCCGCCTAGGCCAACACCCTGCACAACAAGACAAAGCGCTAAACGTCAATCTGGTCGGATTACGAATCCGGCAGTTCCAGGACGTTCTTGGCGACGATGTTGCGTTGAATCTCGTTACTACCGCCGTAAATCGTTGCGGGTCGCGCATTATAAAATTGGCTCAGGATGTTGGCTTTGTCGCTGCCAAATTCCAGATCGCCGCGTTCGGCGCCAAGCTCTCCCGCCGCTTCGAGCATGAGTTCGCTTAGTCGCGCGAACGTCTCTGTAGCCCATATTTTTAATATCGACACTTCCGGGCCTAAAGTACCGCCATCGCGAACGATCTGAGCGAAGCGTGCGTAAATAACTTCAAGGTCTAGAGTGTCGATCTTAAGTCGTGAAAAACGATCCATAAACCCACGATCGTTCGCCAAGCCTTGACCAGCAATGACGCTTTCAAGACGCTGTAGCGCATATTGCGATTGCTTCGGTGAGCCAAGGAATATCCGCTCGAAACTCAGTAAGGCCTTTGCGATCGCCCAACCGGTATTCATCTCGCCAACTAAGTTTTCCGTCGGTACTGTTACATCATCAAAAAATACCTCACAGAATTCTTCGTCACCGGCGATATTTCGTATTGGCCGAATAGTGATCCCTGGCGAACTTATATCGACCAAGAGGAAACTAATCCCTGCCTGTTTCTTCGCGTGCCTATCGGTCCGGACTAATAAGAAGATGTGCGTCGCGTCTTGTGCCAGAGTTGTCCACGTTTTCTGTCCATTGACAACAAACTCGTCCCCATCGAGGATCGCTTCGCATTGCAAGCTAGCTAAATCTGATCCCGCATTCGGTTCCGAATAACCCTGACACCAGACGTTCTCGCCAGCGAGGATTTTGGGCAAATATCGTTCGCGCTGTTGAGCGTTGCCGTGCTGGATCAACAACGGTCCGATCATTGTGATCCCCATGTCAGGCGCCCGGGCGATCCCCCAACGTTCTTGTTCTTCGATAAATAGCAACATCTTTGCGGGTGACAGACCCATGCCGCCGTATTCGACCGGCCAGCTTGGTGCTAGCCAAGCTTTCGCCGAAAGCTTGAGGTACCACGCCTTTATCTCCTCGAAATGTAGCCGCCGCGGTGGATAACGTAGTGCCTCGGGATATTCTTTCTCGAACCAGGTTCGGATCAGGTAGCGAAATTCCTCATCGCTTAGATCGTTGTAGTTCGTGCTGTCCGATCCGGTGGCCGTAGCAAGTGCACTGGCCTGTCCAGTAGCACTTGGCTCGTCGCTGAACCCCAGCGTCCCTAACTGACGTAAATGCCAGCTCGCATTACCACGCCGCGATCCCAACACCATAGCGCGGTTTAAATAATGGCCTATATCGCACTCATCCGTAAAACCAATGGCACCATGAAGTTGTATGGCCTCCCGGGTGATTGTGAGTGCGGATTCGGTCGCCCGATACCGCGCGCGGCTCGCTAGGATCGCACGTGCAGATCCGGCCGTTTCTTTCATCATTGAGTCGACTACATCTGTGAGCACGGCGCTCGCGAGTTCGCGCGCGATGTATAGATCGACGGTGCGGTGTTGCAGGACCTGAAAACTGCCAATTGCGCGCCCGAATTGTTTGCGCATGCGGAGATAATCCAGCGTCGTTTCGAGCGTTTGCGTCATCAAGCCACACAAATAGGCCGCGGTTAGCACCTGCGCTGCGCTCAGTGCGGAGTTGAAAGCCGCACCGACGAGCGCGCCGCGACCGAGTAAGCACCCCTTGTCGAGCGTGACGTTCGCAAAAGAAACTCGCGCATGGCTCGTGTTGTCGGCAAGCTTTCGCGATGCAATGGCAATTCTCGGCCTTGATCTCGATACCCAGAAAAGTGCCAACTCGTTGTCAAGCAGCGTCGGGACTAAGAAGCCATCAGCGTCGGGCGCATGCACAACATTATCGACATGGCCGTTGAGTAAAAAGCCGTCTGCGTTCGCGATGGCTTTAGGGAGCGTCTTGAGCGCATTTGCGTGAACTTCTGATGCGCAGACGATTGGCATGAGGTCACCAACTGCAATCTGGCGCAGCAATGCTTGCTGATGAGCGCTTGATGGCATTTCGGTGAGCACAATGACGGCGAGACCCGCCACTTCTATAAAGGGCTCTGGCGCGACGACCCGACCTAGTTCTTCCGCAACAATCGCTGCTGCATCCAATTCGAGCCCCAGACCACCACAAGTTTCTTCGACCAGGATAGCCGACCATCCGAGTTCAGCCATCTTGAGCCACACGCTTGAATCGAAATCGTTTTCGCTACGCTTGAGCGCGCGGAGTCGGGCAACGCCTGCTTCCCGAGCGCAAAAAGTGATTGCGCTATCGCGCAACAGGTTATTCTCTTCAGATGAATTTGGGTAAGCGACCCCTAGCTTAGAACTTGTCATCGTGTGACGGCCCCTAGGGGCACGGGCCGAGGTATTTTCCAATCCACCCGACTTTCATATCCATTTTCTGCCCATTAAACGACATCGTCATGTCCATGCCGCCCACTATACCGTCGCCTTCGCGGCGGACATTGCCATTGCCGGTCATTTCCCCGCCTTCGTTAGAACAACTTACCTGCCACGACATCGAATCTGTACCGTTTTGTGAATCCGTTAAACGACAGCCATTGTTCATCTCTTTCATTAGGGTGTCGGGTTTCATCACCGGATCGCGAATGCATTGCTCACCGACCTGTTCCTGTCCCGCACCTGCGCCGTGCATCGAATTCGTCGAACGGAACTCCCAATTGCCGGGTTTGATCTTCATCGCCAATGCGCTTGTCGGGCCGGTTAGCAATATCGTTGCATAGGCTACAATCACTGCACTTCTAGATGTCATTTTCTCTTCCTATTGTTTGAAGGGTACGAGCAGACCGGTCGAGTTGCAGTGATTTTCACGAGGATTTCTGCAGCCACGGGCTCGGACAGAACGCTCGATTTCTCGCGCTCATGGGCAGTCGGCTCATCCGCTCACCGATCTTCTGAGTCGATAATAGTGTTCAATAAATCGCGAGTCTAGCAGACCGTCAGACTTAGGGAATCGTCACGAGCCGCGTGGGAGATCGAGATCAAATCTGCGTCCATTTGAGACGAATAGTTGTTCTATCTAGCGACAATGAACGGTAATTTGAACCGCTACCCCACGGCTGCAGTAGATTTCTTCCAGCTCCGGCAGGCGGCTCAGGTGAATGCGTCTACTGTCCGAGATTCGCTCTCCCTGGTACTCTGCGCCGCCAGCCGCGACGTTAAAACAGGTGCAAGCACGTAATGAAAGTCGAAACACTGTTACCCCTAGGCAAAGTCGATCCGGGTCTGCGCCAGCCCGCGTCTTCAATTGATATTGCGAGTGTCTACGACGACGCGAAAATTGTCGAAGGACTCGGTTACGATTCTTTGATGGTCGAAGAGACGAAAGTCGATCCGTACGTCGTGATGGCCTTGGCTGCCCAGGCGACGAACCGACTTCAAGTAGGCACGGCGGTGGCAATCGCTTTCGCTCGCAGTCCAACGGTCACAGCAATGGCCGCGTGGAATTTGCAACGGCTGTCAAAGGGCCGATTCACCCTCGGTTTGGGCACGCAAGTCAAAGGTCATATAGAACGACGCTTTGGCCTCAAATGGTCGCCACCGGGACCTTGGATGCGTGAGTACATTCAAGCCGTTCGCGCGGTGTGGAATAGCTGGCAAAACGGCGTGCCTCTAGATTTCGATGGGTCACACTATCGATTGAATCTTATCGTGCCGTTGTTCGATCCGGGCCCGATTGAACATCCCAACATTCCGATACATGTCGCCGCAGTGAACGAATATATGTGCCAAGTCGCTGGTGAAGTGGCTGATGGCGTGCGCCCGCATCCCGTGTGTTCAGCAAATTACATTGAGGCAGTTATGCTGCCTGCGTTGGCCCGCGGAGCCGCGCTAGCGAAACGCGATCCGGGCTCCTACGCCGTGTGTATCAAACCCTTGATCGCGACCGCGCCGGATGAACAAACATTAATCGAGAAAATACGAGATGTGCGCGCACGCATTTCGTTCTATGCGTCCACACCTGCCTACCGAGCGGCATTTGCACACCACGGTTTAGGCGAATTGGCCGACGAACTAAAATTACTTTCCAAAGCGCAGCGTTGGGAAGAAATGCCCCAGTTCATTACGGACGATATTCTCGAACGCTATGCCGTCGTTGGTCTATACGATGAAATTGCTGAGAAGTTGAAGGCTCGCTATGGCAGGCTTGTTAGTCACGCGGAATTTAGTATTCCGCTCCGCGAACCCGGCGATGAGGAGCGATTGCGCGAGATGTTAACCACCTTGCGCGACGATTAGCGCTCGGTCGTGTCAGCGAGTCGCTTGAGTTGGGGATCCTGCGAATTGCGGCGCATCGCCACCAATCACATCCCAGGTCGCTTTTGAATCGACGAAAATATGTTTTTCGATGACGATACCTGGATCACTTATCAAGCTACCCAGGGTGACGCCGTGAATGTCACCAAAATAGAGCCCACATAAGGTAGAACCGCAAATTCGACAAAAGCCTAGCGCAAAACCCTGAGCGCTACCGTAGGTGGTTAACTCAGATTCGCCGCGGCTCCAGAGAAACGTTTTACTATCAACTTCCGCATACGCTGAACCGGATCCGCTGAAAGCCTTACGACAACGTGAGCAATGACAACTACGCGCATTAATCAGTGCGCCGTTAATACGATACCCGATTTCTCCGCAGAAACATTCACCTTCAAGCGTCATCAAACTAACCGCGCCGTCGGCAATGTTCTAGCTCAGCGCTTTGAAAACTTCGTCGAGACTGGCCTTCGCATCGCCGAATAACATTTGTGTATTGGGGCGGAAGAATAAGGGATTGTCGACCCCCGCATAGCCGGTCGCCATCGAACGTTTCAAAACGATCGCAGTCTTCGCTTTCCAGACTTCCAAAACGGGCATACCCGCGATGGGGCTATTCGGTTCTTCTTGAGCCGCGGGGTTAACGATATCGTTCGCCCCGATCACAATTGCCACATCGCAGGTCGGAAAATCATCATTGATCTCATCCATCTCCAAGACGATGTCGTAGGACACGCGGGCTTCGGCGAGCAATACGTTCATATGCCCAGGCATCCGACCTGCGACTGGGTGGATTGCGAAGCGCACGTTCTTGCCTTTTTCACGCAACTTCGTCGTTAGCTCAGAGACAATATTTTGTGCATGGGCAACTGCCATGCCATAGCCCGGAACGATGATGATGCTATCTGCTTCGCGAAGTAATTCAGCTGTATCAACGGCTGAGATCGGCACCGCCTCGCCTTCATAAGACGCGGCCGGTCCGCCACTCGCGGTACCGAAACCGCCAGCGATGACGCTGATGAAATTTCGGTTCATTGCACGGCACATAATGTAACTTAAGATTGCGCCACTCGAACCCACTAACGCGCCTGTTACGATGAGCAGGTCGTTGGACAACATGAAGCCCGTCGCGGCTGCAGCCCATCCCGAGTAACTATTTAACATCGACACCACAACCGGCATATCGGCACCGCCGATCGCCATGACCATGTGCACGCCAAATGCGAATGCAATTAGCGTCATAAATAAGAGGACCCAAATGCCGGCACTCATCGATTCGTTGCCGACGAACAGCGCGGCTAACCATAAACACAGAATGGCGAGCCCGAGGTTCAAATAATGGCGTGCAGGAAGCAGCAAGGACTTACCGTCAATCAACCCGCGCAGTTTTCCAAATGCAATGATTGATCCAGTAAACGTCACCGCGCCGATCAATATCCCAAGATAAATTTCGACCTCGTGAATAGTTTTCTCGGCACCGATAAATACGTGCGAGGGATCGATGTAAGTTGCGTAGCCGATGAGCACCGCGGCAAGACCGACGAAGCTATGCAGCATCGCCACAAGTTCAGGCATCTCGGTCATTTGCACCTTCATTGCGGCGAAAGTACCGACCGCGCCGCCCGCAAGCATCATGACGATCAAGACTATATAAGAGCTAACTTGCGCACTGAGGATGGTTGCGATAATCGCCAAGCCCATACCAAACATGCCGTATAGGTTGCCGCGTCGCGCCGTCTCCGGGTGGCTGAGTCCGCCGAGACTGAGAATAAATAAAATGGTCGCAGCAATGTATGCCGCAGTCAGTGGTCCAGAGGCCATGGTGATTCCTTATCGTTGAAACATGCGCAGCATGCGTTGAGTAACTAAGAAACCACCGGCGATATTAATTGAGGCAATTAATATCGCAACGCCGGCTAGTAGCGTAATTACAAACGAATTTGTCGATACTTGCAGGACCGCACCGAGCACGATGATGCCGCTGATTGCGTTGGTGACACTCATTAGCGGTGTGTGTAGCGCGGGGGTCACATTCCAAATAACTTGGTAGCCAATAAAACACGCCAGCACGAAAACCGTGAAGTGCGACATGAAAATCGGCGGTGCGACCGACCCTAAACCCCACAGTGCCAGTCCGCCGATTATCAAAGTCAGCGTAGAACTCCATCCCGCATCGCGCTTTGATTCCACTACAGCCGCTTGTTTTGGCGCCGGAGGCTTTGGTGGTGCGACAGAAAGTTTCGGCGCCGGCGGTGGCCAAGTAATTTCGCCGTCTTTGACTACCGTGGTCCCGCGGATGACTTCGTCGTCCATGTTGACGACAATTTCACCGTTTTTTTCTGGGCATAATTCAGTTAAGAGATTCCGTAAATTCGTGCCGTACAGTTGACTCGATTGCGCAGCCAAGCGACTCGGGAGATCGACATAGCCGATGATTTTGACCCCATGTCGAACGGTGATTTCACCAGGCACGGTGAGTTCGCAATTGCCCCCTTGTTCGGCGGCCATGTCGACGATGACGCTGCCTTCGCGCATGATCTCGACCATGTCGGCAAGAATAAGTTTGGGTGCGGGTTTCCCGGGTATCAATGCCGTAGTAATAATGATGTCAACTTCGGCTGCTTGGGCGCGGAACAAAGCCATTTCAGCTTCGATGAACGCGGGGCTCATTTCTTTCGCATAGCCGCCGGTGCCGCTCGCTTGTTCTTCGAAATCGAGCTCAAGGAATTTTGCGCCCATACTTTCGATCTGTTCTCTTACTTCAGGCCGCGTATCGAACGCGCGCACAATCGCACCGAGACTCATTGCAGTGCCGATCGCGGCAAGCCCTGCCACGCCGGCGCCAATAACCATTACTTTGGCCGGCGGCACTTTGCCAGCAGCCGTGATTTGTCCGGTGAAGAACCGACCGAAATTGTTTGCTGCTTCGATAACGGCGCGGTATCCGCCAATATTTGCCATCGAACTCAAGGCATCGAGCTTTTGGGCGCGTGATATTCGCGGCACGCTATCGAGCGCGAGTACCGTGACCTTTTTGTCCGCGAGCAGTGCCATCAATTCAGGGTTTTGAGCAGGCCAAATAAACGACAACAGTGTTTGCCCTTCATGGAGCAAATCCGCTTCATGTCGCGCGAGCAGTGGATGCGTCTCAGGGCTACGGACCTTAAGCACGATGTCGGCGTCGCGCCATAAGGTTTCGGTATCGCTTACGATGGTCGCGCCCGCGGCTTGATAGCTTTGGTCGGAAAAACTGGCGAGTGCGCCCGCGCCGGATTCAACGGAGACCTCGAAACCTAGGGCGATCAGTTTTTCAACGACATCCGGAGTCGAGGCGACTCGGCACTCGTTAGCGTGTACCTCGCGCGGTACGGCAATCTTCATTGTCACTATCTCCTGTCCTAAAAATTGAGAGATCGCAAATCTCTCATTGATTCACATCACGCGAAGCGAGTTGGAATTCTCTAACGTTACGGCGACGTTGGCATAAGCGGCGTTCAGATTCGAACCAGTGTGGATTCTACGCTCATCCCAACGGTGCGGGAATTAGCCGACTATCTTAGCGAAACCCGCCGTTGAAGTCAGGTTTTACTCTGTGTAATCGAAGACTATCGGTGCAGCCGGGCCGCGTTTTCACTTGTCGAATGCCGGGCCGTCGAAGCGATCAATTGTTGTAAAGGACTCGACCGGGTGGCGCCGAAGTTTGCTGAGTGGCTTGGCCGGTTTCCCTAGCGGTAACATTGCCGCGACGGCGTAGTGGTCTGGTAATCCGAGAATCGTTTGAGCCTGCTTTTCGCCGTGGGCTAGAAATGTCGTCAGTACCCCACCGAGTCCTTCGTTGCGCGCGGCCAGCAGTATGTTCCACGCAAAGGGGTAGATCGATGCGCCGCTGATCACGCCGATCCGTGGTTGCTTAGCATCGAATGCGGTGACAACTTTCAAATCTAAGGCGACGACCAACACGAGCGGTACCTTGCTTGGATCGTCAAAATGTTCGAGCATGGGGTAGCGCAGCGCCGTCGAATCTGCCACTTCGGGACTGACTGAAGTCGGCGTAATGGGGTTGAACGGCACTTCACCAGCCTCGTCTTGCGCGCGATAGTAGCGAAACACCGGGATGCAGATGTCGGCGAGTTGCCGACGAATGCTAGCATCGCGAACCACGATCACCCGCCAACCTTGATTGTTTGCGCCACTCGGCGCGAAACGTGCGTTGTCTAAAATCCGGTACAAAGTCTCGTCACTGATCGGATCGCTCGCAAAAGCGCGTGCCGAAAAGGCTGTTCTCATGACATCGGTGAGGTCCATGAAGTGTTCCTAAGGGTTCAATGATCGTTGCTACTTTAGCAAATCACGGGGTCGCGTTGTGCAGCGCTCAGTGATCGACACCCAAACTAAGGCGTTATTTGTGTTCCCGCGCTATCGGCGCAAAATAGCTCGCTAGTGCTTAGCTCGAAGTAACCGAGCCGTTGTTTAAGTGAGAGAATTCGTTATGGCCGACCTACATCAATTGCCGCCCACGCCGCGACGTTTTTGGCACCTACGGCGCGCTATTCAAGATCCGCCAAAATTTATGTACGAGTTGACCCAACGCTACGGTGACGTCGCGCGCTGGCGAGGTTTTTTCGACGCGTATTTTGTAAATCACCCCGATTATGTTCGCCGGGTGTTGTCACCTTCCTACGAGCATTTTTCGAAAGACATCATTGATTACCGCGTGCTGTCGCGAATTATGGGTAATGGCCTTGTCTCCAACGACGGGCCGCATTGGGCCAAGCAACGCAAATTGATGCAGCCAATGTTTGCAAATCGAGTCGTTAACAGTTTCGATGCGCCGATCAACTCTCTCACCAAGACGATGTTAGATACCTGGGATAGGCAGCTCGCTGATGGCCCCATTTGGGTCGACCAGCAAATGGGCCGGCTTACGTTTCAGATTGTTGGTGCGACCTTATTCGGTAGCGATATTGATCAATACGCAGACGAAGTCGCCGAGATTCTCGACCTCGTTAACCTGCAGACCCTAGAAATTCGCGCCGTACTGACCCTCTATTCGTGGGTGCCGACGCCATACAATATTAAATGGCGCAAAGCGAAGCGGCGGCTCGATGAGATTGTCTTTGCCATGATCGCTGCCCGGCGTCGTGCGGGGGCCCAAGAGAACGACATATTGGATCGACTTATTAGCGCCCGCGACCCGGATACCGGTGAGCCTACGGATGAAGAGCAGATGCGTGACGAGGTGGTGACCTTAATGCTGGCGGGACACGAAACCTCATCAATGGCATTGGCTTGGACCTTGTACTTATTGGCGCAGCATCCGGAAGTCGCAGAGCGTTTGGCTGAAGAGCTCGGCCAGGTCTTAGCGGGAGGCCCCGCCGGCTATAAAGACCTAAATTCAGTGCCTTATCTGAAACAAGTCGTGCAGGAATCCATGCGTATTTATCCGCCGGTTTGGGCGATTGGACGGCGCTCTCAACAAACCGAGGTATTCGGCGACTACGAGATTCCAGCCAACTCGTATGTCGCAGTCGTGCCTTATACGCTCCACCGTCATCCCGAATTTTGGCCCGATCCGGAACGCTTTGATCCGGATCGATTTCAGCCCAATTCCAGCGAAAGTCGCCATTCGTATAGCTATTTACCGTTCGCTGCAGGACCGCGCGCATGCATCGGACTCGGTATGGCGATGCTGGAGATCCAGCTCGTGCTTGCTCAGGTCGTGCAACGCTATCGAATCGAGCTCGTTCCCGGATACACCGTCGAAGCACAGGCCAAGGTAACTTTGAAACAACGCTATGGCTTGCCGCTTATTTTTTCCCCTCGACGCTAGTTCTGTGTTGCACCTGATGTGTCGCAATTCGCGCGACGGTCGAGGCTCGGCGCGAAAAGCGCGATCGCCAACCGCGTCGCGACCCGAGAACGAATGAATGACGAAATACGGTGGCCGGACACCTAAACTGACGCAAACTGGTCACGGGCTGCTGAGTACGACACTAAGGATACCGGCGCCTTTGGCGCAATCACGCGAAACATTGGGAACGTAGCTAATCGGCATCGCTAAAACGCCGCGAGCGAACTTTTCTTCCCCGAGAGGCTCTGAACTCAGTAACCAGGTGTTGTTTCATAGCACACCCTAAGGAGTTCGTATGCAGCACGCACGATTCGTTCCGGTACTCATCTTGATGCTTGGCTTCGCCACTGTGGCTTGTGCGAACGGTTCCCGCTTAACGGTGTTCAACGAAGTCCTCAGTACGACACAAGACGTCCCATCGACTTTTCCCGTGTATTTATCGCGTCTCGGGACGTACTACGCCGAGCTCTATATTGAATCGGACGACCCGGTCGGAGACGGGCCGCAAACCACGGTCGATTTAGCCGTGACGGTCTCGTTTCAGCGGCGGGATAAAATCTTGTTCTCGCGCGACCTGACCGTTCAATTCTCGCCAGAAAATAATGTCGCGACCTTATTTTTTATCGATTCCCCGTTCCATCTCCCGCAGCGCAAGGGAGTGGATATGGTCATCCAATTCCATCATACGGATGAATCCAGCGCCGGGATCGTGAATCGAGTGCGGCTACAGTTAACCCGTAAACCGCAGATCGGGCCGCTGAAGATTTAAGCGGCCAATCCAGCTGGGCACGGCTCAGTGCTGTCAAAGATCTATGTTTTATAAAGATATAAACGATAGTAATTGCTTACTTCAATAATTTCGAGGCCATGCCTAATAAGCCGCCAGCACCCCATTAGCGAGCCCGCCCACATCTAACTTCGACATAATCGCACCCAGGTCGATATTCCCGTCACCGCTGCCAAGCGCACCTGAAACGGCGCCTTCATTGAGGCCGCCAGCGCTGCCGCCGACCTTTTCATAAATAACTGAGTCGCAAGATTCATTAAATCCATGGTTAGTTCCTTGAGATGTTGCCAATTAGCTAGAGAATTCCAGTTTTTAAGCGGATGGTGCGCCGTGCTTAGGCGCCCGAAATTACAGAGGCGCTAGTCCGCAGAAACTAATCCCGGGTTGCCGCCCGCGCCACCGTCAACCGTAATAATAGAACCCGTCGTGTAACTTGACGCATCACTCGCTAGATATAACGCCGCGCCGGCAATCTCCTGTGGCGCGCCGCCGCGCTGCAAGGGAATCGATTGCTTGGCCTTCGCTTCGAAGCGCTCCATATCCCAGGCTTTGGAGATGTCAGTCAGAAACGGTCCAGCCATAATTGCATTTACGCGCACTTTCGGTGCGTAAGCATGAGCAAACGATCGCGTGATCGCGTTAAGCCCAGCTTTTGCCGCGCCGTAGGGCTCGGCGTGCGGACTAGGCGTAATCGACCCGGTACTCGAGATATTGATGATGCTGCCGCCATTGCCCGCCGCCATACGCGTACCGACTAAGGCGCTCAATCGAAACGGCCCTTTCAGATTGACGCCAATAACCTTGTCGAACAATTCTTCAGACATCTGATCGAGCGACTCGTACAGGGGTGACATGCCAGCGTTGTTCACTAGAACATCGACACGTCCGAAGTGGGCATAAACCGTATCGACTAGGCCCTCTAACTCGTCCCATTTGCCGACATGACAGGCGATAGGTAGGGCGCGACGACCGAGGGCTTCGATTTCTTTAGCGGTTGCCTCGCACTGGTCGAGCTTGCGGCTCGCGATGGCGATATCGGCGCCATGCTCGGCAAAAGCGAGCGCCATCTGCCGCCCGAGGCCGCGACTACCGCCAGTGATCAGCGCAATACGACCGCTCAGGTCAAATGATTTAGCATTCATAATCTATCCGTACTCAGCAATAATTGAATCAGTCTCTAGACTACGCGTTATGCAGACCATGCCTCAAAGCCGCCGGCCAGTGACTTAACGTCTTCAAAGCCTAGTTTCTGCAAAGTTTGCGCTGCCAGTGCGGAACGACCGCCGCTCTTGCAGTAAACAATGACCGGCTTCGACTTGTCTTTGAGCGGCTCGTCCGCGGCCGATCGCCATTCGAGTACGCCGCGCGGGATGCACAATGCGTCACTGACGGTGCCGTCCTTCCACTCCGGAGGTTCTCGTACGTCGATAAATACAACGCCGCTGCCAACCAAGGCTTTAGCCTCGGCAACACTGACTTCTTTGATTTCAGCCTTAGCGGCTCTCACCATATCTTCCGCAGTTATTGCCATGATCATCTCTCCACTGAATCTAATTCCGGAGCTCGGGAGCTTATCCAGTCGCTGTCGATTATTCCAGTCGCTGGCGGTGAGCCCGTGGTTGTCGCTTGGCGCCCGCGCCGTTGCTGTTCGGTGCTCTCGTCAGTAGCATGGATCGCTGTACCTAGCTTCGATCAGGAAGAGGACCCATGACCATCGTTCAGTTGCTCGAAACCGGTAATGCCAGTGGTAATGCCATCAGCGCGCCCGGCCAACCCACGATGACTTTCTCAGCACTACGCGGCCAATGCGCGGAAGTCGCGGCTGCTCTACGTAAACACGGCCTCGGTGCAAACGATCGGGTCGCTATCGTTTTGCCAAACGGTGCGGACATGGCCAGCAGTTTTATCGCGTTGGCAAGCGCGGTGACGGCCGCACCGCTGAATCCCGCTTACACTGAAACCGAATTCGAATTTTATCTCGCCGACCTTAAAGCCAAGGCAGTCGTGCTAGGCGCCGGGCTCGCGAGTCCCGCCCGCGACATTGCACAACGCAGCGGCATCGACATAATCGAACTCCATCCCAAAGGACATGTTGCCGCAGGATGTTTCGATCTCGATTTTGGTGGGATGTCTGTGGGCGGCAATGTCCGGATCGCTGGCGACGCAGATATTTCGCTCGTCTTGCACACCTCGGGAACGACTTCACGTCCA
The DNA here is from genome assembly GCA_047611805.1 of Gammaproteobacteria bacterium. GTDB lineage: Bacteria > Pseudomonadota > Gammaproteobacteria > UBA11873. The sequence goes on from JBLFWX010000006.1 coordinate 72,338, forward strand.
AAAATCGTGCCTTTGAGTCAGGCGAATTTGTGTGCCTCGGCGGCGCATATTGGTCGGAGCCTAAGCTTGAGCTCGACCGACAAGTGCATGAACGTCATGCCCTTGTTTCATATTCACGGATTGATCGCGGCCGTGTTGTCGTCCTTGTGCGCAGGCGGATCGGTTACGTGTACGCCTGGATTCAACGCGCTCAAGTTTTTCGCGTGGCTAGATGACGAGAAACCGACCTGGTACACGGCCGTTCCAACCATGCATCAAAGTATTCTTGAAAGGGCCGTACGCAATGATGCGATCGTCACCTCGTCGAAATTGCGCTTTATCCGTTCATCGTCGTCTTCATTGCCGGCGCAAGTAATGCACGAACTCGAGCAAACGTTTTCTTGCCCAGTGATTGAGTCCTATGGGATGACGGAGGCAGCCCACCAAATGACGTCCAACTTGCTGCCCCCTGGACAACGTAAGGCCGGCTCGGTTGGCGTAGCGGCTGGCCCGAACGTTCGTCTAATGGATGAACAAGGGCAATTTGTTGGCGGCGATGCAGAAGGCGAAATCGTGATCCGCGGCGCGAATGTTACGACCGGGTATGAAGCTAATGAACAAGCAAACGCGAGTGCGTTCGTTGTCGATCCGGACGGTGGAGAAAACTGGTTTCGAACCGGTGACCAAGGAATCTTTGACGCCGACGGGTTCTTAACAATCAGCGGGCGTCTGAAGGAAATCATTAATCGAGGCGGCGAGAAAATTGCGCCTCGCGAAGTCGACGACATCTTGATGGATCATGCCGCGGTTGCCCAAGTCGTGACCTTCGCCATGCCGCATCTGAAACTCGGAGAAGACGTCGCGGCGGCGGTCGTATTGAAGGAGGGGATGGATGTGAGCGAACGCGAACTGCGCGAGTTCGCAGCCGAGCGCCTAGCGGCCTTTAAAATACCGAAGAAAATTCTGTTCCTCGAAGAAATCCCGATGGGGAGTACCGGAAAGTTGCAACGGATCGGGCTGGCCGAAAAATTAGGACTGAGTTGATGCGGCGAGCAGCTAAGAAATTCCTGCGATTAATGTTGAACCAAGTTTCCTAGCACATGAAAATTTGTATCTATGGGGCGGGGGCGATTGGTGGGTTCCTCGGTGCGCGCCTCGCACTCGCTGGCGCGCAGGTGAGCTTAGTCGCGCGCGGCGCGCACCTCGCGGCAATCAAAGCGAATGGACTCACTCTTATTAGCAATGGCGAGCGATCGAATTGCAAAATACCGTCTACCGATAACGCGGCCGAACTCGGACCACAAGATTGCGTGATCATCGCATTGAAGGCCCATTCCGTACCGTCCGTCGTCGAGGATATCCATACGTTGTGTGGACCGACCACGACGATCGTCTCTGCCGTCAACGGCGTACCGTGGTGGTATTTTCACGGCCTCGGAGAGGATTTTGAACAACGACCCATCGAATGTGTCGATCCGGGTGGTCGGCAATGGAAGATTTTTACGCCCGAGCGCGCGATTGGCTGCATTGTTTATCCGGCGTGCAAGGTCCCAGAACCTGGCGTCATTGAGCACGTGCAAGGTGATCGATTCACGCTTGGTGAACCATCCGGTGAGAAGACCGCGCGGGTTAGCCGTCTTGCCGAACTGTTTCGCGATGCAGGATTCAAGGCGCCAGTTAAAACCCGCATTCGAGACGAAGTTTGGGTCAAGCTGTGGGGTAATGTCGCGTTTAACCCGCTCAGCGCACTGACCGGAGCGAGTCTCGCGACACTCTGCAACGATCAAGCGACTCGTGCGTTAGCGCGCGCAATCATGGGTGAAGTGCAAGCGATTGGTGAAGCTTTAGGCGCGCGTTTCGCGATCGATGTCGAGCAGCGGATAAACGGTGCGGCGGCCGTCGGCGAACATAAAACCTCGATGCTGCAAGATTTAGAAAGCGGCAGGCCGATGGAAATTGATGCCGTGGTGACTGCCGTTCAAGAGCTGGCGCGCTCCACTGAGCTGCCGAGCCCAAATATCGATCTCGTGTTAGCGCTTGTGAAACTGCGTGCCAGGGAGGCAGGATGCTATTAGGTCGTTCGCCAATTTAGGAACCTTGATCCACCACGAGACCGTGCACGTTTACGTATCGTCTGGGAAAATTTTCAGAGGTCCAAGTGGCATGATCCCATCAGGATTCAGTTTTCGAATACTGTAGTAAGTGCGTTTGATGTGATTAAAATCTACCGTCTCGGCAACCCCAGGGACATCGTACAAACGCTTCAAGTATCGGGAAAGATTAGGGTAATCGAGCAGGTGCTTTAAATTGCATTTGAACAAGCCGTGGTAAGCAACATCAAAGCGGATCAAGGTAACGAACACTCGCCAATCCGTCTCTGTGATACGTTCACCCAGCAGATACGATTGACCTGCTAGTCGCTCCTCAAGTTCGTCTAAGCATCCGAAGACTTCTCCTGCAGCCTGCTCATGCGAAGCTTGCGATGAGGCAAGTCCGGCTCGGTACACGCCATTGTTCAAGCCTTCGTAGACGCGATCGTTTAACGCATCGATTTCACTACGCAATTCGGCGGGATAGAAGTCGACCTCGGGATCGCCGAAAGAATCGAACGCGAAATTGAACATGCGGATGATATCGCCCGATTCATTATTGACCATGGTGTCGTTCTTCTTATCCCACAACACGGGTACCGTCGGGCGGCCGGTAAACTTCGGGTCTGCGTGTGCATACAGTTCATGGAGGTAGCGCACGTTGTGGATTGGATCTGTGATCGATCCTTCGAACTCGCGAAATCCGTAGCCCTGATCCGTAAATTCTGGCGCCGTGACCGATAATGAGATTACGTCGTCGAGTTTTTTTAGCTTCCGATAAATTAACGCGCGACAGGCCCACGGGCAATTTAGCGCAACGTACAAGTGATACCGTCCGGGTTCGGCTTTAAAGCCCCCATCGCCGCTCGGGCCGGCGCTACCGTCACTAGTGATCCAATGACGAAACGTCGATGTCTCACGAATAAAACGTCCCGTTTGATCAGTGCGACTCCGTTGCTGCCAATCGCCTTCCCATTTGCCTTCAACTAGCATGGTATTGTCCTCGTCCGGTTTGCCCATTGTCGCGGACCCATACTTATTGCTCAACCAGCTTCTCCTGCGCCGAGTTAACTGGCGTAGCCATCGAGTTGGACATACGTTAAAGAAATGCAGCGTACTTGCTCGGATCTCGCGCAATATCGATTATCCTTTTAGCTCATCCGTCTCAAACGTATTCGAAGGAAATTAGCGATGGCGACAGTTTCATTAAGTCAATTTACCGAAGGCATGGATGCAGTAGCGGTTGAGGCTTTTGCATTACGCATCGAAGCCATGGGTTACGACGGCTTGTGGATCCCGGAACTGTCGGGACGCGAGCCCATGGCGCTGGCGGGCTATTTGCTCGCGCGCACTAGCCGTATCAAGATAGGTATCGGGATTGCAAATATCTATGTGCGCGATTACGTCGCCGCGGCCCAGGCTCGGCAAACCTTGGCTGAGTTGTCCGGTGGCCGTTTTTTGCTGGGCCTAGGCGTCTCTCATCCAGTGCTCGTCGAACCGCGCGGACATGAATTTTTACCGCCTACCAAGGCTCTCGGTGACTATCTGCGCGGCATACATGCGACTTCACCGGATGGCCCCAAAGCAAAAAATCCTGCGCCAATTATTTGTGCGGCGCACGGGCCGAAGCTACTCGAAGTCGTTCGACAGCACGCCGATGGAGCGTTCTGCTTGAACCAACCAGCGGAACATACGGCCTGGGCGCGGGACATCCTTGGTCCAGATAAAAAACTTTGCGTTGTCGTTCGGACCTGCTGCGAAGCGGATCCAGTGAAGGCACGAGCGCTCGCGCGCAACGCGTTAAATTTCTATCTGCCGCTGCCCGCCTACCATCGCACCTGGAAGAGAGCCGGTTTCGATGAATCAGATTTTGCAAACGGCGGCAGTGATCGATTGATCGATTCGATTATTGCGTGGGGCGATGCGGATCAGATCAAAGCCCGTATTCAGGCACACACTGATGCGGGAGCCTCGGAAATTAGTTTATATCCGATCAACGCAGATGAGCATTTAGAGGAAGGCCAAGTCGGCGGGCTCGAACCTGATTGGAGTTCGCTAGAAATGCTCGCGCCAAATGCCTAACGAAGCGTTTCAGTCATCATGCGTTATACGAAAAATCAAACGCTACGCTGATGAGCCTCAACGACGATGAAAGATCTCACGACTGACGTCGTTGTTATCGGAGCCGGCAACGCGGCGTGCTGCGCGGCCCTTGCAGCAGCAGAGCAAGGTGCCCACGTCATCATGTTGGAACGCGCGCCGCCGGAGCTACGCGGTGGTAATACGGCATTTACGGCAGGCGCGATGCGGGTTGTGTACAACGGCATCGACGATATCGAATCTTTAGTTCCCGATTTAAGTGCGGAAGAAAAAGCCTCGACCGATTTCGGCAGCTACTCTCAAGCCGATTTTCTCGACGATCTCGCCAGAGTCACGGAATATCAATGCGATCCTGATCTCGCCGAAACCTTAGTATCGAAAAGTTTTGGTACTTTAAAGTGGATGCGCGACAAAGGTGTGCGCTTCGCGCCGATCTACGGTCGCCAAGCGTTCAAGGTCGACGGTCGATTCAAATTCTGGGGCGGACTCACCGTAGAAGCCGTAGGCGGTGGCCCTGGATTGCTCGATGCATTGGATGCCGCCGTTCGTGAAGCTGGGATCGAGGTGATGTACAGCGCCGATGCGTACAAATTGGTGCGCAATGATGAAGGTATTCACGCCGTCTGGGCACGGTGTCAGGGGAAAAAAACTATCATCAAGGCCCGTTCCGTCGTGTTGGCGTGTGGCGGCTTTCAAGCGAACCCTGAATGGCGGACGCGCTATCTCGGCGCGGGTTGGGAGACGGCTAAGGTTCGTGGCACGCCATTTAATACGGGTGACGGGATCCGAATGGCGATCGACATCGGCGCGGCGACGCGCGGTAATTGGTCGGGTTGCCATGCGGTCGGATGGGAACGAAACGCACCGGAATTCGGTGACTTGGCAGTCGGGGATGGATTCCAAAAGCATTCGTATCCTTTCGGCATTATGGTTAATTCGAACGGCGAACGCTTTTTGGATGAGGGCGCCGATTTCCGCAACTACACCTACGCAAAGTATGGTCGCGAGATCCTTGCGCAGCCCGGGCAATTTGCCTGGCAAGTGTTTGATCAAAAAGTGTCACACTTATTGCGTGACGAATATCGCATTAAGCAAGTAACCAAAGTCGTCGCGAATAGTCTCGAAGAACTGTGTACGAAACTTGGCGATGTCGACGGGCCCGGATTGCAGAAAACCATTCGCGAGTACAACGGCGCAATTGACCAAAGCGTCGTATTCAACCCGAACATTAAGGATGGACGTAAAACCAATGGACTCGAAGTCAATAAAAGCAATTGGGCAAATCTCCTCGACACGCCCCCATTCGAGGCCTATGCAGTAACCTGCGGCATTACGTTTACTTTCGGTGGCTTGCGGATTAATTCCGATGGACAAGTGCTAGGTACCGATCTTAATCCGATCCCGGGGTTGTACGCCGCCGGGGAAATTGTCGGCGGAATCTTCTATTTCAACTATCCAGGCGGTAGTGGGCTCACCAACGGCGCGGTGTTTGGCCGGATCGCGGGGACTGGTGCCGGGGAGGAGGCCACAAAATTCCGCTAGACAACGCCTAGCGCCGTATCTAAAGAGCTTTCTAAGCCGGGCTACGCGACATAAACCTTGTTAACAGAAACTATTCGTCTTAATCAAACTCGACAGCTTTTCGTCTTCGCCAGTAGCGCGACGTTCTCTAGGTCGCGCAGGATACTTTCCGGCAAGAATTCAAGAATCTCGCCCTAGAACACGAAAATCGTCTCCTAATGCAGGCGAACTACGTTTCCGTCACGCATCTGTTTATACTTGCGCGCGCCAGCGCCACTAGGTGAACGGTTTCAACTGGCGATTTAATTAATCCGAGCCGGGTTCCGGCAACGAGGTTCAAGTTTGGCAGATTCGGTTTTTGTTGTAGGGCAACGTTGGGTAAGTAATACAGAGTCAGAACTCGGTCTTGGCATTGTTGTCGAGTTTGCGGATCGTCGGGTGAGCGTGAGCTTTCCAGCCGCAGGAGAACGCAGGGTCTACGCTAGCGACAACGCACCGTTGAGCCGGGTGATGTATGAAATCGGCGAAACCGTTACACATGAGAACGGCTCAAGCTTAGAAATTACCGAACGTCACGAAGTGAACGGCTGCATTATCTACATCGGTAACGATGCGAACGGCGAATCCGCCGTGCTTCCGGAACTCGATCTCGATAGCTTCGTTCAGTTCAGCCGGCCGCTAGATCGCTTGTTCGCTGGCCAGATCGATAAGAATGCGAGCTTTCTACTGCGCACAGAATCTCTCGCTCACCAACATCGGCATGCAAAATCCGGGGCTTTCGGTTTGACTGGGCCGCGTGTCCAACTGTTACCTCACCAGTTTTATATCGCTAAGCAAGTTTCCGCGCGCCATCATCCTAGAGTACTGCTCGCCGACGAAGTCGGGCTTGGTAAAACCATCGAAGCGGGGTTAATTCTCCATCAGCAACTCCTCAGCGGGAGTGTCAATCGGGTATTAATCGTCGTCCCAGACAGCCTGATTCATCAATGGTTAGTGGAGATGCTGCGGCGGTTCAACCTGCATTTTACGATCCTCGACGAACAAACCTGTGCCGCAATCGAAGAATTTGACGACGAGGACGATCCAGACGATGAAATCGAGAACCCGTTCGAGACGGCCCAACTAGTCCTGGCCGGCCTCTCGCTACTCGTCGATCAACCGGAGCGCCAAGCGCAAGCGCTGGCGGCATCATGGGACCTCATGGTTGTCGATGAAGCGCATCATTTGAGTTGGAATGAGACACAAGCGAGTCCCGCCTACGATGCGATCGAGGCGCTGGCGCGGCACGTAGCAGGCTTGATTCTCATTACCGCAACACCCGAGCAGCTAGGTATCGAAGGGCATTTCGCGCGCTTACGTTTGCTTGATCCCGACCGTTATCATTCACTGTCGAGTTTCCGCGCCGAAGAGGAAAATTACCGCCCCATTGCCGACATTGTGCACAAATTACTAGAGCCCAATGCTGCCACGTCGTTTCCTGATGATCGCGAACTACAAGGGTCGCTTGCCGCCTTTTTAGGTGCCAATGAGGTCGCAGAGATAGCCGCCGCCAAAATCACCGAACGCGGCGAATTGCTTAGCAAGGCGATTCAGAATCTGCTCGACCGCCACGGAACAGGGCGGGTCTTGTATCGAAATTGTCGTGACGCGGTGCCCGGATTTCCGGAGCGTCAATTGCATTCTCACGCGCTTGCCGCACCGGGCGCCTACCTGGCAAAGGTAGAAGCGGCAAGTACGATCGAGCTGCTCAATCCCGAGTTACTACTCGGTGAATCGTGGCTGGCATCAGACCCGCGTGTTGCTTGGTTGGAACAATGGTTAATCGAGAATCGGCCAGCCAAAACTTTGGTTATCTGTGCACTTGCAGCGACTGCCGTTGCTCTAGAAGAACACTTGAGTGTCCGTTGCGGGATCCGATCGGCTGCATTTCATGAAGGGCTTGGCCTAGTTGCGCGTGATCGCGCTGCTGCTTATTTCGCTGATGAACAAGAAAACGCTGAAGTCTTAGTCTGTTCCGAAATCGGTAGCGAAGGGCGCAACTTCCAATTCGCGCATCGACTTGTGTTGTTTGACTTGCCTCTAAACCCGGACCTGCTGGAGCAACGGATCGGTCGTCTCGATCGGATCGGACAGCGTCATGCTGTGCAGATCCACGTGCCGTATTTCCTCGGTACGGCGAGCGAAGTCTTGCTCAATTGGTATCACCGAGGACTGGATTCTATCGAACACGTTTTCCCAGCCGGCAGAGTGCTCTATCACGAGTTCGAAAGTTCCTTGGAAGATCGTTTGCGCGACCCGAGCGACGTCGCGGCAGCCGACAAGCTAATCGAGGATACGCGGGTCGCCGCACTCGCCGCGCGCGAGGCTTTGAAATTGGGTCGCGATCGTTTGGTCGAATTGAATTCCCACGATCCTGTAGTAGCGCGTTCGGTCATCGCCGAGGTTAACGAATCGACGCGTAAACTTGAGCTCGCCGATTACATGGACCGCGTGTTTGATTTCTTCGGTGTCGATCAGCAAGTCCATGGATTGCTGAGTGTGGTGGTGCACCCTGGCGACCACATGATGGCGCACAATTTCCCGAGCCTCCCAGAAGGCGGAATCACCGGTACCTACGACCGTGTGGAGGCCTTAGCTAAGGAGGACATGCAGTTCCTCACTTGGGAACATCCGATGGTCACGGGTGCCTTGGACATGATGATCTCAGGAGAATTTGGCAACGCGACATTGTGTTCCATGAAAGCGCCGTTTCTAAAACCAGGAACTTTAATTTTAGAAGCCCTGTTTGTCGTCAGTTGTCCTGCACCGAAGCGCTTGCAGGTTCAGCGCTACATCCCGCAGGGAACAATAAGAATTGTTGTTGACCGAGAGAATAAGAACCTAACCTCGATACTAACGCCAGAACGTCTCAATCCGATGGTCGAAGCGCTTAAAAGAAGGGTGGCACACGAAGTCGCAAAACACGCGCGCAGCGAAATCAACGCGATGGCCAATAACGCGAGCAAATTCGCAGACGCGGAGTTTGCGCCATTACTCGCCGCCACCAAGCAGGAGGCGCAAAACGAGCAACAAGCAGCGCTAGAGCGTCTGCAAGCGCTTGCCGCAGTGAATCCAAACATCCGCGCCGAAGAAATCGACTATCAAAAAGAATCTGCGCGGGAACTGCTAGAACACCTCGAACACACGCAACTAAAATTGGATGCCGTGCGGGTCGTACTGACGACCTAAATCAAGATTCATCTCGGTCTTGTGATCGGGTCCTGTGATGATGCGTCTAAAGACGAGCGCGTATTGTCGAAGGAGGCCCTTCGGAGATGGGTCTACGCAGCACTCCAGTCCAATGCCCGAAAGTAGAACGAGCGCGGCGAAATGCGCGATGGGAAGTAGGGGCACTGATGAGTTGAGCAGTTAACCGCTACGAAAAAGAAAACATTGCGGAGGTTATTTCGTGCCTCATGCGTTGCGGTTGTCGCACGCGGAATTTTGCACGGAGCAAGTCTGGCGATTGACTGTCGCACGTGGTGGCGATGGCGATGCCACGGGCGCGCCACAGCCGATTAACTCGTCAGTGCCCCATCTCCCGCACCGAGCGTGTTAGAGCAGAAAATTTTCTAACCCGCCCTGTCACACAATGGGTTGGATATCTACGCTCGCAAACTTCGGTGCGTAACGTAATCCACCAAGTGATGAACGAGTTAGTTGAATCGCACGAACGTTTAACGAAATTCATCGACCGCTAGTGCTCTATTGTGTGCGCGTTAGACCAACTGCTCATAAATCTGATTGAGTTGGTGGCGAATCGAATTACTAGCCTGGTTTACGTATACTTCGGCGATTGTAAGCTAAGCTGATTTGTAGCCGTGTTCTCGCAAGCAGGCCCTGGTGTATTTTGCACCGGGAGGCGGTTTTCCGCGATATACGCATCGAAACTCACTACGTCGCGTTAGTGATTCAGTTTTCCAGCCATCATGGATATTTCTCTCGCAACCAGGAACTCGACATGTCAGCGCTCCAAAACAATGAACCCCGGCGCATGCAACTGGGCCTCTTTATGCCGAACTGTAGCAATGCCTATTCCATCAGTACTTACAAACCGGACCCTAACGATTGGACCTATGAGTCAAATTTAAAAATTGCACTGGCAGCGGAAGCCGCCGGTTTCGACTTCCTGTTCCCTGTGGCGAAGTGGCAGGGCTATGGTGGCGAGACCGATTACCTGGCGAATTCCCTCGAGACTTTCACCTGGGCATCTGCATTACTGGCAAACACGAGCACTATCAATGTGTATTCGACCGTGCACGTGCCTGTTTTTCACCCGGTCGCCACTGCCAAAATGGGCGCAACCCTCGATCACATCAGCAAAGGACGTTGGGGTCTCAATATTGTCAGCGGCTGGAGTGAACACGAATTTGGCATGATGGGCATCGAAGTGATGCCGCACGAAGAGCGTTATCGCCGGACCGCTGCCTATATCGAGATATTGAAAGGACTGTGGACAGAACCGCCAGGGACGTTCAACTTCGACAGCGAGTGGTACACCATTACCAACGGCCGCGTGCAACCACAGCCCACGCGGCGACCGCATCCGACGATCGCCAACGCGGGCGTGTCCGAAGATGCCAAAGACCTGGTTTCGAAATGGTGCGACTGGGCGTTCATCAGCCCGCCGTCGGTTGACGATGCCCCTGCCGTGGTCGCGGATATCAAAATGCGCGCCGCGGCGCAAAACCGTACCGTGCAATGCGCGTGCTATCCCTTCGTATTGTGGCGCGATACCGCCGCGCAAGCCGAAGCCGAACGCCGACGCATTGTCGACAACATCGATCGCGTAGCGGTCGATAACTGGGCGCGTGGTTTAAAAATACAAAGTGGCTCGTTCGACGATTTCACGGCAGAAATGTATGCCTTTGGCGGCGGCGCGTTACCCGTGGTTGGCACTAAGGAACACGTGGCCGAGCAATTGAAAGCTCTCTACGACGGCGGCATGGACGGTTTCCTCATGGTCATGCTCGACTACTATCAAGATACGATCAGATTCGAGCGCGAGATCATGCCGCTGCTGCGGGAAATGGGCGTGCCGTTGAATCAGCCGCAAATTCTCACAGCACGATGACATGGCGGCTCGGAAGGATTGTGCTTTTTGATTGCTCTCCGATGAATAGACGCTCTTTGCATTCGCGCATATGCTTCGGCGCGATACATGCGTACGACGAAAACGCCACGTCTTCGTCAAGAGTTTTCGGACCTCAAGGGGGCAGAGGTTTTTTCGGGGGATGCTCGGTAATCAAATAGCTCTGTCCCCTTTGCTACCCACTACGGAATTTAGCTGATCGTCTATTTATTCGACGGGAGTCGTGCGCAACGAGCGGGTTTCATTATCAGCAAGTAATTCAAATTTTACGGCTTACTCATATATAGTACCAACGTAAGTTAGCGTCGCTAAATCCATCTCACTCTCAGTGACGACGGTGAGGCCATCAGCAGTGATATCAGAGCCACGCAGATGCCACTTATGGCCACCGCCAATCGCATGCAAAGTCCCACCCCCAGAAACGCTAGTCGTTGACCCGTCGCTAAGATATCCCGCGACAACGTGTGTATAGCTACCGTTTTTTAAATCCGACGACGTCGCATGAATCGTCATCAATATCGCCCCTTCAAAAGCGCCCGTAACGCTGCCCTCTAGGTTCAACTGGAAACTAAGTCCGCCTCCTGGTTGTCGTGAATTTTGCAATCTCTTTATCTGTCCGACATAATTTTTGCTCCATTAGTGTTACTCAAACTATTTTCGCGCCAGGTGAGATTTCCCTTTGCGTGTATTCATATTACGCGGCAGCTGCAGTTGTCGGTGTGAGGTTTGACACCTTTAATGGCTATACCGATTGAGCACGTCTTCAGATTTATGCGCCGAGCGCAGTTCGCGATTTCACAACAGCACTATTTATTGAGGTCACTATTTATCGCACGATGAAATAGTCGAAAGGCTTAGCGTCGTGTAATCGATCGCGACGTAGCAACGTCCGCACGAGCTTTTCTGCCAGTAGGCCACGACAACTTGTTCGTATCCTTGCGCAGGACGGGAATCTACGCGACCGTCTCTTTCTTCGTTGCGAGTTGCACGGGCGGGCGTCAACCTGGCTAGGGAGGTAGTCGCGGATTTGCGTTAGGCGTCAGTGTTAATTAGATACAGCGTCACAGATAACTCAATAACTGTTACTTACCAGACGATTAGTGCGAAGTTGGCGAGAGTAAGAAGCGCTACAACATTCCCAATGCTTCCAGCAGACCTGGTGCGTATCATTCCCTATTCCACCTGTGTTGTAATCCCGTTGAATGCTTGCGCGATCAATGTTCTCACCACGCAAGTGAGCCGCGATACACGGGAGAGTAGCGCCAGATGAGAATCTGGTATCAGAGTTATGTCGATGCTGAGCACGGCGAAATCTATCGCAGTCAAAATGGCTGAGATGTTGGTCAAGCTAAAACGCAGCACGGGCTTAGCTATTAGCCAAGTATCGGACTACATGAAACCGCCAGACGAGATACTGGAAGAGTTTATGACTCACCCCAAAGGGCTCTGAGTCAACTGCTCGACGCGAGGCAAGATCGGCTCGATTATTAATCGGCCGATTTGCTGAGGCCTCAATGGCTGCCGTGACGATTTCGGTGACAGTAGATCTGTTCGGTGCGCCACGCGCGGGCCGGGCTCATCGCAACTTAAATTTATTCATCACTGATGAACCCGCCGTCAACTATGAAGATAAGAAACTAGTGCCTGCTCGACGCCGTTAAACCGGACTCGAAGCGTCGCGAATTGGCGCGTCAAGCCTCCTTGCACCATGGTCGAACTATTCGGTTACCAAGGAGTTGGCTGTATGCAAATGCGTAAAGACATCGATCCTGCCGTTCTCGCTCCGGCTGAAGCGGCAGTAGCTTGGCTGAACAAAGACAGGGGAACGAATTTCCGTTCAACCGGGCTTGTAGATGCCGATGCGCAGGCGCCCGCAAGGATCGGGGATGAGTCTGAATTGGGCTTGGTACTCTGCGACGTCGATATCTGTGCGCCTGAGCAAGTGCGTGTTGTTAAAACGGTAGGCGGCTTCGACATTCGAGCCGTAGAGATAGACGACAATCTTATTCCCGTATTACTCGATCCGCCCCTCGGGGTTCGCGCGCGCTGGCTGGACGATCAACTCGCGGAATTTGATTTTGTGCTGCTGCTTTTCTATCGAGGCCGATGGTGACCCCCCTGCCGCTCCGAGTTGCGGAGCTATGTTGAAACTGGGGTGCTTGACGAGATCCGGGCTGCCGGTGGCGAAGTGTTCGCGATCACGAGTGAACCGAAAAGCCTCGCAACAGAGGCCGAAGAAGACTGGAACATTGGCTTCCCCGCTGTTGGCGACCCGCACCACGAGATCCGTGAGACCTGCCGGGATCGCGATCTGATCGACATCTATTTCAATGAGAACTACGGGCACTTGCGCAACCGGCCTTGGGCGTCGCATCCGAAAGCTTATTACCAACCCGGTGTTTTAGCGCTAAGCCAACCCGGCCGCGTTATCTACCGGTGGCGCTGCCGTCCGACGCGCGACAACATGAGCGGCGCTGGTGCGCGTCCGACTCCGGCTTACTCCTGGGACGCAATGCGCGCCCGTTTGTCCGACGCAGTGGAGCCGGCATTGGATGAATCACCGGAATTTGGATTCAAAGATTTTTCCTGGCTCGCCTTTTTGACGATAGGGCTAGCACACGGCTGGTTCGTGCGACCAAAAATGTTTCCCCTGGGACGTCCGGAAGATAACGCTTCGGCAAATCAGCACAAAATGATGTCGCGCGTGTATTGGTTTATTGGGGCCTGGTTCGTCGCCCTTTTACTGTTACCGATAATGTGGGTTGCGATAGCGTTTCTCCTTTGGTGCGTGATCATCATTCCGGGTCTCGTCGAATTTCACCAGCAGATGCAGCACGAGTCAGAACCCGGCTGATCGTAGAAGGCGACGGATAAACTGCAGCGTCGCGTGAGCGGCCGTTAACTACCAAAAGCGAGGACCCAAGAGGACAGAACTATTTGCGTGGGATACTCGGTGATCAAATAGAACTGTCTCTTTTGCTACTTCTTGGTCAGAATAATCAGTGCCGCGCCTTTATTCTTTAACTTCCTTGCGGGCCATTCCACTGGCGGCCTGTCCGGTCTCCGCAACAGCGCCTGGCGAGCCCGCCTCTTCCCCAAAGTCGCTTTGGGAGCCCGAATCCACGCCACCCGTTTCGGTGTTCGGCGTTCCGGTGAGTAACTGGTGTGGGTCGCCGGAGATTTGCGACGCCGGGCTTCGAGCGGACCGGGAAAATTCTGCTACCGGGCTCGCCGCAGGTTAATTTTGTTGGTGTGCAGCAGTTCGTTGCGGGTCGTCAGCACGCAGAGGCACCATCAAGAGAATCTTCTGGGAATCGTGTTAGAGATCCAGAATAACCGTCGATTCGATCGCTGGCGCGATGCGCAAGCGAGCTCAACCGCAATGTCCAAGCGTATCAGGCGCTTGCCTCCAATCGTCTAGGCTTCCCACAACAATTGCGGTTCGGGCACGACCCACGATGCTTTGAGATACCAGGCGCCGAGCATGGTCACCGGATCGAGCTTATGTAGTTGAGGGTATAAGCCGGACTTGCCGAATTCTAAAGCGCCGTTGCCAGAGTAGATTTCGTGAATTTGAAAATCTTGTGATGGAATTAGAAGGAGTTGCTTGATTGGCTTACCGCATTGGACTGGAGGGAACTTTCGGATCTGCAGGAAATCGCCGCCAGCTAACTCTGCGAATCGTGTCTCCAGCGGTGTGCTCCGACCCACCGGCGGCGGGCTCGTAGTATTGAAGCTCATGCGCATCAACGGCTCGCCGTAACGTGTGCACTCGCCAAAAACCTGACTGCCGTGAAAACGCAAGGTGGTCGGCTCGCATAGGTTAGCTGGCCATCCATAGAGTTCGCGCGCCATCGTTAGCGCCATGTCGTGATCGACCCAAATATAATTAATGTACCAGCCGTTCCACTTGCCATAGCGCACGCGGATGGCGGTTAGGGCCTCGTGATAAAGATCGATGGAGTGACTTGGTTGTCCCATGTCACCAATCCAAGCAAGCACATGACCACTCGGATCGACCTCAAGCGGCTCCGGGACCTCGAAGCTGAGCGCGTCCGGATCGGCGGTAAAGATCATGTACAAAATTCGACTGTTGCGTGTGGCGGCAAACGGTGGCGCCCTGAACGTCGGCGCTGATAGTGGCATCGAGTAACCTTCATCTTCCTGTCTCATCGTCAATTTCCTCGAGGTGCAAGATCATCGGTCAAACCTTAGGACCGCAGATATAGCACACTCGAACAACGACCGAACCGGGAACTTGCGTCTGATTCATGAAAAGACGAGGCTTGTATTCGCTTGGTAAGCAGTCAGCTGATGAGGTGAGTCGAAGATGTTAAAAATGGTTATAACAATAGCATTGGGGTTTTTCGCCTGGTCATCGATTGCGCTGGCTGGCGACGCTAGGCGATTGTCAGCGGATAGTCTGCCGATCTTCACCGTAGTCGGCGCGAACGTATTGGGCTTCGGCGTCGCTAACCTTAAGGTGCGTGACGGTCGCATCGAAGATATCTCGGCTATGGCGCCGGACCACTCATTCCCGATCGTGAACGCGGGTGGGCAAACTATCGTGCCCGCTTTTATCGACAGCCACGTGCATTTAGCCTATGCGTTTAGCGCACAAGAACTCGCTTACGGCGGTATAGCGGCCGCCGTCGACTTATCAGCGCCATTATCGTTTCTCTCGTCGAACTTAAAGCCGATGACGGTGATGCTGGCTGGCCCAATGATCACGGCGATTCGTGGTTATCCGACTAAGAGTTGGGGAAGCAAGGGTTACGGACTACAAATTAGCGGCACTCGATCTGCCAGCCACGCAGTCGATGTCCTGTACGCAGCGGGTGCACGTGTGATAAAGATGCCGGTCGGGGATGCGACTGGCTCAGGCTCTCTATCGATGGCGCGCAATCCGGCACATCTAACCGATGAAGAAATGAAAGCGATTGTAGATAGAGCGCACGCTCATGGGATGAAGGTAGCGGCGCACGCACTGAACGATGTCGACGTACGACGCGCTGCAGCAGCAGGGGTAGACGTGCTCGCGCATACACCGACGGAGGCGCTTAGCGATGAGACGATTGCGCTATGGTCCGATCGAGCAGTGATATCGACTTTGGCGGCGTTCGATAAATTATCGGAGCCTATCCGCAATGTGCGTCGTTTAAGGAAAGCCGGTGCAACGGTGCTCTACGGTACCGATATGGGCTATACCATCTTTCCTGGAATCAATCCCGTCGAACTCGAACTGCTAGCTAAAGCGGGCCTTAGCAATCAGGACATTGTCGAGGCAGGAACAACGATACCCGCAAAATACTGGGGCTTCGGAAATGGTCTCGGATCGCTCTCGATTGGAGGCGCGGCGAGTTTTTTGATCCTTGGTCAAAATCCGATCACGGATCCCGCGAACTTGTCGCGACCGATCGCCGTGTATATTGATGGTCAGAAAATCAAGTGAATCTGAGCTACAGAACCACGTGATGGCAAAAGATATCGACCAATCCTTCGCCGCATCCATCGCCGACGGATGCGAAGAACCACTCGGTCAATCCGACCTAGTGGCGGCACGGCTAAAAGATGCCGTGGAGATCGACACTCGGACAATTAGGCGCGGCGAGGTTGCCGAATTCGTTCGTTACATTGCGGAACAGAAACAAGAAGACGAGGAAGTCTTGGTTTGGACGGCTGATAAAATTCGCAACGACGAGAACTGGTCAATGCACTATCCGGTTCGCATGCAGGCCTTTCATCGTGAAGGTCGAGAATCGGTGCGGCGACGTCGCGCGGTCGCCTTCGACGAAATGTCGGACGGCTTTAGCTTGAAGACCGAAGGGCGCAGCGGCTACTTGTACTATCGCGAAGAAGTTCGAATGTTAGAGATGCATGTTGAGATGTCTGCGGTGCGCAAGTACAGCTTCATTCTTTATTGGGAAGATCTGGAAAAATGGATCTTTCCAGACGAAGTCACAATCGATGACGAGGAAAAAGCGCGTCTCACCGATCTGACCGAACAGTGGCTAACTGCCAATGATTATAGTGTAAGCTCGCTGGACGCATAATCTAGTCTCACTTTCGGAAACCCGAGGTCGACACTTGCACAGTCTCACCTCAGGGGGCATTTCCGTGCGAATACGGTTCTCTTAGCCCAAGCACTTCAAGACGCGGTATGACTTCGTCGCGGAAATACGGAAATTCTTTCGCGTAATCGACAAACGATAACGTACATCCTGCGAACCCGGAGGCAGGGATCTTCGCCAACTCTTTCGCGATCGAATCTGGATCGCCAATCAACGGATAGCTACCGTGTCCGGCGGCGAAGCGATCGCGCATCGTCCGTAGCGCTTCGGGCGGGAACGATTGGGAATGCAGACCTTGCAACTCCATTAGGTTGTCTACGGCCTCCCAATCGGCTTGTTCCTGCGAGTAGTAGTGGTAGTAATCTTCGGCTTCTTTGCGGGTCGGTCGACAAACTACGTGGCATAAAGTGAACACGCCAACGTCTCTACCGCGGCTGGCAGCTTGCGCTTTAATCGCCGCGACCTCATTCGTCGATGCTTGCGGGTCAAGCGACACCATAAAGAGGAAGTCGACGTTCTGCGTCGCGAATTGCCGGCCTTCGATTGACCCGGCCGCGTTCATGAGAGGCGGCGTCCCGTTGTACGGTTGCGGCGCGCCGTGTACGCCTTTCAGATGAAAGAAATCGCCGTTCCAATCGAAACGTTCTGGATGCGACCACAATTTTTTAACCACATCGAACCATTCCTGACCAAGGCGATACCGATCGATGTGTTTCTCCGGCAAATCGATGCCGAAAGCGTCGTACTCTGGCTTATTCCAGCCACAGACAATATTGAGTCCCAAGCGACCGTGGCTCATTTGATCGATCGTCGCCAATTGTTTGGCGGCAACGATGGGATGGATGAACGCAGTGTGCACGGTCGCGAATATGGTGAGATCGGTTGTGTGTGCCAAGCAACCGCTTGCCCAGGTCACGGTTTCTAAGACGTCGCCATGGAAATCCGTTTCGCCGCCGTAACCGACCCAACGGGCGATCGGCAGTAGAAATTCGATGCCCGCTTCGTCCGACAGACGAGCGAGATCGAGATTGTTGTCCCAAGAATTGATCCAGCGCTCAGGCACTTTCGTGACCGACATGCCGCCGGAACAGTTCGGTGAAAAGAAGCCAAGTTTCAGCTTGTTGTTGTTAAATATTCGAGGACGGCGTGCGTTCATGGCATTAATCTTTGGTTCGCCTCTCAGTCGCATCTATCGATGCTTTCCCGGCTCGGGCAGTGGCCGGTAATTCACACCCATTGCGAATAAACCCACGGCAGCTTGCTGCATAGTACTCCAGCGCTCCGCGTATCTTTAGTATCGGCGGGTTTGAGGGACTTACTTATATTGTAGTTCGCCTGGTAACCGTGCGCCGGGCGTTCGAGCATTGCAGCCGCGCGTGTTTTCCCGACGTATCGGCATCGTTGCTCGCGAAGAGCTGTTCGAATAAGGACTGGTTCGTTGCGCGTCATCGGCTCGTCAGGCCTTACGCATGGCACCTTGACCCGTGCGGACCGGCATCTTATGGTAGTTAACAAAGATGCATCAGCTGCAACTTTTCAACACGCCGCTTGCGGTCGGATCCCCTCGACATCATGACGGGTAGCCGAATTAAAAGGTCGAGGTGGAATATGTGCGGGATTGCCGGGATTTTATATAAGGCACAAGGTGCCGAACGTCGCACGGGTGAGGCGCTCATTGCGATGCTCGATGGTTGCCAACATCGCGGACCGGATTCGACCGGCTTCGCCCTATACGGCCAAACCGAGCTCGGCCGATTGCGGTTGCGCTTTATTGTCGGTAACGACCCGCAAGCGAGCGTCGCTATTGCGCGGGTTAAACAAGCGCTTGCGCGCTACGGTGCCACGGTTATGAGCGAAGAGTTAATTGGCTCGAATTACCGCTTAAACGTTGCTTACGCTGGCGACATTAAGCCGTTTGCCTACGCCATGGAACATGCTGCGAAAGTTATCTCCATTGGGGCGAGCTTAGAGATCATTAAGGATATCGGCAGCGCGCACGACGTTGACAACAGTTACAGCGTGCGCGACTACACGGGCAGCCATGGCCTAGGCCATGTTCGCCTAGCGACGGAATCGGAAGTAAAACCGGAATCCGCGCATCCGTTTTGGGCGACAGGCTTCGGCGACATCGCGATCGTCCATAACGGACAGATCACGAATTATTGGAAAATGCGTCGACGTTTAGAGCAACGCAATTTCGAATTCACGACCGACAATGACAGCGAGCTTATCGCCGTCTATCTGGCCGATAAGCTTTCACAAGACACCGAATTGCGCGACGCCCTAAAAACATCGATCGATGATCTCGATGGAACATTCTCATTTCTAGTGTCGACGAAAACCGAAATTGGCTACGCCAAAGATCGCTTGGCCGTGAAACCAATGATCATGTACGAAAATGATGATCTCGTGGCACTTGCCTCGGAAGAAGTCTCGCTGAATCGACTCTTTCCAGGCCAGGCTTTGAATACCTACGAACCGCCACCTGGAACATTCAACACATGGTCACGATCGATCTAGCAACACTCCCGGTTCGCGAAGCGAACGAACAGCTACGCCGGTGTGGGGCAGCCGGTGACGATGTCGAACTCGTCAACCCCGACGCGCGCCATCATCTTGGGGTTGGTCTAACCGCGCCGATTAACGTCACGATACGCGGATCGGCTGGTTACTTCTGTGCCGGCTTATCGGATTCGGCGAATTTTATTGTCGAGCGCAACGCTGGCTGGGGCTTAGGCGACAATATCTATAAAGGCTCGGTTGTGGTTAAAGGCAACGCCGGTGCCATCGCGGGGGTCGCGATCCGTGGCGGTGAAGTCGTGATTCACGGCAACATGGGTTCGCGCTCGGGGCAAGTGATGAAGGCGGGCACGTTGTTATGCGCTGGCAACGCGAACTTCATGGCCGGTTACTTAATGTATGGCGGGCGCATCATTATTCTCGGCAACTCCGGAGAAAAAGTGGGCGAGGATATGGCGAGCGGCGATATTTATGTTGCTGGCAAAATCGAATCCCTTGGGTCGGATGCCATGCAAATCGATCTGCCGTCGGATGAGCTCGATAGCATTATGGAATTTCTCGATCGCTACAAGATCAAGTTCAAAGGGCAGTTCCAAAAAGTCGCGAACGCGGGCACGAAGTTGAACTACACGACTAGCGAACAACAAATGCGCAGCATTCCGTTTTTCAGTTTCTCCGGCGCTTCGGATTACTGGAATGCGAAGGTTCAAGAAGATATTTTTATTAAGGCGCAAATTGGCCGTTATCGGATCCGTGGCTATGGCGGTGCTCGCGAGTTACCCCATCTATCGGATCTCGCGTTTCGTAAAGATCTCTCTGGCGCCGGCAAAGATTTGAATGTGGTATCGCGGATCCGGATGGCAACCGACATTGGCGGGGTCAACGGCGCCAAGCCATTGAAACTGAGCATGCCGGTAATGGTTGCACCCATGAGTTACGGTGCGTTGAGTGCATCGACAAAGCGTGCCATTGGCATGGCATCCACCTTATCCGGGATAGCTGAGAATACCGGCGAAGGCGGCATGAGCGACGCACAACGCGGGGCCGCGAAACAACTAATTTTTCAGATGCTCGGTGGTCGTCTAGGTTGGAATATCCACGACATGCAACGTGCCGATGGGCTTGAGATTTACATTTCTCAAGGCGCGAAGCCTGGGCTCGGCGGCCAGCTAATGGCGAAGAAAGTCACCCCCGAACTGGCCCGCATCCGCGGCATACCGGCTGGCATCGATCTCCGCTCGCCGTCCCGTCATCCAGATATTCTCGGCGCGGATGATCTCGTCATTAAGGTCGAGGAGCTCCGCGAAGCGACCGGTTATCGATTACCCGTGAGCGTCAAACTTGGCGCCGGACGAGTCCGCGACGACATCAAGATTGCGGCGAAGGATGGATTCGACTTTGTCGAATTGGATGGTATGCAGGGATCAACAGGCGCTGCCAGCTCCGAAGTTTTAGAGTATGTCGGCATTCCGACCTTGCCGGCGATCGTTGAAGCAATTGAGGCGCTTGAGGAAATCAACGCTCGCGAGCGCATTCAGATCGTTTTAATGGGCGGTCTAAGAGATGGCATCGATGCCGTGAAGGCCTTGTGTCTTGGTGCAGACGCGGCGGCGTTTGGAACTTCCGCGATTGTTGCCGGCGGTTGTATTGCGTGTATGCAATGTCATGTCGGGCAGTGCGTCACGGGTATCGCGACGCAAGATCCCGCACACGAAGCGCGCTACAAACCCGAAGTGGAAGCGCATAACATTCATCGCTTTTTCGAAAGCGTTCGTTTTCAAATCGCGGCTATCACAGAGGGTTTGGGTCACACCGACGTGCGTCAATTGTCGCGCGCGGATCTAGTCGCATTGACGCCGGAAGCTGCGCACATGACAGGACTGCCGTATGCCCCCGAGCAGCGCGACCTCAATGCCGATTTACAGATGCAGCTTGGGTGACAAGTGAGCGTCTACGACATTAATCGGATCACGGTCCCGCGAGCCGCGGAGGGTAGCGTCGACCATAGTGGGCAATCTCACTTCGTGCCAGCACCGTGCCAGGTGGCCTGCCCGGTAGGCACCGATGCACCGTCGTACATTGCTTACATCTGGGAAGGTAAGCTCGAAGAAGCGTTTGAGGCGATTACGTCGACTAATCCATTCAGTTCGATCTGCGGTCGCGTCTGCGATGCGCCTTGCGAACCGGCCTGCCGGCGCACCTCAAGCGATGGCGCGGTGCAGATCCGAAACCTGAAACGCTACGTGATGGATGCAGTAGGCCACCGTTACGACCCGCCGCCAATAGAAGTATCGAAAACGCAAACTGTCGCCGTCGTCGGATCGGGACCCGCGGGTTTAGTGGCGGCGCACGATCTTGCGGTTGCGGGTTACGAAGTACACGTCTACGAAATGACTGATCGACTCGGCGGGATGATGATTTGGGGGATCCCTGCGTTTCGATTGCCGCCATCCATTATTCAAGAAGATATCGATCGACTAATCACGCGTTGTCCGGGGATTAAAACGCATCTGAACACCGAACTCGGCAAAGACGTGTCGCTGAGCGAATTGAAAGCCCGTCACGATGTGGTGCTCATGACAATCGGTTCCTGGTGGGGGAAAAAGATGAACATCCCCGGGGAAGATAACCCATGCGTGATCGACGGGGTTGGGTTCCTGCGTTCGATCAATGCGGGCGAGCGGCCACAAATGCCTGCCACAGTGGTTGTTGTAGGCGGTGGCGATGTCGCAATGGATGCGTGCCGTGCGGCGCTACGGCTGCCGGGCTGCCGCGAGGTGAAAGTCGTTTATCGTCGGGGACCCGATGAAATTCCGGCGCGCGAGATCGAGCGCCACCACGCCGTTAAAGAAGGCATCGAATTTATCTACAACACCCAACAACTCAGCGTAGCGAAGACGGTCGACGGCTTGAGCCTGAAATGCGCTCGCACTGAGGCAGGCGCTGCGGATGCTGATGGCAGGCGCAGTGCCGTGATCGTCGCAGACAGCGAACACGCGATCGAGTGCGGACTGGTGATCGCGGCGGTCGGGCAACGCAGCGAATGCGATCACTTAGGGGACCTCGGTTTAATGAGCACCGATAGAGTGAACACGGATTGGGCCTCGATGCGTACGGCCGACCCACAAGTGTTTGCTGCAGGCGATGGCGCATTTGGTGGTTCGACGATCGTCATGGCAATGAGTCACGGACAGCGTGCCGCCTACTACATTAAGGCTTTCCTTGAAGGTCGCGATGATCCACTACCTTATCGCACGCCTTATCGCACGCGAAGAGTCGAAGTGGCGCAGGATCTCAAGTGGGAAACAACCCCTTTGCAAGAGCCGCGTTTCTTTGGGATCGGCGCAAAGCCGATAGAATTTCCTGAAATCGAAGCGACCTATGATCTGGCGGCAGCGCGAGACGAGGCTGCCCGTTGTTATCGATGTGACGCGGAGACAGGCTCCGCCGATTATTCTGTGGGCCACCGCGAAGATCTATTTTCAATGGCACGCACGAACCCCAAGGATCAGGCAAAACTGAAGGCCATGTTCGACAAGCGATTGCGCCAACGTCCAGATCCTTATCCCCCTGAGCGCCTGGCGACTTTAGACGACATTACATTTCTGCCGGCGAATTTGTCGCGCTTAGTGATCGATCCTTATCGCGAGGCGTGCAAGGTCTCGACCGATATTGGCGAGCGAGTCGAATTACAATTGCCGTTTTTCGCTGCCGGCTTCGATGGCCAAGCGAGTGCCGTGAAAGACGGTCTGGCCGAAGGTCTGCGTCGCTCAAATTGCGGATATATTGGTCGGTTCGCGCTTGCGGACGGCGTCCCCTGGTGGCAACTCGTCGGTCCCGACGATGTCGCGGACCCTGCGGCCAGCGCATGCATTTACGTACAAGGTGATCGTTTCGAACCGGTTCCGATTTCGGCATCAGGCACCGCGCTACGTGGCCTCTCAGTCCATACCTTTAGCTTACTTGAAGATACGATCATCTATGCACTAGAGAGTAATTTCGATTTTCTACTTCTGTGTGGCAACGGCAATCCTTTGGGTCAATGGACAGAACTGCAGAGCCCACCCGATCTGAGTCTCTTGCGCGAAGCAATTGTCATATTGCGCAAGTTGAAAAAGGAAGAAGTAATAGACCTCATCTGGTACGGCGGCGCTCGCTCTGGCACCGATGCGGCGAAGCTCATTGCAATGGGTTGCAAAGCAGTGACCTACTCGCTGCCATTGGCCTTAGCGCTAGGCGGATCGATTACTGAGAACGGCGTTAAATTTGATGCCGATTTAAGCATTGTAGAGCGCGCCGATGCAGCCGCGAATTTAATGAAAGCGCACGCTGCGGAGGCATCGATGATGGCACGCTGCACGGGCAAAACGCAGTTGCATAATCTCGAACCCGAAGATTTACGTTCAATCACCTTAGCTACCGCCAAAGCGACCGGCATTCCGATGCCCGGCACGCGCGAATCGGTTGCACTTTAATCGACCTGCGTCTGCGGGACTGCCGAACAAGCCACGACCGAGCATCTTGTTCGCACACGGGTACCCAAGTTTCTCGACCCAGGCTTATTCAGAGATTTCTTAAATCTCACTCGCAGCGGTCGCTAAGTACCCTGCCCGCGCATAGTGGAATGCTATGCGTGAATCAAAATGAGTCCGTCACCCTGATCATTACACGGGCGAGCGCTTAGGTTCGACTCGCTCTATTTCCGGTTGCAGATCTTAATCGACCCGAGAGGTCACTGTTTCTGTCACTACCTGGTCTAGCAATTAGATCAGATAGACGTGGGCGCGGACGATAAAATCACCGCGCGTTAATTTCCAAGAGAAAGATCGCGTCGTAGAACTGCCTATTCGCCGGTCGTTCACGAACCAATCTACGTGAGTGAGATTGTCAACTTCACTAACGCTAAATTCGAAGAACTCTTTGTCGTCCGGAATGCGTGGGTCCATAGCGAGGGCTAGCCCCCGGCTCGGCCGTCTTAGGCGGACGTTTTGTTGGAGAGTTGGAATTTGCGATGGACCGGTGCCGGGTACAAACCATTCATGGCGTGCTTCGCAATCGTCATGCGCTCGGGCACCGGAGCGAATGCAAACAGTCTGTTAAATAAGTTGCGGGCTAAGAAATAAAGGTCGAACATCGCGATTGCGATTGAGCTCCGTGAAAACCGATCGCAACACCAATGCCGGTCCACTCGATCCAGTGACTTCGTGCATTTCGGTGTAGTCCAAATTACCCATCCACACGCCGACGGTGAATTTGTCGTTGAAACCAAGCGCCCAGGCATCGCGGTAATCTCTCGACGTGCCAGTTTTCACCGCCGCGGGCTCCGAGAAATTCAATACCGAATTGCGTCCAAACTCCTTTTCGCGCGCGCCGGGGTCAGACAAGATATGTGTGATCACGCCCGCCACGTCTTCAGACAATACGCTTTGCGAGTGATTGGCGAGATACTCGTTCTCGAGGACCGACAACGGTTTGTAATCGCCCATCCGTGCCATGACAGTGTAGGCTTGAACAAGCTCAAATAAGCTGAGTTCACCGTTACCGAGCGCCAATCCACCGCCGTACTGGTTCGGGTGTGCCGCAAGACTTTTAATCCCGATTCGATCAAGAAAATGTAAAAAATTTTCAGTGCCAATAGTGTGCAAGGTTTTCACCGCCGGAATGTTCAGCGAGTTGCCGAGTGCTTCGCGAACCGAAATAAGACCGTAATGATTGCGACTGTAGTTGTGGTAAGCATGCAGTCCAAAACCCACCGCTTCTTCGAGTGGAGCGTCATCGAGCATCGTCGCGGCGGTCCAACCTGTCATTAAAGCCTTCATCTAGAGCAGTGGTTTAAGCGAGGATCCCGGTTGTCGCCTGGCCAAGACAGTGTCCAATTGATTCGAAGCGTGGTCGGGTATGCCGGCGAAGCCAACGACCCACGAGGGTATCTCGTTGGTTTCGTGATCGACGATCAGAACGGCGCCGTTTGTTACGTTGCGCGCAGCCATGCCGGTTAGCCGTGTATCCAGGATCTGCTGGGTCGCGCGCTGCAACTCCCCATCAAGCGTCGTTCCTAGTATCTGCGCATCCGGCAACCGATTGTGTGCGCGACGACTAGCGTACTGAATCAAATGCCGCGTATTAAATTGCGCATCTTCGTTCGGTGCCGAGAGCGCTTGTGCAAGCACTGAGTCTGGTTCCGAATCGATGAACTTCGCGTTATGCAGACGGTAGGCCAAGGCGCGAATAGCGCGGTCGAGATTCGTCGACCGACGCCGTGGATCTAGCCAACGAGGCTAACGAACTAATACAGCCAACGCCAGGATCTCCTTCTCGTTCAGCGTGCTGAGGTCGCGATCGAAATAATACCGCGCAGCTTGCACGATCCCTCGCCGCCGAGATCCATAGGGGATCTGATTGAGATAGAACTCGAGAATTTCGACCTTGTTGAACCGCTCTTCGAGCGCCATGGCATCGAAGCCTTCTAACCATAGCGACCAAACACTGCGCGGTCGCGGATGAATGATGCGTGCGACTTGTTCTGTGATGGTGCTTGCTCCGCGCACGATTTCACCAGCGCGCAAATTGCTCCACAGCACATTGAATCGCGCGGCCCAATCAATCCCGCTATGGTTTTGAAACCGTTGGTCTTCGGCCACGATGAACGCGCGAACTAACAGTGGCGAGAGATCGTGCAGCGCTATTCGATCTTGAACGTTCCAGACGTTCTCATAGCTAAGGTTTAGACGCGCCCCGTTGCGGTCGAGAAAAATATTTTTCTCGAGCTGGGAAACAACGCCTTCCAAATTATCCGGTACAGTAGATATTGACTGGCGCGTGTTGGTTGTTAGCACCGCAACGGCTACTACCGCAGTGAGTGTCATAGTGAACAACCAACGCCGCCAATAGTTCGTGAAAATCATCGGCTACTCAAGCACGCTCAAGCTTGCGGGCAAACCCATTCCATAGACGTCACGGTCGTACATTTCTTCGCCTCGAACCGGCATGACTGTAAAGTCACCCACGGCGATTGCCTGCGCAGTGTGGAAGAGTACATAGTCGCCGGCCGGCAAGTAGTCGGCGTAGAAACGCGCTGAGTCGTGGCGCAGCTCTTTGTGGTCGAAACTCCAGAAAAAGCGCCCGCAGTACGATCAATCGGAGAAATTAAAGAACCAGGAATCTTCGGACGGGATGAACTCGCCCTTGTCTGCATCTATCCGTGAGGTCGTCGCAAAATCAGAATTAACAATTTCTAATCCGCCGGGAACAGGGTCGTTGATAACGACAAAATGTCGGGCGGTTGGTACAGATACAAAAAGATCAACCCTCACGAGATCCCCACGTCGAGTCTCCATTTCACTGGTAAGACGCACAAATTTTCCGTCTTTCTCTTGAGCGTATTCGCGGCGTATTTCTATGCCGGAATTAATTCGTTCGCGATTGTTTTCGATGAGATCGTAGGCGAGACGGGCGGCGTAATACAAACGACCCGGGCCTTCTTTCCTGATCGTCAGTCGCGCGGTTTTCCCAATATCACTTTTCTCTAGTAGCCGAAATATGCCGACACCGGCAGCCGACCGTTTCTCAAATGATGTTTTTCCCAACGCTGAATCGTCGAAACTCACGGCGATTTTTATCGCCGGGTCGACTGTTTCGTAGCGCTCGGCGTACTCAATAAGTGGATTCAAACAAAACACGTTTTCCTGGGTATTCTCCCAATGATCTCGATTGCCGCGGGTTTGCGTAACCGCCCGCGCGAGCTTAAACGGGATGTCGTTGATTGAAGGTTTCGCCTGTGGGGATAACTCAGCATCAATTAATCCAGATAGAACCGCGTAGTTCGAATGTAACGGCGTTGCTAAGAGATATTTGTACCTATCGTCCCAGGGTTCGTTGAATTGGAATTTCCCACCGCTTTGGCTCGCGTGGCCGAGGATCGCGTCGAGCGATCTACTAATAATGGCGGGATCGGTGTGCTCTGCCGAATAGATCCATTTCCGCGACGTGGGATTCGTAGCGCTGGATGTCACTGGCGTCGATTTTGCCGCTCTCGGATAAGGCGGCGAGCGCTACGGCACGCACGCTCGATGCCATCCCCTTGGTGTAGAGCGACGGCACCTCGTCCTTCTTTAATAGCTCGAGTAAGTCATCGTGTAGGCGAGTCTCTATATCAGAAGGGATTTCCTGGCGCGCGGCCCGCAGCCAATTGAATGCCAGCGCGGTATAAGCTGATAGGTACGGGCTCACGTGTGAATTACTTGCAGTCCAGTAGGTCATACCGCCGTTGGGGGCTTGAAGTTTGTGGCCGAATCAAGAGCTGAGGCAATGTCCGCTTGCGGATTTGGCCACTGCACTCGTGCGCCTAGGTAATCATCTAATCGGCGATACGCAGATGCGACGACGGCCTTCGTTAAACGCTGCTCCCAACACTGATGCGCATAATCGCGTATATAGCCAAACGCGCCATCCAAATTTCCGATAACGCTGGGTGACAGGATCACACCGAGTTCTCCAACGTTGGCATGGTTCCCTTCCGGAACTTGGATTGATTCGCTTATTTCTGTGGCACTCGTCGTGCGGTACGTGGCCGCCGTCTCCAAGCTTCTACGTTTGTGTACCGCCACGCTATGAGTCATTGGCTCCCCGTCCAATGTGTCGCGGGCTTGCGCGGGGAAGCGCAATTCGCCCGGACCTTTCGTGACGAGTGGCAGTCAAACGGTTTCGCGTTCGAAGGGCCGAAGACTGAGATTGATCGTACGCGACCGTGGTTGGTCTTCTGCGAGCGGGTCGTTGGCGGAGATTGTCACAGCGACGTTACGTGTCTGCGCCGTTCTATTCATCACGCTAAATCCGGCGCTGAACTGATCACCTTCGGTGAGTTGGTTCGGCAAATTCGGACGAATTTCGGTTGGCCGATTAACTTTGATATTCGCGCTGCCCAACCCCATTCGGTCGTTAGGCGTGACGGCCAGAGCGAATATGTGCCAACCAGTCAAATTATCCGGAACCTCGAATTCGATCCTCGCACGGCCTTGGCTATCAGGAGTGAGGGAAGGGTTCCAATAACTCACGAACTTAAATTGATTGCGCAGTTGAGTAATACTGCCGCCGCCATCGCCGCCAGGATTTGCGCCCTTTTTTTCGAATGTCTGCCGACCAATCAGGCGACTTAGCAAACTGTAATTACCGACATCTAAGTTATCGAGGTGATTAAACTCGTGGTAAGGATCGTAATATTCATCACCGCCACTATTCATGGCTAAAACGGACTAGTCGACTACGGCTACCGTAATTTCTATTGGCTCATTAGTCGTACCGACCATTGGCCGCACATGGATAGACGCGCGTACTCGTTCGCGCGGCTTATATGTCCCGCGATCGGGTTTCACGTCCAGCAACAATTTTTTGAACGGATCCGAGACCCGCGCCGAAACATACCCCCAAGCGAAAGCCTGGTTTACCTAAATCGACTTTCCCGGGTCCAAGCGGCTTTTCTACACGCGGTGATACTGCAACTACCGATACATAGAATCCGGGTAGGTAGTCAGGCTTTACCGAGAACTCGATGACTGGTGTGCTAGATTCCAACGTCTCGATCCAGCTATCTATGATTCCATAGCGCTCGACGGTGACTAGGGCACGCGCCCCAGGGTAGGGATTTTCAATCAAATACCGCGCTGTATCGCCAACTTTGTAATCGCTTTGCTCGGCGATGATTTGCAAGGTGGCATCATTCGTTTGATCCCAAACGACATGACCGGAACCCGTAACCCATGCCTGGATGCTTGTTTTGTGCTCGCGTTGTCGCGTATCAGCTATCGTTGCGACGAATTGATAGTAGCCTGGCTGCTCGGGTTCGAACGCACACGTCGAGATACCGGCTAGGCTCGTGATCTGGCAGCTTGATTCTTCCTCCCACGTCACAATGTTTTGGGTTAGGTAGGCGTTGCCTGGCCCTTTAACTCGCGCGGCCCGATACTCGCGGCGATTAATCGCAATCGCCACTTTGGCCCCAGACACGGTATGTCCTGCCTGGTCGACGACTAAGGTTTCGAGTTCAGCGCGTTCGCCCTTTTTGTACAACCAGCGGATGTTTTTTAAACCAACATATCGATCGCGGCCTGCGTAGTCGGCCCGCACGGCGGTGGCGACAAACTTGCCCCGATCGTCAGTAACCGCCGATTCAACCATCAACGAACCATAGTAAATATCCGTCTCGGGTAAAGTGAACTGAGTTTCGTATTCGACGCGCTCATTGAGTTCGGCGCGTAGATCTAGCAGGTTAGCTTGATCGTGGTTCAAGTTTGTTTCGTTGCGACTTCCAAACGTAAATCCGTTCCTGATGGGGTTGTCCGTAGAAAACGATTTAACGTTCAATCGCGCCGAGACGCGAATATTCGCATCTGCGAATGGCCCGCCAGCATGTAGGCTAGCTGCCGAACTTACGGTGACGAGATCTTTAGTGTTGAATGCTTCGCCGTTCAGTTGTGCATGCACTTTAAACGACGCTGGTGTGAAATCGCTGACGAGTACGGACAGCGGGGTCCAACTAAATTCCGAATCCTGGCCAGGCGCCGCACTTGGCCTGAGCGTAAATCGATACCAACCGACTGCGGCTTGGGTCGGGATCTCGAACTCGCCGTCGGTCGCACCAAACTCATTGAGTTAAATATTTTTCATCTCAAATACCGTCTTGCCTTGCGGATCGCGCACACTGAGTTCATAGGACGAGGCCGGTGGTGCAACCCAACGTCGGTTGCTCTGATGGCGAAGGTAGAGTTTAAATTCAACCCGATCGCCGAGTTTGTAGATCCCTTGTGCCGTCGTCCCCCAGGCGCGTGTATGTCCTCCATTGCGCAGCAGGCTCGGATAAACGCCTTCACCGTGGACTGCGAAGTCGTAGTTCACAGGCAGCAGCGCAATCGCACCGGCCTTGCGTACCCGAACAAATAGGCCAATGCGATCGCGTTCGTAAAGCAGCCGCAATCGGGGATCGAATTTTTCAAGTCCCGCTAACATTGCGATGCCGTTCTCATCGGTAATGGCGTCAATCCCGATGCGTTTCAGCGCCGCGATATTGTTCATCGCACCGGTGAGCAAGGTGATTTCAGCAGATTCGACCGGGAGACCCGTGGGAAGATCGCTCACCCATGCAAGGGAGTTGAAGTGGCCGACTTTGAAATGCAATTGATACGGCGTCACCTGCGCCAAAATAGTCGGGTCGGTGTCCTAGTAGGGTGCTTGGGATCCGGTTTTAATGCCGCAAATACCACGCCCGACTGCTGCCCTAGAAGTTGTCTAACGCCCATCGGCATGGCAAAAGAAATATCTTCAACTAACTGAACATCGAGTTGTTTGGATAATCCAGTCTCGGGCTTTTCGTCGGCCTGCAACGTAGCGTAAGTAATGTCGACGTTTTCGAGATGCATGACGTACAGTGGTACATCGCTTGCGACGCGTTGTTCTAGCACGGCGAAGCGATGGCTCAGATTTAAGTTCGGTTCTCGATGACTGGTATTAAAGCTGAATCCAATTTTCTGCTTGAGTTTGCGACCGAACTCATCGGTAAAGAGGTTTGGATCGAGTTCGAATGTATATTGCTGGTTGGCTTGCAGTAGCTCGGGCAGGCATTGTTGGTAGATCCGTTCCTTGCGATGCCGCGATGAAAGTCTAGACCAATCGTGCACGTTGGCCCAGGGATCGTAATCTTTCCGATCCCCGTTGAGAGCGGGTGTTAAGGTCAGGCTGTTTTTTATTGCGGAACTCAATACGGGCGCAGAAAACAGCAAACCGATCGGATCCAAGGGCGTGCAATTTGTGTTCGCTAGTGCTTGTCTCCGTGCTGGTGTTAGGGCTTCGAAGAGAATATTTTCAGGGTACTCGCGGCCTTTGACGGTACATCGAATGCCTAGAAATTCGAACTCCGGATAGGTGTCGAAACTCACGATCGTTCGGTCCTCGATGCCTTTCTCCACACCTTCGAAAGACACTAAGTCAGGCTTCACGTTCAGCGCGACATTTTCGTTTAGCGCTATGGGTTCGCGTGGCTCGATTATCCAGATCCGTCGCGCCTGATCGTCAGCGATTTGCACTGCCCGATCGTCAACGCTGTCGTCGCGGACAGCTAGACGCGAATGGCGTGTTTGTTCGTCTGGAAAGGCCGCCACCGACGTCGCGCCTTCGCGGGTCAGCATATCGATAGAGCTTTCGACTGAACTTCGCGTTACGGGTTGATCAAAGGTG
Organism: Gammaproteobacteria bacterium; assembly: GCA_047611805.1. GTDB lineage: Bacteria > Pseudomonadota > Gammaproteobacteria > UBA11873. Next base: position 103,975 of record JBLFWX010000006.1, read on the forward strand.
ATCTGTAGCGATGGGGTTCCGGGGGTGAGCCAGGTCACGAATCGAGCACAGGTGACTTTCGGGCGCTCGGTTGTGAAGGAATGTTCGATTAGTTCTGCGAGCTTGGCGCCACTGTCGGCGGTGATGCGCGGTTCGACCACGACTGTGTAGCGTGTGGCTAAACGGAGTTTGTCTTCGTTCTTTAACTGGCAGGCCAAGGCGCTGGTATTTAGCCAGCGCCATTCGCAATTAAGCGCCGGACTGATAGCGACGGGAATATCCGCACTCGATCGTTCCATTCGACCGACCGGGACGACGGCTTGATCGAATTGCAGCACGATCTGTTGACCCGCCGCTACGTCGTGTCCTGCCGGCGTGATACGAAGAAGTTTTAAGCTTCTTGATGTGGGCGCGTGTGCTGAATCGAATGCCGCTTGGGTTGTGGTTGCGTCAAGGTCCGCGGCGCTTAGCGGCCCGTTGACACACATCACAACGAACAAAAGAAAAACTAACCGCCTGACGATAATTCCCCGCATTAACCATTCCGTTTGTCGATTGTGATGACCCATAGTGCAGGTCGATTAGGTCCGGCGGGAGGTGAAATTCTGACGAATTCGGGCAGCGTTCACCGAACGCACAATCCGTGTGCGCCTCATTGATAGTGGGCTACCAACAGTCGGCAGCGATTATTCGCAAGACCCGTGACATAGCATTCGAAGAATGCTGCACGCCGGATCGCGTTGCGCCCTTTAGTCGAGGGCTAGTTGCTCACGGTACCGCTCGATTGCCGCTTCAGCACTAACGCCCTCGTGGACAATTTGAACTAACGCTTGGGTCATCAATGCGGGTCGCTCGGCCCACATAATGTTGCGTCCATAGGCGAGGCCACTGGCGCCAGCAGCCATTAAAGCGGCGCTACGCGCCAAAACATCCTCATCGCTCGCTTTAATGCCGCCGCTGGCGATGATCGGAATGCCTGCCGCGGCGCCTAAGAGAATAGAGAAATCGCCGACTGGATCGGGGGGATCGGCTTTGATGACATCCGCCCCTAGTTCCATCGCTTGCCGAACTAGCGGCGCGATACGTTTCGCATCTGTCTCCACCAGGGGAACACCACGGTTGTCGGTCATTGCGAGTATCTCGACCATTAACGGCATGCCTGCGGCATCGCAATCGTGGCGCAGTGCATCCAAATTCGCGAAGCAGTCGCGGCTTAGCTCTGGCTGATCAGGGTAGGTGAGTAAGGCAGCAACGACGCACACAGCGTCGAGTGCTACAGCGCGTGCGACCGCATTGTCCAAGCGATGCGCCCTCAATTGCGCTGGGCGTTCACTCAAGTACGCGTCCGTGACGTCCACCCGTAGTAGCAAGGATGGTTTTTGGCCGCCCATTATTCCCTGTAGTACACGAGCCGAGCCGGTTGGCAAGGTCATGCCGTCGTGCGCTTCGCTGGCAATCGCAGTGATCATCTCGGCGATGTTTTCCAGACCTTTTAACCAGCTGGGTTCGCCGAAAAGGCCGTGATCGAAGGAAAGTATGACGCAGCGTCCGTTTGCCCGAAATAACCGATTTAGCCGTAGGGAATTCATAACTTTCTCAGCGCATGCATGGTTTGTTTAAGTTATCCGTGATTATGGTCGATGATCACTAGAACCGACAGTAACCATCGAGGAATCGACTCGTGAATAGCGCAACTGCATCGGCGGCCATAGAAAAATCTCCGCCGCCAAACGCCGCATTGGCACAAAGTCTAGTTGAAGATATGTCGGCATTGGTTTCGCCTCCCGACGTGTACCTGAAGATAAGTGAGATGATTTCGGACGATTCTGCCTCCGCTCAGCAAATGAGCGAGGTGATCATGCGGGATCCAAGCCTCGCGCTGCGAATTCTAAAACTCGTTAATAGTTCGTACTACGCGTTGCCGAGCAAAGTGGATACTGTTTCAAGGGCTGTTTCCGTTATTGGCATGCACGAATTATCGAGCTTGGTCTATTCGATGTGCGCGGTGCAGTCGTTTTCGCGTATTTCAAGTCGCGTTACCAACATGAACACGTTTTGGCGCCACGGCGTCTACGTTGGGCTCGCGGCGAAAGCCATCGCGAGGAAGCTCAATTGCTTCAACGTTGAACGCTTGTTCGTCGCCGGCTTGCTCCACGATATTGGTACCCTAACAATTAACGCGAGATTTCCCGAGATCGCGGAAACCACTATCTTTAACGCCGCCGGAAACGAACAGAAGGTTGCCATCGCAGAGCACGAAGCCTTGGGGTTCGACCATGCCTATCTCGGCGGCTTGATGTTAGAGAGTTGGCAATTGCCGGAAGCGACTTGCGAAGCGATCCGCCATCACCATCAACCCCAGGCTGCGAAAATCACACCACTGGAAGCGAGCATCTTATTTGCAGCCGACCTATTTGCTAATTACTCGGGAACCGGAAGCTTTTCTGAAGCGATTGCGCAGCACGACGAAATACCCAGTGATGTTAACGAACTTCTCCAGTTGCCGGAAGATTTCGACAAGGACGCCTTGCTTGAAGAAGTCGACCAACAGTTTATAGAGACAATTTACTTACTCGTTGCCTAATGTCCGAACCACGGCTGCCGGACGTTCAACAATGATCGCTTGTAAAGCGACGGGCGCCAAAACACCTCAACGGTTAAGGTGGTGGATAACTTCGGCGCGTTCACGCAACGCAGTCGCTTCGCGGCGAATGAGTCGGCCTAGACGTTCGTCATTGAATCCCAGTTGCTGCAGGCCGGCGATCGAATCGGCGACTTCACGGTACTCGTCAATCAGTCCGTCTTTAAGGCGGCAAATCGATACGCCCTCAAAGACAGCGCGCTTTCCCGCCGACTCAGAAAGTTTCGAGTCGTAGCTAAATACATAGCGCGCATAGCCGATCGATCCGTTTTCAACCGGGTTGTGCATATCCCAGAGAAAATTCTTGGCGTCGCGATGAAAGAAGTTCTCGATCATGTCTTTTATTGCGATGCCTTGGAATGACCCGTAGAAGCAATCGTGATAAATGCCGAGCGGTGTAAAACATTTCGCAACCACATCACCGTCGCCACGCGAGGCGGCGCTTGCGAGCGTCGTGATGAGCGTTTCGAATGACGCCACTGAGTGCCTCCAACTGACTGGTTTACAAGTTTGGAAGATTAAACGAACAACGGCCACGATGCGAATCGATAGGCTAAGCTCGGGCGTCGCGACACGCGCGCCGTATCGTCATGCTGGATCAGCGTCAGATACCCTACGTCGAACCGCGAGCAGATAGTGGCGGCACCTGTAATGCAGAAGCTGTCGCCGAAATTTCAATGCTTTACTCAGGAAGCCGAATTGCCGAGACTCCCATTTTTCAAAATGCGGGAGCATGCAATGGACAAAGATTTATATGACGCCGGTATGAAATTGCGGCGTGAAGTAGTCGGAGCGGAGTATGTCGACAAAGCGATGACTGCGGCCGATGATCTAACCGCGGACTTCCAGGACCTCGTCACGGAATATTGTTGGGGTGCCGTCTGGACAAGGGAAGGCTTGTCGCATCGCGATCGTAGCCTACTCAACTTAGGCATGCTCACGGCCTTGGGTAAACCGAACGAACTGAAACTTCATCTGCGCGGGGCCTTAAAGAACGGCGTTACGCGCGATGAAATCCGCGAGATATTTATTCAAACCGCTGTGTACTGCGGTGTGCCGGCCGCGTTAGAAGCGTTTCGTATGGCACGCGAAGTGTTCGACGAAGCGGACAAGTGAGCGTTGTCGCGGAGTCGACATTGATCGGAAGGCTTTGACGCTAGCTTCGCGATTGTGAAGCCATGCTCTAGGCAACCGCACGGATGCGGTCGTCTAGGTTTTAAAGTCTAAGGCTCGTAGCCTAAACTCAACGGCAAGGATTCGTCTTTGATCCACTCAGACATCGAGCCATCGTATATCGCGATATTTTTGTGCCCCACGATGTGGAGCGCCAGGGCATCCATCGTCGCGGAAATACCACCGCCGCAATAGATGACAACGCGGTCCGCTTCGAGTGAACCCGAGGAACTTAGTTGTCGACGCAGTCCATCGATCGACAAGAACGTACCTGTCTCGGGATCAATGAGGTTGCAATAAAATACGTTTTGGCTGCCTGGAATATGGCCTGCGCGCCCGTAGCGATTCGTCTCACCGCTGTACACATCGGGTGCCAAAGCATTCAAGGTACAAGCGCTACCGTCAGCCATGATCCGTAACATGTCATCTTTATCAGCCCACAATTGCGGTTGGGGGTTGGCGCTAAGACTCCCTAGCGGATGATTCGGTGCGACGTCGTTCACCTCGCGGCCCTCGCGTTGCCACTTTTGCCAGCCGCCATCGAGCACGGCGACGTTGTCGAAACCAATCGAGCGGAACATCCACCAGGCGCGCGTCGCCCACATCGGCATCCCGTCGTTGTACAACACGACCTGGCTGTCGTTGCTAATGCCGTGTGCACGAGCAAGCGCGCAAAACTGATCGGCCGGCGGCATCATAAACGGCACGGTCGTCGAGGTGTCTGCGAATTCGCTCGCCAGATCCAAAAAACCCGCATTCGGAATATGGGCCGCAGCCCATTTTTCGCGCCCACTGTCGGCCTGATAGCCGCCGTCATCTTTCGGCCGCAAGTAAATTGTTGTGTCAAACAGCCGTAGATTTCGGTCGTTGAGATGCTCTGCGAGCCACTGCGTAGTGACTAAAGATTGTGTGTCGTTCATGCTAATTGCACCCTTTCGAATCTAGCGACACTGAGGATTGCACATCTGGGTGCCTGATAATAGTCGCTAGCGCGGCTCTCCTCCGGTAGGTCGGATTCAAAGCTTTATTCAATAGCGGTGATTCGTCATCGCGCCGACGAGATTCTGCCTTCCTAGTGAGAACGGCTCCTGATTTGTTAGAATCCGTCTTCGAATCTCACTTCGAATCCTGGAGAGAAAAACGTGAACGATAAGGTATTGGACGGTAAAATTGCGGTCGTCACTGGTGCTAGTCGAGGGATCGGAAAAGGCATTGCTGTGGCGTTGGCCGCCGCCGGGGCACGAGTCGCGTGCATCGCCACACGGGCAGAAAACGCCACTGATACGGTCGCCAAAATTACCCATACAGGGGCTGAAGCGATTGCAGTTGGCTGTCGCGTTGAAGACGGTGCGGCAGTTCGCGAGGCTTTCGAAGCGATCAAGGTGCAATTAGGCCCAATCGATGTCTTGGTCAACAACGCCGGCATCTCGCGCCCGCAACCCTTGCTTAAAATGACCGAAGAGAATTGGGATGAGCATATGGATATCAATGCGAAATCCGTATTTCTATGCTCACAAGCGGCTATTGGTCAGATGAAAGATGCGGGCCACGGTGGTTGTGTTATCAACATTGGATCGATCGTCGGTCAAAACGCCATCCCACAAACCCTCGGCTATTGCACGTCCAAAGCGGCCGTTGAGCACATGACTCGGGTGATGGCGATCGAGTGCGCGAAATACAACGTTCGGGTGAACTGCATTGCACCCGGGTACGTGCGGACCGAACTCATCGATCAACTCGTCACGGACGGGAAAATTTCGCTCGAAGCAATCGAGAAACGCACCCCACAACGGCGGATGGGATCAATCGAGGAAATTTCCTCGGCTGTCATCTTCGTTGCAAGTCCGGCAGCGACGTTTATGACGGGATCAATCATGAATATCGATGGCGGCTGGACGGCCTACGGTTATATGTAAGTGAGCTTCATTGATCCGATCGATCCTCTGCAACGCGATGACGTCGTGGCTGCAACGAATGATTGCATCCGACGTGCCAACGAATTGCTCGATACGAAATTCACCTCCATTCCAGTTAGCTTCGACTTAATCGGTCGCACCGCAGGCATGTATCGGGTCCAGGGTGGGCAACGCTCGATCCGTTATAACCCGTATTTGTTTGCTAAATACTACAGCGATAATTTTACGACGACGATTCCGCACGAAGTCGCCCATTACCTAACCGATTCGATTTACGGCTATCGAACGGTGAAACCGCATGGGCGACAATGGCGCACGATCATGCGCATGCTTGGTGCGGATGAGAGCGTTCGCTGCAACTTTGATCTCGATGGGATCCCGGCCCGGCGCTATAAGCGGATCCGCTATATCTGTCGCTGCCAAACTCATGAGTTGACGAGAGTTCGCCACAATCGAATTCTGTCTAAAGGAGCTCGTTACTTTTGCCGGCAATGCAGCACGCAGTTACTCTTAGCGGCGGAAGAATAGCGGAGCTGTCTGCAAACGCCAGTTGTTCGACCGAAGCCGCTATACTTGGCTGTCATAATCGCGTGACCACGGTTTCGATTTTAGGAGTATTCATTTGGAATTTTTTGAACTCGCGCTCGCTCGCCGCAGCGTACGGATTTATGAACCCGGTCTTGAGATCAGCGACCGCGAACTCAGGCAGATTTTCGATACCGTCATTCTCACTCCGAGCTCGTTTAACATCCAACATTGGAAATTCGTCGTGGTGCGCGATCAACAACGCAAAACCGCATTGCGCGACTTATCTTTCGGTCAAGTTCAAGTGGAACAATCAGCCGCCGTGGTATTGGTGTGTGGACGTCTCGATGCGTACACCGACGCCAGCCGAATTTACAGCGCAGCCGATCTCTCGACTCGCGAGAAATACGTACCCATGATCGAGGGTTCGTATGCGGGCAAAGAGGCTCTGCAGCGCGAGGAAGCCGTGCGCTCTGGGTCCCTGGCGGCGATGTCGCTCATGTATGCGGCCAAAGCCGCCGGATGGGATAGCGGCCCGATGATTGGCTTTGATGCGAAGAAGGTCGGCGCGATGCTGCATCTCGATGAAAATACCGTGCCCGTGATGATGATCGCCGTAGGCAAAGCGCTCGATGGGGTGCAGCCAGAACGCGGCTATCGACGACCTGTAGAGGAGATCGTCAAACTAGAATTCTTAGATGGCGACAGTCTAGTTTGAACGCAACGGAACTTTGTGACCTGACGACGACTGTGGAGCAATCACCATGACGCTGCTTTGGTATGACTACGTTGGAACATTTGGCGTGATCATCATTCTCGTGGTCTATTTTATGTTGCAGATCGAACGCATCGATCCACTGGGTTTAACGTACTCGGTAATCAATTTACTGGGATCAATCATGATCGCTGTATCTCTAGTCTACGCGTTTAATTTCGCTTCGTTTGTTATCGAGATCTGCTGGTCGCTGATCAGTTTGATTGGTGTTTGGCGCTATATTCGCCAACGTCGCGAAACCGCCCGAACCGCAGCAGCGTCGCCATGAGCGTCACAGATGGTTTGCTGCCCGAGGAATATCAAGCCGTTGTGGCACCGGCGATGCAGGCTGCCGCTGAACTCGCCGCTGCGCGCGGTGATCCTTATCTGTACAACGATTTGGCTTGCATGCTGGCGTTGATGGCCATGATTCGCGACCTCTGCGATTTGTATCAGGACAAGTGGGGCGCGCTCGGACAATTGTCGACCCCAGCCCAGTTCACCGCGGCACCGCTCGCCGGTTGTGTGATGGTGTTAAGCGAATATGAAATCGAACTCGAATCGATTCAAAGTATGTCGGATGCGCTCGAAGGCGCGTATATAAAACTATCGGCAGATAATATTTTCGGCCCAGAAAGAGTGTACATTCAGAAAGCTTGGGATGCCCGAGTGGCCCGAGAATTCGATAAAGCGAATGCATTTATGCGTCAAGCCGCTGCGGCCACAGCGAATGCGATCGACGGGTGGGAGAAGAATCGCGCTGTCTCAAGCGCAAATTGACGAATAATTGCCGTGCGAACGGGGAGCGATTCGATGAAACTTAACGTGGTCGAAAAAGGCTGTGGACAACCACTCGTACTTATTCCGGGTTGGTCACAGAGCGCGAAGTTTTATTCCAAGCAGCTAGAGGGTTTAAGCGATCACTACCGAGTGATGGCGATTGATCTCCGTGGCCACGGTGCATCGCCAAAGCCTGAGCATGGTTATCGGGTTGCGCGTCTCGCCAGGGATGTGTACGAATTTCTTCGAGATAATGATCTGCACGACGTCGCCATTGCCGGGCATTCAATGGGGGCCTCTGTGCTATGGAGTTATTTAGAGCAATACGGAAGCGAGCGTTTGGGCAAACTGATTTTTATTGATCAATCACCCTGCTTGACCAACCCAGGCAAAATGACGGATCAGGAAATATTAGAAGCCGGCGCAGTATTTACGCCAGAATCGCTATATGCCACCGCACATCGGGTGGCGAACGAACAAGTCGCCGCCTTGGCGGAATTCGAGCCTGCGTTTTTTAGTAAGGAACTCGGTGCTGATGATATCGCCTTGTATACGAGCGAGTCACTGAAAATGCCTGGTGAGTACGCCGCGCGTCTGCTCATTGACCACGGGTCTCAGGATTGGCGTGACGTTATTCGCCACGTGATCCCAGCCCTAAAATTACCTACCTTAATTGTCGGCGGCGCATTAGCAACGATTGTGCCGCCGCAGGCGATGGAGTGGATCGCGGCTCAGATCCCCACAAGCAAACTGGCGATATTCTCGGCCGAGGAACGCGGCAGCCATTTCATGTTTTGGGAAAATCCAGAAAAATTCAATGAAGTCGTGCGGCGATTCCTCGCTTGACCCTAGCAACAAGTTCGTGTCGCTGCGATCGTCTCGAACCGTTCCAATTGAAAAAATCCGAAATCGATTGAACAGATTGAAATCGCGATTTTGATTTCGCCTGGCGATCGAATTTGTGGGTGATAGTCCGATCGGGGCTAGTCAGCGGCTACTACAGAACCCTTGATAATGGTTTATAGTCGGCCAGCAGGCGATCTCCAGTAATAGTAATCTAGTCACTCCCGCATCGCTAAATTTCCGTCGAATAAATCTGTCCTCTTTGATTCAATGGCAATAGGTTCGAACCACGGCGACCGGAAACTGAATTGGAGACTCGTTGGTTGAATTCAGCACGGTGTTTCTTCCAGCGCGAACAGAATGCGAAAGCGAACCGAAGGAAATTACGCATTCTTCATTCTGAATTTGAGTATGCCGCTTGTGCTTAAGACTCGCGATTCCGTTGATCGACAACTGCAACCTGACGTCTTGTTGACCGTGCCGCAGTGGAGCGGCAGCGCAATGAGGACGCTGTCATCGGTGAGGTTAATAACTGGTTAGAGTGAACCTTTCTTATCGCTTTCTTTCAGCGGCGAATTGGATCGGTACGGCACCTTCCCAGCTGGGTATGCGCGCGATATGTCTTCGAGATGTAAATCTTGATCGTCGAAAAAAATATGCGGCCTAAATGCTTCCAATACTTTCGACTTGTCCATCCCTCCGAGAAGAAATAATTCGTCGACGTAAACGCCCCAGTGCCGAAGCGTTTTTATTACGCGCATTTCTGCAGGGGCATTCCTCGCGGTAACTATCGCGATCCGAACGGGCGAGAACTCTACGCTGAACGGTCGCCAGTCCTGGAGTCGGGCTAACTTCCTGAGTAGTACAGCGTAGGGTCCATCCTCCATAGGGACGTCTTGATTTTCGTCTTCGGATCGGTGGAACTCCTCGAGTCCGTCGACTTTAAACACGATTTCACTTTTTTCATCAAAGAGAACTGCATCGCCATCAAAAGCAATTCGCACTTGCCTTTCCGGTATCTTCGACTCTTTCGTAGGCGGAGGTTTCACGATCGCTGCCGGACACGTACCTCCATCAATTACCCGCTGTGCGTCCGTGACATCGGTAGTCAAAAACAGATCAACATCATATGCGTCGATGTAATCGACGACCGATTCACCGCCCGTGAACGCGTGTCGACTAATCGGAAAATCTAATCGTCGAATGTTATTTAGAACACGTAGTCCAGTCTCCGGGCTATTCCGCGACATCACAACGACATCAACAAGAGGCAGATTACTGTCAGGCTCGTATCGATTGGGCTTGAGAAGCGCGTCCGCCAATGGCATTCCAGTGCCTGGCTCCAAAGGTTCGTTCTCACGTTCGAGCATGTACTTTCGATATTCTTCGATCGTGGTATCTGGATCAGATGCGAAATGTCTTCTGAAAACTCTATCGGCCTCAAGTTGTTGGTGCGCCAGAACAAACAGCAGGCAATAAGAAAATTGCGCGGTAAATTGGAATGGGATGGCGCTCTGAATGCAATGAGAGGCGGAAAGTGATTTTAGTCGATACCAGCGTCTGGATTGATTACTTTAACGGACGCGATTCTGACAAGACGGAAATACTTGACGCAGCACTCGACATAGATGCTGTTGTTATCGGAGACATTGTTTTTCTCGAGCTATTGCAAGGATTCCGCCATGATCGTGATTTTAATCGCGCAAAGAATACACTTGGTACGCTTGAGCACTACGAAATTCTCGGGACGGGCATGGTCCTAAAATGCGCTGATAATTATCGAGCGCCGCGACGCAAAGGGATCACGATCCGCAAAACCACAGACATCATTACCGCAACCTTTTGCATCGAGAATAAAATACCGTTACTACATTCTGACCGAGACTTCGTCCCCTTCGAAAAGCATTTGGATCTGCGCATGGCTTCGAGTGAAACATAACGTTGCGCTAACCTGCCGTTGACAACACCGACTGGAGCGGTAGCGCAACGAGGATGCTGTCAATGGTCAGATTGAACAACTTGTATGATTCATATCAAGTCCGCAAGTAATTAGGTGGGCCCGTAACCTGTAATAGCAAGTTACCAATTCAGTAGCCCGATTGAACTAAGGCGCCAGCGAAAGCTGAGACCGTTAACCAGCGTGT
>JBLFWX010000007.1:0-99224 GCA_047611805.1 Gammaproteobacteria bacterium
CGCTCGAGGTGGCTCGCTGAAGTTCAAAAGGTATTCAAAGAGATGCCGGTGCTGGTCGCGCTGTCTTGTGAGCTAAAGAACGCAGCGGACTATAAGGCGGTCGAAATTGTTGGGGTGCCATTGCTCAGAATCCGTGGCGAAGATGGCAAAGTCCGAACGTTTTTAAATGTCTGCCGCCATCGCGGCGCCCATGTCGCCGAACCAGGACACGGCAATCGCCGCCGATTTTTGTGTCCCTATCATAGTTGGACTTATGATCAGCGTGGCTGTTTAGTAAGCATACTGGATGAGGCGAAGTTCGGCAGTGTAGATCCGAGCCGCCGCCAACTCGTGGAGCTCTACACGCGCGAAGTGTCTGGTGTGATCTTTGCCTGTCTAACACCGGGATTAAGCTTTGACATCGAAGCATTTCTCGGCGAGATGCTGGACGAACTCGATTCTTACCACTTAGATACATGGAATTTACTCGGCCAAAATATAATCCACGGGCCTAATTGGAAAATTGCCATGGACGGCTATATCGAGTTCTATCACATCACCTCACTGCATCCCGATACGCTCGGTACGATGGTGACGAATAACGTCATGGCTTGCGCGACGTTTGGTGAGTACTCCTTCGGACCGCATCAACGGATAGCGGCGCCTTCGAGCGACATTATTGAGCGGCTCAACAAACCCGTGTCTGAATGGGAGACCGGTGAGGCAGTGCTAGACGTGAAATTAGTTTTTCCGAACAACTCGTTTGCCATCACCTCAGGTAATCCCTTGTCACCGGCCGGCGGAATGCTGTCGCAGGTTTTCCCTGGTGCATCACCCGACACATCCATCACGATCCAAAATCACATTTATCGAGAGATCCCCGCGCCGGGCGCCGAACACGACGCACTCGACGAAGCCATCGGGCGTTTTAAATATGTGGTCGAGGAGGAGGATTACCGCGGTGGAAGGCAGATTCAACTCGGTATGAATACGGATGCCAATTCAACTTTTATCTTTGGCAAAAACGAAGTGGGCCCGCAGAACTTCCACACAGCGCTGGATTATTTTCTTAGCCAGTCACGAGAAGATCTGAAGTTCTAATACGCTTCTAGAGGACTTTGCAAAACGCGCGACCATGACTTTCGCGAATCCATTCGGTCATGTGAGTAACGCGCGATCGGCGCCACGAGGTGATCATGTGTACCTAACCTCTTCTGAGCGTCGCGGCATTAGCTAGCTGCTACGGATCTCCTAGCGAAGCATTTCTTAGACCGAGCACAAAGACTAGAACGACTGGATCTTTTTGCCTCTATACTCTGCAACCCATGAAGCCCATGCAAAACCTTGCGCCGGCAGACAAGGCGTGGCGCGGTGTTGCGATGGCCTTGTTAGTTGGTATGTCGTTCGCAGCTAACACATCATTGGCCGCGGTCGCCTACACCGGCGGCGCAACCCCGCTTGCAGTCTTGCTTGCACGCACGGGCACCGCATTCATCGTGCTCAACCTGTTACTCATGGCACGCGGGGTACCACGAGTACTACCTCCTAAGCAGCGGCGAATGGCGATCGTCATCGGCTGTTTCTTCTCTTGTTATTCTTTTGGTGTTTTGCTGGCGATCCAGTATCTGCCGGTCGGCTTAGTCGTCGCGACGTTCTATACCTTTCCGATATTGATTGGTTTAGTTGAATGGTGGAGCGGACGCCAAGTATTTAGCGCACGAAGCGCATTCGCACTAACGACTGCGTTCGTTGGGATCCTGTTCGCACTGAATGTATTTGGCGCCGACTTGCACCGGCTCGGCATCGCGCTGTGCTTACTCGGCGCGGTCAGTGTGACCATCGTGATGACCTTGAGCGCACGCTTGCGCGGCACGGGTGACTCTCGACCCATCACCTTACACATGCTCGGTACGGCGCTCGTTATTTTTACCGCAGTCGTGCTAGTGCGCGGCGGTGCGCATTTGCCGCATACCCCCTATGCGTGGTTCGCCTTTATCGCCGGGCCATTGTTTTATACCTTCGGCATCATCACCTTATTCATGGTGTTCGCGAAGATCGGACCGATAAAGGCATCGCTCTTCATGAATATCGAACCGGTCACGAGCGTCGTGCTCGGCTACCTGTTGCTTGATCAACGACTCGCACCATTGCAGTTGTTTGGCATTGCGATCGTTGTCAGCGCGGTACTGTTGGTCGAAAGCGCGAAACAAAAGCCTGCTGTAATCGATCCGCAGTCGTCGCTCGGCGACTGAATATGAATGCGGAATCGGCCATACAACGCAGCTGGCTATCGGCTTTTTGGGGATGTAACAGCAAAGTTTCGGGGACAGTATATTCAATCCACAATTGCATACACCGCAGTAAAATATACTGTCCCCGAAATTCCGGCAGGTATCCCTCAGAACCTCGCTAACGGTTATTTCAACCGCATCAGACTTGATTCCGTCGATTCGGCGACAAAAGTGTCAACAATCTTTACAGCATCAACTCTGAACCATTCCAAGAACAACTCTTTGATAACGTAAGGTAATAAAAAATTAATTGTTTTATTGCCTTACGTTATTTCAAAATTATTCACAGAAATTCTTAATTTTTGCTCGCAAATTATTAAAAACTTTACATTTTCTCCTATTTCGATCGCGCTTTGTGGACGCAATGTCGCCATGTCGTTGATAAGTCTCCCTATTAAATTTTTGGCACGGTTAGTGCTGAACTAATGCAGGGGTACTAGAACGGTGGCGGATTGATGGGCTACCTGTCCCCTTGAGCCCGAACATCCCAGACGTGAATGTGACGTCGGGACCCTGGGCAACGCCGGTGGAACATCAGCCGGCGGTTTCATCTCCTTCGATAGGGCGCGCCTATCTCTGGACGCTACAAGCGCAACCACCAGTTCCAAAATAATTGTCAACCGAGCCTGCCACCACCGTGGCCAAGCCCTGATTGACCGATGGAGATAGTTATGAAGAGTCGTCACCTAGGCGCGGGTTACACCCGTCTGTCCACTCTCAGCGTCCTGCAAGCTCGCCTGCGAGTTTTCCAGCACAGCTCCACGCTTGCTGCCGGTCGCAGCTGGTTGCTGGGGCTGGTAGTCTCGCCCATAGCACCCGCCAAACCTCTATCTAGGGAGAAGATTGTGCCGAGCAAAGGTTTAAGCGCCTATGCGTGCGGTTCATTTGAGTCGGGTTTAATTCGCTCGTCCGAACGCTTAACGGTCCTGAGAATATCTCTACTCGCGCTGGTGCTTATCGGCGTGGTGGTCGCACCTAAACCAGCCAAAGCCGCTAATTTCTTCTGGGATACGGGGGCATGTGGTGCCAACTTTTTTGATATCGGTTCTTGCTGGACAGGAGGTCAGCCGCCTGCCGATTCTGACCGGGTTTTCATCGGCAACGTGTCCCCGACAACCGTGCAGTGGGATTCCTCTGTAGTGAGTAATTGGCAATTCAATACCGGTTCTGTATCGCCGGTGGTGACTAACACCACGTTGGAGTTGTCCGCTGGCGCGGTCGATTTTGTCTCGAATGATGGCAACGCACATACGTACAAACTGCTTGACGATGTGTTCGTTTTTTTTAACGGCTCATTAACCCTTAATTCAAACATGACGCTGGAAGTCGGCAACGAGGTCAGTATTGGCTTCGACGGCAGCTTCACGACCACTGGCGCCGGCAGTCAGCTCACCAGCAGGTTTTTGAACGTGGGTGGCACCGGTAACGGTGCGCTGATGGTCGAAGCCGGTGGCGTCGTGTCCAACGACCAAGGTGTCGTTGGTTCCAATATCGGTTCGACGGGCAGCGCGACGGTTACCGGGACAGGCTCGCAGTGGAACAGTTCGGGCAATCTTTTTGTCGGCGACAGTGGCGAAGCCACGCTGATGGTCGAAGCCGCTGGCGTCGTGTCCAACGACCAAGGTGTTGTTGGTTCCAATACCGATTCGACGGGCAGCGCGACGGTTACCGGGACAGGCTCGCAGTGGAACAGTTCGGGCAACCTTTTTGTCGGCAGCAGTGGCGACGGCACGCTGATGGTCGAAGCCGCTGGCGTCGTGTCCAACAACCAAGGTACCGTTGGTTTCGATACCGGTTCGACGGGCAGCGCGACCGTCACCGGGGTTGGCTCGCAGTGGAACAATTCGGGCACCCTTACGGTCGGGAGAGAAGGAAACGGCACGCTAAACATCCTCAACGGCGGCAGCGTGACTAGCTCGGGTAATAACTCCATCGGTCGCTTTGCGGGCTCGACTGGGATAGCGAGGGTGGACGGTATGGGCTCAAGCTTCAGCGGCGCTTTGACCGTGGCTGCGGCGGGTAACGGCACGCTAACCATCGCCAACGGCGGCAGCGTGACTAGCTCGGGTAGCTCCATCGGTGACATTGCGGGCTCGACTGGTATAGCGACGGTGACCAGTATGGGCTCAAGCTGGCTCAGCGGCGCTTTGGTCGTGGCTAATGCGGGTAACGGCACGCTGTTCATCGTCAACGGCGGCAGCGTGACTAGCTCGGGTAGCGACATCGGTAAGATTGCGGGCTCGACCGGTGCAGTGACGGTGGATGGTATAGGCTCAAACTGGCTCAGCGGCGCTTTGGTCGTGGGTGGTGCAAGTGACGGCACGCTAAACATCCGCAACGGCGGCAGCGTGAGCAGCAGTCAGTTTTTTGGCATCCTCGGTGATCAAGCAGGTTCGACCGGCACGGTGACAGTGGACGGCATGGGCTCAAGCTGGCTCCACGAATTTTCATTGGTGGTGGGTTTTGCAGGTAACGGCACGCTAGACATCCTCGACGGCGGCCGTGTGACGAGCACTTCGACCGACGAGTCTACTATTGGCCGTAACTCGGATTCGAGCAGCGCGGCGACGGTAGATGGTATGGGTTCAAGCTGGCTCAGCAGCGGTAATTTGTCGGTGGGTGTTTTGGGTAACGGCACGCTAAACATCCTTAACGGCGGCAATGTGACCAACATAGATGGCTCCATCGGTTTTGAAGCGGACGGGACCGGCACAGCGACGGTGGACGGCATGGGCTCAAGCTGGATTAACGGCAGTTTGGACGTGGGTGTTTTCGGTAACGGCACGCTAAACATCCTTAACGGCGGCAGCGTGACCAATACGTTCGGTACCATCGGTGAAAATGTCGGCTCGACCGGCGCAGCGACAGTGGACGGGATGGGCTCAAGCTGGCTCACCGACAATTCATTGTCGGTGGGTTTTTTAGGCAACGGCACGCTAAACATCCGCAACGGCGGCAGTGTCACCAATGGGTTCGGTGGCATCGGTGAACATGTCAGCTCGACCGGCACGGCGACGGTGACCGGCCTAGGGTCGCAGTGGAACAACGCACTCTCCTTGGTCGTCGGTAGCCGGGGCGACGGCACGCTAAACATCCTCAATGGCGGCACCGTGACTAGCTCGGGTAGTAGCTCCATCGGTCAAATTGCCGGCTCGACCGGCGCAGCGACAGTGGACGGTCTCGGCTCAAGCTGGCTCAACAGCGGCGCTTTGATCGTGGCTAGTGGGGGTAACGGCACGCTAAACATCCGCAACGGCGGCAGTGTGAGCAATACGGTAGGTATCATCGGTGACAATGTCGGCTTGACCGGCGCAGCGACAGTGGACGGTGAGGACTCAAGCTGGCTCAACGGCGGGGGTTTGATCGTGGGTCATGGGGGCAACGGCACGCTCAACATCCTCAACGGCGGCAGTGTGACCACCACTACGTTCGCTAGCATCGGCGATTCCTCGACCGCGACCGGCACGGCGACGGTGGACGGCATGGGCTCAAGCTGGCTCAACGACGGTACATTGGACGTGGGTTTTTCAGGCAACGGCACGCTAAACATCCTCAACGGCGGCAGTGTCACCAATACGGATGGCTTCATCGGAACTGTAGCGGGCGCAACCGGGACCGCGACCATCGGCGGCAACAATGCTCTCTGGGATAGCAGCGGTTCGCTGTTCGTGGGTGGTTCTGATACCGCAGCCGGTGGCACAGGCGCGCTTAATATTAATAGCGGTGGCCGGGTGAACGTCGATGGCACATTAAAGGTATGGAGCGCTGGCACCGTGAACCTGGATGGCGGTTCGCTGTTCGTCGACTCACTGGATACCGACGGTACGTTCAATTTCAACAGCGGCTTATTGAATATTAATGCCAACCTCTTAGTGGGCGCCGCAGGTGGTTTGGGCGCTGCTGTTACTCTGACTGACGGGCAAGAACTCGTGGTCGGTGAGATTACTACAATCGGTGTAGCCAGCGCACTTACGCTGAACGGTGGTATTTATACGACGAACACAATTATCAACAATGGCAGCTTCGATTTCATTGCTGGTGAATTTAATCTGACCAATTCTGATCTGATTATTGGTACCAGTGGGCTGCTCGGCGATACGGTTAGCTTTAACAGCCAGCAAACCGTGAACGTGAGTCAGTCAACGGTCATAAACAATGACGGCGTGTTGATTGTTGAGAGCGGTTCACTGACTTCTAATGGCTACGCCAACAATGGCGAGGTGGTGATTAATGGTTTCGCTGCGCGAGTCCGTGGTAACACGTTTACCAACAGTGGGCTGTTGCGCGGCGCAGGGCGCATTGATGCCACGCTGGTGAATCAGGCAGGCGGCGAAGTACGCGCGGGTTTTTCAGACCGGCTGCTACTCAGCGGCATCAGCAATACCAACCATGGACTGATGAACGTGAACTTCGGCGGGACGTTGGAATCACCCAACGGACTGACGAACTCACAGACAGGGACGATCTCCGGCGACGGTATCATTCGTGTCGGAGAGATCACGCTCACCACGCCAGGCGGGATCCCCACCCCTACGGGTACGGGGCTTATTAATAACGGGAAACTGAACTTCTCCGGCACCACAAAAGTGTTCGGCGACGTCTGGACGCAAGGTGGCAACGGCTCTGACATCATCGTCTCGGGCGGTGCCGTTCTGACCTTCTTCGATAACGTCACGATGTACGATGATCTGGCGGTCGCCGGGCGGCCCGAGATCCGTGCCGGCTTCGACTCAACGGTAGTCTACTTCGGCACCTTGAGTGGGGATATCAATAAGACCGGTGCGGGACTCCACGTCATCGAGGGCACGCAATCAGCGGGCTTCAGTCCGGGCTTCCTCTCCGGCACGAATGAGCTGTGGACGGATTCGAGTATCAATGCGTTCGACATCGCCGGTACGACCCCAATGGCAGCTGGGGTGGCAGACAAGTCAGGGCGACACAGCGTGTTCGACTACTCAGGTACGCTCACCATCCTCGATGGCGCCACGATCGACGTCGATCTCATCGGCGTCGACGGTCCAGCGCATGACGGGATACCGTTTTCGCCGAGCCTCGGCGATTCATTCGAGATCCTGCATTGGGCAACCCTGGTCGCCAATACATCGGCGGTGAATTTCGATTTCGCCGAGGCCACCCTAGCGACAGGCCTCGTGTGGCAGGCGATTTGGGGTCCGAACAGTGGTGGCTCGCTAAGCTTGCAGGTCGCCGCAGTGCCGATCCCGGCACCGTTCGTGCTGATGCTATCGGCCCTCGCGGTAATCGGTTGGCGCCGACGCCCTGGGGCTGTGGTAATTGGGGAATAGAGATCGACCGAAAATTTTAAGCGGCAGAATTTTAAGGACACCCAGGAAACCATCGAATTCGACATCCGGCAAAATTATTGTGGGAGTCCTTAAAAGATTTCTCCGGGCTTTCAGTAGTCAACTTTCCTGAATTGGCCGACGGATTGCGATTTTCATTGGAGTTTAACTTAGATCCGAATGGCCGCGATTCCCTAGTGCTAAGAGTAGCGGCAGTACCCTTGCCGAGAGCAGTGTGGTTGGCCTTGTCCGGGCTAGTCCTGATCCTGCGGCGGCGCGCCGTGGCGGTAAAGACAAGATTAAGACAGTCTAGATCGCAGGGGGGTGAGCTAGTAGAGTGCAACCTCCTGCGGGCGATTTCGGTTGCTACGTCGGAGCCTAGGTAGGCGGAGCGCTGTTTCTCAGAAGCGCTTCGTTCGTCGCAAGAACATCAAACAACCACCAACCGGCGTTTCGACGCAACGCTCATTAAGCGCCCGTTTACGACAGGCACAACGCCCACTGACGGTGCTGCCTTGCCTTGGCAAGTTTCAGGGACAGTATATTCAATCCATACTTGCATACACCGCAGTAAAATATACTGTCCCCGAAATTCCTACATAACGCAAAACGCTCTGTGCGTCAGTTCCTGCTAACTTTTAGAGAACTGATCGAACCAGGTCTTCGGCGAAATAACCGAACGTCGTGCCGGTGGGTTCTCGAGGAGCAAGCGGTCACCCGTTATGAGGGTGCTGGCCAATTCCGACGCCAATAATGCCCACAAGTGATCGTCACCAACGTCCGGTGCGCGTGGGCCAGTCTCGGGCTCGCGCCAAATCGCATTGGCGGTAAGCTCTTCAAGAAGACGGTCAAGGTTTACCTCTGATAATGCGTGCAGCGCAGCAAGCTTGGGCCTTAGCAAGACCTGGCGATATTCTTTCAGCAATTCGGGCGAAAGCAGGTAAATCAACGAGCCGGAGAGCATCGCGTCAACAACGAGTACAACCGGACTGTCAACGGAGCTCGTGATCAGTCCTGCGACTAAGACGTTCGTATCAACAATGAAGACCCGAAGATTCATTGCTTACGAGCTGCCCGGGTCTCCTTGACGGCGAGATCGATCGCGGCTTCGGCGCTGAGTTGAGCGCGGTCGCGAGCCTGAGCCACCAGGGCGCGAGCACTTGCCTGTTCTTGGATGCCACGAAGCCTCAAACTCTCCTCAACGATTGATGTGATGGAGCGCCCTTGGCGCGCCGCTGTTTCCTTCAGCGCTCGGTGCAGGTTGTCGTCAAGTGAGATGGTGAGACGGCTCATGCGTTTTACTCTTTGAATATTGATGCCGACGTTAGCATAAAAACACCATATCACCAATATGCTTCCTGTATTCCATGGCCTCGTTGACCTGAATCGAAACAATCTCAACTAAAAACTTAAGGACACCCAAGAAATCATCAAATTCGACATCCTGCAAAATTAATGTGGGTGTCCTTAAAAGATTGCTTCCTTAAAAGATTGCTGGTCACAGTCGCCTAGATCGCTCTGAGTGTCGGCTAGGTTGAGGTATACCGGACTGTCACCAAAGATCTCATCTCACCTACTTTCCCGAAACATCGCCGAGCAACTGATTTGAAACTGACGGCGCTGCCTTGCCTTGGACGGGTTGCCAGATACATTGGGACAACGTGTCATAGTGACCCCGCTAGCGGGCAACAAACGGAGCGACAGCACGTATGAGCATCGATCAAGAAATGAATCTCGTAGTCGCAGGAACAGGTGCGGATGGCAAGCCGTGCTTTCTCGAGCGCGGCGCGGCGCAAACAATGAACACGCCGGGGGTTATCGACTTGGCGTTTCTATGGAGCGTCGACGGGGTTCCCAATTTGCCAGCGAACATTGGCGGGCCGGCGCAGAGCATCGCGTTACCTGCTCCCGGCGGCTCGACCTGTGGGATCGTGCGCTTCCCAGCCAATTCCGCGGGACGCTTAGATGCTAAAGCGTTGCTCACCGATTCCGCCGAAGGCGGCATGGAAGGCAACGCCGCGATGCATTCCCACAATACGATCGACTATGAAATTATCCTCTCGGGGAAGATCGATGTCGTTCTGCCAGGCAATCAGCGCCGCACCCTGAAAGCCGGTGATATCCTGGTTATGGGTGGTCTGCCGCACGCCTGGGAGAACGTCTACGACGAAGACTGCACCTATGTGTTCGTTTCGGTCGGCGCGACTGGTACGGTGGAATACAGTCCCTGATCGACTTCGGGGTCCGCCGCTAGTCAGCGGCGCGCTTCGCAGACCATCGGGGCCTGCAACGATCTACCAAGCCTCGGTGCGGACGGGACGAGGTTGATCCATTCGCGGGAGGTTGCATGCGTGGGGCCGTCGCCAGCAACACGCGGCTTCCCAATCACAGGCAGCCTTATGTCCCCATGTGCACATGGGTGACCTTGAAGCGGGACTCCTCGGGGGCGAGCGGTAAGCGCGGCGCGCCGTAGACTTCGACCGACAGTGACGCTTCGGCGCTCGCGAGCACCAGGTAATAAAGACACGTCTCGAGCGGCGGCATGTTATCCAACGGAAAACGATCGAGATGCTCGAGCGCAAGCTCCACGCGCGGCAACATCGCATCGTAGAATGTCTGGATCTCGTCCATGGAGCTCGACATGCGGTTCTGCAGACGCTCATCAGCGGTAGTGAGTGCCCACTTTTCAACAAAGCCTTTGAGGTCCTCGAACGCCCCGGGCAGGCGGTTCTCCTGCTTAACCATGAGTTACCTCCCCGCGCACATAGCGACCAACGTGATGATGATGGTGGCGCACTGATACTTCCGTGGTCTGTAAAAGGAAGTTCTTCTTGGCCCCCGCAAGGAGTGCTTGCTGGCTGAACTCGGTGTTCAGGATGTCTTCAACGATGGTGTCACGGAAAAGGCCAAAGCTGACCTCGCGGGAGAAGCGCTCGCTGGCAGTTTTCGGTTTACGGTAGAAACTGAAGTTCTCATAGCGAGTGTGCTCGCGATCAATCGGCCAGATCTTGTGAAACACCGCCGAGTTGCTCCCCACCAACCACACCACGTTCGGGAAGATGGTAGTTACATCGATCGCCCAGTTGTCAATTCGACCCGGATTGACACCCGTGTGGTGGTTGTCGATCGAGCTGCGGGCATCGGCCAGCGCCGAGCCACCCGTGGAGGTAATGTCTGATGCGAAGCGCTGCGCGAGTGTCGCCATCGGGCCGCTGTGTTGCTCCGGGTTGTAGCCCATAGAGATCGTGCGATGCGGTCCGAAGGTGCTGAAATAGGCGGGCTCGCCCTGCGGGTTGTCCGCCCATTTGAACGTATCAGTTAAGGTTTGGCGATGCAGCGCGTTGAGGTGATATATCTCCTGGAATGCGTCCAAGAAGATCTTCCAGTTGCAGTTCACCACACCCACGTCCACAGAAACCCAGGCGTCGAAATCGCTCATCGGATAGGCGTCACCATAATCCACTAACTCACCCAAATATTCGCGCAAGGTCTGATCGGGGGTCTCGTCGAAGTTAATGAAGACCAGGTCGTTCCAAGTGTCGCAGTGGATGGGTGTGAGTCCGTAGATGCCTTTGTCGAGACCGGGGAAATTTCCTTCGCTGGGCACGCCACGCAGCTTGCCTCGCGTGTCGTAACTCCAAGCGTGGTAGGGGCATGAGAAGAGCTTGGTATTACCGCAAGCGCGCCATTCCACCTTGGCTGAGCGGTGCGAGCAAACGTTGTGAAAGGCGCGAATCACGCCGTCCTCGCCACGCACGACGATGACTGATGCGTTGCGGATCTCGACGGGGCGTACGATGAAATCTCCGGGATTGGGGATCTCGCAGCCGCGGGCGACATTCAGCCACACCTTGCCGAAAATGTTGTCACGTTCGCCCGCAAAGAAATCGGGACAGAGATAGGGTTTTACGGGTAACGGGTCGTTCCCCAGGTCCAAGACACCAGGGGCCATACGCATGAATGTACTCGTCATGATGCTCTCCTTTAATCAGTTGGCGCGCTCACGCGACCGACTGGGTGACGCTTGAGTCCGTAGAATTCCTGGCGCCGTGCGTCCGCAGCGGGCCCGATTTGCCAGGGTATCGCCGCTTTTACCAGCTTGGTAACGGCGAACGGGCGGCGTTGATCCCGCCGATTATGCAAGGGATCTGGGCCCCCACGACGACGCTTAGTCTGCGCCATTGGTTCGCTAGCTGGAAGGGACACGAATTCGGCCATGAAAATAATGCAAGGGCGCTCATAAAAGCGCAAAGGGGACAGATTTATTTGAGTGCAGAACTGCAGCGAGTCTCTACTATTCAGTCCACGAAACCATAGACAGGCCCGGGAAGACCGCCCAGTTATTCCTGCGGTTATTCGCAAGGCCGTTAATTGGCAAGGGCGCCAACATGTTGGGCGCCGGACACTCGGCCACGATCCCCCAAGTCCTGCCAAATAAATCCGTCCCCTTTGCGCTTAAGATTCCAAGTGAACTACTTTTACAAACCTTTTACACAATCGGCCTGTTATTCAGCGACGGTACAGGTCTAAATATACATGCTTAATGGAATAACCCTTTTTGCCTACGAGGCATAGTCGATGCAGGAAGGTTGGAACTGGCGCGATCCGAGAATATTTCAGATCTCCGCGCTGCTCATGTTGATAGTCGTCGGCATTAGCGCGCTCGATTTCTTAATCCAGCCCGCGATCGCGTTGACGATCATTGTTGTCGCTCTAGGCTTGCATCGCGGACTTACGAATAGTTGGAACGGCTCCGCAAGCGCACTCATATCCGCACTATCGCGATGCTTGCTATTGCGGACCGATAGTTTGCTTATCGCCGCCGCAGGCGTTGCCATCGCTGGTAAGCAGCTTGTTCAGCTACGCGGCCGTCATCTATTCAATCCAAATGCGCCGCCCTAGTTGCAGTCACCAGCCTGTCGAACGTAGCGATGGATATCGCCCGGGCAATGGGGACAAACAGCGATACTTCTAATTGTCGTTGCCGGTATCGCCAGTTTTGTTTCGGCACGGGCGTCACGCATTGACGTCAGCATCAGCTTTCTTGCGGGCTTTGCCGGCATTTGCTTTCTACGCGCGCTCTATCTCGGCGACCCACTGACAATTCCACTGCATCAATTGCACAGTGGCGTGCTGATGATATTTGCGTTCTTTATGATTTCCGATCCACGCACCACGCCGTCTAGTCGCGCCGGTCGTATCACCTTTGCGCTTGCAGTAGCACTCGCGGCTTCTTATATCGAGTTCGTTCTTTTTCGCGCCAACGGCGCGCTATATGCGTTGATCATTTGTGCGCCACTCGTACCGCTACTCGATCGCTTTCTTCCTGGCTCAACCTATGCGTGGCCACAGAAACCGTCTGCTGTTCCTTTATTCAATCAATCCGGAGTTCATCATCATGCTTAATCCGCTTCGACTAATGGTCGCCGTCGTGACCCTGGTGTTTTCTTCGCATAGTTACGCTTTCTGCGGCTTCTACGTAGCGCGAGCGGATAGGTCTCTCTTCAATGACGCCTCGCAAGTTGTGCTCGTGCGAGACGACGATCGCACAGTCGTTACCATGAATAATAATTTTCGCGGCGACGTCGACGAATTTGCCATTGTGATTCCGGTGCCGACGGTGTTGCAAGAAGGACAAGTCAATGTCGCAGAACGCACGTTGATCGAACATCTGGACGCTTACACGGCGCCGCGTTTAGTCGAATACTTCGACGAAAATCCGTGCCAAGTTATGCGCCGGTTCGAGGCGATGGAAAGTGCGCAAATGGATTCCGCGGCGCCGATGGAAAATAAGGCCGCGCGGGCGCGGCGCCTTGGCGTAACAATTGAAGCGGAGTATGCC
Source organism: Gammaproteobacteria bacterium (assembly GCA_047611805.1). GTDB lineage: Bacteria > Pseudomonadota > Gammaproteobacteria > UBA11873. Next base: position 13,413 of record JBLFWX010000007.1, read on the forward strand.
GTCGGTGAATACGACATCTTGATTTTGTCGGCCACGCAAAGCCAAGGTTTGACAGCCTGGTTGAAGGAATCAGGCTATCGCGTTCCAGATGCCGCGGTTGCTACGCTCAGCAGCTATCTAAAACAGGGCATGAAATTTTTTGTTGCCCAAGTCAATCTGGAAACCCAGCAACAGCTTGGGTTTACTTATCTGCGACCTATTCAAAGTGCCTACGAAAGTCCGAAATTCATGCTACCAATCCGCTTAGGGATGGTGAATGCCGAGGGATCCCAAGAGCTGTATTTCTACGCGTTAACGAAGACCGCTCGTGTTGAGACGCGTAATTATCGCACCGTGAAGATGCCCACAGGTATGGACTTGCCGTAGGGGTCAAAGACAACTTCGGCAATTTCTATAAAGCGATGTTCAGCAAACAGCTTACCGACAGTAGTAGTAACGTTGCGTTTCTCGAATATGCCTGGGATATGGCTTGGTGCGACCTTTGCGCTGCCGATCCGATGACGAAGGCGCAACTGCGCGGGTTGGGTGTGTTCTGGGTAGAACCTGATGGAGTCCAAAATAAGCTTACGCAGAGCAAACCGGGCCCTGGGCGTTTCATGCCACAACCTCAGCCGGTCGATGTGTTCGTGACACGCTTGCATGTGCGCTACGACAACGAGAATTTTCCTGAAGATTTAATGTTTGTCGAAACCGGTGATCGTCAGAATTTTCAAGGCCGCTATGTCATTCGCCATCCGTGGCAAGGTAAGGCGACTTGTGAGGCTGGAAAAAAGCATCTGCAATCCGTTTTGCCGAAGCGTCAAACGCAAGAAGCGCAAACACTCGTAAACCTGACCGGTTGGGCTGTCGACAATTCTGGCCGCAACCTTGATCCCGCTCCGGTTCAGGAGACCCCTTGGTCGGAAAATTTGTGGCCTAAAAACGGCGGATAAATATCTTCACGGAGGGACTAGATGTTCAATGCGTGATTAAGGCATAGAACATCCAGTTCCCGATTGGAGTGTTATACCAACGCTCGGCACCTACGACCCCACAACAACTGCTCTACACTTCGTGCGCTTTAATCACGAGTAAGATGCCAGCCTCTCGATCCAAACGCACATGGCGAAATCTGTCGCTAAAGAAAACGAGCGCTGCAAATCGTCCGCCACGTAAAACAATCCCTGTGCAATACGCGGCGGCTAGAAGTACGCGACCTGCAGGGACGGATCTGATATTTAGACAGAAGGGTCTCAACGTGTGAGTGTCGAAGTTTGAGTGCTAACCGCGTACCCCAACAATTCCAGTTCGTCGGGTTATGGGGACTGCGCCATCATCGGTCTTTAAAGCTTCATGTACTTGGCGAAAACCTCACACGGACCTGCGTAAGAAAATTCGCCACGTGTTTGCAAGCCAGGCGCTGTCTGATCGCCCGCATCGATCGATTGCAGCATGTCTGCTTCGACATCAATCTGGATGTTCCACACATGCGGTCCCTAGGAGAAATCTTCGGCACCTCAGGTGTGTGACGTCAACACGTTCTTTGCCGCGGTGCCGTTGAACGAACGACGGATAAAAGTATTGAATCGAGTACTCGACGGCTTGTACGGAAAACTCGCGAGTTCGGAATGGGCGAAGATCGCGAAGTGCTCGCAGGACACGGCGTATCGCTACATTGTTGACCTTCTCAATAAAGGCGCACTCGTTAAAGATTTAGGCGGAGGACGCAGTACGAGTTATTCGATCGCGGAGGAATAATCATTTGAATTAAGTCGAGCGAAATTAGATTAGATTCGTCGCGTCCCACGGCACTTCGGAAACTGACCGCAACCCCAAAACGATTCACCTGCCGATGGACCTTTGCGCGCCGTTCGCTTCACCATCGAACTGCCGCAAGTAGGACATTTCATCGTCGCAGTCGCTGCTTGCTGGTTCGGTGCGGCGCGATCCTTTGGTGAAACAGCCTCGGCGCCATCTTTGAATAAACGCGCCAGTCCATCTTCACCAATGAGCTCGATCGATTTTCCTTTCGCGAAGTTTTTAGCGTCCCTCGTAAACGTGCCGGAGCAAATGACGAATCCACCGTCTGCACCTTCCGCTGCCATCACGCCGAACAATTCCCGAACGACAGTTACGCCAACGTTCCGCACCTTCCAATGCTTGCATTGAACGAGAAAGCGCTCGCCGCTCTTAACCAACTCGATATCGATACCACCGTCGGCGCCGGAACCACCGCGCTCTGATACTTGATAACCGCGAACCCGGAACGCCTCACTCACCACTAATTCAAAATCGCGCCAACTCAATTCTTCGATCTCATGGCCATTTGAATTCGATCGAACCTTTCTCAACAGACCGGCTCGGCGCCGCCGACCCACGAAAGACACCGCCGCGCCTATCACGAACGTCGTTGGGAATAGGAATCGTGCTCCAGTGAAAATCATTGTCCAGAGTTGGTTCGCGGCGACGCTTCCAAGGGCTGATCCGCTCGCGACGTGAGTAGATTCCCCCTCTATTAGCACTCCGAAACCAATCCAAGCTACAAGGGCCAGCGCAATGCCCGCCCACCACGGTAATAACGCGGCGATGCTGATCAGATCGTCAAAGGTGGATTGGTTTCGTCGCGCCATTCAATCTCGCGTTTGATTCAATTAGGGATAAACAATGACGGCAACGAATGGAGACTCCAATTAAACCGATTTATCACACCGGCGTCGACAGCTCTTTGGACGGGGAGCTGCGCGGGTTTAAACATCCGTAGGGGGTAATTGTGTCTAGTAACCATGATAGTGTAGATATATAAATTGACAATTAATACCATAATGTGTAGTTATACATTTACTTTAAAAAAAGTAATGTTAACTAATAAGTAAACATATGAGCACAAAACACATTGTGGCGCTCCAGTACGAGCAGATTGTAGAACGTGCCGCTAAATCCTTGGCCGATATCAAGCGCCCGAGAGAAGGCTGGCTTCGCACCGTTCGAAATGCACTCTATATGTCGGGCGCGCAACTTGCTCGACGACTAGGGGTGACTCGCTCGCTGATCTCACAATCGGAAAAGGCCGAGTTGTCCGGCCGGATCACCATCAAGAAAATGGAGGAGCTAGCCGAAGCTATGGACTGTCGCTTTGTATATGCCGTGGTGCCGAATAGTAGTGTTCACGATCTTATCGCCACTCAGGCTCGGCGCAAGGCGACTGCCGCCGTCCTAGAAACAAGCGAGCACATGGCGCTCCAAGGCCAGGCACTGGCGAAGAACCAGATCGAATTTGAAGTGAATCGCCTTGCGCGGCAGATGGCCGAATCGCCGTCGCGTGATCTGTGGGACGATAAATAGGGAAGGTGTTTAGATTTCCCGAGTGTGCAACGCTCTTAAAAATTTTGGTGACAGTAGTTTTAACTTAGGCGAGTCACTTCGGGCAATGGATTCACTATCGGATCCGCGGGCAGACAGTCAACACCCTGCGGGGTGCGATCAATGCACTTCAAATATGTTGTCCCCGATAAACCGCCTATTTTCTTTCTATGGTGTGTTGGTTCGATGCGCTTCGTAGTACGCACGTAAGATGGCGTTAATCCGGCTTTGGTATCCCTTGCCCTGCCCTTTCATCCACTCGAGCACATCGGCATCGATCCGGATGCTCAAGTGCTTTTTTTCAGGCGGCATCACGACCTCCGCAGTAGCGAAGAATTCAGCGTCCAATTCCGGAATGTCAGAATAGTCGATGTCGCTATCTTTCATCGCGAGTAGCTTCTTCAGCTCAGCGGGGGACGCTTTCAGCTCATCGAGTGATTTTCGAGCAGTAGTCATCGTAATCTCTCCCCTTCCGGCGGTTTGCACCTCTGGCTGAAATCAAACTGATAGTGCCCGCACGGTCTGTGTGGACGACTACCACGACGACGTCCGTTTCAATCCGTCCGATGCTAATTTCTCGCACCTCGTCGTAGTGGTCTCGGTCATCAATCCGGCTGAAGGTAGTCCCACGAAAAATCGTCGCAGCAGTCTCAAAGCCGATGCCGTGTTTTTCGAGGTTCCGTTGATTCTTTTCTTCATCCCATTCGAACACATTATAGATTCCGTTTACACTACATATGTATATACGTTAACCCTGCTTGTCAAGCCGTACGATAGCTCGCCAACAACAGCATCAAACTTCGTCACGTGCCCTGTTGGTTAAATTGCATGTCCGATTGATCTACTCGTTACATCGAATTTCGATCCGGCACTGGCGCAGTGTGTTGGGGCAATTGGTGACACACAGTGGTTGAACTATTCGATACAGATCAATAGGCGACCATTCTTCCGTGCGAGATTTTGGAGTTTCTGCCGAATCGAAGCCGCAATATTTTTCGGCGACACCCTAGTCATCCACCGACTTCCAGGTACGGTCGGATTACTTTCTCTACACGGCAGATCTTGGCGAATTTAATCAATTCGCGAAGTCGCAGCTTTTTTCGCTCTCGGTAGAGTTGGAGTGCTTCAAGCACCGTATCCATACCGATCTTGTTGCGATATTTGAAGCAATCGGCGAGCGTTTTTTCGACGCTATAGATCCTAATATTCGCACCATCGATCGTATGGCACTCGATTCCGGATGTGAACGCCTCCCCACTAAACCAGTAAACCCGGATTGGCGGGAATTCGAGGCGCGGCGGCTCTGCGCCGCGCTTGAGTGCGACGTCCACTGCGTGGGATATTTGTGTGGTTATGCCATAAAAATTTAGCGCCGTGATAAGACATATGACCCCTTGCGGAGCTTTGTGCGCGACAGTGACGAGATCGGGCTCCGCTAGCGCCGGCATTTCGGACAGACGATAGAGTCCGCGGTCGAGTCGTTCTATGACTCCGGCATCGCGCATGACATAAAGCGTTCGGGGATGTATCCCATGTGCGAGAGCCGCGCCAGTCCTGAGTGTCCCACCTGCTTTCCGAAAAACCCGGGTTGCTGCTGCCATCGGATCGGTGTTGACGTTATTCATCCTTGGATAAATATACCAGCGAATATAAATAATTGCAGGTAGATTTATCCAGTCACTAAAACGCCTTTCTGAAGTTGTTTTAACGCCAGTTTTGCTTAACGCTACGCTCGAAATCGAATAAGCAACGGTCTATAGCAGTAAGCACTTAAGCAGGCTTGTCTAGTATCCGTGTCCGGCCGGCTTTGCCAACATCCGGGTGCGCGATCTCAAGCATACGTTCGGACGTCGCTTGCGCGCAGGCGGGGTGCCACTTGAAACAAGGAAAGCATTACTCGGGCATTAGAATGGTGACGTCACCAAGCCCTATTCGGCCGTTGAAATCGCGGAGTTGTTGGAGGCCCGTTAATCGAGTGTGTACTCGAACGATCAACGGGCAGGGTTTGGTGGAAATTCGTGGTGGTATGGGGACAAAAACCCCCACAATTTCTCCGCAATCGAAGCCAGTACTGCTGGAGGCGTGAAGTAAGTACTTGATTGAATGGTGGCTATGGGTGGATTTGAACCACCGACCTCAGCATTATGAGTGCCGCGCTCTAACCAACTGAGCTACATAGCCAAAGACAGAAAGTATTTTCGCCGATTGGCGGGCCTCCATCGTCCCAGGACAGGAACTTAAAAGCGACCTTAACTTTGGGGACGCGATCATCGGTGCTCGGCACTAGCCTGTCAAGCCAACAAGTTGGTACTTACGCCGAACCGTTTAAGTGTCCTATAGTGGTGCCCGGAAAAATGACAGACGAGGTTCGCGTGACTTTACCAATTCCAGACCAAGGCGTCGTGATCACCCACTACACCGTGCTTCCCGAATGGCTCGATTACAATAACCACATGAATGTGGCGTATTACATCGCGACGTTCGATCTCGGCATAGACGCGCTGAAAGCCGTCTACGGAATCAATGCGTCTTATATAGAGACCGAGAAACGATCAACCGTTGCGCTCGAAGCGCATATCACCTATCAGAATGAAGCGTCACTTGGCGAGGAGCTCGACGTTCACACGCGCGTGCTCGATTTTGATGCTAAACGCACCCACCTCTATCAAGAGATGTATCGGGGCGACGTTCTACTCGCCACTCAGGAAACTTTATCGATTAGCTTCAACTTACAAGCGCGTAAGAGTTGCGCGTTTGACGAAAGGGTTGCGGCGCGCATTGCGGCGCTTCACGGAGCCCAACAAGCGCTGCCACGACCTACATGGGCCGGGCAAGCGGTCGGGATCAGAAGGAAATCGACGTCTACTTAGCGAACGCCGAATACGACGATCGTTTTGCCACTGACACTGATGAGATGTTGTTCTTCCAAGGTTTTTAGCACTCTGCCGACCATCTCGCGGGAGCAGCCAACGATGCGACCCAGTTCTTGACGCGTGATGCGGATCTGCATGCCGTCCGGGTGAGTCATCGCATCCGGTTCTTTACACAGTTCCAACAGCGAACGTGCGACCCGACCGGAAACGTCCATAAACGCCAAATCGCCGACCTTGCGGTTCATTTTTCGCAAGCGATTCGCAAGCTGAGAAGAAATGGCGAACAATAAATCAGGAAATACGGTCGACATGCTTTTTAGTTTTTCGTAACTGATCTGTGCGACTTCGCAAGACGTTTTGGCGCGCACGAGCGCGCTGCGATTGACATGCTCGTTGAATAACCCAATTTCGCCAAAGAAGTCGCCAGGGTTTAGGTAGGCGAGTACTAACTCTCGGCCTTCTTCATCTTCCAGCATGACCGTCACGGAACCTTTGATGATGTAAAAAAGCTCGTGAGACGGATCGCCCTGCCGGATGATGGTACTCTTCGCGGGATACTGCTTGCGGTGGCAATGTTCCAAAAACCGTTGAATCGCGTCTTCGTCGGATGCGCGCAAGGACTGTCCGGAATTCATACCACTACCCTCTTCGTGGCTCCCCATCTTCTGGTGTATAAGGCTAAGGGGAACATCGTTTGATTATTCTCTCGAGTATATTATAGGATTGTTTCGTAAGATACGAATTTTACTCATTATAATTACATTCAGATAGCCGACTCCCGAGCTCAGTTAGTGAGCCTGAATGAAAACTATCATTAGGACAGAGTATGCGCGCATCAATTAAGTGGATCGATAACGTCATGTTTGTTGGCCACTCTGGAAGTGGACACAGTGTCGTAATCGATGGCCCACCAGACGCCGGCGGTAAAAACGCGGGCATTCGCCCAATGGAACTGATGCTGATGGGCCTCGGCGCGTGCACGAGCTTTGACGTTGTCGCGATTCTGAAAAAATCGCGCCAAGACATCACTGACTGCTACACGGAACTTGAGGCTGAGCGTGCTGAAGAGGTCCCGCAGGTATTTACCCGAATACATGTTCATTTTGTCGTGACCGGTCGAAAATTAAAACGCAAGCAGGTCGAGCGAGCCGTCGCCTTATCGGCGGATAAATATTGTTCGGCGTCGATCATGCTGGCGAAAACAGCAGAAATAACTCACGACTTTGAAATTATTGAATTGCCGACCGCTGACTAGAAACGAAGCGTTCGAGCGGTACTGCCGTTTTGGCGCCGCGCGCTGACATCCGCGCGGCGCACCAGACGCTCCGCATCATCACCTTTATTCCAGGTGCTCGCACCCACAGTGACACCCAAACTAGGTGCTAAGCCCACTAGTTGAGGTTGTAGCGCGTCCGAGACTTTCTCCGCGAGAACCAGCGCGGCGCGCTCATTGGTTTCTGGGAGGATGACAACTATGGCCCGCGCCGACCATTGACCAAGAACATCTACCCAACGCAGTAAATCAACCAAGGTTGAGGCGATCAAATTATGTACGTTGCGGTTCTCTCGTTCGGATTGGGTACTAGCCGAGTCGAGCCGAATCACTAAGCACGACAGCGGATTGGCGTAGCGGCGGGAGCGCGACACTTCGAGCTGTAAACGGCCCATGAGCGCATTGCGTGATAAAAATCGAGACGCGACCGATCCGTCGAAGCCACCGGTTGCCAACGCATCGAAAAACCAATCTATGGCATTTTCGCGGTCGATCACCAGCAAGGTCTTACTATTCGGATAACTACTGTCGACACACCGCGAAATGCCAATAAGGCTGCCGCGCTCGATGACACGGAAGGCGTGATTGCTCGAACTGCTATTTGCCTTTTGCGGCAACGGCAACGATAAGGACTCGGCCGAGCAACCAATAATATCTACGAGTTCCCGTTGCAGTAACTCGCCAAGCACGGCGTTCCCCCAAATCACGCGTCCATCGAGATCGAGTACGGCGACGCCGGCTGGAAGCTCGTCTACTATCGAGCGCGCTAGTTCAGGATGCAGTTCTATCATTGGCCTTATACAACGGCCAACCAGGCGGTACGCCAGCGGCCTTTTTATGTTGCTTTCTTTAACGGCCGTGGCAAATGATTCTTTACTCGCTTTCTAGCGCTCTAGTCGTAGCAGGGCTACGCGACGCAATTCAGAAAGGATTCTTCGAGCGTTCCACCTTGATATTTTGTTTGAAACTCGCCCAGCGCACCGACAAAACGGATGCGCCCTTGGTCCAAGATAACAACTTTGTCCGATATGGCGGCGACGTCATCGAGCAGGTGCGTACTGAAAAACACCGTTACGCCGCCGGTTTTGAGTTCCGCCAAACGTAACTTAAATAACGCCCTAGCCTTAGGGTCGAGGCCACTCATGGGTTCGTCTAAGACGATTAGCGGTCGCTCGGTGAGTAGGCAGCCGATGAGGCCGAGTTTCTGCATCATCCCTTTCGAATAATATTTCGCTGGGCGGGATAATGCCTCCCAGTCTAGTTCGAGACGGCGACATTCATCTTTAATCCTAGCGGGCGTTGGCCGCATACCGTGAAGACTCGAAATGTAAGAGAGGAAATCGTTGCCCGTGGCGTAGTAAGGCGCGACAAAGTGCTCAGCTAGATAGCTCAATTGCTTACGTGCGATGGTCTGTAAGTGGCTCGTGCCGAATATTTCTATGTGGCCATTATCAATGCTTGTGAGGTTTAGAATTGATTTTAACAAGGTCGATTTGCCGGCCCCGTTGATTCCAACTAAAGCAACCGTATCGCCCGCTGAAATAGTTAAATCAACGTTGCAGAGAATCTCTCGCTTGTCATAGCGCTTAGTAATCGATGAAATTTTGATGGGCAAACTCATCGGCAATTTAGTCTGCGAACTTTCGGATATGTCATCGAATCGTAGAAGTAAAACGGCCCGCGGTTAGCGGGCCGTAAGATTGTTACCGAACACGCTTCGAACGACTAGTATAGGTAGACGGCGTTGCAAAGTTGCTCGTTGCCCGCGATATTCCAAATCGGTGGGGTCCCAGTTGCGACACAGCCCGCAGTTGACAACGCAACAGCGCCAAATGTTGGCGTGCCCGTACTCAGCGCATGGCGCATCACGCCGCTTTCTGGCAATCCGTCGTCGACCTTCAAGTCGAGTTCGCGTAGGACATTAACAGGAATGCCGGCTCCCAACACGAGGTTGAGACGGTCGACCGCTGTGCCTGCATCGATGTAGTCGGCTGTCCTAAATAACACGAGATAACCGTTAAATGCGTTACGCGGTGCCTTATCCGTGTCCGCGGCGTCAGGTTCCTCGTCACCACCAGTATAGTTTCCTTGGATAAAACCGGCTTTCGACATGTGTTCCCATAACGCTAACGCCTCGGTCCAACCGTCGTCCAAACGACCACTGTCGTCGCCGCCGGTCGTGACTCCAGGGATAGCTTGGGCTGCGTTATCTTCGTTCCAGTCGCCCGGCACTTGTCGGTAACGATCGATAAATCCGTAGTAGGCCGCTTGCACGCCAGAGTTTTGATCGGCGATGTTACGCACTCGTGCGCTCGTTATTAACTCTTGGCCTTTGAGGATGCCACCGAGCAATAGGCCAATGATTACTAGGACGATAGCAATTTCGACTAAAGTGAATCCACGTTGTTTTTGTATGTCGGGCATTGTCTTCCATCCTCAAGGGATTGTTTGTTGTTAATGACGGTGCAGATTCCATGCCAAAACCATAATTGCCTGAAAACTAAAGAGTTAACGTTGTGTGACGATTCTAATCATGTCGGCTTTCGAACCGATCTGACGGAATCTCAACAATCCTGCGAGAGAGTGTCGAACTATCGACATCGCCGACTCGGCAATAGCGGTAATAATACCGCCCAAGCGCGACAGTTTTGTTTTAGATCGGCGGCCCAGCGTACCCTGATCCAGCATTAAGAATTGGCGACTATGAGCTCCAAATTTAAACCGTTTAGTACGCACGCAGTCATTATCTTCGGCGTCTTTATCCTGTTCTTTCTCAATGCAGCGGGGTTGTTGGATTTCACTGCAGCACTCACGCGCAGCATTTTTGTCAATTCGCACGTGTTGCCGAATGTTAACCGCGCGACGCCGACAATCTTTGGCGCAGATTTCATCTGCTTCGTCACTGTCGGCTTGTTACTCAGCGCAATGCTGCCACGGCTCGATCCCGTTAAAGCATCAATCTTGGCGTTTCTCGCGATGTTGCCGCCGTTCGCCGTAGAGTATATGAACGCTGGCGTGGCACAGCGTATTCCGATGGAATTCACTTTACTGATGACGCTTGCATTGTTCTCAGTAAACGTCTTGCTAAAGTATTTTATCGATACCCACGAACGCCAGAAAATCATTTCTGTGTTTGGGCAATATGTTCCTCCGGCGGTCGTGGACGCGATCCGTCAGGCGCCGGAAAAATTTCCCCTTGAGGGCGAAGCGCGGGAATTGACGGTGTTGTTCTGTGACATCAGGAATTTTTCCGGGATCTCCGAGCGCCTCGATCCGCGCCAGATCGCACAGATGTTGAACGTCTACTTCACCGAACTCACGGAACTATTGCACAGCCACGGCGCCATTATCGATAAGTATATGGGGGACGCGATCATGGCCTTTTGGGGAGCCCCATTGGAACAGCCAGATCATCCGACCCGTGCAATTCGTGGAGGAATCGACTTGATAGACGGGCTCGCTGGTATCAACGCGACGTTTGCCGAGCGCGGCTGGCCAACGATCGACATTGGCGTTGGCATCGACACGGGGGTGATGAATGTCGGCAATATGGGATCACGTTACCGCATCGCATATACCGTGGTTGGCGACGCCGTTAATTTGGCTGCGCGACTCGAGGGTTTAACCCGCATCTACGACACCAGACTCATCGTTAGCGAAACAACCGCGATAGCCAATCCGGAATTTGAATTTCGCGAGCTCGACCACGTACGCGTAAAAGGCAAAGGTTAGGCGACGCGAATATTCGAACCTATCGGGCGACGTGCCAACCTAAGTGCCGAGAAAAAAAGCCAGCTCACCGAACATAAACAGGCGATTGAGGCTTACTACTGCGCTGATTGGTCGATAGCGGAACGTTTATTCGCCGACCTAGAGGCACACAACGCCGGCTCGCGATACTACGTCGTCATGCGTAATCGAATATTGGCACTAAGCGCCAGAGCCGATCAAAACTTCGACGGAACTACGAGCTTCAATGCGGCATTGAGCATCGGCGTTAGTTGAGATACTCCTGCTTGGTTCACAAGGCATCGTGTTCAGTATGATGTTTTCAAGCGCGGCGTTGCAGATCTGTCAGGGAGCTCTCCCACTAGATCGGATCCACCTGTTGTTCGAAATAAATTTGCGTCGCAATTTGACGATCCGAGAATAAATCAGAGGGTCCAATAAAACTAATCGTCAGATTCTTTCTCTGTCTGCATCTCCGCTGTCGCACTGCGTTGCTCAAGTTCTGCCAACCGATGGGACAGAAACCATCGTTCATGCGGATCGGAAATTTTCCCGCTGTCGAGTAAGCCGCCAAGCAATACCTTCGCGCTCTGCAGTTCGCCCATGTCCTCGAGTACAAAAATCACCATTTGTTTCGCCCAATGGGGAACTTCGGGCCCCGTAGCGTGTGTCGCTAAGGTACGCGCGTAACGTAATGCAAGTTGTGGATCTTCCATTCGATGCTTCGCCACGTACACGGCGTGTGCCATCCATGGCCAGCGTAAATCGGGATCACGTTTAAACTCTGTTTCAACGAAATCCAGAATCGCCCGTTGCTTATTGCGGTCAGGGACTTCAGCGTACACCCGACTAGCGGACAACAACGGATATTGAGCTTGCGGATCGAGAGACAAAATAAGGCGCAGCCAAGCGATCAGCCGTCCGTAATCCAGCGACGCAAATGGCAGGCTAATGCCTGGTTGGTTGTCGAAGCTTTGTAGCCAGAGCATGCCGAGTCGCGCTAGGACAGGCTCTTCGCCAAAGCTCAAACCCCGCGCTATTGTCACGCTCGGAGGAACGGGTAGAGGTCGAGCCTCGAGCATTGGACGAGGAAGGTAGTGATTGAATAACAACTGCGTAGCCAAACTCATCATCAGGAAGGCACACACGCTAAGCGGCACTGCAGATAATCTTCGTTCTGCTGGACGCATCTATAACTCACGCCTGTGCAGATCGAACAAACCCATGCACACGAGTAAAGCGCCGTAGATAATGGCTTGCGCGGTAAGCACGCTGATCTCTTGCGCGCTTGGCAACATACCGACAAGCCACCGTGTTTGGGTGAATCGATCGAGATCCGGCAGCACCATGGCTAAATATTTAATCATGGCGGCAACGAACTGATTAGAACTCAACGTGAGATCAACTGTAGGTCCGGTGCTGATCAGAACCAGTCCCGCGATTGCGCGCGAGATAATATAGAATCCAGCGACCACACTTAGAGCGATCGTTATCTGACGCAAGGTAATGGCGAAGGCGAGCGCGGCGGCGACGACGATGATCAGTTCGAGCATCAAGGAATACGACCAAATCAGCGCGGCGAGCGGATTTTGGACCAGCAAAGGCACGGAAACTAACACCGCAATACCGATTGCGGCGCTCGCGTATCCAACAAGCTTGCCGATATACCATTCGCCACGCGACAACGGACGTGACAACGCCAATTCCAATCCCTTATCGTCGATCTCACGCAACACGCTGGTCGCGACCAGCAGCGCAATGAAGAACACCGCCACCAATCGCATGATAGCGGCGTAGAAAACGAGTCGATTCTCGTTAGACTCAGTAATCGAAATCGACGCCGCAAATTCACCAATGCCATAACCAAATACGATCATTGCCAGCATGAACCACCATAGGCGAGCCCGTCTAATTTCCAGCCAGGTAAATCGGGTTACCGTCGCAATGTTGCTCAAAACCATAAACTAGACTTTTTACCCAACTTATTAATGTAACGTTGCTCGGCACCGGGCCAGCTCGGCCGAAAACGCTAGGGCCGGATGCAATAATTCTCGATAATGAGCCCCTAACCGTAATTTTTCGACTGACACGCTAGTTTGGAGTACGAGTAAACCGTGATCAACTTATCCCGCTTGTTAGATCGTCGGCAAGAACATTGGATTCTGGCGATTATGTTGATCGTGCTGAACTTAGCGTTAACGGCAGACTTCGGCAGCATGCTTTCGGCTTCGTTAATGACGGCGCATCTTGGTTTATTCTTCTTATGGCAGCCCATCTGGCAAGGCGACCAACGGCTAAACCGCTGGTCGACCACAATCATTGTAATTTCAATCGGCGCGTTCTTTTTCGCGCTCGACTGGGGTTTGCTATTTTGCTGGCTGATTCTGCTTATCGGAATAGTCGCCGGCCGCTCATTTTCATCGCGACAAGAGCGCATTGCCTACATGATCACGTCCATTTTTCTGATCTCTATCTTGCTGATCGAATGCACACCCAATTTATTCGCTGTTGGCGAATTGAACACGGCCATCGTTTATTCGTTTCAACTCGCATGGTTGGCATTACCGTTCTCGCTTCTGTTATTTCCGACCTACAATCTCGCGCTCCGAGAAACGTTTCCAATCGACTTTTTTCGCGGCATTACCATCGCACTAATGACCGCGCTTTTGGCATTGAGCAGTGTCCTGATGACCTACGAGCTGCAGATCGAATATCCGATTGCGTTAATCGCGAGCTTGCTCGTGCTAAGCGGATTTTTGTTTCTAATCAGCTGGCTGATCACGCCAGGGACTGGATCTGGCCTTGGGGCGTTGTGGGAGAAATCCGTACTTAACATCGGAACGCCGTTCGAAAGTTGGTTGTCGAGTTTGGCCGGGCTCGCAGGGCGACGGCAGGAACACAGAGAGTTCCTCGACGCGGCACTGGATGAGCTATGCGAAATTCCGTGGATACACGGCGCGCAATGGACGTCGAACGGACAAACTGGCGAATCCGGAAGTCGGGCAGAATTTAGTACGCATTTAACCGCCGGTGATCTCGAAGTGACGCTATTCACCGAGCGATCAGTCGGGTCTTCGCTGCTCATTCACTGTCGCTTGCTGATTCAAGTTCTCGGACATTTTGTATCGGCTAAAATCCGCGAGACCGAGCAAGCACAGCAAGCGCACTTGCAAGCCGTCCATGAGACCGGTGCGCGATTAACCCATGACATTAAGAACCTGCTGCAATCATTAAAAACCACCACGGCGGCCCTTTCAGAAGAACCGGGGGCGCACGATGAGAAGCGAGAAGAACAACGCCAAGCGCTGCTACACCGTCAATTGCCGCACATAACCCAACGTTTGCAATTGGCTCTAGACAAACTTCAACAACCTTCCGCACAGACCAACGACACTAAAGAACTATCCCAATGGTGGGGCCAACTTGTCTTTCGATACCCGTTGGATGGGATCGAGTTCTTGCCTGATATCCGCGACGAGCATGTAGGCATTCCAGGTGATTGTTTCGACAGCGTCGTCGAGAACTTACTCGATAACGCCCGCAACAAAGCAAAATCGAGTAGTCCGATCCAAATAAAAGTTGGGCTGCATAGCAACAACGGTCAGGTGGTATTAAGTGTCGTCGATAACGGGGTCGCTATCGAAGAGAAACTCGCCGCGATCATTCTGCAGCAACCTGTTCCGTCCGACGACGGTCTCGGCATAGGGCTGTTTCAATCCGCGCAGCAAGCGAAGTTAAATGGCTTCGAATTAATTTTGAGCGAAAATGTTACGGGCGCGGTGCGCTTTACGTTAACGAATCGGACCGCCAAGACACGCAAGGACCGTTGATGCGGATAGCGCGGTTACGGTAAGCGCCCTGCTGTTACCATACGGTTGTTTAGTAACGATGGCGAAATCCACATAACGATATCGTCGAAAGCGCACAGCGCGGAATCTTCGGCATTGCTATCCGCGCACGTACTACTGTCACCTGAGTATCCTCGAGAGACAAAGGTGGTATCTCCGTTCGTATTCTCAGCTTCGTCGGTCGAAGTTGCCGGTGTTGGCCGCGCGGCCCCGCCGGTCGAGGTTGCTCCAAGCCCATTGCGGCCATGCGAGAGCACAATTGCCGGCAAGTTATTGGCTAGAGTCGACAAGAATTTCCCTTGCATACCGGCCGTACCGGGATCGTCTCCTCGCGTTTGTACGGTCACGTTACCCGTTGCGCACAAATCGAGTTCCTGAGGTGCTACGTCGCCATCGCATATTCGATCACTGCTGAAAGCCGGTAAGTCGCTATCGGGCCTGGTGAACTGCGGGGACCGTACGAAGTAGCGGAAACGATTACCCCAAGCATCCCCCTGGGCAACGCCAAGCTCAACCCATGGCAAGAAACCTTCATCATCGCTAAACGTCCCGCCGTCGCAATCGCTAGTAGTCGCGTCGCTGGGATCATATGGCTCATTCGTCATATCAGGCAGACCGTCACCATCTGTGTCCGGACACGGTAACCGACCATGAGTGATGGCATACCCGTAAAGTGCCTCGATGATTTCGTTCATCGTCGAGATTGTTGAATTTCTATCGCGGGCTTCGAGTTGCGTTTCCAAAGGGCCGAGAACACCTGCGATCAGCAGGCCAAAGATGAACAGCACCACGGCCATCTCGACCAAGGTAAACCCGCGGATCTTTGGTACTGGCAGACGTTCCAAAATCGTCAATTGGGATCCAATATTTTTATTTGGTCGTTGAAGACGGCGTTGACCGGAGCTTCGGCGAAAACGTCGTCACCTGGTGTCGCGTTCTCGTTTTCATAGTAGTCGACAATATTTGCACTTGGTCGAGCCGACCCAGTATCTGCGCCAGCTACGATTGCTACGCCTTTGACGTTATCGAATGCGATATCTGGAACGGCTAAGTCTGTCGTGTGCGAATTTAATGTCAAGCAATCGACTCCTTGTGTGCATCCGCTGCCGCCTGGCGCTTCGTTCGCTGCGTAGGAATAGTATACGTAGCGGTGCCAGTTATTATCTGTGAACCACCGCGGCAATGCGGCGGGCGAATTCGTTAATGCAGAAACAATATCCGCATCGTCACCGAGTAAGAATGGCACGTCGTCAAGCGTTATTGTGACGTTGTCGCCACTAGAACCGGCGGCTCCTACGAATGTCAACGTTCTTTCAACGCCACGTGGCGTGCCGTCCAATGCGTCTGTTATGGCAATACTCCCCGTTGTGTTTTCCGGCATGGGTCCCGCCAAATTGATGGTGCGGATCCGTCCGACGCCCACGGTCGGTGGCCCAATCGCTACCGCTTGTCCAGGCAGATTGAGTTCGATTGTGACGGTACGTTCCAATTCTCCGCCCGCCACGTTTATAACGATCGTGCCGGTGCAATTGTAATCTTCGGCTGTCGTCCAGAGGCAACTGCCGTTTGTGAACGTCAGTGGCGTCAGTGAGAAGTCGTAGAGGATATCGAGATCCTGATCGTCGCAAGCGCTTGACCGCATACACTCATCGCGAGGTCCTGGATCGGCACGTAGCGAACCGTCCACCGGTATGTTCCAACTGAGGGAAAACGACGCCAGGAACGCAACGCCGTTTCTGTGAATTGCCAGATGACCTTCGGTGTTTCCTACAACCTCTTGAAAGACACTAGTTGACGGGTCGCTAAAAGGCGCCGACCAAGGGAAACCTCCGTAGTGTTCATAGTATTTATTCAAAGAATTTTGCACATCACCAAGCACACGATTCTCAACTTCGACCATCAGTTCGTCACGCGTAATGGTGATGACCTGGTCATTAAATTCGGAACCGCCAGTGGACGAAAAAACCCCATCTGCTAATGAGGCATTTTCTCCTTCCAAATAATCCGAAATATCTGCGCCGGACGAGCGGTCCTGCGCGCCGACCATGTCGCTCGGCGCGATTACGATCGCCACGATTCCGTCGTTGCCATCGACACTAAGGTCGTCGGAAGCGTCTCCAGTGTCGCTATTAATCGGTGTGGTCAAAAAATTACGGTGTGAATCTGCGACGGCATACCAGAGCTCGGCACCGCTCGAGTCGCGCAGGTGGCCACTATCGACGGTTGCGTGCGGAAATCGACCAGTGGTCGCGTTGGTTCCACCCAATACGCAGCTACCGGCGGCTGAGCCATCGCCAGCCAGATCCGGACAAGGCAGGCGTCCCGGACCCAGATTAAGATTTGGTTTGTAGATAGAATAGTTTATCAGCGCTCGCTTCGCTTCAACAAGCGCCGCACGAGTCCTAGCAGCATCATCAGTGGCAGTGGTAGCAACATTGAGGGCACGTAGAAGCACATAAGATCCGGCCGCCAGTAACACCAATAGCAGCGACAACAACACGACGCCGTGTTCCCTTCGTTTGCCACCGATTGGAGCTACTTTCATCTGTTCTCACTGCTCGATCGTTTTGTATTCGATACGAATTCAATTAAGGACTCGTGCTGGTCGGGATTGAAACCGGCGCTAGGCCATCGACACGTCTGCATCCATTCGATCAGACACTTACGATTAAAACTTAGAACACACGGGAAAATAACGTACGGCGTCTTACAATTTCAGCAACAACGTCACAATTCTAAGTACTGGTTCATCGCTCGACCATGTCATCTGAATTTCGTGCTGTTTCGTATACGTCAGTCACTGTCATCGTATTTGGGTCGTAGGATTGGCCGCTCTTCAAACGCACGCGAAGGTCCTCCCCGAGCGGCGTTAGATGAATTTTTGAGCCGTGCATATGGGTCGTGTGGGCCTCGATTTGACTGGCTGACAAATTGCCGTCGTAGCTGTTCTCGCGATTTACCCACAACGTGGTACGACCATTGCTCCGACGCACGAAACCGTCGATCGTGATGGTTGGCTTTAGGGGCTCTGGCTCAGTTGCAAACCCTTCAATCACCATATCCGCTGGAATTTCGGGCGGTTTCTCGGCCGGACCCGCAGCCTGCGTTTGCCGCATTTTATCAAACGCCGCGCGTTCTTGTGGGGTGAAAAACAATCGACCAATGTCCGCCACGGCAGCATCGCACATCACCGCAAGTACGATGATGCCGAACCCGATACTAGCTATTGTGCGACGGGCAATCATAACTGTAATTTGCGGTCGCCTTTTAGATCGATCGTGTACCAATTTAAGTAGCACTCGGCCGTAATAGTCGGTCGGTTGACGTCGACAGTAAACTGCTCGTTAGTACGGGTCGCATTGCATTTAGAGACAGAATAGAGACCTTCAGCGTCGCGGTTGAGGGCGTCCAATATGCCCATCAAGTCACCTTCATGAAGCAGGCCAAGAGTCAGGTTCATCTCGCTAACATAGATGTTGTAGGCTCCCAGATCGATCTTAAATTCCGGTACGTAGAGGTCCTGAGATTTAATGCGGTAGCTAATCTCTGGCAAATTTATCTGCTCCCCGCCTCGACGAAGGGCTTCCAACCAACTAAGCCGATGCTCCCGACCTAATATCCCATCTTTGTACAGTTGTACAAACTTTGGGTAGGTCTCGGCAATAATGCGTTCCTCGTCATCGACCGCCAAATATTTACGACTCACATCGCGAAAGCGCGCTTGTTGGGTCTTGAACTCTGCAGCCATTTCTTCACGAAAATAGTAGCTTGCACCAAGCACCACTGCACCAATAAAAAAGCAAATGGCAAAAAGCCCGAGCGCGCCGCGTAGGACCTCCCAATCAACTTTGGTTTGTGCCATCGCTAATCCCTAAAATTACTTTTACCGAAAATTCCGCTTGTGTTTCGTTCGCCTCTAGGTTTGCCATGCCCGTGAGATCAACTGCTGAGGTCACATCTAAGGGATACTTCACGACTTCGACAAAATGCACATCCGGATACTCAGAAATACCCCTAACCACTTCGTCGGCCTGGGCGATGGCGCTGCGAAAATCGCCTGAAAAGGTCGCGAGATGGCCGGTAAACACTGCGATGTGGTAGTGGGAATACTTAGTGTTGAGTTTGATCTGCGGACCTTGAGCCTCCTTCCTTCGTCGCTTCTTCCTTTCTCCGTCAAAATTGGGGTCCACAGCTGCATACCATTTGAACTCATCGAGTTGGATACTCGGTGACGCTTCTAACGCCATACTCACAATCTCGAGTAGCGGCGACGGGTCCGCCTTATGGCGACGCAAAGAATCGACGATATCGACCGCTGTTTGAATGTCTCGCGGGTCGACCGGTGTGGGCGGCAAGTCTTGGCGAGCAATGCCATAGCGCTCCTGATAAAAATTCGCCTTTTGCTGCGCATCAATTGCTTGTTGTTTTAGTGAAACGCCGTCGAGAAAATTAAACGCGCTCCATCCCATGCTGAACAAGAGTAACAGCGCACTCGCCAGAACGAGTCCATTGCGCATTCGATGTAGCGAGAAATATTTGGTCTCTTGCTTATCGGCATAATGGTTCTTCGGATTCTCGTCCATCAACAATTGGATATATAGAACATCGCCATATGCCGAATCCAATTTCTTTTTCAATCCCAGTCGCGCCGCAACATCGGCCACATCTAACAGGAAATAACGTTCGTCGTCTGTGTCGCGGCAATGGAGCTCAAGCTCATTCAACCACTCGCCGTGGCTCAAGATATAGATATCCAGAGGACCCTCGGAAGAAATGAGCGCCAAACTATTGAGATAGCGCCGCAGTTTTTCGAGCTCGCCCATGATGTGGGACTCGTAAGGTACGGAGCCAATACGTGGCATTTGCGCGAGACGGCTGATTTTTATGTTCCGATCACGGAAAAATGTTTGTCTCAGTCCGCTCGCACTTTGCACGCTAATGAGCAAAGTATTAGGTCCTTTCGCGCCGATTCTTTTTAGCAATCGTTGACTTAGAATCGGCAACGAATAAATTCCCGCCAGTGGCACTCTTTGTTCTTGAATCAACTCTAGCCACGGACGCATGACGTCTGGTTTCGTGATGGCTGTAAGCAAAACCTTATCGTCCTTTCGGCCGTCCGTCTCACGCCCTTGGTTTAGCGCGAAACAATAATTTGCACCCCGAAACAGACGCGAAAACTTTCTCTCCAATACGGATTTTCGGTCCGAACCGAACACATGCGGAATGACGTCTTGGCGGTACTCTTCTTCGACAATATCAATGAGCGCAAATATCGGTGCAGGCGCGGTTTCTTGTAGGCAGCGACGGAAATTTTCTCGGCCGTTCTCGTCGGCGAGAAACTCGTAGACGTTGCTTACCTGCCCATTATGGCGCTGATACAGCACGGCCTTATCTGCCGTGATGAGCAACGCGCGCTTTTCAGCGAAATTAAAACTTGATTTGAGTGAAAAGGTCATAAATTGGCCCAAGCACGGATGCCATTATCCACACGATCATTGCCCCCAATACAACGGTAATGAAAGGCAGGATCATTTCCTGCAAATTCGCGACAGCTTCTCGCGCCTCGCGCGTGTAAAAGTAACTGACGTTGTCCAGCGCTTCTTCTAGCGCGCCGGTGTTCTCGCCGACCCGCAGCATCCTAACTACCAGTGGCGGAAATAATCCGGTGGACTGAAAGCTTGCGCTGATCCCACCGCCATCGGCGATCATTCGACCGGCGTCGCGTATTGCTTGCTGAATTGCCCTGTTGTCCGCAACGTCTTCACAGGTTCGAATGCAATCCAATACAGTAATTCCCGATGAATACATAATCGAGAAAATATTACAGACACGCGTCACAATAATTTTCTTAAATATCGGCCCGACAATAGGAAATTCTAGTTTCCAGCGGTCGACCTTCAACGCGAAATCGGGACTGGATTGAATTGCGGTAATGGTTGCGAACGAAACAATGACCGGCACTGCCAGGATCAAATACCAATACGATCGGAAAAACGCCGACGTCGCGATCAACGCGCGGGTTTGCATGGGCAGCTCCTGACCCATCGTAGCCAGAAACGAGATCAATTGGGGCACCACGTACAACATCAAAAAGAACAGCACGCCGGCGACGAGAACCGAAACAATGCTTGGGTACATGAGCAGTTTTTTGGTCTGCGCTGCTTGCTCATCTTGCCACTTTAAGTTTTCCGATAACTTCTGCAGCACCATCGTGAGTTGTCCGCTTTGTTCGCCCGCCTTCACCAAGTTGATGAATACTGAATTGAAGACAAACGGAAACTGTTCCATAGAACCAGACAGATTTTTGCCGCCTTCAATCGCCTCGATCATGGCTGCGGTGACTTCGCGCAATTGCTTGTTGTCGACGCTGTCGCGTAAATCCGCGAGCCCTTCTAGAATCGGCACCCCAGCACGGACTAATTGCTCGAGATGAAAACAAAACGTGATGAGGTCGGTACGTTTTATGCCCCGCCCGGTAATGTTGCGTTGTTTTGATTTCAGTTCTTTGAAGTTAACGAGATCGAGTCCGATACGGCTTAATCGGGTCTCCAAGTCGGCCGGGTTCGCGGCATCCACTTTGCCGTGTAGTACGCGACCTTGCGCGTTTATAGCCTTATACCGGAACGCTTCCATCAGCTCACTCGATCGGTTAAATCAACAACACGAGACACTTCATCGATCGAAGTTTGGCCGTCGAGGACCCGCATCACCGCCATTTCTGCCAACGATTTAAAGCCGTTTTTTCGCGCTAAGTCGTTGAGTTCGCGTTGGGTCGCAGCACGTGCGATGAGCTCGTCCATTTCGCGGTCAAACTTCAGGAGCTCCATCAGTGCCAGGCGACCCTGGTAACCTTGATGCTCGGCGTGCTGGAATTCTTCCGTCACGCGATTAATCCGTTTGTCACGCACGTTGGGCTCTAGGCCCAAAATTTGTCGCTCGATGTCGGACGGTTCGTAAGCCTCAAAGCAGCCGGCTCTAAGCTTGCGGACAAGACGTTGCGCAAGAATGCCGATGATGTTGCCTGCCATCACCTCCGGCCGAACTCCCATATCGATAAGGCGCGGAATCGACCCGAGCGCGGAATTTGCGTGTAACGTGGAAAACACTTGGTGACCCGTCATTGCCGCTCGAAAGGCCATTGCGGCCGTATCTTCGTCACGTATTTCGCCGACCAGGATAATATCCGGGTCTTGGCGCAGCATTGAGCGAATGCCGCTCGCGAAATCTAGCCGCACCGCATCGTTAACCGATGTTTGACGAATCATGCCCATCGGATATTCGACAGGGTCTTCGAGGGTCATGATATTGACCGTTTCGTTATTGAGATGGTTGAGTACGCTGTATAGCGTCGTGGTTTTGCCGCTACCCGTCGGCCCGGTCACTAGCAGCAGACCTTCCGGTCGCGAAACCATCAGTTTCAGTAACGCCAGGACGTCCGCATCGAGGCCAATTTCGTCAATCGGCACAATGCCTTTTTGCCGATCGAGTACGCGCAAAACGATATTTTCGCCGTGTACGGTTGGAATGGTTGAAACACGAAAATCTATCGCACGACCCGACAGCGATAGACCGATTCGACCATCTTGCGGTGCGCGTGTTTCTGCTATGTCCATTCCGGACATCACCTTCAAACGAACCGCGATAGCGGACCAATAATTTTTATGTAGACTGCGTATCTGGCGTAGCACGCCGTCTATTCGGTAGCGAAAGCGTAAGAAACCCTCTTCCGGTTCGAAATGGATATCTGAAGCACCGCGTTTGACCGCATCCGACAGTAAGGCATTAACCAGACGTACCACGGGTTGGCTGTATTCCTCGCTATCCGCATCGAGGCTTTCGTAGTCGATTTCGCCGGTCTCGATCTCTTGAAGAATACCGTCGACCGATAGCTCGAACCCGTAAAACTGGTCTATCGCCTTTTCGATCTCGGCCTCGCCAGCCATCAGCGGAACGATTTCTGTATCGCCACCGAGTAAGGCCGTGATTTGATCCAAGGCGACAACGTTAAACGTGTCGGCCATCGCCAAGGTCAAGCGGTTGCGATTGGTCTCGAAAGTTAGCGGCAAAATGTGAAATCGGCGCGCCATGTCTTTCGGTATTAGCCGGATCGCTTCGCTGTCGACGACCACCTTAGACAAGTCGGCTTTTTGTTGTCCTAAAGCACCGCCGAGGACGTCCAAAATAATTGCTTCAGTGGCGAATCCCAACCGGACTAAAATTTTGCCGAGATGATCTTTGTTTTTCTTCTGCTCGATTAAACCGATGCGTACTTGGTCAGGGCTGACAACGCCCTTTTGCACCAGCAACTCGCCAATCCTGAGCGTTTGTCTAACTGAAGTCACGGATGGGACCCTGTAATTACTGCGCGAGTGCGCTGCTGATGGCTTGAACCCGGCTAAGTGCGTTCGCCGTATCGAATCCTGCCTGGTTGCCGTCACTAAATCCAATTGCGGCTTGATAATATTTCGCGGCAGCTTGACGTTGACCGATGCGGTCCAGGCTAATGGCCAGGTTGTAGTTATAGTCCGGATTGCTAGGATTGTTACGCAACGCTTCGAAGTACGCTTGCTGAGCGTCCGGCCAACGAGAATGACGCGCGTACAAGTTGCCGAGGGAAAAGTAGACGTAGCCAACATCAACGCCGTCGTCGAGCAGCAGTTTCAAGCGACTCTCTGTGATCTGATCCCCTTCTCCGGCTTCTAAACTAAACAACGCCGCGCTGGCCGTCGCGTTATTAGGATCGAGCGTTAATACGTCGCGATAATGCTGATGTGCGGTACTCACATTGCCGTTACGTAACTCCATGGCCGCGACGCCAAGTAGCGCGTCGCGATGTTGGGGCCGGCGGGACAACACTTTGTCGTACAACGATTGCGCGGTTGAATAATCGCGTGCAACGTAGGCCGCATAGGCTTGCTTCATTATGCTGTCGACTTCGGCCGTACCGCCGCTTCGCGCAATGCGTAACTCGCCGACACGCACGCCGATTTCGGCTGAATTAGCGGAGTCGTCGAACCGTTGCGTATCTGGATTCGTTTGTCGAGGCTTTGCGGCGGGTTCAATTTCCTCCTCCTGAGGAAGGAAATCCGGTTCGAACGGCGTTGCTTGAGCGTCCGTGTGCGCTTCGAAGGTCTCAATCTCGGCCATTAACTCGTCGGCTACCAGGTCTTGTTGTTCAACTATTTCCTGTGCGATCGGATCGGAGATACTCACAACCAGACCGGCTTCGGTCGACGGTGCGCTACCCGGTACCACGATCGGTAAATTTCTCGCAGGCGGCTTTTCAATATCGGTGGCAACGCTTGGTGACGGCATGAAATGAGTTGTAGGTGCTTGTTGGAAATAGTAGAAACCTGCCGCGCTGAACACGCAACCGACTACCACGGTTAGTGCGGCGCCCCACAAGAGCATCCTTTTCGACGGGCCACTCGATCCGGCTTCAAAAATTGTATGAGGTGACGCAACCGTTTCCCGAATACCAGAATCCGTCGGGTCGGCCACGAATACGTCGCCTGCTGTCGCCGCTAACGGATCGGTGAAGCCTCGTTCGGAGGTATTGTCGAAGTAGGCGCCCAGCTCTCTCTCTAACTCGCGCGTGTTTGGCATCGTCGAATTCGGATCAGCCGACTCGATGATGCTCGGTCCACTGGATTGTTGTAGAGACGCCTCCTCCTTAGGGCGATCTGCATCGAGAGGCTCCAACGACATCTCTTCGACTTCGGACGAAATTGGCGTTGGTCGGTTCTGATAGGCGGCAGGCGAGATACTCGTACCTGGCTTCGCGATCGTTGCGGCCAAATCAGTTTCGTCTTCGACATCGTGTAATTCACGGGTCGCGGCATCGTCGCCCGTTGCCGTTGATAAAGCCTGCTTTTTGTCAGCTTCTGCTTTGCGCAGCGCATCCATCAAGAGACTCATTCGTCCTGCTCCGTCCGAGTCCCGGACTAATACGCCGGGGTTGCGGTATTGTTGTTACTCAGAAATCTTTGATAGCCCTTGAGGTCGGATTCCAGATTCGGTTCCTCGACGACCACTGGCCGCAAGAAAATCAGAAGCTCCGTTTTCTGACTCGAAGTCTCTTCCGTGGTGAACAATAAATCACCGAAAAAAGGTATTTTCGATAAACCGGGGACACTCCGATTAGCATTTTTAATATCGTCCTGCATCAGACCACCAAGCACCGCGATTTGTCCGTCAACGAGCCTTAATACTGATTCCATTTCGCGGACTCGAATTATCGGTACGGTGTTTGTGATGTTCGACGCATCGGCGCCAAGAAATTGTCCGGCGAGTTGAGTGCCAGGATCAACTGCGTCACCGACCTTCTGTGAAATAGTCGGCCGAATCGTAAGTGTGACTTCAGAATTTGGAGATATTTGTGGAGTGACGGCCATGACTAAACCAACCGGCACTGAATGAATCTCGGATTCGATAATGGTCCGGCCTTGAGAATTATTGGTGCCATCTTTGTCAGTTACCTCGATCGTGAAATAGACGAGTTCTTCGACAACTTTAAGCATCGCGGTTTGGTTGTTTAACGCCATTAAGCGGGGACTGGACAGCACTTGCGTATCGCCGAATTCACGTAGTAGGCGCACCGTGAGATCGATCAACCGACCGTTGTTGTTTGGATCGGCATAACCGAAAACGAATGACGAAATGGCGTTATCTATTACGCCTTCGGTGACGGTCCCCAGCAAGTCAGAATTGGCACCAAAACCGGACTTATCGGCATCCAGTAGCACTCGCCAATCGACCCCTGCTTGGTATTGGTCGTTTAGTGAAACCTCGACGATCGTCGCCTCAATCATCACTTGGCGGCGTGCGTTCGTCAGAACGTGATCAACGAACCGTTGAATTTGCATGTGCTGCTTTTTCGAGGCCTTTACGTTAATTACCCCGGCTTCGGCGTTGACGATAACGTTTGCAGATTTTTCGCCGCTAGCGTTATTACCAACATCGCCCAGAATGCCACGAATATTTTCGTCAATCGTCTCCCAGAATCGGTTGTAGGTTGTCGATGTCAATTTCGTAGATGACGTGTTGTCACTGTCGCTTGAACCGCCACCGCCGCCACTAGCCTCGGCGCCGCCGGCACCAGTGGTCGCAACTTTCACTGCCACGTTTACGTTTGATTCGACCACGCGAGAGAGGTTCACGTAGCCGACTTCGTACGTTCTGAAATACGGCTCATCGCCACTGATAAAAATCGTCGAACCGTTAATTTCGTATCGCATCGCCACCTGATTTGCGATGCGATCCAGGATTTGAGTTAGCGTTTGGTCAATCGCGTTGAGCGTGACTTCGCCTTCGATACTCGGGTGAATGTCGACATTGATTTCCGCGTCACGCGCGAGCGCGAATAGCAATTCGCGCGCCGGCACGTTGTTGACAACAACCGTATAGCGCTCGCTTTCAGGTGCGGGTTCCGGCGGTGGAATGAATGCAGTGCGCTCCACTACCGAGGGAATGTCTGGTTCGCTGGCGACGGCTACTTGATTCAGGTGGCCGCGTGGGCCGCTCATGTCAGGAGCCGTCATCGGTGGGCGCATTTGCGCGCAGCCGGACGCCAAGATGACAAAAATACAGCTCCGGAATAGGTTTTTCATTCTGTGAACCAGCTTCGTGAAATCCTTAAATGACAATGCAAGATAACAGATTATATATGGATTGCAACTTATTAAAATAATTGAATATTATAATGTAGGCGGCAGTCCATAATCGAGCTATTTAGGGGTTATTGTGAGCCAACGTTCGGGTGCCGGCAGCCAACATTTCGATCAGTCTCTGCGTCGTGAGCACGGGCAACGTATTCGGCTCTAAATCGTCAAGGCTAAGCAACTGCACTGGCTCTTCGGATAATCCACTTAGCGTTTCTTTCGATCGGTCCTGCGATCTTTCTGGAGTAACAATTTTAGCGGTATCGTCGACTATTGGTGCTTTTTCAGGTATTTTTTCTAGAAGTTTGGTACTAATTTGATCGAACCGTACCGACCGATCTATGTCAGATTTCGCGCTCCCTGAAGCAGCTAGATCTGGCGCCGATCGACCATTGCCAGTCAAATAATCCACCCCGCCTAGGTCTCGGCCGTTGAACCACCATAACCCGCTGCCCAAAACGAGCGCAGTGAGTAACAAGCCGCCGAGTAATATTGCCGGGCGGAACTGAAACGGAGACCCGAATTCGCTATCTTTCGCCGCCATTTTTACATGCGCGGTCTTGATTTGACGATCGCCCCGCGCATACGCCGCGAGCAACGATTTGTCGGCTAGTATGTTGATCCTTCGCAGCAGACCATCAGACAGTTTCTCAAGCGCTCGAATTGATCCGGCGGTAAACAAGTCGGTTCCACGGAAACCACTGGTTCGGATACGTGTATTCAGATAATCGCGAATTTCGGTCCTGTTGAGCGGTGCCAGGTTGAAGGAATAAGTGATCCGTTCTTTCAGTTGCCGAATCTCGTGAAGTCTTAATTTATCGTCGAGCTCAGGTTGTCCGAACAGCACGATCTGCAACAGTTTTTCTTGGGTCGTTTCGAGGTTGCTAAGCATGCGAATTTCTTCGAGCGTCTCGAGCTCCATGCCCTGTGCTTCTTCTATGAACATCACGACCGATCGATTGTTCGCATGTTTCTCGAGAAGGTAGGCATGGAGCAATCGCATTACTTCAATTTTGCTTGCACGATGGGCGACCTGCAGTTTTAGCTCGATGGCTATCGCATGCAGTATTTCGTCGGGGCTTAGACGCGGATTAGCAAGGTATATAATTTCGCATCCGCCAGGAAGTTCCCGTTCCAACATCCGGCATAACATCGTTTTACCGCTGCCAACTTCACCGACAACTTTAACGATCCCCTCGCCTCGCGCGACGGCGTACAACAACGCCTCCAGAACGGCACCACGATTGCTGCCCGAAAAAAAGAATTCTGGATCGGGAGTGATCCTAAAAGGTGCCTTGTCGAGTCCGAAATAATTCTCATACATAGTCTGTACTCGCTAAATTTTCTGTGCGTATCTCGAGTGAATCTAGTTATTCTCTTCGCCGAGCCCGAGTCGAGAAACCTTGCTATACAAAGTTGTTCGGTTCACACCAAGTAGGCGCGCGGCTTTACTTAGATTGCCGTTACTCATATTCAACGCGACTGTAATATATCGGCGTTCCATTTCTGCGACTTCGTCGTCTAGTTGGAACCCGGCGCTCGCCAATTGTGTCACTATGTGTTCGTCATCACCGCTATCGTCGATTTTCAACGAAGAAGTCGCGACCTCGGGTTCGAGCTCAGAGCGCAAGACGTCCGCGTCGATCACGGCCTCGCTATACCGAGTACCAAGACGGATAACAATGTTGCGTAATTCGCGAACATTGCCCGGAAAAACGTAAGCATCGAATAGCTCCTCGGCGTTAGTGCTTAGTTCGAACGGTTTGATTGTTCCAACATAAAGCCGTCGAAAGTGATCGAGTAATAATTTCCAGTCTCTATCGCGACTGCGCAACGGCGGCACACTAATTGATAAAACGCTTAGCCGATGAAAGAGATCGGCGCGGAATTCACCGACTCGCACGGCTTCGCGTAAATCCTTATTAGTCGCGGCAATTATCCGCGCGTCGGAATGTCGCGCGCGCGTTTCGCCGAGTCGGTAATACTCGCCGTTCTCCAGTACTCGCAAGAATTTGGATTGAAGTTCAAACGGCATTTCCCCGACTTCATCAAGAAACAAGGTACCGTTTGTTGCATCTTCGAAAAAACCCGAACGGGCTTGCTCCGCGCCGGTGTAAGCGCCTTTCGCATGACCGAACAACTGCGCTTCGAGTAAATCTGCCGTGAACGCTGCGCAGTTAACCGTCAACAGCGGTTCGCCATGTCGATCACTACGGTTGTGTAGGCGCTGAGCAACTAGTTCTTTGCCACAGCCTGATTCCCCCTCAATGAGAACCGGAAATGGGGTGTTCGCGAACTGCGCAATCGAGTCGCGTAGTGCCTTCATTACGGGACTACTACCGAGTAGGGCTTCTTCCTCAATGCCCAACGGCAACGACTCACTTTGCTCTGCATCGAGAATTAACAGTTGGTGATTCAAACGCGCGCGCAACAAATCCGCATCGCAGGGCTTGGGTACGAAATCGACAGCGCCCAGAGTCAACGCATGTTGAATATTCGCGCGATCGCTTTGACCCGACAAAACTAAAATTTTCATCTGATCGTTGAACGCGAGGAGTTCTTTTATCAACGCGAATCCTTCGTCAGGACCATGCGGATCCGGCGGCAAACCCAGATCGATCAATGCGAGAGAGGGCATCTCGCCTAGTTTTTGCAGTAGCGTCCTCGCGGTCTGTCGATTGGCCGCTGCGTGAACGTCGAAATCGATGCCCAGAACAAAACTCAGAGAGTCAACGATCATCTGGTCGTCGTCGACCAAGATCAGTCCAGGTAGACCCTCGGCATCACTTGCAGCCTCTTCGTTCGGGAGATCGTGGCGCACGATATAACCTTAATCGCCGCCGATCCCAAGGTTATGCCAGACAGCGTCTGCCGCTTCGTATTGATTCATACTGTAGATGTGCAGGCCCGGAACACCTTGCTCAAGCAGCCGCCGGCATAGCTCAGTCGTCACATCTATGCCGAACGCACGAATCGAAGCCCGGTCGTCGCCGAAGTCGCGCAGCCGGCTGACAATCCAACGAGGAATCTCGGCGCCACACA
The DNA here is from genome assembly GCA_047611805.1 of Gammaproteobacteria bacterium. Taxonomy (GTDB): domain Bacteria; phylum Pseudomonadota; class Gammaproteobacteria; genus UBA11873. Next base: position 43,177 of record JBLFWX010000007.1, read on the forward strand.
TTTCGGAGAATCTCATTAGCTGCGTGAAGTTAATGATTGGCATGATCCCGGGAACAATGGGGATATCGATATTAAGACTCTGGCAACTGTCGATAAATCGGAAATAGGCGTCTGGGTTGAAGAAGTACTGGGTTATCGCGCTGTCTGCCCCGGCTTCGACCTTGCGCTTGAAGTTTTCCAGATCATGAGCCGCAGACTTTGCTTGGGGATGAAACTCCGGGTAGGCAGCGACTTCAATGTGAAACGTCGATCCTGACTCGCGGCGAATAAACTCGACAAGCTCATTGGCGTAGGATAGCTCTCCTTCGCCAGTCGTTCCCGACGGCATATCGCCGCGCAGGGCGACAATCCTACGGATACCTTGGTCTTTGTATTCATCCAACACGGCGCGAATTTTGTCGAGCGAGTAGCCGACGCAGGACAAATGAGGCGCGGCGTCAATTCCGGTTTCGGCGACAATTGAGCGGACCGTTTCTAAGGTTTGGTCACGGGTGCTGCCACCTGCTCCAAACGTCACCGAAAAAAAGTTTGGCTTGAGCTTAGCGAGCTTGTCGCGTGTCTCTGCAAATTTTACCTGTCCCTCCGGCGTGCGAGGCGGGAAAAACTCTATGCTGAAATTTGTCTGATTCTTTTGCGCGCTCATAATTCGGCCTTTGAGATCCGCTTTATTCGAAAACATGCACCACAGAGAAATGCGCTTTGAAGCACTGCGGCATAACGTCTCCGATTACATAATATATTAAAAATAATCAATTATCTTAATGGAATAGCTCTCTTAGCTAAAGTTAAATATTAGATTATAGAAGTTTGCTTTCTCCGGCACCGAGACGTTTCTCGCGGCCTACCATGCCTGGATCAAGCGCCCCGACGCGAAAATGTGTTGATAACACAGAGTTTTTAGTCCATTTGCCCTTTTGCCGAGGTCACCACCACGCTAATATGCAGCGGCTACTGAATGAGCGATATTAATGTGTGTTCTCGCCCGTCATGGGTCGGCGTCGGGGACCTGCCCCGAGTAATCGATAGTCCGATCCAAGTGAAAATTGATTATAACGAACCGAACAAGGACTCCGACCGACAGCGAACCATTAATATTCCGTTCGTCGTCTCTAAAGACCTAACTGGGCACTTTGGATGCCGAGCGACCAATTTCTGAGCATAGAAGCTTTCAGAGCCGGCAAGGGACCGGGAACACCTTGATTCGGCTTTGCGCTGGCGGCGACCCGACAAACAAATTGTAGCGGCCCGATGTACCTAAGCACCGTCGTTTGCGACGCAAGGGGATTTATTTCCGGCGAATTATTCGAAACCGTCCCTTCAGGGAAGGAATCTTACCGACGAATCTAACAACTTATTATTAAGCTAGAAGAAAGCAACGCAGTCTCCTGTAGGACATTTTGGTCAACCCGAAGTTTCGTCAATAGGCGCGGATCTTTTCACTGGCGTGTGAACAGAGGAAAACTTTATGAGCAAGCCAGTGCCAATTGACACTGAGGACCACGCAACGTCTAACCGACGTGAACTCGCCAACGCGATCCGCGCACTCAGCATGGACGCAGTGCAGGCCGCGAATTCTGGGCATCCTGGCGCGCCGATGGGGATGGCGGATATCGCAGAAGTATTATGGCGCGATTTTATGCGCCACAACCCGGCGAACCCGCAGTGGGCGAATCGAGATCGTTTCGTACTATCGAACGGCCATGGCTCGATGCTCCTCTATTCCTTACTACACCTAAGCGGCTACGACGTATCGATTGAAGAGCTGAAACGATTCCGGCAACTAGGCTCGGCGACACCGGGTCATCCGGAATACCGCCACACACCTGGTGTCGAGACGACGACAGGTCCGCTTGGACAAGGACTCGCAAACGCGGTCGGGATGGCGCTAGCGGAACGCAATCTAGCGGCCGAATTCAACCGTGATGGACTCAATATCGTCGAGCACTTCACGTACGCCTGTGTCGGTGACGGCTGTTTGATGGAAGGCATTTCTCATGAAGCATCCGCGCTCGCGGGAACCTTAGGATTGGGCAAACTCATCGTCATATACGACGACAATCAAATCTCGATTGATGGTGCGGTTGAGGGCTGGTTTACCGACGATACCGTCGCCCGCTTCGGTGCCTACGGCTGGCAAGTCGTGGCGAACGTCGACGGTCATGATCCAGCGGCGATCGCCAAAGCGCTAAAGGAAGCGCGCGCTGATGGAACTCGCCCAAGCCTCATTTGCTGTCGAACGATTATTGGTTTCGGATCGCCCAACAAGCAAGGTAGTGCGGCGGCGCATGGCGCGGCGCTCGGTGATGACGAAGTGGCGGCGACTCGCTCAGCCCTAAATTGGCCGCACCCGCCGTTCGTAATTCCGGCTTCAATTGGCGAAGCCTGGGATGCTCGGAGTGCGGGTTCAAAAGCCGAGGCGAGTTGGCGCGAGCTATTCCAAACTTATCGCACAGCGCATCCCGACCTCGCAGACGAGTTTGAACGTCGTATGGACGGCACTCTACCGACGAATTTTGCGACCACTGCCCAAGATTGCGTTGCCGATATGCAATCTGCTGCAACGAAGCAAGCTTCGCGGAAAGCCTCCCAAATGACCTTGGAGAAGATCGGCCCTGCACTTCCTGAACTCATCGGTGGCTCGGCCGACCTGTCCGAATCAAATAATACATTTTGGTCTGGCTCCAAAGCACTAACACACGAACCTGCTGCCGGTAACTATGTGAATTATGGCGTTCGCGAGTTTGGTATGAGCGCCATCATGAATGGTCTAGCGTTGCACGGCGGTTACATACCCTACGCCGGTACTTTTCTCGTGTTTTCTGATTACGCACGCAATGCTGTTCGCATGTCGGCACTCATGGGGCTGGGGGTCGTTTATGTTTATACACATGATTCGATTGGTCTCGGCGAAGACGGACCCACCCATCAACCTATTGAGCACGCGGCATCACTAAGACTGATTCCGCGCTTATCCGTATGGCGCCCGTGTGACGGCACCGAAACGGCAGCGGCGTGGAACGCAGCAATCGCCCGCCGCAACGGCCCGACGTGTTTGCTACTAACGCGCCAAGGCCTAGACGTTCAAGAACGCAGTCAAGAACAGGTCGGCGCTATCGCGCGCGGCGGCTACGTTCTACTGGAACCCGAGAAGAGCCCAACTGCACTCGTTATCGCAACCGGTTCGGAAGTTGGCTTGGCGGTGTCCGTCGCACGGGCATTGAATTCACAAGGCATGCAAATAAGAGTGGTATCGATGCCGAGCACGGATGTCTTCGAACAGCAAGACGCCGCTTACAAAGCGGCTGTCATTCCTGTCGGTATTCGGCAACGTATATCGATCGAGGCCGGCTCAACTGATGCTTGGTATAAATATGTCGGGATCGAAGGCCTCGCGTTAGGCCTAAACGATTTTGGCGGTTCGGCACCGGCGGCAGACCTATACCGTCAATTTGAACTGGATTTCGACCAGGTCAAAACAAAGATCGCTAATTACCTCGGCGCCTGAACTTACATTTCACAGCGACAGTATGGCGGCGATCCGTCGCGCATTTTTTTGTGCGTTAGGTCCGACGCCGACGCCGGTTTAACGCTATTATTTTTTTTACTATTAGGAGATCCATCGGATGAGCATCAAAGTAGCAATCAACGGATATGGGCGAATTGGCCGCAACGTACTGCGTGCGCTGTACGAATCGAATCGAACGAGCGACGTGAAAATCGTTGCCGTTAATGACCTCGGCGCGGCAGAAACCAACGCTCACTTGACCCGCTACGATAGTGCTCACGGCCGATTTCCGGGTGACATTGAAGTAAAAGATGGCGCCATGTTTGTTAATGGCGACCGAATCGAAGTCTACAGCGAGCGTGATCCGTCAAAATTGCCATGGGGGAAACTTGGCGTCGATGTCGTGCACGAATCGACCGGTTTTTTTGCGAGCCGCGACAAATCAATGGCGCATATCAAGGCCGGCGCGAAGAAGGTGATCATTTCTGCCCCTGCGGGCAAGGATGTCGATGCAACCATCGTCTACGGCGTCAATCACGATGTTCTAAAGGCAAGCGATCAAATTATTTCCAACGCATCATGTACGACTAACTGCTTGGCGCCGTTAGTTAAACCATTGCACGAAAAGATCGGTTTGCGCTCGGGCATGATGACGACGATCCATTCCTACACAAACGACCAAGTATTGACCGACGTCTTTCATACGGACTTGCGCCGCGCGCGTTCTGCAACGCAATCGATGATTCCGACGAGCACCGGCGCCGCAGCCGCAGTTGGCTTAGTGCTCCCCGAACTCGACGGTTTACTGGACGGTTACGCCGTTCGGGTGCCGACGCTTAACGTCTCGCTCGTCGACTTAACGTTTGTCGCAGGACGCGATACCAGCGTCGAAGAAATCGATCAGATCATGCGTGACGCTGCCGCCGGTGAACTTAAAGGGATCCTCGAATACAATTCGGCGCCCTTGGTCTCCATTGATTTCAACCACAATCCCGCTTCATCAATATTCGAAGCGTCGCAAACCAAAGTGATTGGTGGAACCTTAGTTAAGGTGTTGTCGTGGTACGACAACGAATGGGGTTTCTCGAATCGAATGCTCGACACAACAGTCGCGCTAATGAACGCGCCGGGCTAACTTTTATGCTAAAAATGAGTGACGTTCCACTCGCCGGTAAACGAGTTGTAATTCGTGAAGATTTTAACGTTCCAATGCATGACGGCCGCATTAGCGACGATTCGCGGTTACGTGCCGCATTGCCGACAATCAATGCAGCCGTTGCCGCAGGCGGCCAAGTGATATTGTTGTCTCATCTCGGCCGGCCGAAGGAAGGCGAATTCGATCCGCGTTATTCTCTGCAACCGGTAGCTCGAGCGCTGTCCGATCTACTCGGATTACCCGTGCGTTTCGAGTTAGATTGGATGGGCGGTATCGAATCACCCAATGGCGGAATTGTGCTCTGCGAGAACGTTCGCTTTCTAACCGGTGAAAAGGCCAATGACGAGAAATTGTCACGACGCCTTGCCGCGCTCGCCGACGTGTTTGTTAACGATGCATTCGCGACCGCCCATCGGGCGCAATCATCTACCTACGGTATTGCAGAATTCGCGCCAGTTGCATGCGCGGGACCGTTACTCACGGCCGAGCTCGATGCGCTTGGGAATGCACTACGCGATCCAGCTCGACCGTTAGTCGCCATCGTTGGCGGTGCCAAGGTGTCCACTAAGCTCGATCTACTGGAATCTTTGTCGGACAAAGTTGATCAGCTGATCGTCGGTGGCGGCATCGCGAACACGTTTTTGAAAGCAGCAGGATTCAATATCGGAAATTCGTTGTGCGAAGATGCCATGCTAGAAACGGCATCGCGCCTACTAGACAGGGGTTGCATACCCTTACCTACCGATCTGGTATGCGGAAAGAGTTTTGCTCCGGATACCCCGGCTCGGGTCGTCGCGTGCAGCGCCGTACGCGACGATGACATGATCATGGACATCGGCCCAGAAACGGCGAACGCATTCGCACAATACCTCAAGGCAGCCGGCACGATAGTCTGGAACGGCCCGCTCGGCGTATTCGAATTCGATCAATTCGCCAATGGGACTAAAATTTTAGCCGAGGCCATTGCTCAATCGAGCGCCTATTCGATAGCCGGTGGCGGCGATACGATTGCGGCGACAATAAAGTTCAATGTCGCGGATCGCATTTCATACATTTCTACCGGTGGTGGTGCGTTCTTGGAATTCCTTGAGGGGAAAACCTTACCTGCTGTCGCGATCCTTGAAAAACGGGCCTCGAGCGCGAATTGAAAGTATTGCGGTCGAATGGCCGCTAATTCAGGAGCACCATTCAAGACTTGACGCTTCTTTTTCTATACCGGGCTATGAGCATCAGTAGCCACCAAGGAGATATTACGTGAGACGAACTAAAATCGTCGGGACACTCGGGCCAGCAACTGATAAACCTAAAGTCCTTGCACGTCTAATTGAAGCCGGACTCGACGCCGCCAGACTTAATTACTCGCACGGGACGCGTGATGACCATGCGAAACGGGCGCGCGCGGTACGTCGGGCGGCAAAGCTGCAGAACCGCGAATTAGCGTTAATCGCGGACCTTCAAGGTCCAAAAATCAGACTCGAGAAGTTTCGCGATGGCCCGATTCATCTTGACGTTGGCGACGAATTTATACTCGATGCCGATCTTGCCAGTAATGCGGGAGATGAGCATCATGTAGGAGTCACCTACAAAGCATTACCACGCGACGTGCGTGCTGGCGATACCTTACTGGTCGATGATGGCCGGGTTATTTTGAAGGTCGAAAGGGTTGACGGCAATGCAATAGAGACCGTCGTTTTGCTCGGCGGACAACTTTCGGACAATAAAGGTGTCAACCGGGAAGGCGGCGGTCTGTCTGCGAAAGCGCTCACTCACAAAGACCGCCTCGACTTAAAACATGCCGTTGAGATCGGCGCCGATTACATTGCGGTATCTTTTCCACGCACGGCGCAAGACATCCATGACGCGCGGCGGTTGCTGACGAAGGCCGGGAGTAAGGCCGGGATTATCGCGAAAATTGAACGGGCAGAAGCGGTCGAACATGCCGAAGAGATTATTCTTGCGGCTGACGGAATCATGATCGCCCGCGGAGACCTCGGCGTCGAAATCGGTGACTCGCGTCTACCACCCGTGCAAAAGCGTTTAATTGATCTAGCGCGACGCTGCCACCGGATCGTGATCACGGCAACCCAAATGATGGAGTCGATGATCGAAAGCCCAATGCCAACTCGGGCCGAGGTGTTTGATGTGGCGAACGCGGTACTCGATGGAACGGACGCCGTTATGTTGTCGGCCGAAACAAGTATCGGCAAATTTCCCTTAGAAACCGTTGAGGCGATGGCTCGAATTTGCCTCGAAGCCGAAAAAGAATGGCCCGACAACCAAGCCGAACTCTTGTTGGACGCCGCGTTCGAACGAGTCGATCAAGCGATTGCGGTGTCAACTATTTATTGCGCGAATCGGATTAAAGTAAAAGCCATTGCTGCCCTCACGGAGACGGGCGCTACGACTCGCTGGATGTCACGGATCCGCACGGATATTCCAATTTTCGCGATGTCTGGACTTGTTGAAACACTGCGCAAAGTTAGTCTCTATCGTGGCGTGCAGCCGCTCGCGTTCGATATTCGCAATGTCAAATACGCGGAAGTCACAGCGGGCATCTTGGAGCAGCTGCGTGCGAGAGGTGCGATCACGGACGGTGACAAAGTCATCATCACCAAAGGCGATCTGCTCGGAGACATCGGCGGCACGAACGGGATGAAGATTGTAACCGCCGGTGCCTACGTCGAGCACGTTGCCTGAGCGCCCGCTAAGCTACTGCGGTAATACGCTCCAGCGCCTCGCGATATTTCGCCGCAGTCTTTTGCCTAATTTCTAACGGTAAAGTGGGCGCCGGTGGTCGTTTGTCCCAGTCCAAGGTTTCTAAATAATCGCGGACAAATTGCTTATCGAAACTCGGTGGACTGATCCCAATTTGATATTCGGTTTGCGGCCAGAATCTTGACGAATCCGGCGTCAGCACTTCATCTATGAGGAACACATCGCCCTTTTCGTCAGTACCGAACTCGAATTTCGTATCCGCAATAATGATCCCTTTGTCCTTCGCGAACGCGGCGGCGCGCGAGTAGATTTCCAAGCTCACCTGTTTGATCTTGTTCGCATAATCCTCGCCGATTAGAGACGTGATGTAGGCGAAGTCGACGTTTTCGTCATGATCGCCAACGTCGGCTTTGGTAGACGGCGTAAAGATAGGTTCCGGAAGCTGCTCAGCTTGGGCTAAACCTGCCGGAAGATCGATGCCGCATACCTTCCCAGTTCGTTGATAGTCCGCCCAACCCGATCCGATAATGTATCCGCGAACGATGGCCTCGACAGGTAGCGGCTTCAATTTCTTTACGACAATGGCGCGACCCTCTACCTGCTGCCGTTCGGCGGCATCCGGCAGCACGTCAACGAGCGACAAGTCACTTAAGTGATTATCGATAACGTCGGCCATTTTTTCGAACCAGAAATTTGACGTCGCCGTTAAGATCGCCCCCTTGCCTGGGATCGGATCGGGCAAAATTACGTCAAACGCCGATAATCGATCGGTCGTTACGATGAGCAGGTGTTCCTCGCCGACAGCATAAATGTCGCGCACCTTACCTTTCTGTACCAATGGCAGGCTGGTAATACTTGATTCGTATAAAGCTTCTGTCGTAGTTCCCACTTCAATATTCCATTGTCGTTAAGGGCCGCGATTTTCGCATACTGACTCTTCTCACGATAGTCCGTTCTAAACCGCCGGCTATTAGCGAGATGCGATGCTCGGAACATCTCCGTAGTCACCCATCGCGCGCAGCATGATCCAATGCTTAAGCGGAATAAGTCGATCAAAAGCATACATTCCGGTACCTCTCACTCCCTTGATCAATCGGTGGTCACGGCGAAATATTTTGTTGATTTGATCTGTGAAACTCAGCATCGCAAGATTCTCACCACGTCGCATTCTTTCGAACTGACGTAGTGCTGCGCGTGGAAATTGAAGCGTTAGCTTTTCACGCTGTCCGAGGCTCTGCGCAAGTGCAGCGGCATCCATGAGGCCGAGATTCAAACCTTGCCCGGCGAGCGGGTGAACGACATGCGCCGCATCACCTAACAATATTGCTCGATTAACGACATACCTCGCGCTGTGCAGTTTTTGTAGCGGGATCACCTTCCGCTCGCTCGTAAGTCGAACATTACCTAGTCGATAATCAAAAGCGGCCACCAACATTCCTTCAAACGATTCACTAGGTGCCTCGAGAGCCACGAGCGCCTCTTCTGGCGAAGTCGACCACACAACCGCACATGAGTTCTTAGCCGCAAGCGGCAGAAACGCGATTGGACCATTCGGTAAAAATCGTTGCCTAGCGATCTGAGCGTGTGGGTATTGTACCTCTACGTTGCACACCAGGGCATGCTGGACATATTCAACTCGCCGCGTATCGACGCCAAGCAATTGCCGAACTGGAGAGTTTGGACCGTCACATCCGAGGACTAGCTCAGCGTGGATAGGCGCGCCGCGTTCAAGGTTGAGGATGTTCAACCGGTCGGTGAACTCGATGTCGACCACGCGATCCGATACCTGACGGATTTGCTCGCACTGCCCAATCGCTAGGCGCAACGCGCGGACCAAATTGGCGTGTTCGACGATACTCCCTAAGCTGTCGCGACCGAGCGCTTGCGCGCTAAATTCGATAGCGCCACGACTACCCGCATCCCATACCTGCATACCGTGGAATTCGCAGATCCGCTGCTTTTCTAGTTCTACCGCGACGCTCAGCCGCTTAAACATCCGCATGGAAGCGGGTGTCAGTGCATAGGTTTTAAGATCGTAGGCTTCAGGCAAAGTCGGGATAACATTGAACGGATCGATAATAGATATTTTGAATCCTGCCCGAGCGAGTAACAGACCCGCGCAAAGTCCGACGACACCAGCGCCGACGATGGCAATATCAACGCTGTTTGAAGTTGTCGAGTTCATGGCCTCGATTGCGTAGGTAAGAATTCGTCGAACGCGCCGGTCGCTCGTCGAATCAGCCAATGTTTAGCCGCAGGAGTCACCTCTAACGCCAGCATCGCTAAGTTACGCAACACGCCGATCGGTGGCAAAGACGTTGTGAAGATCTGGGCCATTGAATCCGTAAAACGCACAACCGCACGTTGATCCGAGCGCCTTGCCTCGCTAAAGACACCCAGACATTCGGCACTACCAATATCAGCATTTCTGTCCAAGGCTTGTTCGATGGCACGTGCCAACCCGCTCACATCGCGTAAACCTAGGTTCAAGCCTTGAGCACCGTTCGGATGGATATTATTCGCGGCCGCACCAACGAGGGCGATACGCTCGGCCACAATTTGAGGTGCCCAATTCAAACTTAAAGCGTGCGCCGAGCGCGCAGACAATTGAGTGAAGGAGCCGAATCGATGACCAAATCCGATTTCGAGTTCAGCCAAAAATTCCTCATTGCCCATCGTGAGCCAAGATTGGACATCGGAATTTGCGCAGCAGCGAACCGCGACATGACGCCCCTGTTCCAACGGTAATAGTGCCAGCGGTCCGTTGCGGGTAAAGCGCTCAAATGCGGTTTCGGGTTCTGGATACTGTACGTCGAGGTTGGCTACGATAGCGCTTTGCTGATAATCCCTGTTGCGACTGGTAATACCAGCTAGGTTCCGCACTTTGGAATGTTGGCCGTCGGCACCGATGACCAGCCGCGCAGATATTTCGGTCTCCCCGTGCGCGTTTCGCAAGCGGATCTTTGCTGCCGTCGGACTCCTCGATACATTTTCGAGTGAAGTTTCCCAATACACTTTTGTATCGGCGGTTATGGCTGATTCGAGCGTTGCCAATAAATGATCCGCGGGACAGACATAGCCAAGCGCCTCGATCCCGACGTCATCCGCGTTTAGTCGAGTGGCCCCGAACCGTCCTTGATCGCTAACATGAATGTGCCGGATTCGAGTTACGCGCGCGCTCAAGGTCGGCCAAAGTTTGAGCGCATCGAACAGGTGCCGAGACGAAGGCGCGAGTGCCAGGCCGCGAGCGTCACTCAGTGCGCTTGGAACGAACGGACGACGCGCGTCGACAACCGCTACGCTAAGTCCAAGCTGTCGCAAGGCAAGCGCTTGAGCAGCACCGACCAAACCCGCCCCGATAACCACACAATCATAATCAAGCTGCACGATCTTGATGCATTAGCGATTCTATATCGTCGATTTGTTTGGGCGCATTGGCGCTGAGAACCTCGTGTCCCGTCTTCGTCACGAGGACGTCGTCTTCAATGCGTACACCGATGTTCCACCAACGTTTTGGTAAGCCTTTGATGCTCGCCGCAAGATACAAGCCTGGTTCAACCGTCGTCACCATGCCTGGTTCAAACGTTCGCCACTCGTCAGTCACTTTATAATCCCCGACGTCGTGAACATCCATCCCTAACCAATGTCCGGTCTTGTGCATGTAGTAAGGTCGATACGCTTCGTCGCGAATGAGCTTCGCTGGCCGACCTTTTAGGATCCCGACGTCGACTAAGCCACGCGTGATCACTTCAACAGCCGCTTCATGAGGCATATTCCAGGTATTTCCAGGCTGGACTTCAGCGATCGCGGCAAGTTGCGCCTCAAGTACGATTTCGTAGATGGCGGCTTGATCGATAGAAAACTTGCCATTTATCGGAAACGTGCGGGTTATATCACTCGCGTAGCAGTCGTATTCCGCGCCAGCATCAATCAATAACAGATCACCGTCTTTTAATTGGTCCTGATTTTCGACGTAATGCAGTATGCAGCTATTAGAGCCGCCACCAACGATGCTCGGGTAAGCCGGCGAACGAGCCCCATGTTTGACGAATGTGTGAAGTAATTCTGCTTCTATTTGATATTCGTACATTCCCGGGCGACAAGTGACCATCGCCCGGCGATGCGCTTCTGCCGCAATGCTGGCGGCGCGGCGCATTGTCTTAATTTCTTGGTGGCTTTTGTACAAGCGACTTTCGTGCAACAAATGCCCCAGAGACACAAACTGATCTGGAGCATGAACTCCCGCCCGGCCTCGGTCGTTTACTTGTGTTATCCAGCTTACCAAACGCTGATCGAATTCTGGATAACGGCCCATGGTGTAGTGAATCCGATCTTTATTTTCGAGAAGTCCCGGCAGAATGTCATCCAAATCTGATATCGGAAAAGCGTCGTCGGCACCGTAGAACTCGCAGGCCCCGGCTAGCCCGGCGCGCCGTCCGTGCCACGTTTCGGCTTCCGGATCGCGCTCCCGACAGAACAACAGAAATTCCCCCTGCGCTCTGTCAGGAACCATTACGGCGACCGCCTCAGGTTCAGGAAATCCAGTGAGATAGAAAAAATCACTATCGCTACGATGCGGGAAGTAGACATCGCGATTGCGCACGCGCTCGGGAGCCGTTGGTTGGATTGCGATTCCACCGACATCAATCATGTCCATCAAGCGTTTGCGGCGGCGGGCGAATTCTCTTTTATCCATGGTGGTTTAACGCATCCTAGTTTAATGAATAGTTCCGGTGTCATGGCTGGCACCGTCCGAAAACAGCGCTTCCTCGCGCAACAGCATGGCCCCCATTCTGGTGTATTCGCAAACCTCTAATAACGCCAGCTCATCGGCATCGTCGTCAGATTCTAGCGATTCGACTCGACCAATTTCTTTAAGATCAGTTAGGTAGCCTTGGCAGTCCTCGCTCAGGGCTCCAAGGTCTGGCAGCTCGGCAATTCCAAACCCAGAAAGAAAGCCGCGGCACCACGAGCCGAGCGCTTCGGTGCGGGTGGCAAACGACGTATCGTCGGACGGAAGCAATAGCTGTAAAGAGAAATCATCGGCGGCGAATTCTGCAAGGGTCTCATCAAACAATTGCGCAAGGGCATGGCCGGCTCCCAGGTCGTCGAGGCTCAATGATTCACTATAACCAATGACATGCCCCAACCAGAGCGACGGATCGGGATGCTCGATACCACAGGTCAGGCCGCACAGCATGCCGTGGCATTCGGCGGCACCGATGTCGCTGTCTAATAGACCAAGAGCAGAGTCGACTGCTTCGTAGAGCGAACTATCGGATTTTTCCACCATATCTCTGTAACACAACCTTTCTAAGATTATCCCACGGCAGCTAGTCCGGCTAAAGCGCTTGTGCCTGCTCGGCATCAGTTATTTTCCGCTCTGCAATTAGCTCGCATCCATGCGCTGCAGGCGGTTGACCGATGTTTGTGGCCGCTCTATATTGATGCGGTTCAACGCCATATCCAAACGACGAGCCGATCCGTTGCAAAATGACGCAAGTAGATAAAGAAAAATTAGACCTCGAGGCACTCGAATCGAGAGTCGATGACCTGATCAAGACAATCGAAAGCCTAGCCTCGGAAAACGAAGCGCTACGCAATCAGCAGTCATCATTATCAGCCGAGCGCGCAACCTTGATTGAAAAGACGGAGCAGGCGCGCTCACGAGTCGAGGCGATGATCGCGCGACTGAAAGCGATGGAAACTCGCTCATGAGCGACGATGTAAAGCCCATCACAGTTACGATCCTGGACAAAGAGTATATTGTTGGTTGTGCCGAGAACGAGCGGGAAGCCTTATTCGCCTCCGTTGAGTTCCTAAACAATAAAATGCAAGAGCAACGCGACAGCGGCAAAGTGATAGGTTCCGAGCGAGTAGCCGTAATGGCCGCTTTAAACGTGACGCACGAATACCTCGAATATCGGCGACACAACGAAACGATGAGCGCCGGAATCGACCGAATTCGAAGCAAGATTAATAGCGCGTTGTCGCGTGGACGTACGTTCGAACTAACGGATGCGTCGTGAACAATCACGACGGTTAAAAAGTATGTAGTATGGTGTTCTCTGTGTTGTACGCGAACTGGCTGGATAATCCTTGAGCCTATAATCGCAGTAAACCGGAACCGATCAGTCAGCGATGTTGTGCATGTCCACATTGGAGTGGAAAGCCTGATTCTCTGCGAAACGTTCCACCTTGAGCCTTTGGTTCAAGCTTACGGCCTTTCGCGGCATCGTGGAGAACACCCCTTTTTCTTGACCCTCCCCTCCTTGCGTTAATAGCGAAGATTTCGGAATCTAGAATGCAAAAATGGTTGATGAAATCTGAGCCTAGCGAGTTCAGTATCGACGATCTAAAAGCCTGTCCTAAGCAGACGGACATGTGGGATGGCGTGCGCAATTACCAAGCGCGAAATATGCTGCGCGATTCGATTAAGAAAGGTGATTTGGTATTTTTCTATCACTCAAATTGTCAAGAAATGGGCATCGCCGGGATCATGGAAGTGGTTAAGGAATCGTATCCGGATCCGACGGCATTCGATCCAAACGACGCTCATTTCGATCCGAAGAGCGACCCTACCAATCCGCGCTGGTTTGTCGTGGACTTAAAATTCAAACATAAACTTAAGCGCGTCATTACGCTCCACGAGTTAAAGTCGTGCGCATCGCTGCAGGACATGCGTTTATTGCACAAAGGCAATCGTCTCTCGATATTGCCAGTGCAACCATCCGAATGGGATTTTATTCTAAGTCTGGAATAGCTAAACGTTAAAACGGAAATGCATCACGTCGCCGTCGGCGACGATATACTCTTTGCCCTCTAAGCGTAGACGTCCCGCGCCCTGCGCACCAGATTCCCCGTTGTACTGGATAAAATCATCGTAGCCGATCACTTCCGCGCGGATAAATCCCCGTTCGAAGTCCGTGTGGATGACGGCGGCGGCTTTTGGTGCCGTCTCATTTTTTCGGATTGTCCAGGCGCGACACTCTTTCGGTCCGGCAGTAAAATACGTCTGCAAGCCAAGAAGTTGATAGCCCGCACGAATAAACCGGTTCAGCCCGGGTTCGCTAACCCCCATTTCGCCTAGAAAATCTTCGCGCTCGAGGTCTTCCAACAGCGCGAGCTCTGCTTCAAGCGCCGCGCAAAGTACCACACATTCGGCACCCTGATTGCGAGCATATTGAGCAACTTCCGCCGACATGTCATTCCCGTCCAGAGCCGCCTCGTCGACATTCGCGACGAAAACTACTGGCTTTGCGGTTAGCAAATTAAATGACTTAATGTTTGCAAGCGTCGCGTCGTCGAGCTCTTGCACGCGCACCGGTCGCATCTCGTTTAAGCCTTCCAATATGCCCTGCAGTTGCTGAACTAGTAGTTGTGCGGACTTATCTCCCGATCGACCTAGCTTTTGTGCCTTGTCTAGCGCACGAGTTATCGTTTCGAGATCGGCAAGTGCAAGCTCTGTTTCAATGATCTCAACATCCGCTAGCGGATCGACCCGACCCGAGACGTGCACAATGTTGTCATCGTGAAAGCAGCGCACAACGTGCGCTACAGCGTGCGTCTCACGGATGTGGGCGAGGAACTGGTTGCCCAAACCTTCGCCTTTCGACGCACCTGCGACCAAACCTGCAATATCAACAAACTCCATCGTCGCAGGAAGTACCTGCTTGGGGTTCACGATTGATGAGATTTTGTCGAGGCGCGGATCAGGCACAGCTACGACCCCAACATTCGGGTCGATAGTGCAAAAAGGATAGTTTTCTGCGGCGATTGCCGAGCGAGTCAAGGCATTAAACAGCGACGATTTACCGACATTCGGCATCCCAACGATTCCACATTTAAAGCCCATTGTTGATATCTCTCATCAATTTATTTCGTTTGAGATTTAAGTCTTGTGGAAACCTGGTCGAAATCACCGTCAACTAGCGCGCGGATCTCGGAAAGCAGCAGGGAGGCTGCATCTTCGATCCGTTGATGTTGATCTTTGGGCGGCGCTTTAAGCACGTAGTTTGCGACGTCCCGTCCGGGCCCCGGATGGTCAATGCCGATCCTTGCACGAACGAATTGACTATCAAAATGGAGCGCAATGTCACGCAGGCCGTTGTGCCCACCGTGCCCGCCGCCGGCCCTTACTTGCACCTGTCCACAAGCAAGCGCGAGTTCGTCGTGGACCACTAATGTTTGGTTAGCGTCCAGCGTGTAGTACTCAGCAAATCTAGCCACAGCGCTACCGCTATTGTTCATATAGGACTGCGGCTTCAACAACCAAACGACTCGATCTGAAATAGACACACGGCAAACCTCGGCGCCGAATTTCGTCTCTAATCTGAATCTCGCAGAATGGCTCTCAGCGAGACTGTCGACAAACGAGAAGCCGACATTGTGCCGTGTTTTTGCGTATTGCTCGCCCGGGTTTCCCAAACCAACAATTAAGCCTAGGGCTAGTGGCTTTGCCACGCAGTGAAACCCGAATCGAGCCTAGGCAATTGTTAGGATTATTCGGTCGAGTCCGTATCCTCATCGGCTTGTTGTTCAGACGCCTCGGCGGCGTCATCGGCACCGCCCTTCGGTAGCTGGATGGAAACGACCGGTAGTGCGTCATCACCGCCGTGCAGCAGTGAGGCAATTTCGACACCGCTAGGGACCGTAATGTCCGAAAGATGGAGGGTATCGCCGAGGTTCATATTCGCCACATCTACTTCAATGTATTCGGGCAAATCCCGCGGGAAACATAAAACCTCTAGCTCCGTAATAACGTGCGACACGACGCCACCGCTTTTCACCCCGAGCGAGGTCTCTTCGTTAATGAAATGCAACGGCACTCGCATGGTGAGTTTCTCTTTCTCGTTCACCCGCAAGAAATCCATATGCAGCACGAGAGCCTTGTAGGGGTGGCGCTGCATATCTTTGAGCACAACGCGCTCTGTTCCGGTCGGTAGCTTGAGGCTCAGAATATGCGAATAGAACGCTTCGTGCTCCGTGTGCTTTATGACGTCATTGTGTTCCAGTTGAATGTTCACTGGCTCTTGCCCGGCACCATAGACGATGGCGGGAATGTACCCTGTATGGCGTAGGCGGCGGCTCGCACCTTTGCCCTTTAACTCGCGTGCTTCAGCGGTTATTTCAAATTGTTCCATGTTGCTACTCCAAGCAGAATATTCGTCGATAGGACCCGGGGTTCGCGACCAAACCCCAAGGGACGGCGGATTGTATATAAAAAACGCGGCGAACGTTAGCGCAAACTTTCGCCCTAGGCGCCTATTGGACTTAGGGGTACGTCATGAAGAAAAGCCCGATTTGAGTTATTTCTAATGCACTTTTGAGGCGAATAGTCATTGCGAATTGACCAAAGACCATGCTGAACCTGGCCAAATTCGGCTTTTCGGCACGGCGGCAAGGACGCAGGAGGAGGTAAAACTGACTCGGGAACACAAGCCGAGAGCAGTACAGGAGCAGTTGCCGACGACTGCAGGGACGCAGGAGATACGAGTCCATGGAAGGACGAGGTAGAACTGAGCTTGGAGCGGAAGTCGAGAGCAACGCAGGAGCAGTTGCCGAGTACAACGCCCTAAGTCTGACGGGTTCCTGGTGGTTCGATTTACGCGAAATCAGGCTAGTACCGGGTGCCAAAGCCGGACGTCTGGTAGAAGTCGGCGACTGTCTGCCCGCGTCACAGAGACGGTCTGTGCTAGTTCAATCAACGAACATTGAACTTAGCGATTGACCCCGGTTGATGCGGTTAATGCTCTCCCCGATTAGCTCGGCGACCGTCAACTGTCGGATGCACTCGCACGCACGCGCCTCGGCGGTGAGTGGGATGGTGTCCGTGACAACGAGCTCATCAAGGACCGAAGCAGAGATATTTTCGATGGCAGCACCGGATAAAACCGGATGAGTGCAATACGCGACCACCTTGCGTGCCCCATGCTCCTTTAACGCTTCAGCGGCCTTGCACAGCGTTCCGGCAGTATCGACCATGTCATCTACTACTACGCAACTGCGCCCCTCGACGTCGCCGATGATGTTCATTACTTGCGCTTCGTTCGCGCGCGGCCGCCGCTTATCGATGATTGCTAGGTCGGCGTTGTCTAACCGTCGCGCCACTGCTCGAGCGCGCACGACCCCGCCAACGTCAGGGGAGACGACCATCAGATCAGGATATTCATGCTTCCAAATGTCACCTAACAGCACAGGTGATGCGTAAATGTTATCCATCGGCATATCAAAAAAGCCTTGAATCTGATCGGCGTGTAAATCCAAGGTAAGAACCCTGTGCGTACCGACACTGGCGATCATATTGGCGACAACTTTAGCCGTAATCGGCACGCGTGCTGAACGCGGTCGTCGATCCTGACGCGCATAGCCGAGGTACGGAATGACGGCCGTGATCGTTGCTGCCGATGCACGCCGAAGTGCATCAATCAACACGAGTAATTCGATTAAGTTGTCGTTCGTTGGTTGGCAAATCGACTGCAGTACAAAAACGTCGCGAGAACGCACGTTTTCTTCGATTTCCACTGCGACTTCGCCGTCGCTGAAACGGCCGACCGATGCCTTGCCAAGCCGAACCTGTAAGTGGGCTGCCACGGCCTTACTGAGCGCAGGATTAGAATTCCCGGTAAAGAACATTGCGGAATCGTCAAACATTACTATTCTCTCTTCCACGTGGCAGGAAAATGGCTGGGGTGCCAGGGATCGAACCTGGGAATGCGGAGATCAAAACCCCGTGCCTTACCGCTTGGCTACACCCCAATATGATTTGCTTGTGTACGTCAGAGTTGGATAATCTTGTTCTAATTCGCTCAATCGAGCGTGTATTCAAAAATCCGCAAATTTCGCGTTTAGCGGCGAGCTATTACGCTTTTGAGCCACGAACCAAAACCAGTCTTGCGGCATTGACCACGCGGCACGCTCGGCAAGCGCGATGCTATCAAACGCAGCATAGACGCACGCCCCGGTGCCCGACATACGAGCATCCCCAAACTCACCTAACCAATCGAGCGCCCGCCCTACCTCGGGGTAGAGCCGCCGTGTAATCGCTTCGCAATCGTTGGTTACTATCGAACACGCGAGGTCGTGGATTTTGATGGCTGGGGTATCACGTGTCAATTCCGGATGAGTAAATACTTCTGCGGTCGATACGCTGCAGCCAGGGTGGACCACTAAAACAGTTCCTTCGGTTGCTTCCAAGGGGGTCAAAAGTTCCCCGACACCTTCAGCCCACGCCGCGTGCCCATGCACAAATACCGGCACATCCGCGCCAAGCTGCAGACCTAATTCAGCTAATTCTGCCTGAGTCTTTCCGACGTTCCACAGTTGATTTAGGGCAACGAGGGTCGTTGCAGCATCCGAACTGCCTCCGCCAAGCCCACCACCGGCGGGCAAGAGTTTATCGACATGAATCGAAACACCGCTACCGGCCGCAGCATACGGCTGTAGAATGCGCGCGGCGCGCACGACGAGATCTTGCTCCGCCGGAACACCAGGCAAATCGTTCAGCCGGACAATGTCTCCACTATCGGTGATCGTGAATTCAAGCTCATCGCCGTAATCGAGAAACTGAAAGTGGGTTTGGAGCAAATGGTATCCATCCTGACGCCGCCCTGTGATGTGCAAAAACAAGTTTATCTTGGCCGGCGCTGGCCATTTTCTAGACGTCATAATGCGTTCAAGTTCCAAGCGGATATAGCGATACGCACTTTCAAATCCTGGTACTGAATATAGAGCTTTGCGGGTAGATCAAAACCGTCTACGTGCAGTCGCCTAAGAACACTGATCCGCCATCCGGCTTGCTCCATATCGGTAAGCAAGCCCGCTTCATCACGAATCACGGAACTCGGTTCAGAATCCGGCGCGGCTAAACCGCGGAGCCAATACTGTGCACCGTCTAGCGGAATACTCCAGCCTAGTTGCTCATCCATTAACGAACGCGCATCAGTTGATTCGAAATGGTCTCCGTTCGGTGTGATCATCACGACTGAATTGCGGTCGCCGGCTATCTGATAAGTCCCTCTACCGAATGGCGCAATCAAGCGTAATTGATAAGCATCGGCGTTCTTCTGCCAGCGTAATTTAGCGCTCCAACCCTCGTTGGCACGCTGAATAGCGACTCGTCCCTCGGCTCGCCAGTTCTCAATAGATTCAATCCCGCCGGGAAGCTGCAACGTCGGATCGCTGCGCGCTGGTGGCATCGCCGATTGACCCACACAGCCGGCCAGCGACGCGGCCAGCACAACAATTACCCACCTCACGGTGCTAGCCGTTCGATCACATCAAGCAATCTTTGATCGTCTGGTGTGCCTTGTAACGCACTATTCCAGATATCGCGAGCCGCCTGTTTATCGCCCATTACCCATAAGACCTCGCCAAGATGCGCCGCGACTTCCGGGTCGTCCCTGATCTTCCGTGCTCGGGTCAAATACTCGACCGCCTCGCTGAGGCGGCCTAGTCGGTACAACACCCACCCCATGCTATCAAGAATATAGAAGTCGTCGGGGTTAAGGAGCAAAGCCCGCTTCACAAACTCATGAGCTTCGGCATAGCGATCTGTATGATCGGCGAGTGTATAACCGAGCGCGTTCAGCGCTTGCGAATTTTCTGGTTCGCGTTCGATGATCGTTTTTAGGTCGGCCTCCAGTATTTCGAAACGATCCATCTTTTCGGCCAACATCGCCCTCGAGTAGAGCAATTCCATATCGTAAGTGTCTACCAATGCCTGGTCGTAGACGGCCATCGCATCTTCAAGTTGGTCGTGCTGAGTCAATATTTCGCCTTCGGCGCGGACGATCTGTAACTTTTGTTCGTCGTTGTGCAGCTCGATCGATTTGAGTTGTTCGCGTGCCGCCTCAACCCTATTTTGACTCGACAAGATCAATGCGACGCGAATTTGCGCCTGAACTCGGTTAGGGCCAGCGCTAACCTCACGATATGAGTCAAGTGCGGACGTTAACTGGTCCCGCGATTCGGCGATTTGTCCGAGATAGAAATTGGCATCATCACGACGCCCCTCTAGTTTTAACAATTGTGTGAAATTACGGCGCGCGTCTTCGATCCTATTCGCTTGTAAATTAAGTAGACCGAGCGCGTAGACGACGTCACTATTATCGGGCGTCGTGGCCGCGACAATGGCGAATTGCACGCGCGCTTCCGCGTAACGATTCGTGTCCGCTAACAAACGCGCGTAGGCCAGACGCGAAGCCGTGTCTTTCGGTCGCGCGGCGATCACCTTTTCCAGCCACGCGAACGCGCTAGATAGTTTTTCGTTCTTCTGCAACATCGCAACAAAGGCGATGGTAATGTTGATGTTATCGACCCCGGCGCCCAACATTTTATCCATCGCAGTTCGGGCCCGATCAATCTCCTCAGCCCGGATTGCTAATAAGGCGTAAGCAGTTAGCGCGTCAGCGTCGCCCCCTCGACGCGCGATCAGTTGCTCCATAACAGTTAGCGCCGTGAGCTTGTCCTCTTCTCGGTTGAGCAGATTGGCAATCGTTCCGAATTGCCGATTAGAGCTGCCAACCTCGCTGTCGAGTACGGCTTCAAGGTGTTTTATTGCCGCCTCTGCGTTGCCCTCCCGTATGTACATCGCAGCCAAAATTTGCCGAGCTTCGAAGTCCTTAGGCGCTTGGGTGACCCAAATATCCGCAACCAGCAGAGCTGCGGGATAATCGCGGGCGAAAACCGCAATTCGAGTCGCCCGCTTTGCGACTTCGAGATCTTTAAGCTGCTTTGCCGCCTTGGTATAGCTCTGGGCAGCAATATCGAGGCGCCCCCGTTGCCCGGCAAATTCGGCTACTAGGATCTGAAAGAGTGGTTCACTGTCGGCATCGAACTTAAGCGCCGCACCGGCAGGTCGTTCGATTAAGTTCCCAACGTTCAGAATCACGGGCTCATACTCCGCGTTATGAACCTCAGAGCTTGGCAATGTTGTTGGCAGTGGTGATGTTTGCGTGTTCGCGCAGGCGACAAGCGCGGTTAACGAAATGACCGTCATGCAGCGCACGATGAGCTTTCCACGCGTTCGACCGACCCGAACGAGTCGGGGAACAGATATTCGATATTTTAAGGGCGTAATCAACGCTGGTTTGTCGATATCATCGTTTCGCGGCGGGCAATGCGGTGGCATTACACACCTGAGGTTAGAATAATGTTTAGTATACGCCACGGAATGTCCGCTGACTTTACCTAGCCACGTAGTTTTAGAACTAGTAGACCCCTATGGTTCACTGCATTAACGACTTCGAATCGCTATTTCCGATGAAATGCGGGCCCTTCCGATGAGCGCCGACGGCACTACGCCCGACATGAACACATGCAACAGAGATTCTGGGATACTTGCGCGATGAAAGAACGCATGAAACAAAAGCTCGAGAGTATCGCGGAGCGCCGCGAGGAACTCGATGCATTGCTATCTACACCTGACGTAATCAATGACCAGAACAAATACCGTGCTTACTCTCAAGAACGCGCTGAAATTGATGCACTTGTTGATAGTTTTCTCCTATATCGGCAGTTGTTGGGAGAGCTTGCGGAAGCCGAGGAACTGTACGCCGAGAGCGATAAGGAAATGCGCGAATTGGCAGTCGAAGAAATCGACGCTTGCCAGCAACAGATCGCGGCCGCTGAGCACGAGCTCGAACGGCTATTGATCCCGAAAGATCCCGACGACGAAGCGAACGTTTTCCTCGAAATCAGAGCAGGAACTGGCGGTGACGAAGCAGGAATTTTCACCGGCAACTTGCTGCGCATGTATTTGAAGTACGCCGAGAATAGAGGGTGGAAAACTGAAATCGTAAGTGCCCACGGGAGCGAGGCGGGTGGCTACAAAGAGGTCATTGCGAAGATCATTGGCCGTGACGTCTATGCCAATTTGAAATTTGAATCTGGCGCGCACCGCGTACAGCGCGTGCCCGAGACCGAATCACAAGGCCGCGTGCACACGTCCGCGTGTACGGTTGCTGTGATGCCGGAAGTCGCAGACGTTGCAGAAATCGAGATTAGCCCGAGTGATCTCCGAGTCGATACGTTTCGTGCCTCCGGCGCTGGCGGGCAACACGTCAACAAAACGGATTCCGCGATCCGCTTGACGCACCTCCCAACCGGGGTCGTCGTAGAGTGCCAGGACGAACGGTCCCAACATAAGAACCGGGCCCGCGCAATGAGTTTGCTGAAAGCTAAATTAATGCAGGCCGAACGCGATAAGCTTGATTCCGAACAGGCACAAAATCGCCGTAACCTAGTGGGTAGCGGCGACCGCTCGGAACGAATTCGCACTTATAACTATCCTCAAGGGCGGATTACGGATCATCGAATCGGTCTCACCTTGTACAAACTCGATGAAGTAACCGAAGGCGAACTCGACCTGGTCATCGAGCCCTTGTTGCGCGAGCACCAAGCCGATCTAATGGCCGAACTCGCAGCTGATTAAACATCCATGCAACGCGGCGAAAGTGCGTGGAATTCCGTAGCCAATTTAGTGCGTCTAGGCGAAAGCTTACTCCGCGAAAATAATAACGCGCGCCTCGACTCAGAATTACTCCTTGCCCACGTACTCGCCTGCGACCGGGCTGCGGTTTATCGCGACGCCGATAAGAAAGTTTCACCTGGCCGCGAAAAGACGTTCTGCGACCTCGTATCGGTACGGTCTTCGGGTAGACCGATTGCACAAATTCTCGGCATTCAAGAATTTTGGTCCTTGCCCTTCGTCGTCGATGAGAACGTCTTGATCCCACGGCCTGAAACGGAACTACTAGTCGACATTGCACTGGCCCATCTACGGTCAGTAGATAGACCGATCGTCGCAGATTTGGGTACAGGCTCTGGCGCAATCGCGGTCGCAATCAGCCACGAGCGTCCCGACGCGACGATACTCGCGGTCGATCGAAGCATCCAAGCGCTGAGTATTGCGAAACGAAACTGCGCGCAGCATGCCAGGGCGCCGATTTATCTCGCTAGGGGAAACTGGTTAGCTGGGCTCCGCGACCACCAATTCGATCTCATCATTGCGAATCCACCGTATATCGCGAGCGGCGATCCGCTTGTCGATACAACTAGTATCCGATTCGAGCCGAAAGAGGCTCTAGTATCTGGGCCGGACGGGCTCGACGCGTTGCGCGTCGTGGTGGCAGGTGCTGCACATACCTTAAAATCAGGAGGAACGTTGGCTGTTGAGCACGGCTATAATCAAGCGATGCAAGTGAGGATGCAATTTCAGCAGCATGGCTTTTGCGACATCGTCACTGAACGCGATCTCGCCGGCCACGAACGCGCGACGTCTGGTCGAATCGCGGGATAATGAATAAAGTGATCGAACTCCGGATATCTGGCGCGGGGCCGCAGCGGAAAACTCTAGCCGCGAGCTTACGCGGCTTGCCTGGTATCGAAGACACTGACTTTGATGATCTCCGACTACGGGTCGTCTACGATCCAATTCAGACGAATACTGCGACAATCATCGATGCCATCAATGCAAGCAATGTGCGGGTAGAGGCTGGAGTTTTCCAACGAATATCGCTGTGGCTACGATGTTACCGTGAAGCGATAATCGAAGAGGAATCGAGTAACGACATCGGCTGGGATAGTTTCGTTCGCGAAATTTATGTCAGTCGCTACCGCCATCGGCGCCATGGGCGGCGCGACGATCGAGCGCGACATTGGCGCCAATACTCGCGGCAACAAAAGTAAATTGGATTGACGATATTTAAATGGAAGACGCGACATTACTCCGCTATAGCCGGCATATCTTATTGCCGCAGATCGACATCGACGGCCAACAAAAATTGCTCGACTCGAGCGCGGTTATTTTCGGCCTAGGGGGCCTGGGTTCGCCGATTGCGATGTATCTCGCAGCTGCAGGGGTCGGGCGCCTCGTCCTGGTCGATTTCGACGTGGTTGAACTGTCAAATCTTCAACGCCAAATCATTCACCAAACGAGCGACATTAAACGCGCGAAAGTCGATTCGGCGCACGATCGGCTGATCGGCTTAAATTCGAACACGAAAGTAGAGACGATCAATAAGCTACTCGAAGGAGAAGCGCTGGACGAAGTTGTATCTTCCGTGGATGTGGTGGTTGATGGAACGGATAATTTTGCATCGCGATTCGCGATCAATCGTGCGTGTTTCACCGCCAAGAAACCGCTAGTTTCCGGTGCCGCCATAAGATTCGAAGGCCAAGTGAGTGTTTATCATCCTGGTGTTGGCGATAGTCCCTGCTACCAATGTTTGTACCGAAGTGAAGGTGGAACCGCAGAGCGATGCTCAGAAACAGGGGTCGTAGCGCCGCTGCTCGGCATAATCGGCAGTGTGCAAGCAATGGAAACTCTGAAAGTGCTGATGGGTATTGGCACCGATCTGACAGGTCGTTTGCTGTTACTCGATGCGATGTCGATGGACTGGCAAGTAATGCGATTTAAAAAAGACCCGAAATGCGCGGTCTGTAGCGAATTACGCGATTGAATCATCTCGAGCTCAACGCCGACCA
The DNA here is from genome assembly GCA_047611805.1 of Gammaproteobacteria bacterium. Taxonomy (GTDB): domain Bacteria; phylum Pseudomonadota; class Gammaproteobacteria; genus UBA11873. Next base: position 68,040 of record JBLFWX010000007.1, read on the forward strand.
TTACTTAAGCATCATCAATCATGCCCAGGCAAGTCCGGCCCATGAGGTCTGTGGACTGCTTGGCGGCCTCGAGGAACGCTGTCTTACGGTCTATCCTGGCAAAAACATTGCCCCGACACCGGAATGCGCCTTCTACATGGATCCGCACACGCAGCTGACGGCAATGCGTTTGATGCAAGAACGCGGTGAAGAGCTGGTCGGAATCTACCACTCGCATCCGAGCACCGCAGCACTCCCGTCGGCACGCGATGTGGATTGTGCGGCCTACTGCGCTGTCGCCTATCTAATCGTCTCTCTCGTTGACGTAACAAATCCAACACTTGCGGCTTTTCAGTTTGATAATAAGTCCTTCAACCCGCTGCGGATCACTATCGAGTGAGAGCCCCAAAACCGGCCACTGCAGCACAATTTGTACTCAAGAATAAGGTCAGGTTCGCCGCTAGGATTTACCATTAAGAAAGTTTCGCGACCACAGCGATTTAGCGTTTCCAACGCGGAGCGTTCACCCAGGGGATTCAACTAGTAGGTTTAGCTTATGAGTATCACCACCATCACACTTCTAGTCATCGGCGCAGCGCTGGCCTTATACGTCATCACAATTTATAACGGCCTAGTTTCGCTTAAGCACAATGTCACCAAGGCGTGGTCGAATATCGACGTGCTGCTTAAGCAGCGCCACGAAGAACTTCCGAAGCTCGTCGAAGTATGCAAACAATATATGGAATTCGAGCAAGAGACCCTAGAACGGGTTATTGCGGCTCGCTCAGCGGTATCGTCAGCGCGCGAGAACGGCGACGCCAAGCAGTTAGGCGTCGCCGAAACGATGATGCGACAAGGCCTCGGTGGACTATTTGCACTAGCTGAAAATTATCCTGAGTTAAAAGCTAATGAAAATTTTCAGCATTTGCAGCGCAGAATCTCATCACTCGAAAATTCGATCGCAGATCGTCGTGAATTTTATAACGAGTCGGTCAATGTGAACAATGTTCGAATAGAACAATTCCCGGACGTTTTAGTAGCGCGATGGTTCACTTTTGGGTCGAGCGATTTACTCGAATTTTCGGTAGAAGAAACCGAAGACGTGAACTTAAAATCGCTATTCACATAAGTTAACGAATAACGGTTCGCTCGAGTCCTCAGTCGATGGCTGACGTTACTATTGCGGTCGCAAATTTATCAAACTTCGCCTTTGGGGTGCTCGTCGCTGTCGGTTGCGTTGTAACATTAGCCTCCGGTTGGGGCGCCTATGCAATGCTAATTCGTAAAAGAGTTCTGCAGGATACGCCCACCGCGTTAATTCGTTCTGCCTCGCAAGGGTATGTGGAATTGCAGGGTCACGCTGAATTGATTTCAGGTGAGCCGATTTTCGCACCCCTATCCTTGCGACCGTGTATTTGGTACCGATATCAAATCGAGAAAAAACAGTCTCGCGGCGTCAACAACAATTCGAATGGTTGGCACACTGTTGATCGAGGCGTTTGCGACAGCTTGTTCTATTTGATCGATTCGACCGGGCGCTGCGTCGTCGATCCAGAAGGTGCAAACGTAACGCCATCAACACGGGACGTTTGGTACGGCAGCGATAGAACCCCAGGTAAAGTGAATAGGCCGGCGACATGGTTGCGCTACAGTGGCTTGGCGCAAATCGGTCGACGTTACCGTTACCGGGAAGAACTGATCGTCGATGGCGACCCGCTCTATGCGCTTGGTGATTTCACGACCCATGGCGGCGCTGGTGGTGGGGTCGAAGAACACGGAGAAATTGGCGATGTCCTGCGCGAATGGAAGCGCAACAAAGCAAGTCTGTTAGAGCGATTCGACACGAACAACGATGGCGAAATCGACGTCGACGAATGGGATTCGGCGCGCCAAGCGGCGGCGCAAGAAGTCGCGGTGAAACGCGCAAAGGCTGCGACCGCGGCACCCATTGACGTATTGAGCCATGCAAAGGGATCGAGAAATCCATTTATTTTGGCCGCGCGCTCCGAGCTCGACATGCTGGCTCGCTTTCACTATAACTCGATCGCCCTGCTTGCACTTGCATTTGTCTCAAGTGTTACAGTTTTGTGGATAATATCGATCCGTTAGATCGATTTCCTTTTCTCCTAACCCATTAAGTATTACGGAGCCTCTCGAACATGGCTGATCCCGAGCTAGAGCACGTGATTGAAACGCTGCCACGCTTTTCCGATGTAGACCCCAGCGCTCTGGTTGGCGAACTTGGCGAGTTACTGAGCGACAATCGTCGAAGAATAGAAGCATTGCTCGCGGCTAATGCTGAAGTAACGTGGAATAGCGTTGTTGGTCCTTTTGAAGATATAGGCGATCGTCTTAGTCGCTTTTGGTCTCCCATCGGACACTTACACGGGGTGGCGGACAGCGAGCCGCTACGCGATGCCTATAACGAGGCGATCACGATGCTTTCAGATTATGCGAGTGAGTTAACTCAAAGTGATCGCTTGGCGAGCGCGTTTCGTCAGTTACGCGACAGTGATGAGTTCGAATCGCTTAGCGGCGCGCAGCAGCGGATAATCGACAATGCGTTGCGTGATTTTAAACTCGGGGGGATTGATCTTGACGACACGAGCCGCGAAGAATATCGACAGCTAAGTTCTGAACTTGCGCAACTCACAACACAGTTTTCCGAGAATGTTCTGGATGCAACACAGGCATGGACCAAGAACGTCACCGATGTTGCACATTTAGTTGGACTGCCAGAAGGCGCACTGAATCTGGTCCGGCGCAATGCCGAGAAAGACAACGCGACAGGTTATACGCTCACCCTAGATTTCCCGTGCTACATGCCGGTTATGTCGTATTGCGACAATCGTGATTTACGCCGCGAGATGTACGATGCCTACGTCACTAGAGCCTCTGATCAAGGCCCCCATGCGGGACGTTTTGACAATTCAGATAACATCAAACAGATTCTGGACCGGCGACATAAGTTGGCTACACTCGTCGGCTTTTCTAGTTACGCGGAATACTCTTTGGCTACCAAGATGGCGCCATCTCAAACGTCAGTTATTGAATTTCTTCAGGATCTCGGCACGCGGTCACGACCCGCAGCCGAACGCGATTTTAACGAACTGGCGCTATTCGCCGCGGACGAATTGGGCATCGAATCAATACAGCCGTGGGATTTGGCCTACTGTTCAGAAAAATTGCGTCAAGAAAGTTTTTCATTCAGCCAGGAAGATCTACGGCCCTATTTTCCGGTGTCGCGCGTGTTAAGTGGTTTATTCGACACGGTATCGAAATTGTTCGATATCACCGTTGCAAGCGTAGTTGGAATTGATACCTGGCATTCGGACGTGATGTGCTTCGAGATCCGTTACGCCAACGGCGCGTTGCGCGGCATTTTTTATCTCGACCTATACGCGCGAGATCACAAACGCGGTGGCGCATGGATGGACGAATGCGTTGTACGTCGGCTAACCAGCACCGGAACCCAACTACCCGCAGCCTACCTCACGTGCAACTTTACTCCGCCGGAAGATGGCAAGGAATCTCAGCTCACTCACGACGAAGTGCAGACTTTATTTCACGAGTTCGGGCACGGCCTGCACCACTTGCTAACCTTAGTTGATTACTCGTCGGTGTCCGGAATCAATGGAGTACCGTGGGACGGTGTCGAACTGCCAAGCCAGTTTTTGGAAAATTGGGCCTGGGAGCGTGAAGCTTTAGATATTATTAGCGGCCATGTCGACAGCGGCGAACCCATTAGCACGGAGCTATTTGAAAAAATGCATGCCGCGAAGAACTTTCAAGCCGGCATTCACATGGTTCGCCAATTAGAATTCGCCTTGTTCGACTTTGAAATTCACGGCCATGATCCGAGCACAATCTGCGTTCAATCAGTGCTCGATCAAGTTAGAGATAAACTCGCCGTGGTCGTCGCGCCGCACTACAATCGCTTTCAACACGGCTTTTCACATATATTCGCCGGAGGTTATGCAGCCGGCTATTACAGCTACAAATGGGCCGAGGTCCTCTCTGCAGATGCGTTTTCGCGCTTCGAAGATGAGGGCATATTTAATCCTAAAACCGGTCAGTCGTTTAAGGAGTGCATTCTTGAGTCCGGCGGCAGCAAAGACCTCATGGTGCTGTTTAAAGACTTTCGCGGTCGCGAACCTGCGTTGGAACCGTTGCTCAAACAAGCTGGACTCTCTACTTAATACAGTTTACAAATGCCGACCATGACGCACCGCCTCTACTTTATTAGCCTTCTTATCGCGATTCTTACGCCAATTGCACTAGCTGCGGATACTGCGTACGTGATCGACAAGCTGTTGGTTGGTGTCCATCAAGACAAAAATTTGAATAGCGCAATTATCAAAGTCCTACCGACGGGCACCAAACTTGAAGTTAAGAAACGCGATGGCGAACTCGCGCTAATCAAGGATCCAAACGGCGTTGAAGGATGGATAGACTCGGCATACTTGATGGAAGAAGTCCCGGCCGGCATCGCCGTCACACAATTGGAAGCCAAAGTGGCCGCACTAACTTCCAAGCTAGAAGCAGGCGGCACTGCACCAAACGGGCAGCCTGTGTCGAGCAACGAAAGGGACCAATTGCTTAAAGAAAATACCGAGCTAAAACGGGATCTTTCCGCCGGCAAACTAAAAATCGCCGAGTTTCAAACGAAGGTCGGCGCTTTGGAATCGAAAGCAGCTTCCCGAGCAACAACACCGGCTGATACGGTCATCGAAGAACTCGAAGCCGCGAACCTGGAACTCTCTAGAGATCTTGAACGTTCGATTCAAGCGAATCAGGGGCTTGAATCGGAACTCGAAGAGCGAGACGACCAGCCGGGCCTAACGGTCCACGCAGGTTCTCTGTCCACGCCGATTGTGGCGGGTTTTGGGCTGGGTTTACTGCTGACCTTCGGTGCGGGCGTCTACTTTATGGATTACCTTAATCGCCGCCGACACGGCGGCTTCAGAGTATAGTGATTATCGTCCCGACGCTGGACTGCGCGCCGTTGTTCAGAAATTATCACTGTCATCCTTGAATTTGTTGTCGGCGCGCCCTAGAATCTCGCCCTCCCAAGCCCGGTTGCGGTTACTAAATCATGAAATCCGACACTCACCCTACGTACAAAGAACTCGCCGTTTCCTGTAGCTGCGGAAATAGTTTTACGACCCGTTCAACGCTGTCCGACGACGATCTGCACCTAGACGTGTGCTCGGCCTGCCATCCTTTCTACACCGGTCAGCAAAAGATCGTTGATACGGCCGGGCGTATCGATAAATTCCGCCGCAAATACGGCTAGCTTACAGCGGAACAGCTGTAACGGTTGCTTTCGAACCGTCACGCCCAAGCCATCTGACACTGCCCGGGAACTTCACAGGCCACCCCGGGTCTATTGGGATACGCTCTTAATCGAGCGACGTCGTGTCCCCAATCGACGGAGCCGGAAGCTGATCTCCCCGATCACTCCGGCCAATGTGGCCCCGGTTCAACTACCCCCTATTTAGCTACCGGGGCCCTTTTTTTACCCTCCCGCTGATTTATTTTCCTGCATTATCCGCGCCGCGATACCAATTCGAAATTGTTACCAGCGCCTCATCTATGCCCCGGCGCGCCGTGGCCGAAAAAAGCAATGGGATAACGAGATCATCGAATTCTTGCAGGCTCCCCCTAAGATTGCGCAACGTTGCTGCGGTTTCCCGTTGGTTCAGTTTGTCGCATTTATTAAGTAGCAAAAGCGTAGGCAAATTCACCGCTTTGCACGACCGGAGTATCTCAATTTCCTGTTCCTTCAAGGAATGACGGGAATCGACAACCAGCACAAGGCCGATCAAAGAGCGTCGAGATTCGAAGTATCGCGGTATCTCGTATTCCCAATGGAGTCGTTTCGACTTTGAAACCTTCGCGTATCCGAAGCCGGGTAGATCGATAAATCTTCGACCGGGGGCAAACTCGAAGACGACAAATTGCTGTGTTCGACCCGGCGTTCGGCTCGTGCGGGCGAGCTTTTTGCGGTTACAAAAAGCGTTAATTACACTGGATTTGCCGGCATTCGATCGACCCGCAAACACAATCTCTGCGCCAAAGTCGGCCGGCATCTCGCTTAACAGATGCGCTTCCTTGACGAATTCAGCCGTGCTTAGGTTAATCGTCGCCGTTTGGGACTCGCGTGACATTTGAAATATTTCCTAACTAGTGACCGTGAGACCCTGTGAGATCACGATATTGCGCGATCCGACGGGACCAAGAGATAATCTACGAATAATCTTCAATCTTTACCGACAAATTTGAGAAACCATGCCGCGAGCCGTTATATAATGCCCCGGCTAAACTTGTCTCTGGAAAACCTATGAAATTTAAAACTGCTCTGTTCTTGGCGTTATACGTCCTGTGTTTCCCCGGCTCGCCCATATCAGCGAACGAAATCGCGAAGGGTCAGTGCGCGGCTTGCCACGGACCCGACGGTAATAGTGTAAACCCGGAGTGGCCAAATCTTGCAGGGCAGCATGCAAGTTACCTCGCCGGACAACTACGCGCGTACAAGAATGGCGATCGGACCAACCCGAATATGTCGGCGATGGTCACGAACCTAAGCGAAGAAGATATTAGTGCGCTTGGAGCCTTCTATGCGGCCGGGCAACCGAAAATCGGCTCGATTGAAACAGACCAAATTGCCGCTGGCGAGTCGCTCTACCGCGGCGGCAGCAAAGAAAAAGGGATCCCTGCGTGCATGGCCTGTCATGGTCCAAATGGCGCCGGAAACCCGGCCGCGAACTATCCCGCCTTACGTGGACAACATGCAGCGTATTCCGGCATACAGCTTAAAGCTTACCGAGACGGGACACGGACGACTGACAAGGAACGGAAGCTCATGATGCAAACCATCGCGCAAAAACTCACGGACGGCGAAATCGATAGCGTCTCACGTTACATTAATGCCTTACATTAATCAGGGTCTGAATGGGTTTAGGCAGAATAGGACCGGACTTGACACGACTGTCTGGGATCTTCGATTATCCTGCTGACAATCGACTTCTCTGAACTTCTCGCGCGCAATTGCCGCAGACTCCCCAATGGGGCGATCCGGTGATAGGTGGCGCCATTTCGCTGGATCGCATCATCGATCATGGAACCTTCCAGACTTCGGCGAGCCTAAACCCCAACAACGAACATGGATACCTAGAGGACTGAACCTAATGCTTCGAAATATTATCGGCGCGATCTTGATCGCAGTTTCGATTGGTGCAAATGCTGCCGAAACCTATAAAGAAGGCGAGAGTTACGAGCTAATAAAGCCTGAAGTGACCACGCATGCCGATGGCAAGATCGAAGTCGTGGAAATGTTTTGGTACGGTTGCCAGCATTGTTATGCGTTTGAGCCGCACATCGATAAATGGCTGGAATCAGAACGCGACCACGTCGTGTTTCGAAGAGTTCCTGGCATCTTCGCCGGCAACTGGGTACCTCATGCTCGGGCATTCTATGTGGCCCAAGCCTTAGGCCTATCCGACAAAATACATAAACCACTGTTTGAGGCGATCCACAATTTAGGCGTAAAAATCGGCGACGAAGATACGCTCGCCACCTTTTTTGCTAAATACGGCGTATCGGATGCAGATTTTCGCGAGGCGTACAACTCTTTTTCCGTGGACTCGAAAACCCGCCAAGCAATGACTGCATCAAAAGAATACGGAATTACGGGTGTGCCTGCGATGATCGTCAATGGTAAGTACCGCACCTCGGCACGAATTAGCGGGAGCTTCGAAGAAATGCTAAAGGTCGTGGACTTTTTGGTCGCTAAAGAAAACACGCCGTAAGTTCGCAACATCTAGCGAGCGGACTGCGTCGGAGCGGTCCGCTGGTACGCCTAATCAATTTCCGTGCTACGACTCGCTTTCGCCCGGTAGCTTACCGGGCCCTAAAGCGGCACTTAAGCGCACGGTATAACATGAACAATAAGACGAGCGGTAGCAATTCGAAAGAGGTCATTTCGCGACTACAACGCGGCGTGCTACGTCTAGCGTTATCATTCCATGGCACTCACCCTGCGCTCGACAAGAAGCTCAAAGAGTTAGGGACGCTCATTCGTAACGGTAAGAAAGATGAGGACCTACAACGTCTGATCGACGAGGTCGTCGATACCATCGTCTCGCAAGGTATTAATCAAAATCCCGATCAACGAGGCGGGCGCACACTGTGTAATTTGCTAGAGAGAATTGAAGCTAAGTTCGCTGAGTCGGGCACGTTAGAGCAAATTCGACAGGAACTTTCATTACCTCTCGATAAGGCGAGCTTCGACCAAGCGCTCGATAGGGCTGCGGACGCAGTAGCCGGTCGAGTGAATACGAAAACATCAGAAAGCGACGGCGCCCACGACGGCATTCTCGTTTCGCAGCTACTCGAGCGCATCCAATTTTCAACTAGTACAACGCAAGAAATCGATGATATAAAAAATCAGATCAGGCAACGCCAAGACGAAATGCAACTTATGCGCAACTTGAATCGAGCTGCTGAGTTCATTTCCAAAGAACTCTCAGAATCCGCGACTCCCACCGCTTTTGGTAGCTCCCGCGAGCACCTTTTGCTGCTGATGAATCTAACTCCATTTCCTGCGAACTTAGCCGCCCAAGTCAGCGAGACCCGCCGCCGCATAGAAAGCGCTGACTCAGTAGCCATTTTGCGCGAGTGTATTCCCAGAATTGCACAATTGACGGCGATCATCCGCAGCCAGCTCCAAGAACAAATTGACGGGCTCGCGCAATTCTTGAAGGTAACACTTCAGAAACTGAGGTTGCTCGAATCTCAAATTCAGCAATCAAACGAATTCCACACGGAGAGCGCGGAAAACGCTTTCAATCTAGAAAAAGATCTCGGCGGCCGAAGCGACGAGGTGCGCACCGAGATCGAGGAAGAACAGGACATCGATTCGATTAAGGCAGCGGTGAATTCTCATCTCGACAGTGTCGGTGCGAGCCTAAACGAATATGTCCATGTAGAGGATTCCCGTCATGAAAGTGCGCGGGAGAGAATCGACAATATGGTTCGTGCGATCAACGAACTCGAATTTGAAGCTAAAGAGCTACGCGATAATCTTGAAAAGCAACATAGTCAAATATTAATTGATCCGCTTACCGGGATTCTGAACCGCGCCGGCTACGACGAGAATATCAATAAAGAGTATCAGCGTTGGAAACGCTACAGTTCGAGCTTATCGGTCGCGGTTATCGATCTCGATTTATTCAAGGATATCAACGATTCGTACGGGCACGCAGCAGGCGACAAAGTCCTCGCCACAGTCTCACGCCAGATTGAAACGCAGATCCGCGAGAGTGACGTATTGTGTCGATACGGTGGCGAAGAATTTGTGCTGTTGCTTCCCGAAACAAATCTAGACGACGGACTAGTGATGCTCGAGAAACTACGCAACTACATTGCGAGTTGCAATTTTCACTTTCGGCAAACCCGAGTTCCGGTAACTTTCTCCTGCGGCATAGCAGAATTACGTCACGAAGACGATGTCGAGAAAGTCTTCAACCGAGCCGATCAGGCCATGTATCTCGCTAAACGCGCGGGACGAAATCGGTGTCGGTCTGAAAATGATTTGCAGGAGGCATCGGCCTGAGTTGAATCTTCTCCGTGCGGTAAATAAGAACCCCGTACCCACGATAAATATAGCGCCGATCAAGCCACAAAGAGTCAACTAGGAACCGGGATCTACGTCCGCAATGTTGGCGGTGATCTTCTTCGGTGCGACAAAATTAATCAATATATCCCCTGCATTTGGGTGATGCTCGACGGGCCCGATAACGAGTGCACCATTCGGTCGTACCAACATACTGGCAAATGCTTCTTCGATTTCGCCGCCACGATAATCATCAAACGTGTAAGAATCGGTAAAGCGGGTTTTCTGAAATCTCCAACCCTGAAAGTAACGACGTAATATCTCTTCGTACAAGGCGTCTTTCGGAAACGCGGTGTGCCCCCGCAAGGTAGATATGAGCCCTTTGGTTTCGTGTTGATCGGCAGCTGGCATCGGTATTTGAAAGACGCGCGAGCGGCCAAACTCGTTGCCAAAACGCGTGCATACAAGCGCGTTGTAAGCATCGTTATCGCTGGCCGCGAGAAGATATCCCATGGAATTTAAATCGAGCGCTTCATCCGCGGACGCGGATACGACTTGCCCGAAATACACGGGTAAACCCGATAAGCGCGCCGGTCTTAAGCGGTGCCATGACGCATCGATAAGGATCACAGGGATATCTAAATCTACTAGATTTTTCGCCAGATCAATTGTCCACGGCGAAGCACCAACGATGATCAGCCCGTTTTGTTTTTTCGATGCGATCCCGAGATACCGCGCGAGATGCGCAATTGAGAATCCATGCAAAGTGACCGTCAGTAAAATAAGCGCGAATACGAGCGGCAGCAGAACGACCGCATCTTCGTAGCCGGCTTCTGCCATACGCACCGAGAATGCGCCGGCTACAGCCGCCGCAACAATACCCCGCGGCGCGATCCAACCAATGAGCAGACGATCTTCGCGATCGAGACCCGCGCCCATTGTGGCTAGGAAAACAACCGCCGGGCGCACGACGAAGATCAATGTCGCGAGCAAGGCCCAACTTCGCCAATTCATTTCGAGTAGTAGGCTAGTATCAAGATCAGCCGTGAGCACGATGAACAGTCCCGACACGAGAATCACGGTGATGTATTCTTTGAAGCGCCGTAATTCGTCGATGCTCGGCAGATTCATGTTGCCCATCACCAGCCCTAAAGTCGTCGCAGCGACGAGTCCGGCCTCTTCATGCAACATGTTAGCGCCGGCATAGACGAACAAAACGGCTGCCAACATCGTTGGCCCCTTAAGGTACTCCGGGAAACGACCGGTCGGATAGGCTCGACCGAGTAGGTAACCAACCAGTCCGCCGACAAGTGCCGCGACAATAATGGTCTCGATCATCTCTGCAATTAGACCGAAGCCGCTCGCGCCCCCTTCCGCTATGGTGAAATACTCGAACAACACGACAGCGAGTAACGCGCCGATTGGATCGTTTACGATCCCCTCCCATTTCAATATCGACGCGGTGCGTGTGCGTAATCGGGCATGACGCAGCAACGGCATGATCACCGTTGGCCCCGTGACAATGGTGATCGCGCCAAACACAAGTGCCACAGGCCAAGACAACCCGCCGATAAAATGTGCGGCACCGCTACCCAAAGCGAACGCAAGGATAGGTCCAACAGTGACTAATCGACGCAGTCCGACCCCGGCGTCTTTGAGTTCGTGGAGATGTAGGTTTAGGCCACCCTCGAACAGAATCACTGCAACCGCGAGTTGGACAAACGGTGTAAGGAGAACGCCGAAATCTTCGGATGGGTGGAGTACGCCAAACGCCGGCCCGAGAAGTAGCCCGGCGGCTGTGAGAATAACGATCGCCGGGATCCGAAACCGCCACGCCAGCCATTGCGCCGCGACACCCGAACACGCGATGACAACCATTAGGTGGACAATTTGATGCTCCATAGATGAATCGTCTTTAAATACGACGTAACGGCGCACGGGTCCGTGTTTGTCGGGGGGCTAGTTTAAAGGCGGATACGACGCCTCTACGATGCAACTTGCGAGACACCCGATTGTGCCTCCGGCCCGTGGGCCTCCACGAATCTATCTAAATGCTGGACAGATCGAAAATCCATCTTTACGAACTGAAGCCCCAGTGCCATACGTTCGGCATCGTGCTCAACACAATATTTTACTCTGCAACTCGCTTTGAAGTCCTCGCTGTCTGCATATTCAAACAACGCGACGGAGATATCGATTAACCGATCGGGTGTGGGCGTCGTTGAGGTGCCGCCCGGATGAATTAATGAGGCGTAGCGCGGTTCACAGATAACCTGGACTGCATCAGCGGAAATGTTGCGTAGCCGCACCCTAAAAGTCAAAGATTCCGCGAGTCTTAGCAGCGCACTACATTCGAATGGGATGCGGCAGAGATCACGACGATCCGGTTCGTCCGAACGCGCGTCTCTGGCAGATCTTTGGTCTGTAGACTGAGGCTTCATGGCTTCCTCTCTTTGGACATTTTTCTATTCAATATGAGCTAATAAGCGCAGCGGTTATATTGGGCTGCTACGGCAATCGCTATATTAGTCGAGCGCAATATTCGTGCCGCAAATTCTGAAATATGACTTAGTGCTGCCCGAGTGGAAGGAATTGCCAATTTATCTGAACCTTAGACGGGTTCGCTTGCTTATTCACGACGGGCTTGGACGAAAGTTATCCTCGAGGTTCCGCCTGTAGGTTCGACATACCCTTCTACTCCGTCGCCTATCGACGACACGGATCGCCACAATGACGCATCGCCGCAGCGACAATCCCCCACTTATGTGGTTAACCGGCGGTAAATGTCCGCGACTTTGAGCGGCAACTTTTTGACCTCGTCGATCACCGCGTAGTTTGCCGCACCGTACATATGCGGCAAGTAATCTTGGGCCTCTTTATCGATGGTGATACAAAAGGAGTGGACACCTTCACGGCGTAATTCAAGCAGTGCATGGCGCGTGTCTTCGATCCCGTAACGACCTTTGTAACCGCCGTAATCCTCGGGTCGGCCATCGGATAAGGTGATCAGGATTTTAGTGCGCGCACGCGTCATATTGAGCAGATGACCGAGGTGCCTGATCGCGACACCCATACGTGTGTAACTCTTCGGACGGATCCCACTGATCCGTTCACGCACTTCGCCGGTGTACGATTCATCGAATCGCTTCACGCGGTAGATTTCACAGCGCTTGTTCGTGCGACCTGAAAAGCCGTAAATAGCGTATCTATCACCTAAGGTTTCTAGCGCCTCGCAGAGCAAAATCAATGATTCGCGCTCTGCTTCATTGACCCAGCCCAAGGTCGAGCCACTCATATCAACCATAAACATGACAGCGATGTTGCGTTCGACATTACGGTACTGCGTGTACACGTATTCGCTCATTTCGTGGCCGCGCGCGAAGTCCGCATGGGCCTCGACGAGCGCATCGATATCGATATCATCACCTTGCGATTGCCGACGTTGGAGCTTCGACTCACCGAGCACTGCTTCGAAGGTTTTCTTGATCGATTTGAGAAGACCTTGGTATTTTTCCAAAGTCGCTTCGACAAAGCCGGATTCTCCGGTTGGCACGTCGAATTCGCTGAGCAGGCAATAGGCGTCGCGAAATCTCTGTCGTGTGTAATCCCATTCGCGATACGTTATCGCATCACTTAGTTCGTCGTTCTGAGTTGTCCCAAGCTGTCCCCCACCGTCGGACTCAAGGTCTTCTGGATACATGGACGGATTGATACCGGCCATATGATCGTCCGGTACCTCGCCGAAGTCCTGCATGATCGACCCGAGCAGCGCCTCCAGTTCCGGCGTCATCTCAACCGGCTCGCCGTCGTAACTTAATTCAAATTGCACGTCCCCACCGCTACCAGACTCTTCATCTTCGGTGAGATTGAACTCTCCCAGCTCTTTCAGATTGGGCTTTTCATCACCGTCTCCTTCGGCGGCCTGTTCGAGCGCCTTTTGTAACTCCGCGAGAGCCAGCTTCATCGCCGCCTTTTCGCGCTCGACTCGCGCGAACATCGCATCGCGAACGGACAACAAGTTGATTTCGCCTTGGTAGCGCTTCAAAGCAGGTAGTGGGCGCGAAATGAAATCAGCAATAAGTGCAACGCTGTCGAGTGCGGACGCCGAAGTTTCGGTTAGAAAGGAGGCCTGCTCGCACCACGCTTTCCATGAAGCTCGATGCTCTTTAGATCGATACGCGACGCTTTCCAATTGACGGTGCAGACCCGGCAATTCCCGTGCAATGGATGCATCTAGGCGAATACATTCAAGGCGATTGAAAACTGCCGCCATCAATCCAGGATCTTCTGATCGGATCAATCGTTCGACAACTTGGTAACGCCACGTTCCATACCAAGACTGTGCCCACAAGTGCACGGCCGTTAGCTTGTATAAGGAAAAATTTAGCTCATATTCGCTGTGTTCGTTGAGCGAGTCGGGTAAGAATAATTTCTCGGTGTCCGTGTAAGTGTCGCGATCGGTGGTTATCTGTAGCTCACGCCCACCGAGACCTTTAACGAAATGTTGGAGAAATTGGGCGACAGATTCGAACGGACAATTCGTATGACGTGAAGCGTAAATTGCGGAAAAATTTTGCAAATCTTCCACCGCCTCAATTGCAGTGCCTAAACCTTCGTTGTCGAACTGATCCATGGCCGCGATTAACCACGCTTCTACCCCCGCCTGATCCATCAATGCAAATGCAGATGGCGCGCGATTAACAAAATGTCCGGCGAGTTCTTCATTCGACTCACTGACGATTCCAGCCCAGTGATAGATAAAATCTTGATCGTCTCGATCTAGCGCGGCGAATTTTGACACCAGCTCTTCGCCGCGCCCGTGGCGCTCGATCAGCGACCCGGTTGCTTGTTCGAGATCTTTTTGAACGCGGATCTTGTTTAGGAAGTTCTGTCGGCTTTCATCTGACATAGTTTAATAATCGGCCTATGCAGGCTGCGGAATACTTGATCGAGTCCGGTGACTATTTAGAATACGGACCGGCTTAGCTCGTGCACCGCTTTCAGCATATCGGTATCGTCCGTTAGCGCCAGAGCAACAGCAGTATCCGTAGCAACGACCGGTTTAATACCCGCGACAATCAGTTTCGCCGCATTAACCAGTAAGCGGGTGCTGGCACCTTCGTCTAACCCTCCGCCTTTAAGGTTCCGGGTCATCGTGCCGAATTTCACCAGCTGCTTTGCGACGGCGGAATCGATTCCCGGCGCCTCTCTTTCAACGATGAGTTGTTCTTTTTCCGCGTTTGGGTAATCGAATTCCAGGGCAACAAAGCGTTGCCGAGTACTCTGCTTCAGATCTTTCAGGACGCTTTGGTAACCTGGGTTATAAGAAATCGTCAGACAGAATTCTGCCGGTGCCTGCAGTAGTTCGCCCAATTTATCGATCGGCAATAGACGTCGGTTATCGCACAAGGGATGGATCACGACGGATGTATCTTTGCGTGCTTCGACAATCTCATCGAGGTAGCAGATGCACCCATTACGGGCGGCGCGCGTTAGCGGTCCGTCGACCCAAACAGTTTCGCCGCCTTTGACGAGGAATCTGCCGACTAAATCGGACGCGGTGAGGTCGTCGTGGCAGGCCACCGTGATCATCGGCCGTTTCAAATGCCAACTCATATACTCCACGAATCGCGTTTTGCCACAACCGGTGGGGCCTTTAAGTAATATGGGCAGCTGATTGTGATAGGCCGCCGCATAAACCTCGATTTCGTCCCCGACGGGCTCGTAATAAGGTTCTTCGGTAACTAAATTTTCTTCTGTTCGGATTGCTTGAATCGACATGGGATCCCAACCTATTTGTTGACCGTTTGTTGCAACGCAGCAATACAACTAGGACTGGTATCCGTGCCCGCTGCGTTCTACATTGTGCCCGACTTTAGCACTAACCGCATTGCGAGTTGCGCGTGCGGCTAAGCATAGTGTCTGATTTGTATACAATAATTTGATGTAGTAGTAATCTACGCAACCGATTTTAGTAACGACCGGCGGCAAATGAAGCGGCCGAACTGTTCGCAGGAGAATTTCAATGGAAGTAGGTGCATTTTATTTACCGTCTCTAGGGCGCAAAGAGGACATAGAGGCAGGCATGGCCGGCAAGCGGACCGATTTGTACCAAATGATGCTCGCCGAAATTACTGAGCAGTTGCAGTTCATGGACGACTTTGGATACTACGGTTGCGGTACCACTGAACATCATTTTCATATCGAAGGTGAAGAAGTTTCCACCAACCCGGTGATGCTGAACGTTTATTTCGGCAGCCGAACTAAAAATATGAAGTTCGGGCAGCTTGGCAACGTTTTACCGTGCGCTAACCCGATCAACCGCGCGGAAGATATCGCGATGATGTCACAGATGTTGGAAGGGCGAGCATTTGCCGGCTTTGCCCGTGGTTACCAGCCTCGCTGGGTAAATATTATCGGGCAAAACGTCGGCCTCGGTGACCCCGGTACTGGCGAAGAATACGAGGAACTCAAGCGCTCGTTGTTCGAAGAGCACTTCGAAATCATCATGAAAGCTTGGACCAACGATACATTCAGCTACCAAGGCAAGCATTGGCAGATCCCACCGCGCCAGGACATCGACTGGGCGGCCGCTGAAATGGCGCATAAATACGGCAAAGGCGTTCGCAAGGACGGCACCATCGAAGAAATCGGGATCGCGCCTGGACTCTATAACAACAAAATGCTGGACCTATTTATGCCGTTCGCGACCTCTGAGCGATCAATCGCCTGGGGTATGGAACGCGGTGTCGTTCCCGTTACGATCATGACGCATCCTGAAGTGATTAAGGGCCATTTTCGGGCCGGTCAAGAAGCTGCGGCGAGAGCCGGACGCGATCTCAAGTGGGGCCAAGGCATGGCCTTAACGCGCGAAATTATCGTCGCTGATACGGACGAAGAGGCCGAGCGATTGGCGCGTGATGCAGGTTCGTTTATCTGGAACAACTTTTTTGCTCCGTTCGGATTTAACGCCGCCATTGCCGCACCAGGCGAAGGACCATGGGATCCGCCGGCTACGTTTGAAGCAATTTCTGACGCCGGTCTAGTTATCCATGGGTCACCGAGTACGGTAAACCGCAAGATTGAAGCGCTGCTCGAGACCTTACCTGTCGACTATTTTTGGATGTTTATATACAACCACATGCCTCATAAGGCCCTCATGCGCAGCATTGAATTACTCACCAACGAGGTGTGGCCAAACTTCACCGACAAAATTAAAGCGTCGGGTGGCAAGAGGGCCGCATCAGCCGGCTAGCCGCGAATCGCGGCACCGTGATCGCGCTAGCGGCGGGGTTATGGTGTCGCAAGGTCAAGGACACCGGCCAAGCGGGGACAGGCTCGCGTTTTCAAGATCAGAAAAACCGCTATGTCCCGCGTCGATTCTGATTCCGTGATGTCACGACCGAGGAAGTCACTTTTAATAGCTAGACGATACGTCCGGCGCCCTCAACTCTCCCTTAACTACGTCAGTTGCGACGTAGCGAATTAACTGTCACGCAGAGCTCAGTTCATGCGATACAGCGTTCTACTGGTTGAAGACCACCGAGACATCGCAGAGACAGTCGGCGAATATCTCGAGTCTAAGAACTACATCGTCGACTACGCCGCTGATGGCGTCACCGGCTTACGCTTAGGTGAAAGTAACGACTACGATGCACTGGTCCTCGATGTCATGCTGCCCGGTATCGATGGACTCGATGTGTGTCGGCGCCTGCGTTTCGAATTGTCTGTTGATGTGCCGATCTTGATGCTCACGGCGCGCGACACCTTGGCCGACAAATTGTCGGGCTTCGAGCATGGCGCCGACGACTACTTAGTAAAACCATTCGATTTAGAAGAGCTGGAAGCGCGTCTCGCCGCACTTATTCGCCGCCATAAACGCTCAGTGTCGGGTGTTAACTTAATCGTCGGCCCGTTATCCCTCGATTCTGAAACACTCAGGGTAGTTCGAGGAAATAGTGAAATTTTCGTCACCCCCATCGGCTTGAAAATTCTTCGCCTACTCATGCGCTCGTCGCCAAGAGTTGTAACGCGTGTCGAGATCGAACGCGAGATCTGGAGCGATGCGCCACCGGATAGCGACGCACTACGTAGTCACATGTATTCGTTGCGCAAGGCAGTCGACAAGCCGTTCAATAAAGCCTTAATACACACCGTGCACGGCGCAGGCTTTCGACTGGCGGATGAAAACTAACTCCTCGCATCGCCTCAATCGGCGCCTGTGGCGCGCATTCGTTTTCCAGATTGTATTAATCAGTGCGACGGCGATCGCTGCGGTCTATGTCGCGGAATTCGCGATTCGTGAAATCCTTATCGTCTCGGCACTCGAACGCGAAGCAGACTACTACTGGGCTCGACAAAATATCGATCCGGATACGCCTGCCCCGAACACACACTCGTTAATCGGCTACGTCTTCGATGCCACGAAGCTCGATTCCTTCCCCGAAGAATTCCAAGGGCTAACGCAAGGCATCCACGACCTAAGCACTGCAGTTGGACAGTCCGTCGTGTTTGTTAGCGACGTGCGAGGGCATCGATTATTTTTAGTTTTTGACGCTAATAACATCCGCCAGCTTGCAACCTACTTCGGACTCGTTCCGCTCACCTTATTGCTAATCGTTTTGTATACCTCTGCGTGGCTTGCCTACCGCCTCGCGGGTCGCGCAGTCTCCCCGGTCGTGCAACTCGCCAGAGAAGTGCGTGATCTTGACTTAAACGCGACCGAGCGATTGACCCTTAGTAAGGTCTACGAATTCAAAGGTGCAGATGACGAAGTGATCACACTGTCGCATGCCCTCGAACAGCTCGTAGAAAGGGTCAACCAATTTGTTGAAAGAGAACGCATATTTACTCGTGAGACATCTCACGAGATCCGCAGCCCCTTGACGGTCATAAAAATCGCCAGCGAAATGCTGCTGTCTAAAGACGACCTGAGTCCGTCGAATAGGGCGATGGCGGACAAAATCCATCGTGCCGCGAAAGACATGGATGAACTGACCCAGGCATTCTTGCTGCTCGCCCGGGAGGGGGAGTCGGGAATTGCTAAGGAACGTCTGTGCCTCAATGACATTGTGGAACGCGAGATTGCGCGATGCGATCTTGTTTACCGGGAAAAGAACCTGACATTGGCGTTTCATGAAAAAGCCAATGTTTGGGTGTCGTCATCGCCGATGGTCGTAGCAGTGATCGTCGGCAACTTAATTCGTAATGCTTGCGCGTATACCGATAAAGGCCACATTAACGTCAGCATCAGCGCCGCTCGGGTGCGCATCGAGGACACAGGCATCGGTATCAGCGATGATCAGCTAAAGGATGTGTTCTCTCCGTACTACAGCGGCAGCAACTCACGCGAGAGCGGTCACGGGATCGGTCTTAACCTCGTCAAGCGGATGACTGATCGGTTTGGTTGGCCACTTGAAATTTCCTCGCGCCGGGGCCGTGGCACGGTTGTTGAAGTCAGCTTTCCCGATGCCGAATTCGAGTTGATTACCGGTTTGTGAACAAAGCGCGAACCTCATGCCCGCCGCGAAATCGACATTCTCAGTCCGGTTTCCTTCCCGCAAAAAACGGGAACCCGCCGAAAGCCGCCCTAAATCAGAACCTAGTGCGCGGCCGAGCGATGCTTGGTAGCCTATGCGCACCAAGTTGGCCCAACGCACGTCCGCCTGAGGAATAACTATGAGCATTGATTTATCCGTCGAAGACTTGCTTGACGCTTACCGAACCATGAAGACCATCCGAGAGTTCGAAGAACGAGTGCACGTCGAATTCGCGAAAGGAGGGATCCCAGGATTCGTGCATTTATATGCCGGCGAAGAGGCCTCAGCCACTGGCGTGTGCATGAATTTGCGCGAAACCGATTACATCGCGAGTAATCACCGCGGCCATGGTCACTGTATTGCAAAAGGGGTGGAAGTGGACGGCATGATGGCCGAAATCCATGGCAAAAAAAGTGGCACTTGTCGTGGCAAGGGCGGATCGATGCATATCGCCGATTTAGACGTCGGCATGATGGGTGCAAACGGTATTGTCGGAGGCGGACCACCCCTCGTATGCGGCGCCGGCTTGACAGCTAAAATGAAAGGTAATGGCGGCGTCGCGCTCGCGTTCTTTGGCGACGGAGCATCTAATCAAGGCACGACGTTTGAAAGTCTCAATCTCGCAACGGTATGGAAGTTACCGGTCGTGTTTGTGGCTGAGAATAACGGCTACGCAGAAGCCACGGCAGCATCATGGTCGGTATCGTGCGAAGACATTTCAACACGCGCGGAAGGCTTCGGCATGCCCGGGGTTACCGTCGACGGACACGATTTTTTCGCGGTACATAAAGCCACTAAAGAAGCGGTCGATCGAGCGCGCAATGGCGGCGGTCCAACGTTAATAGAATGCAAACTTGATCGCTTTTTTGGTCACTTCGAGGGCGACAATCAAAATTACCGTGCCAAAGACGAAGTGAAAGATATTCGTGAGAACAAAGATTGCATCAAGCGATTCGCAAAAACCTTGCTCGCAGATACCGCGATCACAGCTGATGACTTGTCGGCGATCGATAAGGAAGTCCAAGCGCTAATTGACAACGCGACGGCCAAAGCCATCGCCGACCAAGAACCAGATGCTGCGGACCTACTGACCGACGTATATATCAAGTACTAAGGAAACACGTCGATCACGAGCATTGTTAATAGCGATCGATTAAGCAACTAATTTAACGCGCACAATTTTCCGGAGTAACACGCATGGCACGAAGAATAACGTACCAAACGGCGATCAATGAGGCACTCGACCAAGAAATGGCCCGCGATGAAACGGTTATCGTAATGGGCGAAGATGTCGTTGGTGGCACTGGCGCGAGTGGCGAAATGGATGCTTGGGGCGGCGTCCTTGGCGTTACGAAAGGGCTATACGCTAAATACGGCGATCGCATCATGGATTCCCCCATCAGTGAATCGGCCTTGGTTGGTGCGGCCGTCGGTGCTGCGGCAACAGGCATGCGGCCCGTGTGCGAACTCATGTTTATCGATTTCTTGGGCGTTTGCTTCGACCAAATTTACAACCAGGCGGCGAAGTTCCGCTACATGTTCGGCGGCAAAGCAGAAACCCCGGTTGTGATTAGGACTATGTACGGCGCCGGATTCCGCGCGGCAGCTCAGCATTCACAGTGTCTGTACAACATTTTCACGCACGTGCCGGGCTTGAAAGTTGTCATGCCGTCCTCCCCATACGATGCGAAGGGCTTACTGATTCAAGCTATTCGTGACAACGACCCGGTCATCTTCTGCGAACACAAAGCCCTCTACGCGATGGAAGGCGACGTCCCGGAAGAGTCCTATACGATACCCTTCGGTGAAGCGAATATTGTTCGCGAAGGTAGCGATGTGACGATCGTCGCGTTAGGCCGGATGGTTGTCCAAGCCGGCAAGGCAGCGGACGCGCTAGCGAAAAAAGGGATCAGTTGCGAGATCATCGACCCGCGTACGACGTCGCCGTTTGATGAGGAGACAGTCCTTGAGAGTGTTGAAAACACCGGACGACTGGTGATTGTGGATGAATCCAACCCGCGCTGCTCGATGGCGACTGATATATCGAGTCTGGTAGCACAAAAAGGCTTTAGCTCATTAAAAGCCCCGATCCAAATGGTAACCGCGCCACATACGCCGGTACCGTTTAACGGCACGCTCGAAGATCTCTACATACCGAGTCCTGCCAATATTGAGACGGCAGTAAGCTTGGTAGCCAATTACTAAACCAAGCTTTCAATTTCGAACGACGTTCAATGCTTGCTAGACAC
Source organism: Gammaproteobacteria bacterium (assembly GCA_047611805.1). Lineage (GTDB taxonomy): Bacteria > Pseudomonadota > Gammaproteobacteria > UBA11873. Next base: position 89,423 of record JBLFWX010000007.1, read on the forward strand.
GGATCAAGATTATGAGTGACCCACAAATTATCCCTATCACGATGCCCAAATGGGGACTGTCGATGATTGAAGGGAAAGTTATCGAATGGCTCGTTGAAGAAAACACCGCGATCGCGCTTGGCGATGAAATAATGGACATTGAAACGGAAAAAATAGCGAACACCTTCGAAGCACTGGATGTCGGAATTCTACGTCGGCGCGTTGCCGAAGCTGATCAAACCCTTGGGGTCGGCGCATTGCTCGGAGTACTTGCTAGCGCAGAAACGGCGGATGCTGATATCGATTCTTTTATCGCAGAATTTCAAGCCAATTATGTGCCGCCAGAAAGCGCCGAGGAAGGCGAGCTTGGCGCTAATTACGAATGGCTCAATATCGGTGAACAGAAAATTCGCTATTTGCGCATGGGTGAAGGGCAACAAAATATAATTTTGATCCACGGCTTCGGCGGTGATCTCGATTTATGGTTATTTACTCAAGAACCCTTGTCGAGTGGTGCGACGGTCTATTCCCTCGACCTGCCGGGTCACGGGCAATCGTCCAAAGCTGTGACCGATGGATCAGTTGCAGGACTTTCTGAAGTTATCGTTAGTTTCATGCAAGCACTGTCTATCGATAACGCTCATCTCATCGGACACTCACTCGGTGGTGCGGTAGCGTTGCAAACTGCCGTGTCGCATCCAGCGAAAGTGAGCGCGCTATCTCTGATCGGTTCGGCCGGCATCGGGCCTGAAATCAACGGCGCCTACATCTCTGGCTTCGTATCTTCAGAATCGCGCCGCGATATAAAACCGTTATTACAGCAGCTAGTTGGTGATCCGGGATTGATCAACCGAACGATGATCGACGACATTTTGAAATTCAAACGCCTTGATGGCGTGAGTGAAGCGCTAACAAAAATCGCTGCTGGGTTTCTTGATGGCGACAAGCAGACCGTTGACTTGCGTGATTCCTTGGCATCGCTGTCGATGCCCGTTCAGGTGATTTGGGGATCAGAAGATCGCATCATCCCCGCCGCCCATGCCGAAGGTCTCCCTAGCAACGTGAAGGTACATATTCTCGACGGCTTAGGTCATTTAGTTCAGCTTGAGGGCGCAAGCGACGTGAACAAACTGCTGCAAAGTTAGACTATCCGCTAAACCTTGCGATCAATGTCCATGGCGCGGGAATACAAACTTAGGGATTTGCGCGCTTTGGTGGAACCGACGCGAGTGCATCGCGACGTTTATACCAACCCCGACCTATTCGATGTGGAAATGGATCGGATCTGGGGACACAGCTGGATCTACGTGGGCCATGATTCGCAAATTCCTGATCCGGGTGATTTCATCACGACGGAAATCGGGCTGGATCCAGTCATTATGGCGCGCGACGACGAGCATAAAGTTCGCGTGTTATTCAATCGCTGCCGCCACAAAGGCGCGAAGCTCTGCGCCAAATACACTGGTAACAACCCCTATTTTCGCTGCCCCTATCACGGTTGGACGTATCGAAGGGACGGCACTTTACGTGGGCTTCCGGCCCGCGAGGGCTACGGTGCGCAAGGCTATAGTGGCGGTGACCAAGGGCTTATCCCGGTTCCGCAAGTCGATGACATTCGCGGATTCGTGTTCGCAAAAAAGTCGCCGAGCGAACCTGGCCTACGTGCTTATCTAGGCGACGCGGCGCTCACCTTAGAGAACATCGCAGACCGCGCCCCTGCCGGTCGAGTCGAAATTGCGGGGGGGCGGCTACGCTACCGACATCCGTGTAATTGGAAAATGTTCGTCGAAAACTTGAACGACGCCATGCACCCGATGATCGCGCATAGCTCGGTTGGCATGGCCGCGCGCGGCTACATGAAAACACAACCGGCCGATGCGATTTATCCGCGCGAAGCAGAGATCCTATTTCCATTTGGAAGTTCGTATGAGTTTTTCGACAAAATGGGAGTCACCGCGCTACCTAATGGTCATGGGTACATGGGGGGGACGAGTAGCATTCATACGGCTTACTCCGACATTCCTGGCTACTGGGAGGCGATGGTGTCGAGCTACGGCGAACGCCGTGCCCAAGCGATCTTATCGTCCAATCGTCACAATACGATTTTCTATCCCTCGTTTACGGCTAAAGACGCGGTCCAAGCAATACGGGTTGTGCGACCTCGTGCGGTCGATGAAACGGTTGTCGAAACCTACCACTTTCGGTTGGTGGGCGCTCCTGACGAAATGTTCGAGCGCACCATTGCCTATTCCCGATTAATTAACTCCTCTGCCGGAATGGTTGGCCCAGACGATCTCGATTGCTACGCACGCATGCAGGATTCGTTGCGCAGCACGGCGTCTGAGTGGGTGGATTTGAGCCGCCACGCGGAGGCGGACGAAACCATCGGTTCGACGCGCACGGCAACCGGCACGAGCGATCTCGCATCACGCAACCAGTTCAGTGCCTGGCTACAACTCATGACGGCAACTGATTAGTTAGTTCGATGCCGGCTCATGATCTAGAGCAAATCGAACGGCTACTCTACGACGAGGCAGATTGTCTCGACCGTGCCGATCTCGATTCCTGGTTCGAACTCTATAGCGACGATAGTGATTACTGGATGCCGGTCGACCCTGATCAAACGAACCCGCACAACCATATTTCCTTGTTCTACGACAACCGACTAATGATGGAGATTCGGCGGCGAAATTTCGGTCACGCATTCGCGGCCTCGATGGAGTACACCGTGCGCTGCTCACATATTATTTCCAACATTCGTCTAGTCGAGCACGATGACGCCTCAGGTGATTGCCAGGTAACGTCTAACTTCCAAGCTGTGATTTATTACAAAGAACTGCATCTCTACGCCGGGAAATATACTCACCATCTTGTCCTCATCGAGGGCCAGTACCGGATTCAACATAAGCGCGTCGATCTCATTAACTGTGATGCCGAACATGGCAATCTTGTGATTTATCTTTAGTGCCGAACTGCAAGACAAGCAGCACGATGCAATGTAGGAGATAATCGGGCTCGTATCCGCCGTGTGCTAGTCTCCGGGAGCTGTTATGCCGCTGTATAGAAATTTCGAATCTCAAGAACAAATCGACCTCGAGTACGACGTTGAAGTGAGCGTTCCCGATTTCACGATCTACGCGAATATGTTCGTTGGCGAGAGTGAAAAGGTTCGCCAAGAGATGAACTGCTTGCTCGATGTGCGCTTCGGACCGAGCCTCGATGAGACACTCGATATTTTCCCGGCTGCCGATCCTGATGCACCGATTTTGGTTTTCGTGCATGGAGGTTATTGGCGCATGCTGACGAGCAAAGAATTTAGCTTTGTTGCGCGAGGACCTGTTACCCGCGGCTACACGGTTATTGTGACCAATTATTCCCTCTGTCCTAAAGTCAGCATAGACGAAATAACTCGTCAGTCGCGTGCCGCGCTCGCCTGGTTGCGTACCACGGATCTCCGTTTTAACGGCAATCGCGACAGAATTTTTGTCTCGGGGCATTCCGCTGGCGGCCAACAAACCGCGGAACTACTCGGTACCGACTGGAAAGGCGAATACGGCTTGAATGAAGACATCATTAAAGGCGGCATTTCCATCAGCGGAATATTCGATCTACGGCCACTTCGCTACAGCTTCGTACAACCGAAACTGCTGCTTACTCACGATACCATCGAACGCCAAAGCCCCTTGTTCCATTTGCCGAAGAAGGCTCCGCCGCTATTGGTAAGCGTCGGTGGTGACGAGTCCAATGAATTTCGCCGCCAATCGAGCGAGTACTATGCCGCGTGGTGTAGCGCAGGATTAAACGGTGAGTACTTCGAGCAAGACGCCAAGAACCACTTCACCGCAATCGAAGGATTTCTCGATCCAAACAGCGCCTTGTTCAAAGCAATGGACGGGTTCATGCGCTAAAGCGCCGTGATCTGCCCGTCTCAGTTATCTGCGCACTTCAAGTCGAACACCATTGTTTAATCCCAAGCGCTAGAACTGGATTCTAGCGTTATGTATTCGTCCGAGGCGCAAGAACGTCGCATGCAGCGCGCCGTCATGCTCATGGTCAGCACGACCGCGTTTGCTAATGCTTTGATGTTGTCTGCCGCAAATGTCGCACTGCCCGACATCGCGCGCGAGCTAAGAATAGATGCGGTGTTACTCAACTGGATACCGCTTGCCTATCTCACCGCCGGCGCCATGTTGGTGCTCAGTTTCGGGCGCCTCGCCGACATGTACGGGCGCAAGAAGATCTTGCTGGGCGGTACGATCGCCGTCATCGTTACCTCGATTCTTGCGGCGACAGCGACGAGTGCAACATCACTCATTGTTTATCGTCTGCTCCAAGGTGCGGGGGCCGCAACGTCTTTGGTCGCGTTTATTTCGATCGTTTCGTCCGCGATCCCAGTGGAATCACGCGGGCGCGGTTTTGGACTCGTCGCTGCAACGGTATATTTCGGCCTGAGTGTCGGCCCAGTCGTTGCGGGGTTTGTCATCGACCTAGTCGGTTGGCGCTGGGCTTTCGTGATGCATTTACCTTTCGCCTTGATAGGTTTATATATCGGCATCTGGGTCGTACGAGTCGATTGGAAAGCGGAGCACAGAGGTCGTTTTGATTTCCAAGGCGCATTTGTATACGCACTAGCGATTCTCGGCCTCGCTTATGGGATTGCGATGCTCCCGGCACCGACGGCGATTAGTTTCTTGGTCGCTGGTGGCTTCGGCTTATTACTATTCGCGAACATCGAAATGCGCGTGGCTGATCCTCTTTTTAATGTTCGCTTGTTTCGTTCGCATCCGCTGTTCACGCTATCGTGCGCCGCCGCGTTACTGATGTACGCTGCGAGTTTCTCGACGCTGGGTTTGATTAGCCTGTATTTTCAGTACGTCAGATCAATGGATGCGCAAACCACCGGCTTATTGTTAATGGCGCAACCCGTTACGATCGCCTTGTTTGCGCGACATGCTGGAAGCCTGGCGGATCGATTTGAACCGCGCATACTTGCATCAATAGGGATCGCGACAACGGGTGTTGGATTGGTCATGTTAAGCCTGCTTGGGGAATCCACCTCAATGACCTACATCGTCGCGAGTCTAGTGATTTCGGGCTACGGGTTTTGTTTATTTGCGCCGGTGAACGCCAGTGCCGTAATGAGTTCGGTCGAACCGATTCACTTTGGCACGGCATCTGCGGGCCACGCGAGTTTTAAAGTCATCGGTCAAATGATGAGTATGGCGGTCGTTACGTTAATCTTCGGTAGCTTGATTGGGCGCGTTGAAATCGGCGCGGACAATTTGGACGCGCTTCAACGAAGTCTGAGCATGAGTTTTGCGTTTGCTGCCGTGTTGTGCGTTCCGGCAGTGGTGATCTCCGCATTACGCGGAAATATCTATGGCAACGATTAACGAGTCGATGGATGTGTCACATGCATTTGTTAGCCCTGATCATTACCTAAGGTAGTATCGCGAGTGTCGCTAAAGCCTACAATGCAGTTTGGATTCCCTAATGGATGGCGAACAAAATCCTATGCCCATTTTCGACGCATCTAAGCTCTGGTATTACACCGGCAAAGTACGTCCACCCTTCGCGGAAATGCCGAGTGCCGGACAAGAATCCGTGTGGGACTACCCGCGCCCGCCACGGGCCGAGAGAAGTACCAAAACGATCCTGGTGATGTTTCAAGATCGAGCGCTCGCGCGCTCCTCACGTTCGATTCGAGTACTCGAAACAGCAGGCCCGCCAACCTATTACTTGCCAGCTGCGGACGTCAATTTCGATTGTCTAGATCCGTGCGGCGGTGAGTCGTGGTGTGAATGGAAAGGTCGTGCGCACTATTTGCGCCTGGCGCCGCCAGTTAAGTCAGATCAAGCCGTTGCCTGGTATTACCCGGTACCGAACGATGAATATTCCGCCCTCGCGAATTACGTCGCTTTTTACCCAGGGCGAGTCGCGTGCTGGGTCGATGAAGAAAGAGTCGAGCCACAGGCTGGCGAATTTTATGGTGGCTGGATGACCCACGAAATCGTCGGGCCTGTCAAAGGCGAACGAGGCACGGAAAGCTGGTAAGTCGAGCCCGTACTATTATTCGGAATTTTCGGCGATGAAGCGTTCAACGTCAGCCATACGCAGCTTCCCAGGAACATGAGCGATGAGATCGCCCTCCGGGTTGAACATCAGATAGGTTGGCGTACCGGTGAATGATTCTTCAGTAAGCGCAAGATAGGCGTCGCGCAACGCTTCGACTTCGACGATGCCGCTGACGAAAGTCATGGGCTTCGCGGCAACATAGGATCGCACTTTTTCGATCTCGGAAAACCCATCCAGAGAGAGGCCAATCACTTTCGCGTCTGAAGACTTATGTTTGTCGTGAAATGCGGACACACTCGGATACTGACTACTACAGGTTCCGCAGTAAGTCGTCCACAACATCACCATCGTCCATTTACCCGGCTCAAAATACGACGACAAGGCAATGCTGTCACCGCTTAAAGATCGCACGGGCAAATCGCTGCCACGGGCAAAGGTCTGTGCACTTAGCAAAATAAACATCGCGCATATCGGCCAATAACGCATGGTAATCATCACTTTCTCACCCACAATCCGATTTCTTCTTTGCATTTGGACGGCTCACTACAGCTTAAGTTCAGCATAATCACACAGGTTTTGGTCCGGTCAAGCAATCCAGTTCCGATTCCGAAAAGCCCGCCGCGAGCCGTGCCGGTCTATTTAGATGATTCGTCCGAACCCTACCGAGTTCGGCCGTGACAATCTGCGTAAACGTCGCCTGACTATCAAGTCCACGAGCCGCACAAAGCCACGCAAACCAGCGGCTGCCAACCGCCACATGGCGGATCTCATCGTCGAGGATTCTTTCAAGTATTGCTGCTCCGGCGCAATCGTTAACAGAGCGCAGTCGCGCGATCATGTCGGGAGTAACGTCTAGGCCGCGAGCCTCCATCACTCTCGGCACTAGCGCCATACGTCGCAACACATCGTCGCTGGTGCGCTCGGCCATATCCCAGAGGCCATCATGGGCCGTGAAATCGCCGTAAGCGTAGCCAATCGAATTCAAATGACGCTGCAATAGCAAAAAATGCTCGGCTTCCTCTTTCGCCACACGGATCCAATCGCGATAATATTCATCAGGCATCCCATCAAACCGAACAGCCGCATCGAGTGCGAGATTAATCGCCGTGAATTCGATATGGCAGATTGCATGGACGAATGCGCCATGGCCCGCTTGCGATCCCAGTTTACGCCGCGGCAGTTTTCGTGGATCAACGAGTTGCGGCAATGCGGGCCGTCCAACAAGTACAGATTGGCAAGTCCCGCGAGCACAGTCCTGCGCCTCGAGAAGGGCCGCAACACAAGTAGATTTTTTCATCGGATCAGATTCTCCTAGGCAACGAGCCGCAGCATCGAGGAGTGTCCTTTGACCCGTAATTGTTTGTTGTTGAGTAACCAATTAGCCTATTCGACCCGTGTTTGCGACCTTGCTGAAATATAATTTTACCGCAGATGGCTTAGGAACCTTCGGATTGATGTCGTAGATAACTTTGTGGCGAAATTTGCTTTGAGCGCATAGAGTTGTGAACTTCGCTGGCCGCGCGAACGCACCTGCGCTACCAGATCCGGTTTTGGGCCAGCTACGAGCGACTAACAACGCACCGATTCTTCGGCAAGAATTACACAACAGGAATTAACGACACAATGAGGAAGCTGATATGACTGATTATTCGACTACGGTTTTCGCCGACAAATTCGTCTTTTTGGAAGGGCCACGTTGGCATGATGGTTCGCTCTGGATCTCGGACATGTGGGCGCACAAGGTGCACAAGATCGATCCCAAAGGGAACGTCTCAAACGTGGTTGATGTACCAAACCGACCTTCAGGATTAGGTTTCATGCCGGACGGATCTCTGCTAATTGTGTCGATGGCAGATCGCTGCGTGTATCGCAATGTGAATGGCAACTTGCAACTGCACGCCGACCTCAGTGGAACGGTAGACGCCGACGTCAACGATATGGTGATCGATGATAAAGGTCGCGCGTATGTCGGGAATTTTGGCTACGATATTTTCGCCGGCGAAGACCCGAAAGACGCTGAACTGATTTTAATCGAACCTGATGGATCCCACCGGATCGTGGCCTCCGAGATGATGTTCCCGAACGGCATGGTACTCATGAATAACGGTGCGAGCTTGGTCGTTGCGGAGACTTTCGGTAACCGGCTGACAGCTTTCGACCGCGATGCGAATGGTAATTTGAGTAATCGCAGAATCTTTGCGGACCTCGGCGAGCTAACCCCCGATGGGATCTGCCTCGATGTCGAAGGCGGGATATGGATCGCATCATTTGCGACCGGCGATTTCGCGCGGGTGGTCGACGGCGGGGAAATCACTGATAAGTTCAACGTTGGCGAGCGCGCGGCTGTCGCCTGCCAACTTGGTGGCAAAGATAACCGCACTTTGTATTGCATGACCTATAGCGGCCAGATCGAAGATATTGCGACGGGTGCTCGCTTAGGGCGTATCGAAACAGTCACGGTTAAGGTTCCGGGGGCGGGATCGCCATAATCGCGACCCGAGCAATGGAGATTCGTTAATTTAACCTAACTGCCGCGCGGTTTGCTGCGCGGCAGTTTCGTCACTGCCCGACGCCGAAGGCTCGCAATTTAAGACGGCGCCGGGTCATTCACGCTCACAACACCGCTATCGATAATCCGTTGCGAAGCCGCGCTCAAATCGACTTTCTAATTTCCCCCTGAATTGTCGTCACCTCATGCAGCCGTTCGACTCGCCTTAATCCAGATACGATTGTCGTGGAAGGCCGCGCCGCCAGTCGGCGCGACCGGATCCGCACCGGTTAAGACGTTGATCCCTTGTCCGCCTGGAAAAGCGGAATTTGGCCAAATGCTTTCGACGATAACGACCCCAATTTGCAGGCCGTCGAACAGCTGCACGGCCAGACTTAATTCACCTCGGTCATTGCCTAAGGTCACCATCTGGCCCGCCACGACACCCAGACGCTCGGCATCGTCCGGATGCAGCATGACCGTTGGCCGTTGTTCCCGCCGTGCAGAACTCGGTGTTTCGTTGAAGGTCGAGTTTAAAAAATTCCGCGCCGGCGCTGTCACTAAGCGAAACGGCATCTTCGAATTCGCTACCTCAATGCTATTCCAATGATCGGGCAATTTCGGCGGCATCGCGTAGGTGCCATCCGGGCCAAATCCATCAGGGCCGAACTGGGTCCAATCCGGGGCGAAATGAAAGCGGCCATCCGCGTGCCCGAATCCGTCGATATAGTGCGCCTCATCGAAGCTAGTTTGACAATCGATCCAACGCGCACTCTCGAGTTCTTCCAAGGTCCCCCAGCCAGAATTTTGTAAAGTCCAATCAATAATCTCTCGCGACGACAAGCTGAAGCCACGGTGTTCAGCGCCCAGTCGCCGCGCCAGTTCGCAAATAACCTCGTGGTTTGAGCGGCACCCATCCGGCGGATCAACAATTTTCGGACCCAAAATTATGTGCTGATGCCCGCCTCCTTGATACACATCGTCGTGTTCAAGAAACATCGTTGCCGGTAGCACGATGTCCGCCATCTGCGCTGTCTCCGTCATGAATTGTTCGTGTACACAGACAAACAAATCCTGTCGCTCAAACCCTCGTCTCACGACGTTCTGATCGGGCGCGACGGACATCGGATTCGTATTTTGAATCAACATCGCGGTGACCGGCGGCCCACCACGAAGTGCGAATTGTTCGCCGGTTAGCACGGCGCCGATGCGCGATTGATCGAGTAGTCGCACCTCGTGGTCGCGTACATCGAGACCGTC